>DIWA01000052.1 GCA_002422525.1 Candidatus Hydrogenedentes bacterium UBA6118
GCCAAGCCGAGGATCAACTGCCCATAGAGGAGCAACAGAATGGCCGTGTCCATCGTGCTGCCGGTCTTGCGGATGCGGGGATCGAATAGCCGCCGATAAAGCAGCATGGTCATGCCAACGAAACAGACCACCCCGAATATGCCCCCGGCGACGATGGCCAGCATCTGCTTCGCGCCCTCGGTCAGGCCGAGCGAGGTGTAAACCGCGTGGGGCGTCAGCAGGCCGACGACATGGCCCGCGAGAAGCAGCAGAATACCGACGTGAAAGAGGTTGCTGCCCCAGACCAGATGACGCCGTCTGAGGAGCTGACTCGAGCCGCTGCGCCATGAATATTGGTCGCGATCGAAACGGATCAGGCTGCCCAATAGAAAGACGCTGAGCGCGACATACGGATAGTAGCCGAAGAGAAGCTGGTTCAGGTAAATTGCCATCGGCATCCTCCTTCAACTCCCGCAAGCGGGCTTGGCATCACCCGTGTGACACGGGCCGAATGTCACGTTGTCTTCCTTCCAGGTACGGTCGACATCGGCTTCGTCGCGCGCAGCCGCGTCGGTCGCCGCCTTGACGGTGTCGACGGCTTGACGGTCCGGCTCCGCCGCCGCCAGACTGGCGACCGCACGCAGGACGCCGGCATAGGACGAGTCATGGCGGGACATGCGTTCCCACAGGGCCGTCACGATGTGGGCCGCCTCGGCCAGATGGCCGCGCGCCTCGTCGACAGGCAGCAGGGACAGGAACTCCAGGAAGAGCGGCAGGAAGTCCGGAAGTTCGCGGTGGGTGGGTGCGAGACCGTGCCGCTCGTAAAGGGCGCGGAGATCGACCATCGCCTGCCCACGGTCGCGGGATTCCCCATGCACATGCTCGAAGAGGTGCAGCGACAGCGCCCGCGAGCGGTCGAACAGCCCCACATAGCGGGCCTGGAGATCCATCAGGTCCGTGTCCTTCATCTCCTCGACGAAACGTTGCACGGCCGCCAGATGGGCGCCGGCCAGGAGGTTTTCGGCCGTTACTGCGGCGACCATTTCGTCCGCCGCCGCCTTGTGGTCGGCTTCCGGATAGGTCAGCAATACCGCCAGCACCTTGAAGGTTCTCATCCTCAAGTGTCCTTCGCGCCCTGGGGGGTGACGGGAGGTTTCCGGCCACCGAACAGCCCCATGTCCGTGGTTCCCGTCGAGCAACCCTTCCCCCACGAGAAGCCGCAGCCTCCGCGCAGATCAAACGCGTCGTCGGCCTGCTCGCGATGAGTCGTTGGAATGACGAAACGGTCCTCGTAGTTGGCGATCGCCATCAGGTGATACATCGCCTCGACCTCGCCCTCCGTAAGCCCGACCGCCGACAGCACCGCCGGGTCGCCGGCGCCATCCACCGTGCGGCCGCGCATGAAAGCCCGCATGGCCAGCAGCTTGCGCAGAGCTGCCACCACCGGGGCCTCGGCTCCGGCGGTCAGCAGGTTGGCCAGGTACTTCACCGGAATGCGCAGCGACGCGACGTCGGGAATCGCCCCGTCCCGCTCAATGGCGCCCAGCTCGGCCGCCTGCTGGATCGGACTCAACGGCGGCACGTACCAGACCATCGGCAGCGTGCGAAACTCGGGATGCAGCGGGAAGGCCACCCGCCAGTCGACCGCCATGCGATACACCGGCGATCGCCGCGCCGCCTCCAGCCACGCCTCCGGTACGCCCTCGGCGCGTGCTGCGGCGATGACCTCGGGGTCCTCGGGATCGAGGAAGATGTCGAGCTGAGATTCGTAGAGGTAGGTTTCCGCCTCGATGGATGCCGCCTCGCCGATGCGGTCGGCATCATAGAGCAGGACGCCCAGGTAGCGGATGCGCCCAACGCAGGTTTCCGAGCAGACTGTGGGCTGTCCCACCTCCAATCGCGGATAGCAAAGGATACATTTCTCGGATTTGCCGGTGCGCCAGTTGTAGTAGATCTTCTTGTAGGGACAGGCGCTGACGCACATCCGCCAACCGCGGCATTTCTCCTGGTCGATGAGCACGACGCCGTCCTCGACGCGCTTGTAGATGGCTCCCGACGGGCAGGCCGCGACGCAGGTCGGATTCAGGCAGTGTTCGCAGAGGCGGGGCAGGTACATCATGAAGGTATTCTCGAAGGCGCCGTAGATCTCCTTCTGGACGTCCTCGAAGTTGACGTCGCGGCCGCGCTTCGCGAATTCCCCGCCCAGGATTTCCTCCCAGTTTGGGCCCCCCTGGATCTTCTCCATGCGTTCGCCGGAGATCAGCGAACGCGGTCTCGCCGTCGGCGGCGTCTTGGCGTCGCCGGCGGTGTGCAGGGTGCGGTAGTCGAAGGTGAACGGCTCGTAGTAGTCGTCGATCTCGGGCAGGTGGGGGTTGGCAAAAATCTTGGCCAACACCGCCGGCTTTCCCCCCATGCGCGGCCTGAGCCGCCCGTCGGAGGTGCGTTCCCAGCCACCCTTCCAGCGTTCCTGGTTTTCGTAGTCCTTGGGGTAGCCGATGCCCGGCTTGGTTTCGACGTTGTTGAACCACGCGTATTCCATCCCCTCGCGGGACGTCCACACGTTCTTGCAGGTGACCGAGCAGGTATGGCATCCGATGCACTTGTCGAGGTTCAGCACCATCGCGATCTGCGCACGAACTTTCATTCCGC
>DIWA01000075.1 GCA_002422525.1 Candidatus Hydrogenedentes bacterium UBA6118
AGGTGACTCGCGAGGAGCTGACGGCGGTCTTGCCGGACTTCCCGAAGGACGCGTTTGACCGGATGGACAGGAATGACGATGGCGTTCTGTCCGCTGAGGATCGGCCGATGGGTCCTGGCGGCCCGATGGGTCCTGGGGCCGCCGGCGGCGACCCGCGGACGCGCGGCCGCATGATGATGCTGCGGCGCATGCTTGAGGCCGATGCAGACAGCGACGGCAAGGTGACCTTCGAGGAGATTACGAAGCGGGCGCCGAGGCTTCCGAAGGCCGCCTTCGATCGGTTGGATACGAACAACGACGGCGTGCTCAGCGCGGAGGATCGGCCTGCGGTCGCGCCGCGCCGCGCACCGGCCGCTGCGACGGAGGAATAGGCGCAGTTCCGAACATGCCCGATCAAGCGTCGCTCAGCCCGAAGGCCCGCGAGGGGCTTCGGGCTGGGCTGTGTCCGGGGCGCGGGCGAGCGATGGCGCGCAACGCTGCTCCTGCCGTGCGGCATCCGCGGGGGCGGGTGTCGCGATGCGGTCGGCGGCGAAGATGCGGATGTGACGCCACCCTTCACTGTGGAACCGCCAGAAGAACAGCCCGCTCAGGAGGATGATGTAGGCCGTCGCGCCGATCCATGCGCCGGTCGCCTCGAGCCCGAGCGGGAACGACAGCAGCAGGGCCAGCGGCAGGAAGAAGAAGTAGCCCGCCAGCACGAACGCGTACAGCGCGAAGCGCGTATCCCCGGCCCCGCGCAACGCGCCCATCATCACGATGTTGATCGCGTCGAACCCTTGGAAGGTCGCGGCGAAGAGCAGCAGGATGCGGCCGAGCCGCACCACCTCCGGGTCAGTGCTGAAGAAGAGCCGGATGAGCTGCGCCCCGAATAGCGCCATGATGAGTCCCATCGTGAGCATGTAGGCCACGGCGATGCGCGTCGCGGTGTAGGTGCGCGCCTTGGCGGTGGCGATGCTCCCGCGCCCGATCCATTGGCCCACGATGGCCGCGATGGCATGGTTGAACCCGACGATCGGCATGAACGACAGGTGCATGAAGTTCAGCGCCACGTTGTGCGCCGCGAGCTGCGCCGTGCCGAAGTAGCCCACGATGAAGCTCGTGAAGATCGCCCAGTTGAACACGTCCGCGAAGTTGGTGATCCCCGCGGGCCAACCGATGTGCAACAGCTCGCGCAGCTTCCCGAGGTCGAGATGCATCGTCTCGCGTGTGGCGAACTCCCGCTCGTAACGCGGGGAAAGGAACACGGTCTGCATCATCCCCAGTTGCGCGAAGATCGCGACATTCGTGGCCACGGCCGCGCCGGCGATCTCCCAGCGGGGGAAGCCGAACGCGCCGAAGATCAGCACATAGTCCAACACGATGTTGATGAGGTTGGCCACAATCGTCGTGTACATCGGCACGAGCTGACGGCTGACCGCCTGGAAGAACGACGACAGGGCCGTGTTCCACGCGATCAGGCCGTAGGAGATCAGCCGGATATTGAAGTAGCTCACCTCGAGCTGGGTCACCGCCTCCTCGTGCCCCATCATGCGGAACATCGGTTCGGAGATGAACCATAGCGGCAACGCAACCAGTCCGGCCCCGATCGAGAAGTAGATGCCTTGCCAGGTGTAGCGGGCGCAGTCGGCGCGTCGACCGCGACCCAGGCTCTGGGCCGCGAACGTCGCCACGCACCCCACGATCCCGAGGAAGACCGTGGCCAGTGTGAACACCCACAGGCTCGCGGGACCCACCGCGGCGAGCTGCTCCTTGCCCAGCTTCGCCACCATGACCTGGTCGACGAAGTGCATGAAGGTGAACGAGAGCATGCCGAGGATGATGGGGAAGGCCATGCCGAGCACTTCGCGCAGTCCGGCGAAACGCGGCTCAGTGCGCGGATCATGCGGCTCCGCGACGGAGAACTCAGGATCGGGCGAATCTGGTGTGCTGGGTCTGGACATGCTGCTGGATACCGGTGTAGCCTCTACCAATGGCACGGGTGCAGTTCGACATCCGCGACAAGGTGATCCTCATCACGCTCAAGACGCTTCTTGAAGCGGACGGACACCTTACGGTCGACGCGGACCCATCGGTGATCGTCACGGACGACCCCATGGGCGCCGTCCTCCACGCCAAACGCACGGCCACCCTCGTGGTGGCTTCTGCAAATGAAATCCGCGCCGCTGTCGCGGCGATGCGCCAAGGCGCCTACGGGTACATATTTCTTCCCCTGCAACCCGGCGAGGCGGAGCTCATGGTGCGGCGCGCAAGCGCGGAACGCTCCCCTTCCCGCGACAAGCCCCCGGCGCCATTGGCAGAGGTTGAAGCGCAACACATCCTGACCGCGCTTCGCTACTGCAAAGGCAACCGGGCGCAAACCGCACGGATCCTGGGCATCGGTCGCAATACCCTCTGGCGAAAACTCCGGGAGCTGCACACCCGGTCCGGTCGGCCGGACGAGACGGGCGCATCCCTCGGCGATCCCCAGTAGCCCGCGTCGCGCGCGAACGCCGCAGTATACGCTGTGCCGAAGGCCGGGGAAAGTCTCTGCTCAGCGCGCTCCTCGCGGGGCCAGCCGAACGTCCCAAGTCGCCTCGCCTTGCGTGATGGAGAACGGACCGGACACGACCGGCTCATAGCCTTCCGCCTCGATGCGCAGCACGTACGCCGACGCGCGATCGTCCAGTTCGATGCGGTAGCCGCCGATGTCCTCCACTGCGAGATGGTCCAGCCAGGCTGTCTCGCCCGATGCTGCATCCGGAATCCCCGGCGTGACGGTGAACCACCCGGCGGGGTCGTCTGTCTCGGCATCGACCACGCTCCCCGCGACGATCAGCGTGCGCACGCGCTCCAGCGCGATCTCATGCACGTCCGGGCCCGGGCGCAAGGCGATGGCCTCGCGGTCCTTGCAGCCCCGCGCGGAGACCCGGAGAATGACCTCGCTGTCGGGGGCGTGGTCCCATCGGAAGCCGCCGTCCGCCTCGGTGCGCGCGCGCCACGCCAACTTGTCCACCGCGCCCCACCGCTGTACCGAGACGTATGCATACTCGATCGGCGCGCCTTCGTCGTCGACCACGCGCCCCGCGAGCGAGATGCCCGGCTCGAGCGTCACGACGAGAGCCGGATCCGCGTCGGGCTCGGCGGTTTCGACGTCTGGATCCACGACGGCCTGCACGAGCTTGGGCGCGAATGCGTCGGATTCCGCCAGCACGAGCGTCTCGCCCGCGCGGAGGTCGGTGAGTGTGAACCGGCCCCGAGCGTCCGTCCGGGCCTCCGCATAGGCCTTCGACCCCTCCTCGACGCCCCACCCGAGCACGCGTGCCCGGGCGACGGGTTCCCCATCGGGTCCCTGCACCACGCCGTGCAGCCGGTAGCGCCGCTCGATCGTCACGACGGCGCGCCGGTCCAGCAGCTCCGCGATCGGTCGCTCGCCTCCGACGGAATACGTAACGGACGCAGCGTACGACTGGCCAGGCGCGCGGATCTGCAGACGGACGCGTTCCAGATCCGGCGGCGCCACCTCGCACGTCCACCGTCCATCGTCGTCCGCTTGCACGGCGTAGTCCGTGAGCGCGGGCTGCTCGAGGGCGGTCAAGCTGCCCGGCACGAACAGCCGCACTTCCGCGTGGGACACCCCCGCGCCGTCTTCGAACACCACGCGGCCGCCGATGGCGGCGCCCTCGGTCAGCCGCAACGTATGGGACGCGGGCGGGGCGTCTATCGGCCAGTTGATGATCATCGGCACGCAGCCGTCCGCGGTGACCGTTGCATTCAGCGAACGCCGCACCCCGTCCGCCGGCAGCGCCACGTCGACGGCGCCGTCCGGGCCTGTCCGCAGCGTGGCGATGCGGTCGTCCACCGTGACGTGCACCTGCGCCCCTTCGACCGGTGTCCGACCGTCGGGGGCGACGACCAGCAGCCGGAGCGACGGCGCCTCCGCCGCTGAAGCGATGGCGCACGCTGCGACGATCGCGATGCATGCCGCGCGGATCCGCGCGTCGTCTGCCCGTGTGATACGCAGTTTTCGCGGTTGGATTGACATGGCGCGGCGCCTCCCCTTATATTCCGCCGACCCCTTGGTGATTGTCCGAAGCCATGCCTCGGGGCGAGAGCCCTCACGCGCGATCGGGCGGCCGTCTTGTCGCGTTCACCCATGGAGATGGTTTCCGTGGAAACTGTACACGCATGGATGCAGGCGCTCAACGGGATTGTCTGGGGTCCCGTCATGGTCGCGCTGTTGGTCGGGACGGGGATCTACCTCACCATCCGCCTGCGCTTCGTCCAGTTGCGCTACCTCGCCCACGGCTTTCGCTGCGTGTCGGGACGGTACGACAATCCCGACGACGCCGGCGACGTGCCGCACTGGCACGCGTTGGCCGCCGCGCTCAGCGCCACCATCGGGACCGGCAACATCGCGGGGGTCGCGACGGCCATCGCGCTGGGCGGACCCGGCGCGGTGTTCTGGATGTGGGTGACGGCGTTCGTGGGCATGGCCACCAAGTTCACCTGCTGCTCGCTGGCTGTCCGCTACCGCGTCATCGCCTCCGACGGGTCCGCGTCCGGCGGCCCCATGTACTATCTGTCCGAGGGCATGGGGTTGCGCTGGATGGGCGTGCTCTTCGCGTTGTTCGCGGGCATGGCCTCGTTCGGCATCGGCTGCGCCGTGCAGGCGAACAGCGTGGCGGACGGATTGCTCACGGTGCTGCCGGCGAGCCTGAACGACGTCGCGGTCCCGGAGGGCATCGCGGTGATCGGCGGCACGCCCGTCGTGAAACCCCTGCTCGGCGTGGTCATGGCGTTCCTGGTCGGCATCGTCATCATCGGCGGGATCAAACGCATCGCGCGCGTCGCTTCGCGGATCGTACCGCTGATGTGCGGCATCTACATCGCGGGCGCGCTCATCGTGCTCGCACGCTACGCGGGCGATCTGCCCGCGGCGTTCGCGCAGATCTTCACCTACGCCTTCACGCCGATCGCGGCGGGCGGCGGCTTCGTGGGCGTCGTCCTGCAGCAGACGATCCAGAAGGGCGTGGCGCGCGGCGTGTTCAGCAACGAGGCCGGCCTCGGTTCGGCCCCCATGGCCCACGCCGCCGCGAAGACCACCGAGATGATCCGCGAAGGCTTCGTCGCGATGCTCGGACCGTTCCTGGACACCATCGTGGTCTGCACCATGACGGCGCTCGTCATCGTGGCGACGGGCGCGTGGGAGGTGCGCACGCCCGACGGCGAGCTGATCTACGGCCCCGGCGGTGCGGGCATGGCCGTCAGCTACGGCGGCCAGACGGTTGTGGGCCTGCCCGGCGACGACGGTGCGCCAATCCTCGACGAGGATGGCGAGCCGTATCTCATCCCGACCGGCGCCTCGCTTACGGCGGCCGCGTTCGGCGAAGGGCTCGGCACGGCCGGCAGTTGGGTCGTCGCCGTCGGCATCATGCTGTTCGCCTACTCCACCATGATCTCCTGGTCCTACTATGGCGACCGATGCTGGTCCTACCTCCTCGGACCGCGCGCCGTGACGCCGTACCGCTACGTGTTCTGCGTGTTTGTCGTGATCGGTACGGTGAGCGGCCTGGATCTCGTCTGGCTGATCTCCGACAACCTCAACGCGCTCATGGCCATCCCCAACCTGGTCGCGTTGATCGCCTTGGCGGGCCTCGTCACGCGGGAGACCAAGTCGTACATCAGCCGGATGAAGGCGAGTGGAGACCTGTGAGCCGGCGCCCTGCTACACTGGACACGGCAGCGCGTCCGGCGCCGCGATGTGCACCCTGGTCCGGACGTCGGGCGAGTTGACCGCGCGACAGGAGGCGTGATCGCGATGGGCGGGAAAGCAGTTCAGCTTTCGGATCTGGAACAGCCGCCGTTCTGCACGACGCTGATGGGCGTGCTGAAGGGCGCGGCGGATCACCACGGACTGGCGCTGAGCGCGCCCGCTCTCTTCGGTCTGACGGGCCACGCCTTCCTCATGAACATCCACACCGAGCTCTGTCCGAGCAGTCCGTACTGCTGGAAGCTGGAGACCGTCCTGCCCCTGATCGAGAACATGGGGTTGCGGATGACATACCTCGGCTTTTTCGGCACGGACGCCTCGCCGGAGACGCGGGCGGACGTCGAGGCGAAGTTGCGCGACGCGCTGGACAGGGGCGTGCCCTGCTCGGCGCTCAACATGGAGCATCAACTGATCTGCGGCTACGACGCAGACGGGTTTCTCATGACCCAACCTTGGGGACCGGACCCGCCCGTTACGCCCGCGCGGCTGACCTTCGGCAGTTGGGCGGAGTTCGGCGAGCAGGTCCACGCGTGCTTCTTCACGATCGAGAAGACCGACCCCGCGCCGCATGCCGAAGCCGTGCTCGCCAGCCTCGCCTACGCCGTGGACCTGCAGCGGCATCCGTCCGCCCACAGCTCCGAGGCCTCCGGGGCCGGTTCCCTGGCCTATGACAACTGGATCGCCGCCGTTCCCGGGCACGGGGCGGGCCATGGCGCCTGGTGGAACGCGACGGTCTGGTCCGAGTGCCGCGCGATGGCGGCGGCGTACTTCGACGAGATCGGCGCGCGGTATCGCGAGGTCGCGACGCGTTGCGCAGACCTCAGCGAGTCCTACCGACAGATCTCGGCGGACCTGAAGGGGGCGGGCGACAAGGCCTTGGCGTCCGAACCGAAGATCGCGTTGCTTCGACATGCGCAGGAGCTCGAACGGCAGGCGGTCGATGGCATCGAGGCGCTCGCCGCGACGGGTCTGCGAGATGCGGCCTTGTCGGCATCGTGAGTAAGGGGAGACGGCAGACCATGCGTGTGATGTGGATGGCGTCGAGCGTTGTGGGAATGGCGTGGCTGACGGCGACCGCGGCCGCGGATGCTCCGGAACCGATCGAGCCTCTGGGCGAAGCGGTGTTCGTGGCGGGGGAAGGCGGCTACCACACCTACCGCATCCCGGCGCTGGTCGTCACGACGCGCGGGACCGTGCTGGCGTTTTGCGAGGGACGCAGGGAGGGGCAGGGCGACGCGGGCGACATCGACCTGTTGGCGAAACGGTCGACCGACCACGGCGTCTCGTGGAATGCTCACCAAGTCGTGTGGGACGATGCCGGGGCGACCTGCGGAAACCCCTGTCCCGTAGTTGACCGCGACACGGGGACGGTGTGGCTGCTGATGACCTGGAGCCGGGGTGACGACACGGAATCCGAGATCATCGCGCAGACGAGCCGCGACACGCGCCGCGTGTTCGTGACGCGTTCGGACGACGATGGCGTCACTTGGGTCCCGCCGCGCGAGATCACCGCGGACGTGAAGCCGGATGCGTGGAGCTGGTACGCGACGGGCCCGGGTTGCGGCATCCAGCTCACGCGCGCGCCGCATCGCGGACGCCTCGTGATCCCTTGTGACCATATCGAGAAGGACACGAACGACTACCGCTCGCACGTGATCTGCTCCGACGACCACGGCGAGACTTGGCGGCTGGGCGGCGTCGCGCCGGAGCCGCGGGTGAATGAGTGCGGCGTGGTCGAGCTGGCCGACGGGCGGCTCCTGCTCAACATGCGCAACTATGACCCGGCGAACCGCGCGCGACAGACGGCGCTGAGCGCGGACGGCGGCCTCACCTGGACCGATCAGCGGTTCGACGAGACCCTGGTCGAGCCGATCTGCCAGGCGGCGATCGCGCGCTATCTCCGCGACCCCGGTCCGGTCCTCTTCAGCAACCCGGCCGACCGCGAAGCGCGCGTGCGCATGACGCTGCGGGCGAGCTACGACGATGGCCGGACTTGGCCCGCCGCGCTGACCCTGCACGCCGGACCCAGCGCCTACTCCGCGCTCGCCGTCCTGGCCGACGGCCAGATCGGCTGCCTGTACGAGGCCGGTCTGGACACCCCCTACGAGTCCATCACGCTCGCCCGCGTGCCGCTCTCCGCCCTCGCGCCCGACCCCGACGCATCTGAGTGACGCCAGGCGCCGCGGCCCATCCGCCGTTGGGCGCTGATCGGTCTCGCTTGCAGGCGAGACGCCTGCGCTCCCGGGATGCCTTCGCTCACCTAGCCGCCGCAGGCGGCCATGGAGTGCGGCAGCTTGCTGCCGCTTTCCCCGCCCCGGCGCGCAGGCTTCCGCAGGCCATCGTGGGACACGATTCGTACCACCCTCCGCACAGGGAAGCGACCGGAAGGAGTTGAAGTGTTGACAGTACCATATAGCAGCTAACACAATGCTGCTTGGTACCCGTAGGTCCGGTGGTTTGGAGGCCAGTGAGCCGCAAGTCCGGCGTCTGCCGCAACGGCTTGCCAACAGCCGATCCGCCGCGGAGACGTAACGGAAGGAGAGTGGGTATGAGTAGGTGTGTTAGGCGGGTGGTCTTGGGTGTTGCAGTGGTGTTCTACATCAGCGGTTCTGCTGGCGCCGACATCCCGTCAAGCGGGGCGACGGGTCTGCCGGCGACGAGCCTGAATGAGAGGGCCGCGGCCTCTGGTGCGCCGCAGGACGTTCTGCGGATGCTCGCCATGGCGGAGACGGGGAGTCCAAGCAATCAGACCACCAGACCAGAGGGAGACGACCCGCTGGCTTCCTGGATCGGAAGCTACACCTTCGATGAGATCTACCCGCACCTCATCGACAAAGACATGTCGTACGTCCTGAGCCACAGTGTTGATGTCATCGGAGGCAGGTATGGGGCATATACGCTGGCAGGGCATATGGCCTACGGCGTGGCGCTGTGCCGCGTCAGCGTTGACGATGGGCGCCTCGAGCTTCGCTTTATGAGAGTGGTTGATGGTGTCTACTCCGCCGAGCCGGGCGAGTTGCTGCTCACCCTCCGGCGTGGGGCCGACGGTTCGATCCTGACCGACTGGGGAGCCGCTTCCCCCAATCTCCAGGAGTACGCAGGCGTTGGGAAGCGCTGCTTCGAGCTCAGCCATGCCAAGCCTTTCGGAGACCCGCCCTACAGTCCTGCTGAGAATGACCTTCTTGCCCGAGTCCACCTGCAGCGCGTCGCGGCTGAGTTGGAGCGAACGGGATGGACGGTTGTGACCCCAGCCAAACGGCCCAACTTCAAACGCGCTATCGCGCCCCTCGAACACGATGAGCCTGACTACTGGTGCGCTGTCGGCGATTTCGACGGTGACAGGGCGCTTGACTACGCCTACATGGCCGTCAACAGCGAAGGCAAGGTGTTCATACGCGCTGACCATGCCACAGGCAGAACGTACTTGGTGACGGATCTTCCCGACATGGCGTACCGCCCTGGAGTCGGGCTGGTTAGATCATCCGGCCACGACGTAGGCAGTGCCTTGGGTAGCGGGGCCTATGAGGACAGCCGCCAGCAGATCTGGATGGGCCTGCTGGGGACTGACGATGTATGGATACACGATTTCGTAGGCGGCGTGTACAGGAAGCGTCACGCTTGGGATGAAGACTTCGACGAGGTCGTCGAAGAGATGGCTGCAACTGAGTCGGGGGCGGTGCCGGATCCCGGATCGTTCGCGTCTGAATCCGAGTCAGCGGCCCTCGTGCCGGACGTCCGCGAGGACGCTGGAGAGCTATGTAGGCTGTTCAAGGAGAACAGGTTCGCTTTTGACGAGAAGTACATGAACAAGGTTGTCGCGCTCTCCGGTGAGGTTGGAAGCGTCTCAGACACCAGCCCTGGCGCCTCTGTGAACCTCCGCGGCAGCGATGTCCTGTTTGGTTCGCTCCCCGTTCCGTGTCAGCTTCGGGAGACGGAGGTACGAAAGGCTATGTTGCTCAATCCCGGCGACAACGTCACGGTCATCGGACACTGTTCGGGTGATGCGCTGGTGAGCCTTGGCCTCCTTGGCAGTGTTCCCGAACTGACCGGTTGTGTAATCGAGAAGATGCCTCCTGGAGATCTCTCGGCGCGGTTGCAGCCCCTCGATCCCGGCGTTGAGGTGCGGCTCGATCGGATTGCAGAGGAGCTTCAGGAGAACGAGGTGCGTGCGATGGCCAAGTACGCGGGAAAACGGGTTCGTATACGCGGGAAATGGGATAGCGTTAACCGAGACTACGAGGGACACGCACGTCTGTCTGTTATGGATTTTGACGCTGTAGCCACGTGCACTCTCAAGTCGGGACAAGAGCGCGCGGCGGCGGCGATTGACCTGGATCGCCCGTTGCTCGTTGAGGCCAGCTTCAGCGAGAGATTGATGGGAGAACTCTACTTCGTCGACGGCGTCATCCTGGAATGAGACCCGATGCGCCCGACTTGGGCGTGTCAGAGTGAGGCTGTGCGCCTCACCGCCGCAGGCGGCAACCTGTTCCGCTTGCAGGCGAGACGCCTGCGCTCCCGGGATGCCTTCGCTCCCCTCGCCGCCGCAGGCGGCCATGGAGTGCGGCAGCTTGCTGCCGCTTTGTCGCGGAGACCGGGTTACTTGCGAAAGATGACCGGCGAGGGCGCCGGTCCCACACACGCCAGGGAGCGCGGGCGTCTCGCCCGCAGGGAACGCGAATGACCGGCGAGGGCGCCGGTCCCACACATTCGCGGGGGGGGGTGGTTACCAGCGATCCGTTGGCGTTTCTTGCGCGACCTGCGGCATCGCGGAGAGAAAGCGCAAGCGAGCTTGCGCACTCCAAGGGAGGCTTCGCCTCCGTTCCCCATCAGCCCCTGTGAACCTTATCCTGTCTATCCTGTAAATCCTGTCTGAAACACTACAGAAGAACCTGCTTCCCGCTGCGCGAGACGCCCGCGCTATTCCGCAGTCGTCAGCACAGGTTCGCACCAGAAAGCCCAGTCGTAGTCCGCGTCGCCGTCGGCGTCCGTGATGAGCGACAGCACGACGGGCGCGCCGGCCCACGGCGACAGGTCGGCGGCGAGGTCGGCAGGCTCGTCGGGGCGCACCCGCGCCTCGGCGAGGAATACGCCGTTGGCCTCGACCCGAAAGATCACGCCGTTCGACTTCGCCTCGTCTCGGAGTGCGACGTGCGCCGTGAACCGCGCGGGCGTGTCCGGCAGGGTCATGGGGAAGTCCATGATCGTTCGCCCGTTCGCCGGGGGATGCGCGGAAAGGCCGGTGCGTTCCGTCCCGGCGATCGCCACGGTCTGCGCGCCCGCCGCGCCATACGGCGCGTTCGGCCAGGGCGCGCCTTGCTCGTCCAGGTACGTCGTAACGAAGCCGCGTTCATGCAGGGCGAGCGGAAGACGCGCGGGTTCCGGCGTCTCCGCCAGCAAGTAGCACGCGCCGGGCCACAGGCCCTCCGCCGTCACCATTTCCGCTCCGGTCGGCAGGGGGGAGGCGCCGCGTCCGTGCAACGCGAGCGTCCACGCGCCGGGCGCGCGCAATCGCATGGCGCCCGGGACGGCGCCGCCGCGCTCGATTCGCGGCCGATGCCACTGCGCCCAGTCGAAGCTCGGGTCGTTGTCGGGGCCCGGGCCTACGGCCAGCTCGACCTCGGCGCGACGCCCCGCGAAGGCGCTCACGTCCAGCTCGAGCCGCCCGCGCTCCTCCGTGGCGTGGTGGAGTTCGGCCCGCGCCTCCTGCCCGTCCGCGCGGACCGAGACGGAGAAGGTCACGCCGTCCGAGCGGTCCTCGCCGACGGCGCCCATGCCGATCGCCGGCTCGCCGACGAACCGCGCCGCATCGTCCGGCAGCGTCACGTCGAACTTGGCGAACGCTTCGCCCGTTCCGTTGCGATAGGGCGGATGGGCCGACAGTATGTCGCCTGATCCAGTGAATCGGCCGCCATCGGCGGCGTTCAGCTCGCCCCGCGCCGAGATCCCGCCTCCCTTCAGCAAGCGGGTTCCCGTCTCCGCGTCGTACAACAGCTCTCCGAACCGGATATCTCCGTGCGCCGTACGGCCGAGCCGCGCGAAGGCGAGGCCGTCATGCAGCGCCCACCCGTCGACGGTGAACCCTTCCGGCAGCAGGGCCACGTGGAGCTTGTCGTATGCGCGCGGCTGGTCGAAGTAGGGGTAGCGCAGGGTCGGATCCAGGCCGATGAGCGCCTCTCTGTTGTAGCCGACCCACCCCGGGATCGTTCCGGGAAGCGCGATCTGCGTGACGCCCGTGATGGTGCGCGCGATCTCGCGATCCCCGACGCGCAACACGCGGTCCACGGTCCGCACCGCGCGCGTCCCGTCCGCCGTGCGATAGGGAAAGACGACGTCCTCGGGCCAGGGGCCGTCCAGATCCGGAGCGGGGGCCTCCGTCTGGAAGAACGTGATCTCGTCGAGCAGTTGCCGCGTGAAACCCGGCCGCTCCGCGAGATCCTCCGGCGGATAGGCGAGCGTCGGCAGCACGCCCCAATGGGCGTACGCCTCGTTCCATGCGCTGTAGAGTTGCCCGTTCCACGGCGGCGCGAAGCCCAGGTAGCCGTAGTTCGCCGTGTACGGCAGCGTCAGGTAGGCAGCCAGCGGATGGGCCGTGCGCAACTGGCCGATGTCGTAGGTCCCCGTCGTGTGGTCGATGCCGGAGGCGTGTCGCTGCGCGAACGCCTCGTAGCGGTAGGAGACCTCGTTCAGACCCTCGCCGCTCAGCGCGACCTGCGGCAGGGCCTCGCGCAGTTCGCGGTGCAGGGCGATGTTGCCGTCGATCATCGACATGCCGTCGATCAGCCCGTTGTGGTCGTTATAGACCACCAGCGTCTGGTCGAGATGGTAGGCGTCCGGGTTGAGCAGCGCGTGCAGCTCGACCATCCGTGACACGAACAGATCGCGCCACGGCTTGTAGGCGGGGTTGATGTAGGCGAACTTGACCACCGGTTCCGCGCGCTCCCACAGCCACCACTCTCGCTCATGGGCGCCCCACGGCGACCGGACCTGGTAGGGCGCGAAGGTCGCGTATACCGGATGCGACGGGTCGCATCCGAAGTAGTTCACATGCAGCATCACCCGGAAGCCCAGCGCGTGCGCGCGATCGATGAAGGCCTTTACGCCCGGGCGCGGCGCATCGTACGTCGGGTAGTCCCGGTCATAGCCCGCTTCCCGCCAGTCCGGCGCGTAGAGCAGCGTCCGCGTCGGGTCGACATGCTCCACGAGCACGTCCAGCATCTCTTCTTTCGGCTGCACGATGACCGTCGCGCGGATGTCGGCGACCCACGCCGGCTCCTGCTCCTGCAGGGGGACCGGCTGGAACGCGGCCTCGGCCCAGTCGCGGTACCGCTTCGCCGGGACGCGCCAATCGCCCTCGTACGTCCCGATCCGCCAGCGCACCGAGTCGCACGCGGTCTTGTCGGCGAACGGCGCGTACGGCATGGTCGTGAACACGAGTCGCCAGCCTTCCTGATCCCGTTCGACGCGCAGCCGCTTGAACCGGCCCTCGGCGTCCTCCGCCCACACCCAGAACCCGAACCCCTCGCCCTGGACGATGACGAGTTGGCACTCCCAGCCCATGGGATAGTCGAAGTCGCGGTTCGCCCCCGGCGAATTCGCGGTGAGGCGGATGCCGGAGGTGTTCGGCACGAGCACGTTCATATCCAGCGGGATGCGTTCGATTGACCATTCCACGCCCCACACGCCCGGCTCCGGCGACTCGGCCGACTGAGTCAGCGCGATCTCGTCGCCTGTAGGGGCGTATGTGGTGACGAGTCGCGCCCCGGGCAGACCCTCGAGTTCGCCGGTCTCCTCACGGACCGAGCCGTCCGCCTGCGTGTCCGACGTGACCGACAAGGCGCGGTGGTCGCCCTGCTCGCGACGCAGCGCCGCACCCACCGGTTCGCCGACGGGTCGCACGAGTTCTCTGCCTTGCCCATCGACCAGGCGGACCAGCGCGCCGCGCTCGAACTGCGCCTCCAGCCCGGGCAGCGCGATCTCCGTCGCGCCCGCCTGGACGGCGAGCCAACTCAGTGCGATGACAACCCCGGCGACGCGACCGTGAAAGCTGTGTGCAAACATGGACGATCCCTCCCTGGTCCTGACGGACGTCTGCGTGTCTCCGCCTCAGCCTATGCCATCGCCGCCTGGTTTGTCATCTGGCGGCGCGTAGGAGGTTGGAATGGGGGAGTGCGCAGTCGGTCTTGCGTTGGATTGCGCCCGGGTCTATGCTCCTACGCGACCACAGGCGATGGGAAGCGCCGCGGGCGCGTTCCGGCCGTCGCCGGCAGGGCAGGTAGGCAGCGGAAGTCCCGAACAAGGAACGCAGAGGGAGGCAGTCATGGCCCCGATTCCCCAACCGGCGCCCGTTGCGGGCGACACGGACTGGTTCGTACGCGACCGATTCGGCCTGTTCATCCACTGGGGGCTCTACGCCGCCGCGGCGCGCCATGAGTGGGTGATGCACAACGAGGAGATCCCGCCGGACCAGTACGAGAAGTACTTTCGCGTATTCAACCCGGATCTCTTCGATCCGCATGAATGGGCGGGTCTGGCCCGTGCGGCGGGCATGAAGTACTTCGTGATCACCACCAAACACCACGAAGGCTTCTGCCTGTGGGATTCGGCCGAGACGGACTACAAGGCGCCCAACACGCCATGCGGACGGGACCTCTTGCGCGAGACGGTCGACGCCTTTCGAGAGGAGGGGCTCAAGGTCGGGTTCTACCACTCGCTGATCGACTGGCATCACCCGGAATTCCCCATCGACCCGCTCCATCCCCTGCGTAATCACCCCGATGCGATCGCGATGAACGCGAAACGCGACATCGCGAAGTATCGGCGCTATCTGCACAGCCAGGTGCGTGAGTTGCTGACGCGGTTCGGCAAGATCGACATCATGTGGTTCGACTTCTCCTATCCCCAAGCGGAAGCGAAGGGGCTGAAGGGGAAGGGTCGCGACGACTGGGGCAGCGAGGATCTGCTCCGCATGGTGCGCGAGCTGCAACCCGGGGTCATCGTCGATAACCGACTGGACCTGCCTGCCAAGATGGCGGATATCCACACGCCGGAGCAGTACCAGCCCGTCGAGTGGCCGCGCGTCGACGGCAAGCCGGTGTACTGGGAGACCTGCCAGACCTTCAGCGGCTCCTGGGGCTATCATCGCGACGAGGCCACGTGGAAGAGCCCCGAGCAGCTCATCCAGATGCTCGTCAACAGCGTCGCGCTCGGAGGCAACCTGCTGATGAACGTCGGCCCGACCGCGCGGGGTCAGTTCGATCCGCGGGCCACGCGGGCGCTCGATGTCTATGGCCGGTGGATGGCGCAGCACAGCCGCGCGATCTACGGGTGCACCCAGAGCGCGTTCACCGCCCCGGCGGACTCCCGGTATACCCAGAACGGCGATCGGCTCTATCTGCACCTGTTCGCATGGCCGTTCCGCCACGTGCATCTGCAGGGACTGCGCGGGCGCATCGCGTACGCCCAACTGCTGCACGACGCCTCCGAAGTGCGGGTCGTCGAACCGGAGCCGCACCAGAACATGGGGTTCCCCGACGCGCCCGACACGGCGCTCCTCGAGCTGCCCGTGCAAAAGCCGGACGTCGTTGTGCCGGTTGTCGAGTTGTTCCTGAAGAGCTGACCGCGCCGCGAACCTTCCCGAAATGAAGCGGGAGGCCTTGGCCCCCTGTCGGCAAAGGTCTCTCGCGTTCTGTCTGAGCAGGGCGGCGCCTCGTCACCTCGGCCCCGTGTCCTCCGCGTCCAGGATCGCGCTGAGGCGGGCGACGACCTCGGGGAACTCGGCGGCCCGGTCGACCGACTCCACGGGGTCCGCGGCGAGGTCGTACAGCTCGACGCGCCCGTCGGGCAGCCGAAGCAGTTTCCAGACGCGGCCGTCCGCATCCTCGGCGGCGCGAATGGCGTGGGTGGGGCGATCCGTCGCGCTCGGTTGGGTCCAGATGAGATAGTCGTGCTCGGCCTGTTCGCCCTTTCCGGTGATCGTCGGCGCATACGAGAGGCCGTCGATGTCCTCCGGGATCGCCGCACCGGCCAGGTCTGCGGCCGTGGGCAGGAAATCGGCGAAATGGCCGACATGGTCCGAGCGGCCGCCCGGGGCGATGGTTCCGCGCCAACGGGCCGCGAACGGCACGCGGATGCCGCCCTCATAGAGGAAGAACTTCTTCCCGCGCAGGCCGCCGCTGCTGTCGAACATCTCCGCCGTGTGCCCGTCGGTGAACTGCGGACCGTTGTCGCTCGTGAAGATGATCAGCGTGTTCGGCGCGAGCGCGGCGTTTGCGTCCACGGCCTCGATGATCCGCCCGATGTCGTCGTCCATCAACGTGATCATCGATGCGTAGGCCACGTCCACCGGCAGCGGCGCCGGGTCCATGCCCGCGAAGTCCTCCGCCTGGTAAGGGCGATACGCCCGCGGATCCGGTTCGTCGGCGGGGAGGGGCGACCGGGGGAACTTCGTCTCGCGATGCGGAATCGTGTACGACAACTGCAGATAGATCGGCCGCGACCCGTCCGCCTCGCGCAGGATATCGAGCGCCTCTTCCGTGAATCTGTCGTGGATGTAGACCGTGCGTTCCGCCAAGGGAAGGCCGTGGTTGCCGGCGATCATCTCCCGCGTCTCGCCGCGCCACATCGTCTGCGGGAAGTAGCCGTGGGCGGTCAGTTGATCCAGGAACGCGTAGGACGTCTCGAACCCCTTGCGCGTGGGCAGGCCGTGCACCGCCTCCGGGATGAGCGCATCCGTCCCCCCGAAGTCTTCGGAGGCCTCCGCGCCGCCCAGGCCCCATTTCCCGATGAAGTGCGTCGCGTAGCCCGCATCCCGCAGGATCTCGGCGACGGTCCGATCTTGCGGGCGCAGCGTGACGTGCGATGCGACGTTGTCGGTCAGTGTGTTGTGGCCGTTGTGCATGCCCGTCATCAGGCTGCATCGGGAAGGCGTGCACATCGGAGCTCCGGCGTAGTGCTGTGTGAAAACCATGCCTTCGCGCGCGAGGCGGTCGAGGTGGGGCGTGCGGATGCGGCGTTGCCCCATGAACCCGACGTCTCCGTAGCCCAAGTCGTCTGCAAGGATGAAGACGATGCTCGGGCGCGGCGCTTCTCCGTCGGCGGCCTGCGCGACAGGCATGAACCCGGCGGCGAGCAACACGGCGATGCCGGCCGCCGCGCGCAGGGCCGCCCGGGCTATCGGGTCGAGCCGTCGGCGGCTCGGGCCGACCGCCCGCAACACGGAACACGCCCACCCGCGCCAGCGGCGCACCAGCCCGGCGATACGGCGTGGTTGCAGCATCATCGCGTCTCCTCTCCGCCCGGGGATGCCACCCGGTCCGTCAGTCGGCCCGTTTTGCCCCGACGTAGATGTAGTACGGCGCGCGAATAAGCGGGAGATAGGGGAGTCGGGCGCGGCGCTCCTCGCGCTGTGCGCGGTCGAATCGGCGTTCGAGATACGGCAGGTGGTCCGGACTGAGGAAAACGTTGTCGCACGAGAACCAGAGCGGCCAGAACGCCCGCGTGCTCCATCCGTGCTTGGCGCGGTCTCCGTCGGCGTGCTTGCGCGCGACGTAGAAGTCGACGACGCCGATGCGGCCGCCGGGGCGGAGCAGTGTGAAGGCCTGGTCGATCGCCGCGAACCAGTCGGGGATCATCGTCAACGAATAGGAGAACGTGATGAGGTCGACTTGGCCTTCGGGCGGTGTGAACGTGGTTACGTCGGCTTCGACGGCCTCGACGTTCGTCCAGCCGCGAGCGGCGATGCGCTCCCGCGCCTGGCCCAGCAGCGAGGGGGAGATGTCGACCACGTAGGCTTTGCGCAGACGGCTCAGCCGGTCGCCCATGAACTCGAGGCTCACGCCGGTGCCCCCGCCCATGTCGATCCAGACGCCGTCGGCAGGCGGGTCGACCGCCGCGAACAGCTCCTCCCGCCCTTGCAGGAGGCGGCGGCGGAAGTCATCGTAGGCCGAGGCTTGGCCCTGGTAGAAGCCCTCGATGCGTTCTGCATGGGTGCGGCCTCGGTTGGACGAGGCCGCCATGTGGTAGAGAATACGGAGATCGCTGATCAGAGACATACCTGGGCGCTTCCCGGCCCCCTCCTTGCCGCGCCGGGTCGGCCGCGCTAGATCGAGGCCAAGTCGGCGATGTAGAAACTGCCATAGGTGTGGACCCGGTCGCGCCGGTGCAGCTCGGTCGCCAGCTCCGTGTTGTAGTTGAGCAGCTCGCCCACGTTGCAGCGCTCGTTCCGCACCTGAACCTCGATCGGGTCGATGAAGTCGACCTTTATGCCGCCGCTGCGCCACAGGATGCGCGCGTTCGGCGCGGCCCGGTTGATGATGGCCTGCCACTCCGCCGCGAGCGCGTCCCGCGCGTTGGCGCTCATCCAGTCCATGTGGTCCAGCAGGATGAACCGGCTGATCGGCTCCTCGGTCTTGTCGAGGAAGCCTTGCACCGTATCCGTGTGGATGCTGATGTGGTCCGCCAGGCCGTCTTTGAGCTGGAGGAAGTTCTCCTCCTTCAAGTACTCGGGACAGCAGTTCGGCGCGTACTGGCCCGTGAGGTAGACGCGCCAGAAGTAGTTGTCGCCCAGCGGAAGGTATGCGAACACGGTCTCCAGGCATTCCTCGATGAACTGCGCGATGCCGCCGTCGAAATGCCGCTCGACCTGCAACCGCTGCGCCCGGGGCACGCCCAGCAGCGACAGCGTCGTGTCGCGACCCACCGCCCACCGCAGGAACCGGTTCCAGAAGGCTTCATAGAACCACCCGAAATAGATATCCTGCTGCTCCTCGACGGTGCCCGCGCTGAGCAGCGCATTCACGCCGTCGCGCAACTTGGGCCGCTTGTCGAGATAGACGTTCATCATCCAGGCGAACAGCCCCGCGGTGCCGTAGTAGTAGAACGACCGGCGGCCGCCTTGCGTGAAGAAACGGGTATGGTCATCCCAGTAGCATTGGGCCCGCGGCGTGAGATCGCGACGAAGCTTCGAGCGGTAGAGCTGCTTGAACTCGGGCAGCGAGCCGCGGCCGAACATCTGGAAGAAGACGTCGTAGTCGAGATTGCGAATCGCCGACAGCTTCAGCTCGAGGAGCGCGTTCTGCCGGTAGTTCATGTCGATCGCGTGGATGCGCTTCGGGCCCTGCAGGGCATAGTCCAACACGTTGCACCCGGCCGACGTGATTACCGCGAGCGTGTCCGTCGGCTTCAGTTCGAGCGCAACCCGGTCGATGCGCGGGTCTTCCCAACACGTGTTGTAGACCAGGTTGTGGGTGTGGACAAACGTAAATGATGCAGTGCTGAACCAATCTGAGACGGTCATTTCTGATTCCCTGTTCTGCGTCCCGACGTTTGCATGGGCGCTTGCGTCAGGGCGCTCCAGCCAGCCCTGCTTGCCGATTTTGAGCGCGGGACTATACCACAGGCGCGTCGCAGCGTTCCAGACGACGCGCCCGCTCGTCTCGCCTCAGCGATCTATTGTACAGCAATTCGCGCGCCCGCAAGCAGTTGAATACGGACCGCACGCCGTCGTGCGCGGCGCATCGATCTTGACGAATATGCTGTCCGTAGGGTACGGTGCAATGCCCCGTAGTGGGGCTGATAACGACGCAATGAACGGCTGGACCCCCGGATGCACGGAGAGTCGTCGGGCGGTTGGGGGCGCGGCGAGAGAGGAGGGGCGCCATAGTGGCGATGCTGACCCCCAACGAGAAGCAATCGGAGGTGCTCAAAGGTCCTGATGCCATACGGATTATCGGGTTGACCGGCGGCATCGCGAGCGGCAAGGGCGAGGTCGCGCGGGTGTTCGCCGACTGCGGTGTGCCCGTGCTGAACGCCGACGCGATCGGCCATGAGGCCATCGCTCCGGGCGGCCCGGGGTACCGCGCGGTCGTGCAGGCCTTCGGCGACGGCATCCTGCGCGACGGCATCATCGACCGAAGCGCGCTGGGCAACGTGGTTTTCCGTGATGATGCCGCGTTGGAGAAGCTCAACCGGATCGTCCACCCGCTGATCCGCGATGAGATCGAACGTCGCTGCGAACGGCTCGCCCGGCAAGGCCACAAGTTTTGCCTGATCGACGCCGCCCTGATCGCTGAAGACGGCGTGCGCCCGCCCTTCCTCGACATTCTCATCGTCGTCAACGCATCTCCCGAGACCCGCCTGCGGCGGTTGGTGGAGATTCGAGGGTTCAGCGAAGAGCATGCCGCCCACCGGATCGAGGCCCAGACGGACCCCGAGTCCAAACTGCGCGTCGCGGACTACGTCATCGAGAACGACGGCGACCTCCAGGAGCTCCGGCAAAAAGCCAAGGAGCTTGCGAAGACCATCACGCGAGACGCCGCCTAGGTCTCGCCTGCGCCGACCGCGGATCCCTTCTCCCGCGGACCCCGTCTGTAGGGATGCCGCATCCGCCCATCGAGGCCGCCCCAAGCGCCCCCTGTGGTAGAATCCGCGGCGATCTTCGAGCCAAACTGCGGGAGAACAGCATGCATAGAGCCATTCAGGCGGTGATCGCCCTCTGCATCATGGCCGTTCTTGTCGGGTTCCTCGCGCGCGGCACGGACTGGGCCGAGGTATCGGCGGCGATCATGCAGGCCCGGCCCGCCTGGCTCGGCGCGGCGCTCGTCGCGATCATCGCCTGCTTCTTCACGCGCATCCAGCGCTGGAGCTACATCGTCCGCGCCGTGCATCCCGCTTCGTTCCGCCACATGTTCAGCGCGACCCAAATCGGGTTCCTGGTCAACTTCACCATCGCGCTGCGTCTGGGCGAACTCGTCCGCGCCGTGGCGCTCGCCCGACTCGCGCGGCTGCCCGTGTCCAAGTCGCTCGCCCTTGTCGCCATGGACCGCGTGACGGATCTCGTCGGGCTGCTCGCCGTGATGCTCGTGGCCGTGACGGCCTACCGGCCGACCGCCGACGTCGTCATCCCCCCGAACACCCTGGGCAACGCCGCCGAGGTCATCGTCCCGAAAGCCCTCATCCAGGTCTGCACCCTCGGCACGTTCGCGGGCCTGGTCGGCATCGTCGTCGTGCTCGTCGCCGTATACGTCAGCCAAGACCTCGCACTCCGATGGATCCGCGCCACGCTCGGCCGCGTGTCGGCGCGTCTGAGCGAATGGGTCTGCCGCATGCTCGCCCAGTTCGCCGACGGCCTCCACATCTTCCGGTCCGCGGGCGACCTGGCCAAGTCGACGGTCTTCTCCCTGATCACCTGGGGGCTGTTCGTCGCGGCCCTGTGGTGTTTCATCCAGGCCTTCTCGATCGAGGCGCCGTGGTACGCCGCCTTCGTGGCCCAATCCATGCTCGCCGTCGCCGTCGGACTGCCCGGCGTGCCCGGCATGCTCGGCCAGTTCCACCTGCCCATCGTCGCCGGACTCGTCATGGCCACGCCCGGGCTCGATCCCAACCAGGCCAAGGCCCTCGCGATCGCCGCCTATCTGTTCAACGCCGGGCCCGTCATCCTCACCGGACTCGCCTGCGCGATGTGGGAGGGGATGGGCGTCGTCGACATGACCCGCGCCGGCGTGGCGGCCGAGGCGCACGCAAAAAGCCCGGGCGACCTGTAGCCCTTCAGGCCGCCCGGGGCGATCGATCCCGCTTCACGCGGGGGAGTCGTCAGCCGCTTACGCGTGCTTCGCGAGATACTTCGCCACGCCCTCCGGGCTCGCGTCCATGCCTTCCTCGCCCGGATGCCAGTTCGCCGGGCACACCTCGCCGTGCTGCTCCGTGAACTGCAGCGCGTCCACCATCCGGATCGCCTCGTCCACGTTGCGCCCCAGCGGCAGGTCGTTGATCACGCAATGGCGCACCACGCCTTCCCGGTCGATCAGGAACAATCCGCGCAGCGCCACCGTGCGTTCCACCAGCACGCCGTACGCCTCCGCGATCTCCTTCGACAGGTCCGCCACCAGCGGGAACTGCACGTTGCCGATGCCGCCCTTGTCCCGCGGCGTGTTCTTCCACGCCAAGTGCGTGTACTGCGAGTCCACCGACACGCCGATCACCACGCAGTCGCGCTTCTTGAACTCATCCAGCTTCTTGTCGAACGCGATGATCTCCGACGGACACACGAACGTGAAGTCCATCGGATAGAAGAACAACACGGCGTACTTGCCGCCGCGCAGGTCGGACAACGACTTCTCTACGATCGAGTTGTCCGGCATGACCGTCTGTGCGGTGAAATCCGGCGCTTGCTGGGTGACGAGTGCTGCCATGGTCGTGCTCTCCTTCTTCAGAGGTTGCTGCTGCCTGGGTACGGATGCCGCGCCATCGCCGGCTCCCCCAAGCGAGTGTACGGAACTCTATGCAACATAACGCAGACAACGGGGAGGTAATTCCCAAAAGACTGGGATAAAAGAATTTCAGGCGGATAGGATAGATTATGGTTAGGGGTTGGAGAATGGGCTTTGCGTCACCTCGGGGCGGTCAGGGTATGTCGCGTAAGTCTTGGTATATGTGTTCGCTAAGACCTCCTACGCCGCCGCCAGTCACGCGACGGGTATTGTAGATTTGGCACGCCGACTGAGATAGCGGACGGCCCAAGGATGCCTGCGCTGGGGTCTGGGGAAAGCCACCTACGTGGTCATCGCGCTGTCCATCAGATTCAGAGCAGCCTTGCGGTCGAGTCGGTGCGCATCGTACTGGCCAGAGAAGTCGAGGATGCAATCCAGACAGGCCTTCACGCAGTTGGAATGGTGCTCCTCGTTCACGTACAAGACCTTGTCGCGCGCGGCGGCAATCCATTCCCTTCCAAGCCGGACCAGCTCTCTGCTATGTCCCGCGCCGCCCGCAGATGTGTCATACACGACGAGACCCTGACGGCCGTGCTTGAGGGGCATCAGTACCATGCCAAGCTCACGCTCGTCGAGTTCCAGAAGTCGAGCGCCTGCGAGCACCAGCGCCCGTCCAAGCGAGTACGTTGCGTCTAGCGTGGAGACGGTCGCATCCGGCCATTCGAGCAGGAGCATCTCCGTGGTCTGCCTTGCAGCCAGCACGCGGTTCCGCAGAGGCGCCGTCGCTTCCCCTTTCCTCCAGCAGGACTTCTTCTCGTCTGAGTCGAAGACGGACGGGTGCGTCTCGAAGCCTTTCGGAAGCCCCATGCGGAGCTTGCCGCCAGGTTTCTCCTCACTCATGGCGAATCCACACTGTGTGCAGATGGCAAAGCCACAGCGGTACCGTCCAGTGTTGCGCACCAGCAGCTCCGCTTCCTCTCGGTACGTGACGCGGACGTTGGCAATGCCGCCGAAGCCCTCCATGACTTGCCCTTGTCCGTCTTCTGTGAAGGCCACTGGGCAGACTGACTGCTCTCCAACTCGTTCCAGCCTGGTACCCCTGGGAAGGCCCTCCCATCCAGCAGTCGTGTATCCAAAGCGAGGAAACACCAACTGCTCTTGAGTTACTGGCGGGCCTTCACAGGTTGGACAGGATTCCTTTGGGGATTGGCGGATGTACATATGATCCTCACCACACCGAAGGGCGTAATACTGCAGACCGAGCGCTTGGTCAAGATTGCTGTCGGTCCAGTGTTTCCTTAGCCCCCTTGAAGTGGCGACGCGACCGCCGACGAGGACACGGGACTCAGGCACGTACTCTCTGAGGGCCAACAACGAGCTCCGCTCAAGCCGGTATCTCTCATCAGGCTTCGAACGGTCCGCGCGCGTTGCATCATCGGCTCTTCGCACTGTCAAGCACTGCAGGTTCACCGGGAAACCGTAGCGGGGCAGGAAACCGTGGTCCGCGAGCCACTCGATGACAGTGATATCGCGGAGGGCGTTGGCCATGTAGCGTATAGAGCTGGCTTTGGCCCTCTCTTGACTGAGGTCTCTCGTTGGACGCTTGGGGATCCCTTCCCAAGCGTCCCCAAGCTGTCTGATGTCTTCCTTCCATGCTTCAACAGCCTTGCTGAAGGACTCCGCAGCGTGCTCAGTGAACCTGCGCCAACCCGACTCGCCCTCGATATCCTCCATGCCAGTTCCGCCGGAGAGATGCTGTAGGCGATCCCTGAAGCAACTGCCCGACGTACTGATCTCGTTCAGAAAGTCAGAGAACCCTGCCGATTCGTCAGGTCCATTCCGTTCCCAGTGTGGCTTCGGGCCGCCGTTCCTCGACCACTTAGGAGCCTCTTGCACACCACAGAACGCCCCCATTCGCCCGAAAGCGTCCATCGCTCCCGTTTTCGCCGGTTGCCGTGACCGGAGGTACTCGGATAGCAGGACGGCGTGCAGGTGCCGCCGAATGATGTTCTCGCGGTCCAGTAGAACCGTGGGCTTCTTCAGCTCGCGCTTCAGGAAGTCGCCAAAACGCAGGAAGGCTTGCCGGTCGTAGTCGGAACCGCGCGCGTAAGTCACAACAACTGCTGATCCTTCTGATCGACGGCCTGCCCGGCCCGCTCGCTGCTTGTGGTTCGCGGGTCCGGGAGGCACGTTCGCCAACAGCACCCCGTTGAGGCCTCCGATATCAACTCCGAGTTCCATCGTTGTCGTTGACGAGAGAACGTTTCGGATGCCATTCCTGAAGAGGTCCTGGAGTCGCTTGTTCTCGCTCGCATGCAGTTGCGCTGAGTGCTCCTCCGCCCAAAGCCCCATCTCGAAGATACCGGATTCCCGGTACTCCCGTCGCACGCGGCCCCACTTGGGGTCGCGTGCGAGACGCCCTGCGTCCACCGGCTCCACCTCGCCAGTGCAGCCTTCTACTGGGACCCACCCCAGCGCACGCTTCGTCCAGACGGTGCCCGTGGCTCTGCACTGAAACAGAGACGACGGACTGCGTACAGCGAGCCAGTCGATGAGAATCTGGACGGCCGCATCCGCTTCCTCGGGACCCGTCTGATGGTGTTCTTCTTTCTGCAGCCAGGGGAAGCCCTTTGTGTACAGATCGTCAAACGCTGCGTACAGCAGCTCCTCGGACAGCCGATCCAGATCAGCTTCGGAGACGCCCGCCGCCCGGAGAACGTTCCGCGCGAATCGGCGTCGGAGTTGCCGGACCGTCGCCCCGACAAAGGCCCTGCCTCCCCAACCGGTGCGTGTACGAGTTAGCCATCGGCCCCTCAGCGGAGATTCACTGAGCCATCGTCGTCGGTCTGTGTCCTGAGCAGACCAGCCGACGCAGCCGTCGGAACGGACTGTGTCAAGCAGCAACGTCACGATGCTTGGCCATGCCTCAGAGATGCGCTGTCTCGTGGATGAGGGGAGCACCTCCTCCAAGCCAGGCGGGATATGCAGATCCTGTATGCCAGGATAGACCAACTCAAGCAGTCCGGCGGACTCAACGGACGCTTCCCTCCTCAAGGGACGCTGCAACTCCATCGCCACCAAGGCCTCCGCGTGGCGCTTCACGGAATTGGCGTTCTCCTTCCACGTGTTCTGGCCGTAGGATGCAACTGCGTGTTTCTCCGCCAGGTCTCGGTCCAGCAACTGGGCCAGTCCAGGCTGTTCGGCGACGCAGGCCGCGAAGTCAGCAAACGGACGCCCTGCTTCCATCTGCTTCAGGCGCTCAGTCTTACTCTCGAGTTCCTTCTCAAGGTGTTTCCGCCGTTGCGAGTGTGCTGGCTCCCCGGAGATCTCCTCCTTCAGTCTGTTGACGTCATCACTCAAGAAGCTCATCTCGCCATCAGGCGCCAGCTCTCCGGCAGCCCGAGTGATCGCTGCTCGGATGACTTGGATCTCATGCTGTTGCGTCAGCAACGGTCCGAGTCGCGCCGCGGATGCCCGCGAATCGCTGAAGCAGAGCAGTCTCCGGCCCTTGCCTGGTTTCCACTCACGCGATACTTCGGGATAGGGCGGCAAGTCGTGGAGGACCGTCTCAGTTACTACGGACAGTGCAAGAGGTCTGCCGCCGCCCAAGTCCGTGCACACGTTGTCCTGTCTGCGTCCCCGCGGTTCCTGATCCTGCGCGCCCCAAGTGGAATGGCAGGTCGGGCATTGCTGCAGGGAACTCTGCGGATCGCACGGCGCCTCCCACAGCACCGCGCCCTCCGACCCATGGCCCAGGACCTCACCCTGCTCGGAGTCGACCACAACCTCCTCAAGGTCCTGGTCGCGGGGTCCGCTCAGGAGGTAGTAAGTGCGCTTGTCGGCGGATGGGGCGAAATACCCCGGTCTGAGAAGCGACGTCTGTTGGTCCTCGTGGGCCGCAAGCGCCCACTCGCCGCAGTTGCTGCATCGATAGATCGGCAACAGAATGTGTTGGCAGTATATGCATCGGTCGCCATATGGCTGCAGGCAGCCGATCATGGGCGCCCGCCTCTCCTGGGGTCCCGGGCAGTGTGGGTTGAGGCAGGCCGACAAGCCCTCAGGTGCGCGAACAAGAAAATGAAGCCGATGGGGAACCAAGGGCAGGTCCGTGGATTGCATGCGCGCTGCGGCTAGGAGACGGAGTAAGGCGATGGTGGCGTTACGCTCCTGGTCTTCACTCTTTCCGTCGAACAAGGTGCGAGCCAAGCCGTCCAGTGCGAGCGCGTTGCCGTGCTCATCGGAAAGTGCGGATCCAATCCGTCTTGCCAGTGGCGCCGCCCGCAGGGTGGCATACAGGAACCGGGCCGGGGCGCCTGGGTGGTCCTTCCGCGCCTGTTCCACAGTGGTCCGGTCCACCAGACTGCTGACTAGGCCCGCCAAAGCATGAACCGCCTTCTCGTCGTCCTCTACCAGGCCCTCGTCGCTTTTCAATGTAGTGAGCTCCACGGCGGCATGCGGCGCCAGGTCGGACGCCGTCGTCGGCGTTTCAGGGGGAGCTTCCGGCCCCTCAAACCTGTGCCGAGCTTGTCGTCCCCGAATGACCAGCGTCTGGTCCTCTTTCGTTGAGAATAAGCCTGCGGCAAAGGCGCGCAACGCTTCATCGTCGCCGCCGAGGGTTGCTGATGTCGCCAGATGGAGGATCTTCTCCGGCGCCGCGCCGCAGCGTTCGCGGACGCGCCTCAGAAGCATAGTCAGCTCCGCAGCCAGGGAGCCGCTGTAGAGATGGGCCTCATCAAGGATGATGCACCGCAGGTCGGGTCCGAAGAAAGGGCTGTCCTGGGGTCTGCACAGCATGTACTCGAGCATGGAGTAGTTCGTGATGACGATGTCGGGAACTGCAGACCCCCTCTCGTCGGATCCACGACCGCTGCGGGGCTCACAACCGCGAGCCTCCTTTCTGGTGCGCATCCGGCAAGGCTCCCACTGAGGTTCGCCGCAGCTGTCAGCCTTTCGTGCATCCTCTGGGGTCTCACTCGTGAAATGGAAGACGGTCAGACGTTGCTGACCTCGCAGCCACCGGTAGATGCGCGCCACCTGGTCAGCCACCAATGCGTTCATCGGGTACAGGATGAGGCACCGCATTCCTCCATCTGGGCGCCTGGCGGGAGCATCCCATAGATCGGCCAACATGGGGATGAGGAAGGCCTCTGTCTTGCCCAAGCCCGTTCCAGCCGTGATCACTATGGCAGGTCGAGATCCGCTGCACGCTCTCGACCTGCGAATGGCCTCCGCCTGGTGGTTGTACAGGGGGCGGTCCAAGGGGAAGACGCCTTGTGCACGCATCTGGTCGCAGAGGCCGGCGGGAACCAGTCCGTCTTCTTGAAGCGTCTGAAGCGAGTGTGGGCTCGCCTCGCCGGGGAAGGCGCCCTCGACCCACAGCTCGCTGACCAGACCTCCTTCTTTGCCCGGACCGGCCCACACGCGCTGGGCTGCGTCAGAGAGCTTGCTGTCACGGAAATGGTTCTCAGATACTGCGAGGTCGACGAGTCTGGTACGAACGTGCTCCACCATCCTCAGTGCGTCCATCTGGCTCACGAGTACAGGTCCTTCTCGCCGCTCAGCCCAAGCCAGTGGCGGCACACACTCGCGGCGACGTAGTGCCTGCCAGAGTGGGTCTCGCCAACCCTGGCGAGATCGGCCTCCGCACACTGGCGCGGATGCCACTCTTTCCTCTGCATAGACTGCATCCAGTCCTGTGCGATCTCCTCGAGCCGCTCTGCCTTGATGGCCGTGGACTCGGCTGCCCGTTCAGTAAGCGAGTCAAGCCGCTGACGAACCAGACGGCTGCTGGCGTCGGTCGGCAGCCCGAGTCGAGCGCACAGGTATGCGCGCAGTAGTTCTATAGTATTGTGGGCGTCTCTCCGCAGGAACAGCTCGAGCCATCTCCATACCAGTACGGGGGAGACGTTAGCGAGTTGGTCCAGATGACCGATGTAGCGTTCCGGATGCGAAGTGCCGTGGTCCCAACTTGTTACGATCTCTATCGCATCACGCGCGTGAGACGGAGGAAACCGAGTCCAGAGGAAGCGTCTGACTACGAAATCCGCCCCTTCGATCCTGGCTTGAGCCACGAGCGGACGGGGGAGTGTTTGTGTTCTCAGCCATGCTCGCAGGAACCCGCACGGATTGCTGCGGACCTCCGGCTCGAGCACGGAGGCAATAACAGGAATGAGCACAGGCGCTCTCAGCCATTTCAGGATGCTGAACTCGGCATCCGAGATCTGTTTCCTCTGCGCTAAGTAGCTGGCGATCTGATCAACTCCCCACCAGCATCCGAGCCAGCAACCTTTCCACGTCAGTGCGACGGCCAGAGGCTGGCCCGCGATATCCAGTCTCCAGGTCCGGTCTGTGGACCCTGGTAGGGCAGCGTCGGGCGGGAGCGGGTCCAGCGTCGCGCGCCCTTGTCCGCTGGGGCGCCAAACCCACACCGAGTACCCGTCGTTACCCACCTCGTCAGGGTTTTTGGGTTCGGACAAGGAGAGCGATGCAGGCGTTCCCAGCATCGATGGCGTGAAACTGGAAATGCAGCCTCGGTCGACACACCGGAAGCCGAGTGAATAGGTCTGCCCTTCGGAAAGAAGCCGTAGTTCTCCTCCGTGTCCGAGTAACTCTCGGAGTCGGATCTTGCCATGTCGCGCTCTGCCCGCCTGAGCGTTGCCCTCATAGACGCCCAATGTCGGCAGGCCCTCCGGCGTCCAGACCCGAAGGTATGCTGTGCCTTCGGATCGGTTGATTTCGTCTCCTGCCTTGAGGGCGCGGAGCGCCAGCGCACCATTGTCCCCAGGCTTCTGGCGCAGAATCGCCGCAGACAGCAGACGGAGGGACAGTCGAGGCTCACGAGTTGACCATGTTCCCTGGGATAGCCACCGGACGCGCAGTCTTCTCTCCCGAGCGGCCAGTTCGGTAGTGATGGTGACGTCTTCCGTGGTGATCCATGTGCCTTCGTCTTCCCACTGGAGTTCGTAGGTCCTCGTGTGGATGAGGAGTTGGACTGACTCCGCATCGTTTGGCAGGCCCGTGAGTAACAGTCGTGTCCTGTCGTCCATGGCCAGTATGGTCTGTGGAGGGGAGCAGAGGACCGGCGGCTCGATGTGGGGCCGTGCCTCTGTCACGCGAACGGGTTGCCAGAGAACGAAATCGCCGTACCTCAGGCATATGGTCCCGTCTAGAGGACTGGGCAGACGCATGGCCTTGCGAGAGACGCCGGCTGGCTCGAACCTCTCCATAGGCGTGCACCCATGGATCTCGCAATGCCGGTCGCAGAGAATGACATAGCGCCGTGTCGGCTCCAGCGGACCGTCGGCGGCACGGAGCATGCGCACGGTGTCCATGTCGAAGATCAGGACTTCGTCTGATAGGCCTGAATCGGAGAGATCCCACTCCGACAGCGTTTCGCCTGTTCGCGTCCGCACCGAGAGTATGCGCGGCGAGAGGTTAGGCTGCCTCGTCCGAGTCTCGGGATCGACGAAGAGCCGGTCGCGCCCGGCCCAACTCCCGTCTTTCCGCCGACGCCAGCGAGTCACCCTGGTGTTGTCGATGTAGAAGTCCAGCTCTGTAGCATTAGTCTCTTCCACTGCTTCTTGGATCGCCTGCTTGTCCAAAGTCAGAACAATCTGCGGGACGGCTCCGCTGGCCCACTCGAGGGAGGCTGCGGAGACAGGGCACAGCCGGTCGTCGACGGCGACATCCTGCAGCGGTTCCTGGCGCGTAGTGGGCCAATCGCCTACGCCGAGTGTCGCGATACGCGCCTTGGCTTCCTGCAGGAGATCATCGATCCAATGCGCTCGAACCCATGGGCTGGACAGGAGCAACTGCCTGATCTCGTTCTCGTTGATCTGGTCCCTCCGAAACTGCATCAGCCCTCGCCATAGTGACTGGAATGATTCCGACACGAGTTCCGGACACTGCGCGTCGCCGTCTAGGTATTGCACCGCATGTGGTCGACCCAAGCTCACCAACCACTCCGCGAGCCTGCTCTTCGCCCCTCGGTACGTGAACCCGAACTGCAGTTTGATGGTTATGAACCACTGCTGCGTTCCCTCGATGTCCATAGCGTGTCGAAGATTGAGAGCACGGACGGCATCGCAGATAAGGTCCTTCGTCAAAGAGGAGGGCTGGCCGTTGGAGACAAAGAGCTCTTGCTGGAGCGCATGCAACTGCGGGAGGATGCTGCGGACCGCAGGCCAGACGGAGTCCTCCCTGCTCTCCTCGCGGCACACCTCCGCTGCTACACAGAGAAGGAGGGCGCCGAACATCTGCCGGTACGTGGCGTAAGCTCTCCCCGGGAACTTGGCAAGCATCACAGACTCGATCCAGTTTTGCGTGTTCTCGGGTGTCAGCGAGCGGAACCAGTCGCGAAGCCAAGTGACCTCCTGGTCAGGCAAGCGAAGCTCTGCTATCGACCAAGGGTGCCCGAACTCCAGCGCCCTCTTCTGCAGCGGCTCGAACACGTTCTCCAGCTTCGCGGAACGCGGTTCAAGGTGGCTCCACATCTGCTTTCCCCTCGTGATCTTGCTTCCACTGGCGCGGCGCACTCCACCGCCTCGGCAACCCGCAGCGCGATGCCGCCGCCGCCTATGGAGACAGCATACGCTGGGTATCGAGATTTGAGCAAGCGGCGGGCTGCGTAGGCGGGCGCAGGGGGGCGATTCGTGAATCGCCCCTACAGTCGCGCGTACGAACGGTTGTTACGAACCGCCCGGAATCGCCCCTGTGAATCGTTGTTGCGAACCGCCCCTACGTCCGTCCCAGCAGTTCGAACATGACGGGCCAGGCGTCGTCGGCGTAGAAGCGGTGGCCCTCGCCGCCGACGACGAGGCGGCATTGGTCGGGGGCGCCGGCGGCGGCGTAGATCTGTTGCAGTTCCGCGAAGGCCGCGCGCGCGGCGTCGATGGGGAAGATGGGGTCGGTCAGGCCGGCGACGATGACGAGGGGACGGGGGGCGAAGAGCCCGAGGATGTGCTGCATATCGCAGACGCCGAACATACCGGGTATGTAGTTGTCGGAACAGTGGTAGATGGACATGATGGAGTCGCGGAACGTGCAGAAGCTGCAGGAGGGCATCGCGAACGCCACGCGCGGCACGAGGGCGCAGGAGTAGAGGGTGACCGTGCCGCCGCCGCTCTGGCCGAGCAGACCGATGCGCTTCGCGTCGATCTCGGGGCGCGTCTCGAGGTAGTCGATCGACCGCTCGATGTCGTACACGCGCTCGCCCGCGAGCGTGCGCCCGAGCATGAGGGCGTGCATCGTGGCGTCGTGGCAGGTGTCCTTGGACCGGCGCTCCTGCACCCGCTCGGCGCGTTCGCCGAAGGAGCGCTGCTCGATGCAGAGGGCCGCGAACCCGCGTTGCATGCAGCCGATGCCGAAGTCGCGGTCGCCCGGGGCCTGGATCGGCGTGATCTCGTCGTCCTGCGCCACGTTGATCGACAGGTGCATGCCGGTCGAGTGGCCCTGCAGGCAGATCATCAACGGGTAGGGCGGTTCGCCTTTGGCGGGCAGGCAGAGGTATGCCGGCACGTCGCTGTACGGCTCAGCCGTGAACACGACCTTCTCGATGCTCCCCAGCGGCGTGTCGCGTTTCCATAGCGACACCGGGTTCAGCGGGGCCTTCTCCGCCGGTTGCGCCCCGAGCAGTCGACGCACTTCCTCGCGCAACGCGTTCTGCCACGCGACGACGTCGCCGCCGTCGTAGGCCATCCGCGGACGGATCTCGTCCATCCACGCCCGATGGTTCACGCTCGGCGAAAAGTGGAATTCCCTGTGCTGGTCGGCCATCTCCCGTACTCCTTCCGTGCTCTCCTGTGCGGCGCTTGCTCCCGTTGCGCCCGTCCCCGCGGCGCCGAGCGCAGCGGCCGCCGCCGTGCGCCGCATGAAGTCGCGTCGTCCTATCTCCGCCATATGGCCTCCTCTCCGGGGCGCAACGCCCCTCGCGGCATTATGCCCCGGAGGCCGAAGCGGATCCATGGCGATATGCGGGCGCCGTCCCTATGCGTCATTTACGGAGATCCCCCGCGGACGCCGCGTCCGCCGTGCTGAGTTCCTCGACCCCCGCACGCGCGGACTGCACAAGCCGGTCCAGCGTGCCGTCCCGCAAGCCGATCTGATGGCCGCGCCGCATGAACGTCAGGCTGTTCGTCGCCACGATGACCTGATACCGCTCGGCCATCTTCAGCAACCCCTGATGGATCAGCTCGCTCTGCTCCAGGTCCTGGCCCGTCTCGGGGCTGTCCAGCAGCACGATCGTCTCGCCCCCGTGCGACTGGAACCGGATCCGGTCCATCCCATCACGCCCCGGCCGTGCGAACGGAATAGCGCGCGGATGCCCAGGATCATCTCCTCGCCGCAGTCATCGGCCGCCCCCGCCTTATTGGGGCTCGGTCGGGTCGGGCGACTCTCCCCCGGGTCGCGCCAACATCGCGTACACCCCTTCCCGACGTGCGCACCCCGTCCCTTCGCGGCGGCGGGCGCCTGTCGCGCCGGACGCGCCAGAGGTCCCGTACGCATCATTGCCCTTTCGACGCGCTGCGAGACTCGTTGCCGATCGCCGCGCGCAGGTCAATGGCGTGGGGCTCGACGAAACGAATTGCGGCCTCCTCCTGACCGAGCCGCACGGGCGTCTCCAGTGCGCCGCCTGCGGCGAAAGCCTTCCGCAGCTCATCTCGTGCGCCGTTCTCCCCGTGTACGATGAACTCGTTGTATTTCGCCGCGCACACGGGGCAGAGCGCGAGGTAGTTGGCTTTGTATTCCCTTGAGAGCGCGAACGCCTCGACGCGCTCGAAGTAGTGTTTGCCGTCCTTCCGGCGGAACGGCATCTCCTGCCGGCACACCTGGCAGACCATCCGGTCGTCGGCGTCCGTGTAGTAATCGCGAAGGTACGGCTCGGCTTCCGCCTTGACCCGGGATTGGCTGGTTCGGGCGCTCCGTTCCCGCGTGTCGTGCTCCCTGTTCGGGGCCTCCGCCGCTTGCTCGGCAGCCTTACGCTCGCGCCGCTCCGGGTCCGGCGACGGTCTGTCCGGGAAGGAGGGCTGTAGTTGCTCGTCTGCTGTGATCTCGCCCAGGGTTCCTGTCTCGCGCTCCTCGCTGGGCTCCTCCCTCCCCACCTGTGGCGGTCCGCTCGTGCCGACAGGGTTGGGCGGTGACTGTTCGTCGGGCGTGTTGTGTGGCATGCGGCCTGTCTGCGAACCCCAGCGCGGGCCCGCAGCGTCGTCACCCAGGCCGACTGGTTCACGCCGGCGCGCCGGTCAGCGCGGCCAGAATGTCCTTGATCTCGCCGGGACTCGAGGCGACGGCCGATCGCCACACGCCGAAACCGCCATGCATGGTGACCGCTTGGGCCCATTCCTCCAGGTATCGCCGTTTCACCTTGTCCTGTTCCGTGTTCTGGCCCTTGGTCTCGAGCACGAGAAACTCGCCGTTCCTCAGACGGACCAGGAAGTCGGGGCGATACTTGCGCACGATGCCGCGATACACATACAGCACCTCAAAGCCGAGGTGATCGTTCTTGACCCAGGCGCTTACGGCGTCGTCGTTATCCAGAGCGAAGGCGTCGGACGCCTCCCACGCGCTGTCGTAGACGCAGACGTTGATGTGGGATCTCCGCGTCCGCTCGCAGGGCCGGCCCGTGTACCAGGTGCGCATGTCGCCGGTGGCGCGGACCGGATGGTCGTAATCGAACACAGGCGTCAGGCGCTCGGCGTTCTCCTGCCTCACCGCTTCCCAGACGTGCTGCACCACCCGCGACATGTTGAGCGTTATGACGAGCCGCCGCCGCAACTGGTCCTGATAGAAGAGCGGCGGCGAGATGGCGATCCTGTCTGACTGAATGAATTCCTCGACGATACGCACCAGTTGCGCCAGCAGCACCTCGCGGCTGCCCTGCCAGGTGCGCTTCATCTGATCGAAGACATCCCGCGCCGCTTCGAAGATGATGCGTTGCGTGCGAAACTCCCGCGCCAACTTCTCCAGCTCTATTCGGTTTATCTTCGTCACGTCGGGCTTGCCCTCCAGAATCGGGGCCAGCTCCGCCACCTGCGCGGTCTGCGCCGCCTCGAGTTCCAGGCGGTGCGCCTTCGCCCGGTCCAGTGTCAGCGTCGGTTGGAACACGCGGTCAATGCGAACCACGTTGGGCCAACGGATCTCGAACTCGGCCTTGGCCGGGTCCGGCTCGACGGCGGTCTTCGGCGTAGGCGGCGGCGGCGGCCCGTCCTCGCCGCCTTCGTGGGGCAGAAAGGTGAACGGCACGCCGAAGATGTTGACATACTCCGCCTCAAACCGGCCGGTCTCCGGGTTCACTTCGTAGGAGGTGCGCCGCAGCCCGCGTCCCACGACCTGCTCGCACAGGAGCTGCGACGAGAAAGCGCGCAGCCCCATGATGTGGGTCACGGTCTTGGCATCCCAGCCTTCAGAGAGCATCCCAACCGAGATCACCTTCTGAATCCGCTCCCCCGGCTGGCCGACCTTGCCCACCGTGTCCACGGTCCGCCGCAGCCGTTCCGCCTGCTCTTCCTTGGTCAGCTTGCGTTCGACCGGTCCCTGGTCCTCCCCGTCGTCGCCATTCTCGTTCGCGGCTTCCAGCGCCTCGGCGGCTTCTTCTTTGGCCTCGGCCTGGTCGAGCACCTTCGAGTCGATGTGCAGCACCCGCTCCGGGTTGCACAGCTCGGGGATGCGAATCCGCTCGGTGTCGAAGGCGTGCTTCACCCGCGCCGCCGTCTCGGTGCGGTTCGCCACCGTGATCATCACCGGCGGGGTAAGGTGTCCGGCCTCCCGCCAAGCCTTCCACGCCTCGCGCCAGTCATAGCCCAGCAGGTAGTAGGCGTTGACGACCAAGTCGGGCAGCGGCTCCTCCGGTTGCGCCCGCCGGTTCAGGTCATCCTTGACCTCCGGGTCGTTGTAGATGTGGTACAGGCGCGACTTGTAGGTTTTCGCGTCGGGCACGGCATCGTCGCGCACCACCACGCGCGGCGTCTTCACCAGCCCCGACTCGATGGCGTCGTTCAGTCCGAAATCGCTCACGATCCAGCCAAACAGCGCTTCCTCGCTGCTCTTCTTTCCCGAAGGCGTGAAGGGTGTCGCGGAGAAGTCGAAACAGCGCAGGATGCCCCGCGAACGGTGCAATCGGTCCAACCCGCCGATCCACACCGTGGCCTCCTGGGCGCTGTCCTTCAGGTCCCGCGAGCGCATGTACTTGCCCTCGGCGTTCCAGTTCACCCGCCAGGCATGGTGCGCCTCGTCGTTGATCACCAGCAGGTTGCGGGCGTTCGCCATCTCGCCCAGCACGTCGCGGGTGTAGGCCTCGTCGCTCTTGGCGCCGCGTTTGTCCACGCCGCGCCGCTTCTTGATCTGCTCCTCGCTGTCCCAGGCCAACGCATGCCAGTTGCGCACCAGCACCTTGCCCTGGCGCAGTTTGTCCAGCAACGCCGACGGCACAATGTCGAACGCGTCGTAATAGTTGTCCTGCGCGGAAGGCTCCAGCACCGCCAGCCGGCTCTTGACGGTCAACCCCGGTGCGATGACCAGCACGCGCCTGGAAAACCGCGGATCTTGCGGCGCGGCGACCTTGTTGAGAATCTGCCAGGCGACCAGCATCGCCATGACGATCGTCTTTCCCGAACCGGTCGCCATCTTGCAGCACTGCCGCGCGAAGTCTCCGCCGTCGCCGGGAATGGCGATGCCCACGCGCTCCGCGGCCGGGGCCTCGGTCAGCCAGATCAGCGTCTCGATCGCCTCCAACTGGCAGAAGAAGAACCGCCGCGCCTCGAACCCTTCGGGATCGCGCCAGTGGTCCAGCAGCCGTTTGGTGATCGCCGTCACGCCCGGATACCCCGCCTCGCGCCAGGCCGCCACGCGCGGCCGGATCTGGTTGACCAGCGGGATCTCCACGAAAACGCCCGGATCGTCGAAGGCCTTCGAGTCGCCCGAGGCCACCACATAGCCCGCCGGACGACGCCCCGCCTCCAAGTCGAACAGGCGCGTTTCGCGGTCATACCGCCAGTGTTGCGCCGGCTCTTCGTAGGGCGAATTGATGATCAGGCGGTCGATGGTGGTGCGCGGCATCAGGTCGCCCCTCTCCATTCGTAGCGAACCGCGAGTTCGTGAAGCATTGCAAAGGTGTCCCGATAGATCACATTGAACTGACTACACACATCGGGAAGCAGAATGCGGTTCCGTGATTCAGGACGCGGCTGCTCGTTCGTGATCACCGTCACGCCATGAACCATGGCGTACGCCACAAGCCAGCCGTCCGCTTCGGTTGCGAACTTGGCCTTGGCCTGGTCGAAATACTGCGTGTTGCGCTGCACCCAGAGCATCACTTGCCCGTAAGCATCGGTCACGGCTTTCTCATCCGTACCCAGGAAGAACGCCGGCGGCAATTTCTCCTTGACCCATAGCACGAGGTCTTCGGTCTTGCGTCCGGCAAGCAGCTCACCCCTGACCCGATCGATGCTGCAAACATCCCCCGCGCCGTGGTGATGAATCAGACTGTCCCAGAACCCCGGACAGATCGCGAAGGCGTAGTAACTGTTCTTCGCCGCGATAAACACGTCCGAGTCCAATACATAGGGGCGATCCGAACTCATGGCAGAGTCACCCCCAATCGATTCGCGTATTCCTGAAATGCCCCGCCGTGCAGCCCTGTCAGATCATAGGCCTCCTGGAAACTCACCCGACCGCTCTTTGCAGCAAGGATGACCTGAGTGGCAAACCGCTCGCCCACGCGCGTGTTCTGGTTGTTGTAGAAATCGCCGCCACCGGGATCCGAACGCAGGCTCCGCTCTCGTGCGCTGTAATCCTTGTAGAAGCTGAAGAACGCCTCGCTGCTCACGAGGCGCAGATCCATCGCGCGACGGCCAGCCACGATCGGGCTGACTTTGAACCGTCGAGCGATGATCTCGAACGGCGCCCCTTCATGCCGCACCTCGCGCCAACACGCTCTCAACTCCTCCGCCGGCACGAGGAACTCAGCAGCCGCTCGATCGCACCACGACTCGATCTCCTGCGATGGCCGGGTAGTCAATCCGGTATCGGTCAATGCGCTCTCACCCAGCCAGATGTGCGCAAGTTCGTGAACCAGTGTGAACATCTGCGCCGATTTCGCGTCTGCCCCATTGACGAACACCAGTGGCGCGAACTCATCACTCAGCGCAAATCCTCGGAACTCCTCAACGTCCAGTCTGCGATGCGTGTTGTTCCCCACTACGCCGTTGATAACCGCCATTACACCCAGCTCTTCGATCGACCGCCGCAGCTCGCCGATCGCCTCGCGCCAAGTGCGAACCGCCGCCGCCCAGCCGTCGACCAGTCCGACCATCCGCCGCATTTCCAGTCCGACCCCCTGGGGGTCGTCCGAAACGCGGGCGCTGGCGACGAAGTCCAAGGAATCGGCTTCACACTCGATCAACTCCTCGCGGAGCCATGCCTGCCGCCGCTGCATCGCATAGAGCGTGTCCAACAGATCAGGGCTCGGATGGCTGATCCCCTGGTTTCGCATGGTTCGCAGATCCGGTATGGGGATCTCCTCGTGGGGAGGTTCCGGCAGGAAGAAATAGCCGATGGGCGTATGCGTCGCATTGGCAAAGGCCTCCAGTTGCTTCAGCGTCGGCCTTTTGGCGCCGCTTTCCCAATCTGGCAGACTCTTGAAGCGGGAGTACAGGGCCGCCGGATCAAGCCGCGCGCGCTCGTACGCCCAGGAGTAGAATTCGGGGTGTATATCGACACGCAGAACCATGATTCACCTCAACGAAACAGCATCCAAGCTGATCACTTTCAGACTCTCGATGCCCCGGTCGTCCACGATCTTCACCGCGATGCGCCGGCGGTCGCCCGGCGCGAAGGGCAGCGACGTCGTGCCGCGATAGGCCTCGATCCGCTCCTCGTCGATCTCGGCCTTCAGGTTCCTCGCCAGCCGGGCCCAGCCTTCCTTCGCTCCGGCCATCGGGAAGAACACCTGGCGCGGATACAGGCTGCGCCCATCGTAGTCGGTGTCCAGCAACCATACGGCGATCTTGTCCTCGCCGCCCGACTCGATGCCGCCGGTCTTGGTGTTATAGTAGTCGAAGCCTTGGATGGTGACTTGGGAATAGTGGACAGTGGATAGTCCTCCGGTCAACGACGCAACGATTTGACGAGCCCGGTCAGCAATTTCCCGGTCTCCCCGCAATCGTTCAACACGCTCGCGACGCGCTCTTTCGGAAAGAAGCCCAAGTTCCCGCATAAAATCACCAGCGTCTCCAATTCGGCCAGGGAACCCCGCGCGATGCCCAGGAAGTGCAGGAATTCCCCCGTCCCGTGCCGCGCTTGGCCCTCTGCGACGTTGGCCGGAATCGACACCGCCGCTCTTGTCAGTTGCGACCGCAGCCCATAGGTCTCTTCTTTGGGCAATTGCGATGAACACCGATAAACTGTCTTGGCCAAGACCATTGATTCCGGCCAGACTATCAACTCCCGATAGCTTTTCAACAACGCCATAGTGCGCCAACGCCTCCCCCCTGCTATCCACTATCCACTCTTCACAATCCACTACCACGTCCGGCTGCCCGATCAGCCAGAAGCTCTCATTTCCGGCGCGTTTCTTCTTGAGGTCGTCGGTCAGCATGTCGGCGTTCATCTGCACCTTGAGCAACTGCATCCCCGCCTTCTCGGGCGTCAGTTCGTCGATGTCCTTCGCCGCCTCGGGGTCGAACTGGAACGCCGCGAAGAGCAGAATCTTCGGCCGCGGCGCCAGCGTGCGGGCCTCTTCCCAAGCCTGCTCCACCTGGCGCTGCTCCAGGGGGGCATGCTCCGGACCGAACGAGACAACGATGCGCTGCGCCTCGCTCGCCGGGCCGGTTTCCCGCACGCGGTCGGCGCCGTCGTCGTTGGTGCGCGACTCCCCATCGGCGTGCAGCCAGCGGCAGCCCGGCAGCGGCTCGAGCCGCGCGAAGCGGATACGCTGCCCCGCCTTGCCGCGGATCCCGGTGCGCAGCAGTTCATCGCGCCACTCGCTCTGCCGCAGCGTCTCGCCGCTACGAGCAGTGGATAGTGCATGGTGCATAGTGGACAGTTCGTCCGTTGTATTCACTTTCCCCTGTCCACTGTCCACTATCTCATCCACTGATTTCACCGCCGGGGCGGGCACGGCCTCCACCGTGAACGGACCGCTGACGCGCGTCTTCGCCCGATCCACGAACGGCTGGTCGTAGAGGGTCTCCTGGGGCGCGTGCCGTGCGATGGCCGCGTCGATCTGCTCCCGCGTCATGCCCTCGCGGATGTCCGGGTTGTTCGCGATGGACTTGAGCGTGACGTGCGGCACGGTCTTGTACCTGAAGCCGCTGCCGACGCCCTCGCTCGGGTGCGCCAGCTCGTAATAGTCGAACGCCGCCGTCATCAAGCGCTGCCTCGCCAGCGTCAGCGCCACGCGCGACGTGTCGCAGGTGATCCAGCGCCGCCCCCATTGCTCGGCGACATAGGCGGTGGTGCCGCTCCCGCAAGTCGGGTCGAAGACCAGGTCGCCGGGGTCGGTGGTCATCAGGAGGCAGCGTTCGATGATCTTCGCGCTCGTCTGCACAACGTACGTCTTGTCAGACTCACCCTTGGTGTCCATCCAGAGGTTGGAGAGCTTCATCACGGGGTAGTCATCAACGAACGTCAGGTAGCGAAGGGTCTTCCCCGATGCAGATAGCCTATCGGCCTTCTTTAGGGCTTCAATACCGGTCTGATTTGTCTTCCAGCTCTTTGCAGAGGTCGGGTAGAAAACTCTGCCTTCGAACTCTACTGGAAATATGCAGGTTGGCGTGTAGCCACTCGACACGAGATTGTCCGTGCCAAAGACGCGGGCTCCTTTCGGGAGCAGCTTGGGCTCAGCCCTCTCTTCAGAACTCATCGGTCTTCGCGTACCGTCGGGGAGTTGTACTGAGGTGAACACCGTCCCCTCGCCGACTGTCCGCGACGCAAAGACGTTGCGGTACTTGATGGATGCACTGTTCTTGGCGTACCACAACAGATAGTCAGCCACGCCGGCCAGCCCGGCCGATGTGAGGGGCACCGACGTCCGAAATGCAATCTGTGCACAGAACCCGCCTGGCCCGAAGACCTCGTCCATCAGGTTCCGGACAAGGTGAACGTTCTCATCTCCGATCTGCACGAAGATGCTGCCGCTCTCGGTCAGGAGTTCCCGCGCCAGGAGCAGGCGGTCGCGCAGGTAGGTGAGGTAGGAGTGGATGCCGAGCTCCCAAGTGTCGCGGAAGGCGCGGATCTGCTCGGGTTCGGCGGTGAGGTCCTCGTCCTTGCCATCCTTCACGTCGCGCTTGTTGACGAAGGGCTGGAAGTTCGAGCCATAGCGGATGCCGTAGGGCGGGTCGAGGTAGACCATCTGCACCTTGCCGGCCATGCCTTCCTTCTCGATCAGCGAGTTCATCACCAGCAGGCTGTCGCCCGCCACGAGCCGGTTGCTCCAGCCGTGGGCGTGGCGGTAGAAATCGATGGCCTCGCGCAGGGGCTCCGCCCGCTCAACCTCAAACAGGGGCAACTGCAACTGCGCACTATCCACTATCCCCTGTCCACTATTCACTACCCTCACCGCCTCGATGATGGTGCGCGGGTCGATGCGCTCGTGGACATGGAGCGAAACGGTGGGGACGTCGAACGCGGTGTGCTCGGCCTTGCCCGCCCACTGGAGCTGCGGATCGAGGTGCGGGTCGTAGGCGTAGGTCTTCTTCGCGCCGGCGTCCGGGTCGGTATCGGGCGTGACCAGTCCCACGGGCGGGTTGTTCGGACGCTGCTTGTCCTTGTGCTCATACGACTCGATCGGGCGCTCCCTGTCAGCGGGGGTCCTGCGCTTTGCCATGCTGGGGTTTCCTTTCGTCGGCCGTCGCGCCGGTCTGTCTCAGATCAGCCTGCCGGATGGGCCCGCGCAAATCAACCTTGCCTTTTCCGCCATCCCGGCGCGCCCTGTCCGCCGGGCGTCGGGGGGCGTCGGGGGGCGATTCGTGAATCGCCCCTACAGTCGCGCGTACGAACGGTTGTTACGAACCGCCCGCATTCCGCCCGACCCCGTCCCGCATGGGCGATTCACCAACCGCCCGTATTCGCTCGACCCCGTACCGCACCGCCGATTGACGACTCGCCCGCATTCGCCCGACGCCACACCGTAGGGGCGATTCACGAATCGCCCCATTCACGAATCGCCCCGGAACCGCCCCCGCCCCAGGTTCACGAATCGCCGCTGCCGGGGTCCAGGACCCGAATCAGCACGGCGTCGCCCGGAGCCAACACGACTTCGCCTGTCGTCAAGGCTTGTTCCTGCCCGGTCTCGGGGGAAACGCGGAACGCCTGCCGCCCTTTTTCGAGCGTGAGGGCGACGGTCGCGGCGTCGTAGTAGCTGCGGTTCGCGGCCAGGATGTACCCGTCCTCGAAAACGCCTAGGGTGGCCGGTCCTCCCGCAATCTGGCCTGCCCCGGAGACATCGAACGTGGGCTGTTCCGAGCTGAGCGAGAGCGCCTGGAGCAGCGCTTTTCCCAAGAGCGCATTGCCGTAGGTCTTCAGGTCCCTGTTCACCTTGGCCACGGTGTCGTACAGCTCGGTCCGTTCCCCCGCGAAGGAGAACGCGCTGTCGCGGAACCTCCACGTCTCCTCGTAGGGGGGCGACCAATAGCTGAAGTAGGAGACGCCGGAGGCGCCGTTCGCCAGGCAGTGGAACGCCTCCCATCGCAGTTCCGCCTCATTGGGCTGGCGGTACGGGCCGTGAGGCACGAGAAGGACGATGACCATGAAGGGCAAGCCGTGCTGCTCGGCCGCGTCGCGCACTATCTCAAGGTTCTCAAGAAAGAGCGCCTCGCGGGGACCCGTCGCGTGGGCGATGTCGTAGAGCCGTCGCTCCTCTTCGGACGCGAATGCGGCGTCGCCTCTGACGATGTCGGGGTCGAGCAGATGGTAGTTGTCGTAGCAGATGAAGGGCGGCTTCACCTCCTCGATGTAGCGCTCCACGTAGTCGCGGTAGTCTTTCGCCTTCAGCATTTCGGGCGATGCGTAGTTGGGGAAGAGGTTGATGTAGCCGTAGTGCTCGGGATCGGCCTGCCGAATGAGCGCCTGGATGGCCGCCAGCTTGGGGAACGCGTCGGCGTTGGGCTCGTCGATGATGTAGTATCCGGCGAGGGCGGGATGGGCGCGGTAGTCGGCCACGATGCCCGTCACGAGTTCCTCCCAGCCTTCCTCGCGCCAGTAAGCCTTGATCATCCGCTCGTCGGCGATGATGGCCTTGATCCCCGTGCGTTCGCACTCGGCGAGGATACGAAGATTCTGCTCCTTGCTGAAGTAGGGATGATACTGGCCCGGTTCGCTCGATACAGGAGGGCAGGCGAGGGTGAACCCCGCGGCGACGATCTCGTCATATCGTGCCGGCGTGGTCTCCTCGGCACGGGGTCCCCACCAGTACGTGATAGTGTACTCGTCCATGCCGGGAAGCGCCTCCACGGCAACGGCGGCCTGCGCCACGCCCAATGCTACGCCTGAGACAACGGTGAGCGGTGTCCAACGCATGAGAGTCTTCCTTTTGTATGGGCCGCGTTCGGTGCGACCCCGTGCCGCACGTAGGGGCGATTCACCAACCGCCCGTATTCGCCCGACCCCGCACGTAGGGGCGATTCACGAATCGCCCCGGAATCGCCCCTATTTCATGAGGAGCAGGCTGAGCGCCATCACCAGCATGCCGGAGGCCAGTCCGAGAAGGCTCTCGTGCCCTTTACTGTAGGCCCGGCTCGTGGGAAGCAGTTGGTCCAGGCTGATATACACCATGATGCCCGCCACGCCGCCGAAAAGCACCCCCATGACCTCCTGAGGAATCCCCCCGCTGGCGCCCCTGAAGAAGAACAGGAGCGCGACGTATGCGATGGCGGCGCCGACGGGTTCCGCCAATCCGCTGACGGCCGAATAGAAGAAGGCCTTCCTTCGGCTGCCGGTGGCGTAGTAGATAGGGACGGAGACGCTGATCCCTTCGGGTATGTTGTGCAGGGCGATCGCCACGGCGATAGCCAGACCCAGGTGGGGATCCTCCAGCGCCGCGAGGAACGTCGCCAATCCCTCCGGGAAGTTGTGGATGCCGATGGCGAGCGCGGTGAACAGACCCATGCGCAAGAGCTTCGGGTGCGGGCGGTGGTCGTGCGTGTCCGGCGATTCCAGATCCGACTCCGACAGGGACTCGAAATCCGGGGCGGGCGCGGAGGGATCGTGCAACGGCCGGGTTTCCGCTTCGGAGTGGACCTTGTGGGGATTCCCCGCAGCCGGGATCAGGTTGTCGATCAACCCAATCAACAGCATGCCGCCGAAGGACGAAGCCGCGTTGATCCAGTGCGCTCCGGTCTCGCCCAACCGCCCTACGAGCGCATCAACGCCCTATGCCTGGTAAGATCGCAAATGGCGCGACAATACCCCCTCCGGTACGATCGGCAAACGGCTTGACACGCAGCGAACGACACGCCTCGGCGGGTTGGCGCGCGTTCGCGGACCCGGTCGGACTCTGAGGGTGCCGGCGTCATCCGGACGACACGCCGCGCCGCCTCTTCGCGTTGCTCCCGTCCGGCCGAGGCGGTACCATGGAGGCGCAACCGGGCGCAGGGCGTCCGCAACCCGAGAGGGGGGAGGCTTCCATGTTCGCGTTCGCGACGACGATGGGGATCATGGCCATGGCGGGGACGCCGACGTCGGGGATCGGCCCGGACGACTTCATCCGCGTAGCCCAGGACGGATGGAACTTCGAGGTCGCCGCGACCGGCGAGCGGTTCATCCCGTTCGGCTGCAACCTGGTGTTCAACCACCCCGGTCCGCTCAACCAGGGGCTGCATGTGCTTGTGCAGGAAGACTGGGACCCAGAGGCCATTCAACGCGCGTTCCGCGGCGCGCGCGAAGCGAACATGAACGTGCTGAAGGTGTTCCTGCCTTCCGCCGAGGTGCTGCCGGACCCGCAGCCGACCGACGGCGCCCGCATCGCGGACATGACCCCGCCGCTGTTCGACCGCCTCGACTTCCTGTTCGCCACGGCGCGGGAGACGGGGGTCTACGTCTCGCTGACGCTGGCGGAATGGGGGATGCACTCGTTGGACTGGTGGCACGAGGGCGGCACGTTCCTCGGTCGACCGGAGGCGGGACCAGACGCACCCTGCGCGCATCGCGTGCTCCGCGGGTTCTGGCGCCAGGTCGCCCGGCGCTACCGCAACGAGCCGGCGTTGCTGTCGTACAACCTCGCGGTCGAGTTCTACATGCCTGGCGGAAACTGGGGCGCGGGGCAGGGGCCCGAGCACGACTACCTGCTGAACGACCGCTGGGGGCTGCCCGCGTGGCACGCCTGGCTCGCGCGGGTCCACGGCGACGTCGGCGCCATGAACACTGCGTGGGGGACCGACTACCCCGCGATCGACGCCGCGCCGCAGCCGCGGATCGAGTTTGAAGACGACGCCTACACCATGCCGCAGGCGATGATCGCCGACTACATCAGCTTCAAGGAAACGGTCACCTATCGCTTCCTGAGGAACGAGGTCGACGCGATCCGGATGGAAGACGGCCGCCACATGGTCACCTGCGGGTTTCATCCGCATCAGCCCGGCGTGAACTGGATGGGCGCCGCCCGCTACACGGCGGGAATCGCCTGCACGGAGCTCGATTTCCTCGACTACGTCACGACGCACCATTACTCGAACCCCGAGGACCACGTCGCGGGGCAGGGCGTCCCCGAGCGGGCGTACAACCACGCCGTTCTCAACACGCGCTTCATGTACGCCGGCAAGCCGGTCGTCGTCGAAGAGATGGGACACGTCGTGAACGATCCCGTCGAGACGCGTGAGGGGACGATCGAGTTCGTGCGACGGCTCGTCGGTCACGCCTCCGGCTTCATGATGTGGTTCCTGTCGGATCTGCCCGGCGGCGATGTGTACGGGCCGCTCGACGCCGATCTCCAGCTCAATGACTTTGGACGGGCTTGGCGCGCGCTGGCCGAACCCGGCGGCATCGTGGCGGAGCTGCCCCGCGAACGGAAGCCCGCACGCTCGATCGTGAAGCTCGAACGCACGGAAGGCCTCGCGCCGGTCCGGCATACGTGGGCGCAGCGGCTCACGGAGAACCCGGACCTGCTCGACCAGCCCGTGGACTTCGATTGGCCGCCGAACCCGACGCTGCCGCCTCGCGTGTGGAGCGACCCGGCGATTGCCGCGCTCCTGCCGCGTCCGCAGCAGGTCGCGCTGGAGGGCGGCCGCTTCGAGCCCCCAAAGAACGCCGTTGTCGCCTTCGCCGCGCCGGCCGACGTCCCCGCCGATCGCCTGCGCGCACGCATCGACGACACCCTGCGCGCGCTGGGCGCCGAGCCCGAGGTCATGCAGGTATCGCCGAACGCCTCCGGCTTCAGCCTGGTCCTGGGCAGCGGCAAACGGCTTCCGCCGCCGCCGACCGTCGATGCGGATCTGCCGGAGGAAGGGTACGCGCTTCGTGTCGCGCCGTCTCTCGTCACGATCGCCTCGCCGTCCGAACGCGGTCTGTTCTACGGCATGATGACGTTCATGCAACTTGTCGAGAACGCCCGCGCGGCCGGCCTGATCGATATCCCCTGCGTGCACGTGCGCGACTGGCCCGCCCTCGCCACGCGCGGCCCGCACGAGGACTTCGGTCGCGACCAGTTGCCGACGATGGACGACCTCAAGCGGAGCATCCGCACGGCCGCCAAGTACAAGATGAACACCTACATGTGGTTCATCGAGCCTGACCACTTCGTGTACGCGTTCGATCCGGAGATCAGTACGGACTATGACCGGTTCACCTTCGACGAGATCCGCGAGCTGGTCGCCTACGCCCGCGACTACTACGTCGAGGTCGTGCCGGTGGTCGAGCTGCTTGCCCATATGGAGATGACGCTCCGGCACGAGCGCTACCATCCGCTTTCCGAGACCGGCCATGGCGGTTCGGCGATCTGCCCCACGTGCGACGAGTCGTTCGAGCTGATCCGCAACATGGTGAATGAGATCGCGCCGGCTTTCGGGGCGACCTACTTCCACTGCGGTCTCGACGAAAGCCAGGAAGTCGGGTCCGGCCGCTCGAAGGAGGCCATCGCCGAGCGCGGCATCGAGCAGGTCTACGCCGACTACTACATCCGCATGAACGACCTCGTGAAGTCGCATGGGCAGACGATGGTCATGTACGCGGACATCGTGCTCAACCACCCCGGCGTCCTCGACCTGCTGCCCCGCGATATCGTGATGATGTTCTGGGACTACATCCCCAAGGACCGATACGAAGGGTTCGACAAGCTCGCCGAGATGGGTTTCCCTGTGATGGCGTTGTCGGGGCTGTGGGACTGGTGCAACCTCTATCCGGTCTATCCGCCCGGATTCGACAACATGGCCGTGCTCGCGGAGCAGGCGGCCGAACTCGGCGCCATCGGCCACTTCGTCAGCAGTTGGGGCGACGGCTATCGCGGGGCCGCCGGAACCAACCTGAGCGAGCTGAACCAGTTCGGGTTCGTCTACTGCGGCGCCGTCTCCTGGAACCCGCGGCGGTTCCCGCTCGACGCCTACGCGGACGCCTTCGCGCGCAGTTACTTCGGTGCGACGACGCCGCACACGGCCGACGCCCTCCGCCGACTCGCCCGTGCGCAGGGCGACGACCTGAGTCGCAACACGCAAGCGCGGCGGGTGTTTCATGACGACCTCATGCAAACAGCCGCGGCGATGTACGGCGCGGACGAGGCCACGGTCGCCTATTGGCGTCGCCTGAAGCGCGAGGCGACGGCCGCTGAACGCCTGTTGGCCGAGGCGAAGGTCACGCGGAACGAAGACTACCTGCACGTCGCCGGGCTGGCGGCGCGCATGCTCGCCTGTGCGGCCGACATGGCGCTCGTGGGGCAGACCATTGCGGCGGGCGACAGGGAAGCGGCTTTGCGGGACGTCGCCGAACTCGAGCGGCGCCACGTCGCGCTCTGGGAGGAGTATGAGGCCGCGTGGCGCGCCACGAACCGCCCCATCAACCTCGAGCACATCGGCAAGAGCTTGCGCGCGGCCACCGCCGACATCGCCCGATTCGCCGAGACGCTCGCCGCGGGCAAGTTCCCGCCCGACTTCGAGGAAGGCGAACGGATCGCTTTCACTTTCGACGGCGCCGACGACGCGGGCTGGTCCGCTTCAGGCAAGCCCGAGGTCGCGCTCCGTTCCGCCGCGGCGGGAACGCCGGAGCTGTTGCCGGGCGGTCCGTCCGAAGAAGGCGCGTTCCTTCGCCTGCCCCATGGCGCCCATCTGGAAACGACCGACGCCGGTCGCGCGCTCGACTTCCTCACCGCGCCGTTCTACGTGCAGTCCTGGGTGCGCCACAGCGGCCAGCGCGAACAGCAGTACGGCGCAAGCATCTTCAGCTACGGCACGGATGGCGGGTTCCGCTTCGGCCTGAATCATCGCGGCGAGCTGCTCTTCACGCTCTACGGCATCGGCGAGGCGGCGGGTACCCGCAGCATCGTCCCCGCCGACGGGGCATGGCATCACGTCGCCGCCGACTTCCGCAACGGCAGTCTCGTCACGATGTACGTCGACGGTCAACGCACGGAAGAGGTCGCGCTGCGGGGCTTCCCGCGGAACCCGACCAACCCGCTTATCCGCATCGGCAACGAGATCGCCCTCGTGACGCCCTTCGAAGGCGACCTCGACCGCATCCGCGTCGGCTGCGGCGTGCTGACCGAAGAGACGCTGGATGCGCAGCCGTGAGCGCGGCGGAGTCTTGAACGGGCTGGGAGCTTGCCCTATGGGCGGCGTCTTGCTGGCATCTGTCGGCCTCGCCTTGCTGACCCAGGGCGGCGCAGCCGCCGAGGAGCGCGACGCGTCTGTCCTCGCCCATCGGGGGTACTACTTCACCTTCACGCGTATGCCGACCTACGGACTCGACGCGTGGAAGGACATCATCGATTGCGTCCGGGAGGACGACGGCAACACGGTCATCCTGTACATGAGCGGGGCGTTCCGCTCGCGGGCCTTCCCCGAGACGTGGGCGCACAACCGGGACCACGCGAATGTGAAGGAGGACTTCGTTCGCGAGCTGATCGACTACGCCCACGAGCGCGGCGTCAAGGCGCTCCTGGGGTTCACCCCGTTCGGCTACGACGGCGTGAACAGGATGTCCCTGACCCGGCCGGAATGGCGGGCGACGGGGCCCGACGGTCAGACGGTCGCGAAGTTCGGCTTCCACAGTTGGGGCTACAACCTGTGCCCGGCCCGTCCCGACACGCAGGCCTTCATGCTCGCCTATGCCCGCGAGATGATCCACGAGTTCTACCCGAACGCCGACGGCCTGCTCATCGAGTCATCCGACTACGCGGCATGCCACTGCAAGGACTGCGGGGCTCGGTTCTACGAGCACGAGTTTCGGTTCGTAAAGGCCATCTCCGAGGAGATGTGGGCGATGAATCCGGACGCGTTCATCATCGTCTACCCACACTACTTCACAGGGAACGACGTGCCCGGGCTCGGCGTGGCTGCGGCGCGGGAGCCGTTCGACCCTCGCTGGGCGCTGGTATTCACGCCTCACAGCGCGCACCCGGATCCGGACCTGATCGCCCAGGCGCGGGGCGCCATCTGGTGGGACGAGGCGGTCGCACGACACGGTCCGCGGGACATACGCGAAGGGGTTCGCAGGGCGGTGGAGGAGAACTGCACGGGCTATCTCCCGTCGCTGGAGGTCTTCACCTATGTACCGACCGAGCCGGAGGAGGGCCAGGCCTACATCGTGGGGAAGCGGCGTGTCCCCTACGGGTTCGGCTGGCTGGACGAAGGGCGGATGCCGTACGACGAACTGCCGGTTCGGGTTAACCGAATCGCCTATCGCGCGTACTGCCGGATGCCCGACCTCTCCGACGAGGCGTTCAGGACCCTCCTTGGCCGCGCGCTGTTCGGGAGCGCGGCGACCGCTGAGTCCGTTGCGGACGCGTTGGAGATCCAGCGCATCTACGCGGCGGACCGCACGTGGTGTCAGCCTGCGCCCTTGCTGGATCCAGAACGCGTCCGGGCGATGCGAGAGGCCGGCGAGCTCACGGAGCCTCGAATCGAGGCCTACCGCGTCTCGCTGAACCGCGCCCAGGAGATTGCGTCTCGGTATCGGAACAAGGGGGAGGCCTTCGCGGCGCTCCGCCGTGCGGCCCAGTGGATCGCGGACCTCTGGGGCGAGCGAACGGAAACGTTCACCGGTCCATAGCGCCGCGGCAAGCGACCGGCGTCGGGTCCAGCCGAAGGCCCCTGTTCGTGTGGGGGGGCCGACGCACGAACGACGCGCGCCCGTGCGTCGGCTCAGTGGCGGTTCAACTGCGTTTCAGCGTGCGCCACTCCGGCGGGATCGGCCCCGTGCCGTGGAACTTGGCCAGCAACGGGTCCTCCGTGCGTTCCATCTGCGCCACGACCATGTCCCGCATCGCGTCAATCCGCGCCTTGTGCTCGGGCGCGTCGATGAGGTTGGTCAGGCAGTAGGGGTCCGTGCGCAGGTCGTAGAACTCCTCCGGCGCGCGGTACTTGAGGAACTCCACCCGCTTCGCCAGCTCCGGATCCCGTTCCGCCGCCTCTTTCATGGATTTCCAGCAAAGCCCCGTCAACGGGTCGATGTGGCCGTCGTACACCAAGGGGATGTCCGGGTCGATGTTGCGTTCACCGGGCCACGCGTTCCAGATGAACAGGTAGTCCATGCTCTGCACGGCGCGCATGGGGAACGCCTGCACGCCGGGCAGCGCGTAGTTGTACGACTTCTGCACGTACTCCCGCGCGGCCGTCCGTTCGCCGCGAAGCACGGGCAGGATGCTGCGCCCGTCCATGCCCTCGGGCAGCGGCAGCCCGAGCCCCTCCAGCAGCGTGGGCATCAGGTCGATCACCTCGACCATCGTGTGGTCCGTCACCGCGCCCGCCGGCGTAACGCCCGGCCAGCGGATGAGCAGCGGGATCCGCGTGCTCACGTCGTACAGGTTCTGTTTCGACCCCGGGAACGGCGCGCCCTGGTCGCCGAAGCAGATCACGATCGTGCGGTCGGCCTCGCCGGTTTGATCGATCGCATCGAGCACGCGACCCACGGCGAGATCGGCCTGGTGCATCCCGGAGTAGTACTGGGCGACGTCCACGCGCACGCCCGGCAGGTCCGCCAGGTACGCCGGCACAGGGACTTCCCACGGCGAGTAGTTCTTCGGGTAGGGCCGCAGGGGCTTCGGTCGTTTCCCGCCCCACTGCTTCTCGAACATCTCGAGTTGCCACACCTCGTCCACGCTGCCCGGCCACGGTCGGTGCGGGTCGGAAGTGTTCATGTGCAGGAAGAACGGCTTGCCCTGTTCCCGCGCCTCGCCGATCAGCTCGAGCGTGCCGCGGTGCATGCCCTCCGGGTTGCGCCACATGCCCCAGTAGCCGTCGTCATCCTCCCACGCGTCCGCCGTCTCGCCGTAGCGGTCCCAGTCGAACGCTTCGTTGGGGAGATAGTTCGACTGTTTGCCGACGATCGCCGTGTAGTATCCCGCGCGTTTCAGCTCCGTGGCCAGCGTCGGTACGCCCGGCTTCAGCGGATCCACGTGGCCCGTGTTTCCGTTGGTCTGGGGGTAGCGCCCCGTCATCAGCGACAGCCGCGTAGGCTGGCAGGTGGGGGAGACCGTGTGCGCGTGGTTGAAGCGCATGCCCTGGCCCGCCAGCGCATCCATCCGCGGGGTGATGCCGGGAAGCGGACAGCCGAAGCAGCCCAGCGCCTCCGCATCGTTGTCGTCCGTCGTGATGATGACGACGTTCATCGGGCCTTGCCGCGCGGGGGCGGCGGCGTCGCCCTCCGCAGCCGCCCAAGCCTTCGGCGCGCCCCCGAGCGCAGCCAGGGCGAGGCCGGCGGTTCCTGCGGCTGCGGCGAACTCCCGCCGCGTGTAGGACTGCGTACGGTCGGACTCGGGTCCGTCTTGGCTGCGTCTTGGCATTGCGGTTCTCCTCGGTGTGGAACGGCCATTGCACTGCGAGTCGCCCGCATCACAAGCTGGGCGACCCCTCAAACGAAGTGCGGCGGCTCCTTGGGGAACCGCCGCACGGTGCAGCAGACCCATGCATGGCAGACACGCCGGGTCAATGTCCTCGGCGCGGGGCGCTAGAGCACCCAGGGCTCGCGGTAGGCGCGCGTGCGCAGACGGTTCGCCGCGTCGTCGCCGGGGAACTCCTCCTTCACCGGGTCGTACTCGACCGTCCGGCCCAGCCGCACCGCGATGTTGGCGCAGTGGCAGGTCGAGATCGAATGGTGCGCCGCCTCCGCCGTCGAGCGGGGCTGTTGCCGCGTCTTCACGCAGTTCAGGAACTCCCGCACATGGTTGTCGCTCGGGTAGCCGCCGGAGAAGTGCCGACCCTCGAGGAGCGACGGGGGGTTCGCCTCGATCTCGCCGGAGTCGCCCGTTTCCACCCAGCCCTCATCGCCTTCATAGCGGACCGGGCACGAACCGAAGCGCAAGCCCGTGGTGATCACGAGCTGTCGGCCGTCGGCGTACGTTGCGCGCACGTCGCCGTCCTCGTTGGTCACCTCGTAGCGGACCGGCGTGGTGTGATCGGCGCCCAGCGCCCATTGGCACAGGTCCACGGTGTGCGACCCCCATTCCGTGATGGAGCCGCCGGAGAAGTCGCCGTGCCGACGCCAGAACCCCGTAGTGTACTTCATGTTGAACGGCCGCCACAGCGCCGCGCCCAGCCACACGTCCCAGTCCATCACCTCGCGCGGCGGCTCCGGTTCCGGTTCGAGGACCTCGAAATGCACGCCCGACTGCTTCCACGCCTTCTCGGCATAGACCGTGTGGATGTTGCCCAGCTTGCCCGAGACCGCCAACTCCCTGGCGAACACGAAGTTCGACACGTTGCGACGTTGCGTGCCGCACTGGAACACGCGGGCGAATCGGCGCACCGTGTCCGCGACCGCCCGGCTCTCGCCGATCGTCACGCTCAATGGCTTTTCGCAAAAGATGTCCTTGCCGGCGCGCGCCGCCAGCACCGAGATCAGCGAATGGTTGTTGTCGCCGGTCGCGATCATCACCGCGTCGATATCCGGCCGCGCCAGCAGTTCGCGCGGATCGATGTACGCGGCGCAGTCCTGGTTGCCGTAGTGGTTGTTCACGGTTTCCTGCGCGCGTGCGCGCCGCTCCCCGATCGCGTCGCACACGGCGACCATCCGTACGTCGGGGTATTGCAGGAATGCCCCAAGGATGTACCGGCCGCGACCGCCGATTCCGATCGCGCCCACGTTGATGCGCTCATTCGCGGACGTCTGCGCGAGGGCCGACGGCGCCGCTGCTACCGCGCCCGCTGTCAGAGCGGCCCGCTGCAGGAACGAACGTCGGCTGATGCTCGTTTTCTGTCTCATATCCAGCTCCCGGCAATGTGCCGTTCGGTGTCAAAGCATGTCATTGCGGATCCGGCTGCGACCGGTCCGTATGCCGTCCCCAAACCTACTCCTCCGTCGGCGCCGGAGGCAACTGACGCAGTTCGATATCGCGGAACGCGACCCGCATCGGCGGCCCGACGTGCAACTGGAAGCCGATCACGCCGGATCTGCGCGCCTCGGGGGCGTCGTCGATCACGACATGCGTGATCCGGCCGTTCACCCGCGTCACGATCTGGTTGCCCCACGCGACCACGTGGTAGTCGTTCCAGTCGTGGGCGCGGATGGCCTCGCCAAGCTCGTTTTCCTCAGCGAAGCGTTTGGCGTTGCGCGACCCGTCCGGTCCGTACGTTACGATCTCGCCGCGCCGCGCCATGACCCCGCGTCCGCCTTCCTCGTAGCAGATGCCCGTGATCCAGTCGTCCGAGGCGATGTCCGCCTGGTAGCCGCGCAGCCGGTAGTCGTCGAACCGTTCTGAACGGATCTGAAGGCCGCTGTTCACCGCCTCCGTCTCGAGGCGATAGCGGAACCGCACCTCGAAGTCGCCCGGCTCACCGCCTTCCCAGATGAGGAACGTGTTCGCTTCGAGGGGCGCGTCCGCCTGCGTCTGGCCGATGATACGGCCGTTCTCCGCACGCCAGAGACCAGGGGCGCCCGACCAGCCGTCGAGCGATTCCCCGTTGAAGATTGGCGCAAACGCCTCGGTCGCGCCGATCGCCTCCTGGATCCGGTCCAGCGCGAGCTGGGCCTCGGCGTCCACGTCGTCGAGATACTCGAGGGCCGCGCGCACCGGCCACAGCGCGGCGGGATGCGCCACGTCGGCCAGCCCGGCCAGGAGGGTGCGGCGGTCGTCGACGGTCCGCGACGCCTGGCTGAGGCGATCGTACACGGTCAAGGCCTCGACGGCGGGAATCTCGCCCGAGCGCAGGAGCCGCACGCAGCCTCGCAACGCGAGCGCGTGGTGCGCCGTCTGTTCCGTCTCGCCTGCGATCTTCGCCAGCACGTCTACGGCTTGCACGGTGGGCCAGTCGGCCAGCACGCGCACGGCCGCGTCATGCACCGCCGCGTCGGCGTCATCGAGGCGCGCGACGACCGCGTCAAACGCTTCCGACGTGGCGAGCCGTCCCAGCACGCGCAGCATCGACGCCGCAACCCGCGGGTCCGCGGCTTGGTCCAGTGCGGCCTTCACCTTGGCCGTCGCTTCCGTCGGCGGGGCGTCCGCGACCAACGTCAGCGTCTGGTTTTCGCCGACTTCCGCCTGGCCCGCCTGTCCTGCCGCCTCATAGGCTACGCGGAGCGTCTTCACGACATTCGGCGCGGGGTCCCCGAACTGGGCGTTCGTCGCCGCGACGGTCAAGCTGCCCTCGCTCACCAGCGCCGCCACCTTCTCAGTCACGTCCGCCCACGGTCCGTCGGGGGCCGCGCCGTACTGCGCGCTGGTGATGACCAGGCCGCCGCGTTCCGACGCGATCCGTCTTCCCAGTGCGGCGATCGCCTCTTCGGCGTCGGAGCGTCCCGCGTCGCCCTGAAGCCCGACCAGGAGGCCGAGCAACGTGTCGAAGTCGTCGGGCCGCGCGAGTTGCGCCAGCGCGCGGAACGCGGCCGGGCGCACCGCCTCTACCTGGGCCTGCTCGATCAGCGCTGGCCACGCCTCGTAGGCCTGCCGTTGCGCGAGCACCGCGATCAGGTCCGACCGCTGCGCTTCCGGAGCCGCCTTCATCGCCTCGATGAGCGCCCCATTGACTGCGTCGCCTTGCAGACGGCGGAGCGTTTCGAGGATGGCCTGCGTCTCATCGCGGCTCGACGCGCGGCCAAGGAGGTCGCAGAGCGGCGCGACAGTCGAGACGTCGCCGGCATCGCCGAGCATCCGCAGGGCGACGAGCCGCACGGCTTCATTCTCCACGTTCAGCATATCGTGAAGCGCCGGCAGCGGCAGCGCGTCGTCCCGCTGGGCCAATGCCTCGAGCAACGGCGCCTGCAGCGCCTCCGGGGCCTGCGGCAGAAGCGCCGCGAACTGCTCGGTCACGCCCTCGCCTTCGAGCGTCGCCAACGAGGCGATCGCGATCGCGCTCAGGAGGGCATCGTCGCCGCGCAGGGCTCCGAGCACGAGATCCGGGGCCTTGTCCGGATCGTTGCGAAGCATGCCGGAGAACGCCCCCGCCCGCACCGGTTCGTCCCATCCAGGGGCGAGCAGCTTGGCGTACAGCTTGCCGGCGACGTCCTTCTGTCCCGCTTCCGCGAGTTGTTCGGCTGCGGCCAGACATCCTTCCGCCGCGGCATAGCGCAGCGCGGCGTCGTCTGCGTCGAGCAGCGGCGCGATCTGTGCAACGGCCTCGGGCGTGGCGATCTGCCCCAGCGCCCGCACCGCGGCCAGGACGATCTCCTGGTCCGCGTCGCCCAGCAGCCCTGCGAGCGTATCCACGGCGCCGGCGTCGCGACGATCCCGGATGGACGCGATCAGTCCCAGTCGCTCCACACCGGTCGAGTTCGCGAGCGCTTCGCGGAACGCCGCATCAACCGACGGATAGGGCAACGGCTGCAAGGCGTAGCGTGCGAGTGGCGCCGCGTCCGGGTCTGCGAGGAGCGCTGCAAGGGGCGCGACGCAGTCTTCCGTGCCCGCGCCGCCGAGGATGCGCGCCGCGCGGTAGCGCTCGCCCCACGACGCATCCGAATGAATGACTTCGAGGCTCTCGGCTATGATTGATTCGCGAAACGCCGGGTCGGCCAGCGCTTTGGCGACGACGGCGTCCATATTGGGATCGACCTGCGCCGCCGCGCCGAGCGCGAGCAGCGAAAGCATCCCTGCAATCAGCCCTGCCAGGGCGTATCTCTTACGCAACATCGGTGATTGTTCCTTCCGCCCCTCGGGCGGTCATGGTTCCTATGCGACTGCGGGCCGGGGCCCAATGTCCCGGCTCGCCAGGGCGTGTTCCCCGTCGGCGGTCAGTTGACGGCCACCCACTTCCGTTCGGCCGCGCTCTGCAGCAGCGCGTCGCATACCTTGGTTGTTTCGAGCGCGTCGCGGAAGGTCGGATGGCAAGGCTCGCCCTGCTCCAGGGCCTTCATGAATTCCGCGGCGTGGTGGATGAAGGAATGCTCGTAGCCGATCTGCAGCCCGGGCACCCAATAGCGGTCCATGTAGGGGTGACCGCCGCCGTGGTCCGACACATGGATCGAACGCCAGCCCCGCAGCCTGCTTTCGTCGTTGTGGTCGAAGAACTCGAGCCGGTGCAGGTCGTGCAGATCCCACCGGATCGACGCATCCGCGCCGTTGATCTCGAACGTGTACAGCGCCTTGTGGCCGCAGGCGTAGCGCGTCGACTCGAACAGACCCAGCGAGCCGTTCTTGAAGCGACACATCATCGCGCAGGCGTCGTCGATGCCGACGGGCGCCATCTCGCCTGTCGTCGCATGCTTGCGTTCCTTGATGAAGGTCTCCGTCATCGCGCTCAGGTCAGCGATGCCGCCGTTGAGCCAGAGCGCCGTGTCGATGCAATGCGCCAGCAGATCGCCGGTCACGCCCGACCCCGCGGTCGCAACATCAAGGCGCCAGTTCGAGGCCCCGCCCTGCGGTACGTCGGGCGAGATGCACCAATCCTGCAGGAAGTTGGCGCGATAGTGGAAGATCTTGCCCAGCTTCCCCGAATCGATGATCTGCTTCGCCAGTGTCACCGCCGGAACCCGACGGTAGTTGTACCAGATGGTGTTGGCCACGCCGGCCTTCTCAACCGCCGCGACCATCTCCTCGCCGTCCGCCGTATTCATCGACAACGGCTTCTCGCAGAGGATCGCCTTGCCTTTGGCCGCCGCCGCCAGCGCGATCTCCTTGTGCATGTTGTTCGGCGCGCAGATGTCCACCGCGTCGATGTCGTCGCGATCCAGCAGCGCGCGCCAGTCGGTCTCGCACGACGCGTAGCCCCACTGATCGGCGAACGCCTTCACATTGTCCTTGTCACGCCCGCATGCGGCCTGCAGCACGGGCTTATACTTCAGCTCGGGGAAGAACTGCGGAACACGCAGATACGCGTTCGTATGGGCGCGCCCCATGAACCCGTATCCGACCATCCCGATCCTCAGTTTCGGCATGTCTCTACTCCCGTCGTCCCATTGTTCCGAGCGGGCCGCATCGCTCCGCGGCGGCGCGACCCGCGTTCCTGTACCGTGCGGTTACTCCCGCCAGCCGTGCGCGTCGCGTACGGCGATCATCGCTTCGAGGATGTCGTTCCACGTCTGCGGGTTGGTCAACGTCGCGTTCGGGAACATGCAGCCGTCCCAGCAGATGTGGCGGCACTTCTTGGTGATCGCGCCGGCGCTGTCCCGAAGCCAGTATCCCGCGTACTTCGGAATGTCCAGCTTGCCGTTCGGGTCTTTCGGCAGGCAGTGGCGCCCGGTCTTGTCATGGCTGCCGGAGCCGAACACCGACCCATCGTTCTGCGCCACGTGGAAATCGTAGGTCCACGGGCGCAGCGCCGCCGTCATCTTGGCGTAGGCGGCGTCCAGCGCCGCCGTGTCGCTCCAGTCGAAGTCGGCCGGCAGGAATGCATCCTCCGGGGCGTTGTAGCCCATGAGGAACAGCATCGAGTGCGCCATATCCGCCTGGAAGCCGAGCACATCCGGACGGTCCGTCAGCTCGAGCAACTGGACCATGCGTCGGCAACTGTGCATCCCGCCCCAGCAGATCTCGCCCTCGGCCACGAGGATCTCCCCGTGGTCCGCCGCGATGTCGCAGGCGAGGCGAAACGTCTCCGCGATGCGCTTCTGGTTGCCCTCGGGGTCCTTGGCCCAAGTCTCGACGTCCGTCGAGGAGTCGATCCGGATCCCGCCGGTCTTGCGAATGCCCAGCTCTCGCAATTGCTTCCCGATGGCGCAAGCCTTCCTGACCTGGTCGAGGAACTTCTTGCGCCCTTCGCCCGGATCCGCCGCCGACCCGCCCGTCGGGGGCCAGACCGGGGCCACCAGCGACCCGATCCCCAGTCCGCGCGACTGCACCGAGTCCGCCAGCGCCTTCACGCCGTCGGGCGGGGTGTCGATGCTTGTGTGCGGCTCGGTGAGGAACAGATCCACGCCGTCGAAGCGGATGCCGTTCACCTCCGCCGCGGCGGTCATGTCCAGCATCTTCTCGAGCGGAATCGGCGGCTCGCCGCCGTCGCCCTTGCCCACCAGTCCGGGCCACGCTGCGTTATGCAGTTTCGGGTAGTTGTTCACGTTGCCGTCCATGGTTCGTTCGCCTCCTTCGCGCTTACGCCTTGCGCTTCGGCATGTTCGCATGGTCGCACGGACCGAAGTGCTTCAGGATCACGATCGGGTCCGACTTGCTCGGGTTCGAGATCGTCACGCCCGCCTTCGCCGCCGACGCCGACACGAAATACTCGTCGTAGGTGAGCTGGCCGTAGCGTATGAGCGCAGGGCTCTCGATGTCCCACACGCCCAGCTTGCCGTGGCCCTGCACCACGTACATCCCGTAGGCGCCGGCGTCCTTGATCGTGACCGTGGCCCCTGGAAGCACCGTCAGCTCCTTGGCGCTGAAGTCGTCGGCCAGGTACGCGATCCACATCTCCTCGTAGCCCTGCGCGCGCATCGTCTCGAGCGGCTCCACGGGCGCCGGCTTCATGAAGTGCTTCTGCGCGAACAACGGGTCGGTGTTCTCCTCCCAGTCGATCACGTCCAGCAGGTACTCGTGATTTCCGAGCTCTTCCTTCGGCGTGTCCTTCCAGAGCAGCTCCTCGTCCAGCGTCTGGTCGTGCACGACCGACTCATACATCGCGAACACATCCGACGCCTTCTGCGGCTCGTAGGTGCACAGGCTTCCCGGCGCGTGCAGTATGCCCGGCGGCACGTTCCAGCCCGTGCCGGGCACGAGCTTGTACGCCGCCGACAACTCCGTGATCCGGTTGTCGCCCTTAGTGAACGCCCGCAGCGCGTCCAGCACCTCTTCCTTCGACACGCCCGGCCGCAGGCCGAAGAACGTATACGGGTAGTCTCCGCCGTGGTTGTTGAGCTGCGGCGGGAAGTAGTACGCCTCCGGCTTGCCCTTGGCGTTCACGCGCGCCGCGTGCGCATCATCGTGGTGGATGTGGAAGGGCAGCGCGCCCTGGTTGTCGAAAAACTTCGAGTACATCGGCCAGCACCGATGCGTGCCCCAGATCTTGCCGATCAGTTGGTCCTTGAGTTCATCCACCGCATCGCGCAACAGGAACAGCTCCTGCTTGCCGCCGTCCTCGAACACAACGTGGCTGAGCCCTTCGTTCTTACTCGTCAGCGGACCGTTGTCGGCGGGCGTGGTCGACGAGAACCAGCGCTCGTCGATGCCGCCCCGGTTCAGTCCCAGCGCGTAATAGTCGTCCGGGTGCAGCTTGATGCGCCGACCGGGAACGCAGAACGACCGCGGCACCCAGGTGGGCGTCAAGCGCAGGATCCCTTCGCCTTGCTCCATCGCCCGTTCAGCAACTGCTTTCACACTCATCCTCGTCTCCCTCCACAAGGTTGTCGATGCCCTGAGGGCATGTTGATTCCCTTACGTTAGAGGATCGCCGCCGTACTATCAAATGCAATCGACGCGTGTTTGACGCAACAGCGATCGGGCGAACGGATGGGGAGACGTCGGCGCTCTCGCGACAGGGACCGGTCTCGAACCGCCCTTCAATGGGCTACAGAATGCGCATTATGCACTCAATGCGCAGGAGCCGCGTCGCCTGCCGGGCATTTCGGCGCGGTCGGCGGAACTAAATCGCCTTCTCTGGTGTCTAACTATACGGTACGAAACGTGGCGAATCTCGCAGGCCGGCCCTTCACGCATCGTCCGCCCATCATCTGGGTGAGGTGTTCTTTGCGTCCGCGCGGCGCCCGGTCCTGCGAAGGAGGACGGGCATGTCCCCGCGCATACGCTGGACGTTAATCCTCGTGTTCCTGACGCTTGTGCTCGCTATCTGTGCGGGAGGTCTCGCCCTTCGCGGAGGCCTTATGAGCCGCCCCGACGACCAGAACGCCCACGAGATCGCGTTCTCGTCGCTCCCGCTGCAGTCCATCTCCCGCGACACGGAGTACCGCGAGGCCCGCATGCTGCCGCCGGGGCTGAACGCCGTCGACGTCGGCCCTGTGCCGGACAACGGGGCGCTGCGGTTGTCCTACGCCGCGCGCGGCATCGCGTCATCGCCGCCTGCCGTCCGCATCTATTGCGACGGACGCTTGGCGGAGCGCCTGTCCGGCCCGGAGGGGATGGCGTGGTCGGACGTCCGCGTGGACCTTGCCGGCCATGCCGGGGCGGATTGCCGCGTCGTGTTCGACGCCGGTTCGCCGCTGTGGGTCGCGGCCTGCGAGCTGACGCCGACCGCGACGCAGCGGCCGAACGTGCTCGTCGTGCTGATCGATACGCTGCGGCCCGACCACTTGGGATGCTACGGGTACGCGCGCACCACCTCGCCGCACATGGACGCCCTCGCGGCCGACGGCGTGATTCTGCACGACACGTTTTCGCAGGCCTCGTGGACGCGGCCGGCCGTCGGCACGTTGTTCACCAGCGTCTACCCCAAGGGGCATGGGGCGGTGGACCGGCCCGACTTGCTGCGTCAGGATCTGCCGACCCTGGCCCAAGCCTTCCGCGACGACGGCTACGAGACGCATGCATTTGTGGCCAACCCGAGCGTATTGCCGCAATGGGGGTTCGGTCCCGGTTTCACCCGATACGGCGACATCGACGCCATGGTCGTCGAGTCCGGCAAGGATGCGCACGTGATCGACGCCGGCATCGCGGCCATCGAACACGCCCAGGGACGGCCCTGGTTCCTCTATCTGCACGCCATGGGCCCGCATTCGCCCTACGACCCGCCCGCGCCGTATGACGCGCGGTTCGTGTCCGAGGCGGCGCAGGGCGAGGGAGAGGCCGGCGAACGCGCGCGCACGGTCGATCTCTATGACGGCGAGATCGCGTTCACCGACGCCCAGGTCGGACGGTTGATCGAGCGGCTCAAGGCGCTCGATCTGTATGACGACACGTTGATCCTGGTCCTGTCCGACCACGGCGAGGAGTTCTGGGAGCACGGAGGGCTGGGCCACGGCACGGCGCTGTACGATGAGCAGATCTGGATTCCGTGCATCCTGAAGCTGCCCGGGGGCGCGCATGCCGGCGGCGCCCGGCACGGCGTGGCGCAGCTCATGGACCTCGGTCCGACGCTCCTCGATCTGGCCGGGATCCCCGCGCCGCCGTCCTTCCAGGGCGTCTCATTGCGCACCCTCATCGCCGAGGGCGACATCGAGGAGGAGCGTCCCGCCTATGCCTCGCTCTACCTCGAACAGCACAACCAGTACACCGCCCGAACCGAAGACTACAAGTACATCCGCGATGCGGTCGCCGACACGCGCGTATGGTTCGACCTCGCCGTCGATGACGGCGAACGTCGGCCGCGACCCTTGCGCGGCGCGCCCCCGACCGCCGCGGAACTCGCGAGCTACGCTTCCCGGATCGTCGCGATGTCCGGCGCGGGCCTGCATATCCTCGTCACGGGGAGCCTGCGCGATCCGAACGACGTCACGTTCACGCTCCACGGACCGGGGCTGGACTCCTGGCGGCTGCGCTATCCCGCGCGCAACGGTTCGGTCGAGATGGCGGAGGACGGGTTGCACTTCACCATGGCCACGGCGCCGGGTCCCGATTGCCCGCCCGGCCTGGTCGAGTGGATCGAGCGCGGGGGAGAGCCGAACAACGCCCACTTGGTCGTGCGGGCCGACCCGGACGCGCCGCTCACGATCACCGCGCGGTTGAACGGGCGCCCGATGCCGGCCGATCGCGTGCGCATCGGGGCCGACATGCGGCCCGCCAGCTTGGACGGGAAGGCCGTCCTGCCCCTGGACCTCGTCGCGCTGAGCGAGCAGTTCGACCCCTCCGTGCTGCCGCGGGAGCTCGCCGCCTACGTCTGGTACGTTCCCAGCGCCGGGGCCGTATCGGATGACGCCCTCGACCCGGAGATGCTGGACGCCCTCGAGTCGCTCGGCTATCTGTAATATGGGAGGCGCCTACTCCGCCGCGTTGACGGCCTGTTGCAGATGCTTCCGGAGCAGCTTCGCCTCGCGGGCCTGCGTCTCCGTCGCAAAGCCGTCGCACAGGTAGTCGGACCAGATGATCCCCGGCGCGCCGCCTTCCTCATACGTCGCCTTCCACCACGGGTACGCCGCGATCAACGACTGGATCACCATGCCCCGTTGCGGCGCATCCAGGCCGTAGTGCACCTGGTACTCCCGGCCATAATGCGGATTCAGCACGACGTCCCGCATGCGGTCGAACTGCGGCAGGAACGCCGGGATGATCCCCGCATCCGTCATCTCGCGCATCGACCGGCGCCAGTGCGTCTCCGAGTAGGGCAGCGTCGTGTAGTCGCTGTAGAAATGGAGCACGTCCATCTCGCGCACCACGTCGTAGACCATCGCGTTGCGTCGCTGCGAGTAGTAGAGGTGCCGTTCATGGGGCGTGCCCTCGGGGTCGCCTGGAACCACGAGGTTGGCGCCCTCCGTGCGCAGACATAACGACGCCCCGGGCAGGAACTCCCGCATCAACCGCTGCGCCTCGCGGTAGATCTCGAGCCGTAGCGTGGTCCGGAAGCGGTCCCAGTCCTCCGTCGCCGGGCTCCAGTCGTGGAACACGTGCTCCGGACGGTTGTACACCGGCCCGTGGTCCATGCCGTCGCCCTCGACGCCCTGGTCGGACTGCGGATCGATCGCGTCGAAGTCCGCGTAGTCCGATCCCCATGCGGCGTTCACTGCCGCGATGTCGCCGTACTTCTCGCGGACCCACGCGCGGAAACGCGCCACGCCCTTCGGCCCAAGCATGTAGCGCACGTTGATGTCGTCGCGCATCCACCCCCAAGTGTCCTCGATATCGACGGGGACGCGGCCGTCCTTCGTCGTGAACCACAGGTCGCCCCAGCGCTCGTAGTTGAACCGGGTCGCCGCCGCGATCACCTCGGGGATCGCCGGATCGCCCAGGTCCACGCCCTGGTGCTGGCCGTACACAGAGTCCGCGGGGACGACGTCCAGCTCCTTGCCGAGGATGCGCTCCGCGTGCCGCACCCACTGCTCAGAGGACGGCGGATAGAGGCTCCAGCCGACGCACTTCATCCCTTCCTCGCGCGCGAGCACGTCGTAGAAGAACTTGTACGTCTCGCTGAGCAGATGGATCCGCTCGGATCCTTGCATCTCCGGCAACCACCAGCTTCCCGCGGTGTTCGCCAGCAGGTTGACGCCGCACGCCTTGAGGAACCGGATCCGCTCCCGCAGATGGACCTCCGGATACGGTCCAAGCTGAAAGCCGGAACGCATGCCCGGCATCTCCTGCGCGATGAACGCCGGCGCATCGCCCTCCGGGGTCGTCAGCGTCATGATGTTGTTCGGGTTCGGGCGAATCCGCAGCGTGTCATCGGTTACCGTCACGGGGATCCGGACCGTCCGGATCGATTTCGGCGCCGTGTGGATCAGCTTCAGTGTGATCTGCTCCGTCCACGGCGCGACCTGGATGTACAGCACGCCTTCTTCCGCATGCCCGTCCGACGACGCCGGGTACGTCCGGAACGACGTCATGAATTCCTCGAACGCCGCCAGGTAGCCCGGCATCTTCTCCTCGGCGTTCGTCACCTCGAACGTAGTCTCGACGGGCGCGTCGCTGCCCTCGGACGTCACCGTGATCGGGAACTCCAGCCGCGCGAACGGCATCCCGTGCCAGATGTTGACGCCCCAATGCCACTCGCGGTGATACTTGCAGCACATGCTGAACCGCACGACGTACCGCCCCGCGAACAGCCCGTGCTGCCGCTCTGGAACGCGCGGGCAGTAGAAGTTCACCCAGCATTCGAAGGACTCGCCGGGATAGATATATTCGAGATGGCGTTCGTAGTGGTTGACCGTCTGGGCGGTCCATTCGACCTCCCCCTGGTCGTCGAGCTTGAGCAGCTCGGGAAAGGCGAATGACGCGCCGATGCCTTCCGGATCCAGGATCGTGTCGCCGGTGTTCGTCACGCGGAACTTGAACCAGATCGCCTCGGCTTCCCGGATGACGCCCGAGCGCGTCAACTCGTCGCGGCGCAGCGGCGGGAACTCGCTCGGCGGACTGTCCGGCGAGGTGACGGGCGACATCTTGGACGGTTCCAGATCGGCCGACACGCTTCCCAAGTAGTCGATCGCGATCCCCAGGTTGCCGGGCGAGGACAGGTCGTACAGGTCGCGGCCGCCGCGGCGGGCGTCCGTCTCGAACGCCGTGGCCGCCAACGCCGTGCGCCCGACGTCGCCATCCAGCCGGAGCCGGTACCGGATCGGAACCACGTCGTAGGCGCGCATGGTCTCCGGAAGCTCGAAGGAGAGCGCGCCGCCTTCCGTCTCCAGCGTTCCGGATACGGTCATGACCCCGTCGTAGCGCTCGAGTTGTCCGATAGCCTCCGCGTGGTCGGACAACGGCGTGTAGGACACCATCGGCGCCGGCTCCTCGGCCGACAGGCTTGCGGTTGCGAGGGCGCTGATGAGAACGCATAGCAGTCGAGGCATGGCGGACGGCTCCCTGGTCGCGCCGCATCGACGGGCGTATCCCGCGGGTCTTGCGGCGAGCTTGTCGGAATCCTACCCCGCCGCATCGGCCTGCGTCGAACCGCCGGGATGCTTCTGACAACGAGATGGTTCCGGAAGCCGGCCCGAATATGCTACGTTGTGCCTCGCGGTCTCGCAACTGGTGCGTACTGAACACTCTATTCGAACATGCGAAGGAGCGCTCTGCCATGGGATCGATTGAACGACGATTAGGCGCATGTCGCGGCGGGTTCCTCGGCGGCGGCTTGCTCATGCTCGCGATGACGACGGCGCTTTCATGCCATGCCCATGAGGCTTCCGACGCCGTCGCGAAGGGACGCTCCATCCAGGAGTTCGGCGTGCTGCCGTCGAACGCGCCAGACGCCAACGCCGCGGCGTTGCAGCGCGCAATCGACTGGGCATCGGAGCGCGGCGCCGCGCTTTTCGTCGAGCCTGTCGACGAGCCCTACCCCGTGGCCGGCGGCGTCGTGCTCAAGCAGAACGCATCGCTCATCGGCGTGCATGGACCCGTCGGCCGCGGCACGCGCCATCCCTCCAAGCCGCAGCCCGTCGGCAGCGTGTTCGCCATCGAGGACGCGTCGCAGCCCTTCCTCACGGTCGAGAGCGCGACCCAGGTGCGCGGCATCCAGTTCTGGTATCCCAAGCAGCCCGCGACCGACGCCGACGCGATCATCGCCTACCCGCCCACGATCCAGGTGTCGCAGACCAAGGGCGCCCAGGGCGTCACGCTGTCTTGTCTGACGTTTTTCGGCGAGTACTTCGCGATGGACTTCGCCGCGTCGCCCCAGGCGCCGTGTGAGCAGATCCTCTTCGAACACTGCTACGGCTACCCGCTGGGCGGCACGTTCATCCGCGTCGAACGGTGCTACGACATCCCGCGCATCCTCCACTGCCACGTGAACCCCGTGAACCGGCGTCTCATCGACGGCGGACACAGTACGCCGATCATCGACGCGGTCATGGCGCAACGGACCTTCGCCTATATCATCGACCACACGGACAACGCCCAGCTCATGGACGTGTTCACCTTCGGCACGTGGGGCGGGGTCTACCTCGGTCCGGCGACCTACGGGCAGATGACCAACTTCAACCTCGACTGCGTCGCCGTCGGCATCCACAAGCTGGGCGACAACGCGTTCAACCGCAACTGGCAGATCAGTCAGGGCTCCATCATCGCCAACGCCGGGGCGCCGATCGAGGACATCCACCCGATCATCGTGGAGGGCCGCGGCCACACCGCGATCACGGCGGTCGAGTGTTTCGCGGGCAAGAACCCGGCGCTCACGTCGGTGGGCGAATCGCAGGACTTCCTGCTCGTGCAAGGCGACGAACGCCTGACGGTCAGCGTAGTCGGCTGCCGTATGCGGAACTACGCCGCGGACGAGCCGATCACGGTGCGGAACCCCAATGCTTCTGTGCAGGCGGTCGCCTGTGTGGATCGGAACGAGACGCTGTACAATAGGACGATCGATCCCAACGACGAACCATGAGGGCGAGGGCGGGGAAGAGGATGCAGTTGCTCAAGGGGGGGCTCCAGGCTCGGGGCGTTGAGCAGACGCCGCGAGGAATCGCCGCGCCGCAATCAGCAAATCCGGTCGCGGCTGCGGCTGCTGCATTCTCCATAGGCGCCGCTCCCACGGACGGCCCCTCGGCGGCGCTCCTGACCCTGTGGTACGCGGCGCCGATGGTCGGGTTGTTGGTGATCGCCGTGTCGTGCGTGCTCTTCTGGCGGTCATCGTTGCGACGCGCCGTCGCCGTGCGCACCGCCGAACTGCGTCGGACCGCCGAGTTCCATCGCGCCCTGTTCGAGTCGTCCCCCGTGGCCCAGTTCAGCGTGGACCTGTGCGGGAACGTGCTCACATGGAACCCAGCCGCCGAACGGATGTTCGGGTGGTCGGCGGACGAGGTCGTCGGACGCCGGTTGCCCCTGCTGCTCGAGGAGGTGTCGGAACGGGCCGCCCGCGCTTGTCAGGACCTTGCCGCGGGGAAGCCGTTCAAGGACGAGGAGATCTGGCGCAACCGGAAGGACGGTTCCACTGTCGTCGGACTTTACTCGGGGTCTCCCGTTTACGATGCGAGCGGCGCCCTGGTGGGGGTCGCCGGCGCCGTGCTGGATGTGACCGAGCGTAGGCAAGCCGAGTCGGCTTTGCGCGAGAGCGAACGACGGCTCAATGTCCTGATGGGCAACCTGCCCGGGATGGCATACCGATGCCTGTTCGAACCCGGGTGGCCGATGGAGTTCGTCAGCCAGGGCTGCTTGGCCCTGACGGGCTATAGCGCCGACGAGCTGACGGACGGTGACGGGATCCAGTATGGCGACTTGATCCACCCTGACGATCGGCAGCACGTCCTGGACGTCGTGACCGAGGCGGTCCGGGAGGGCCGATCGTTCACCCTCGAGTACCGCATCCGCACGAAAGACGGCGGTGAGCGGTATGTCTGGGAGCAGGGCCGATGGGTGTCGCGCGGCGACGACGGGGCGCATCGCCTCGAGGGCTTCGTCGCAGACACCACCGACCGCAAACGCGCCGAGGCGGAGCGGGAGCGGTTGGTCGCCGCCGTCGAGCAAGCCGGCGAGGTCATCATCATCACCGATCCGGACGGCGTGATCGAATACGTGAACGCCGCGTTCGAGCGCACGACCGGCTATACGTGCGCCGAGGCGATCGGGAAGACGCCAAAGATGCTCAGCAGCGGCGTACACGACGATGCGTTCTATCGCGACCTCTGGGACACGATCAGGAGCGGACGCGTCTGGTCGGGACGCATCACCAACCGCCGCAAGGACGGCTCGCTCTATACCGAGGAAGTCACGATTTCCCCGGTTATGGATGCACAAGGGGGCGTGGTCAATTACGTCGCGGCGAAGGGCGACATTTCCCGTCGAATCGAGCTCGAGGAACAGCACCAACAGACCCAGAAGCTCGAGGCGGTCGGGCGTCTCGCCGGGGGCGTGGCGCACGACTTCAACAACATGCTCAATGTCATCCTCAACCGCGTCGAGATGATGATCGAGGAAGCCGACCCGGTCAGTCCGAACCGGGAGGCCATGCAGGAGATCCACGATGCGGCGACCCGCTCCGCCGAGCTGACCAGGCAGCTCCTCGGATTCGCTCGCAGACAGGAGGCGTCGCCCAGGCCCGTGGACCTGAACGAGACCGTGTCCGGCATGACACGCATGCTTGAGCGCCTCATCAGTGAGGACATCGCGCTGGTGTGGAGTCCCGGAGCAGGCGTGCCCAACGTCCGCATCGATCCCTCGCAGCTCGACCAAGTGCTCGTGAACTTGTGCGTGAATGCGCGCGACGCCATCGAGGGGACGGGACGGATCACGATCGAGACGGCGGCCGTGCCCGGCGACGAGATCGAGCCCGCTGTGAGCGCCGGCTGCGCCTCCGAGCGGTTCGCCGCACTCATCGTCAGCGACAGCGGCTGCGGTATGGATGCGGAGACCAAGGAGCACATCTTCGATCCGTTCTACACCACCAAGGGCCTCGGCCAAGGCACCGGGCTCGGGCTCGCCACGGTCTACGGGATCGTCAAGCAGAACGGCGGGTTCATCGGCGTCGACAGCGACAAAGGCAAGGGCTCGACCTTTCGCATCTATTTGCCGGAGTGCACGGATCCCGTCGAACCGCTCGCCGATCCTGCTCCGGCCTCGCCCCGCGCGTCCCGGAGCGGGGGCGAGTTGATCCTTTTCGTCGAGGACGAACCCGCGATTCTGCGATCGGGCGTCGCGGTCCTCGAGAAGCTCGGCTATCGCGTACTCCCCGCCCAGACGCCGGACGACGCGCTGCGGTTAGCCGAGGAGCACGAGGGCGCCATCGACCTGCTTGTGACCGATGTGGTCATGCCGGGCATGGACGGTCGCGAGTTGGCCGAGCGCCTCAGGTCATGGCGTCCGAACCTGCCCTGCCTGTTCACCTCCGGCTACACCGCCGACATCATCTCCAAGAAAGGCGCGCTCGATCCGGGGGTCCATTTCCTGCAGAAGCCCTTCTCCATATACGACATCGCCGACCGGGTGCGTGCGTTGCTTGATGCGCGGCCCGCGGCGCGGGAAGACAGCCCGGATCTCGAGTCCGAGGCCGTCAAGGACTAGCGTCCGCGCATGTACAAGCTGATGGCCATCGCTCTCGCAGGCGCCGCAGGCACGCTGACCCGATACGCTCTCGGCGGGTTCGTTCAGCGGTTGCTCGGCGCCGCGTTCCCTTGGGGCACGCTGGTCGTGAACGCCCTCGGCTGTCTCGCGTTCGGGGTCGTTTGGACCGCCGCCCAGGAGCGCGGGATGCTCGACGCCGAAACGCGGGTCGTCATCCTCGTCGGCTTCATGGGCGCGTTCACGACATTCTCGACCTTCATCGCGGAGAGCGGCCAGCTCCTCTCCGACCGCGAGCTGCTATACGGCTTCGGCAATCTGTTCCTGCAGGTCGGGCTGGGGCTCGCGGCGTTCTATGTCGGCCAGGCGGCGGCGCGGGCGATCTGAGCGCTGAGAGGAGGAGACGCCATGGAGTTGCCTGAACAAGCGGAACGCTTGCGCATCTACATCGGCGAGAGCGACAAGCGCGGCCATCGACCGCTCTACGAGGTCATCATCGAGGAGGCGCGACGGCGGGGCATGGCCGGCGCCACGGTCAGTCGCGGGCTGGCGGGTTTCGGCAAGAACAGCCGCATGCACACCGCCAAGATCCTGCGGCTCTCTGAGGACCTGCCGCTCCTCATCGAGATCATCGACACGCCTGAACGCGTCGCCGCTTTCCTCCCCGAGTTGGATGCCCTGGTGAGCGACGGCCTCGTTACCGTCGATCCCGTGCGCGTTATCCTCTACCGCCATTCCGGCGACGTTACCGCATAGTATTCGCCGGCGGCTATACTCGACTTGCATCGCGGCGCAGTGCGGAACGCCCGCCGCTGGGGAGGAATCGTCATGTCCGTCGCACCGCTTGACCTCACGCCGTTCGCCCTGCCCGGGACCCCCGTCCACGAGGTCCGTTTCGAGGAGCCGCGCGACCTGACCGCCGTCGAGGTCGTGTTCGAGAGGGAGACGCAGCCGTCGATCGGCCTGTCCTACCTGCGCAAGACATGGCCCGACGTGCGGGTCGAGGAAGCGGCCCAAGGCGATCCCTGTTACTTCGGCTGGACGCCGCAGGATGACTGGTTCAACAGCGAATGGACGCAGGCGGCCATCGAGGTCGAGCATCCGGGCGATGGCGTCGTGCGGGTCTCGTTCGCGCCGCTCACGGCCGAGTTCCCGGAGGCGACGAACTGTGATGTCGCCTACCGGCGCACCTTGGGCATCCGCGTCGACGGCGTCGACCCCCAGCGCATCAAGGCCGTGCGAACGTATTCGCGGTCGGAGCCGGTCCGGTCCGCGTTGCGCATCCGCCTTACCGATGCCCCGCCGAACTCGCGGTTCCCCTACTTCGTCAGCCCCTACAACGCCGAGATCCAACGCCTGGCCGCCGAGGATGGCGGAGACGGCCGCACGTTTCGGCTGGATCTGCTCCGGTTGCTGCCCGTTACGGACTACTGCGGCGACGACGCCCTGCTGACGTTCACCGCCGGTGACGCGGCGTTCACCATCTCGCTGTCGTGGCTCGACCGCCAAGGGCCGGTCTACCTCGCCGAGCACGGCCTGCTGGCGACCCATGTCGACGATGACACCGACCTGGACGCCTACCTGGCGCGGAACGCCGGCGCGGCGACCCTTGCCCAACGCGTGCGTGAGCGCAGCGAGCAGAGCCTGGCCGGCGCGCAGCACGGCCAGCCCCGTCCGCACCCGGTCAGCTACACCATCGGCTGTCCCTACACGCGACAGCGCTTCTGGATCGAGCCCAACGGCGACGTTGTCATGCATAAGCGGAACGTCGCCTGGATCCCCGGACGCGACACCGAGCGGTTCGCCAACTCCGGCGATGCCCGGGTCTACTTCGGTCTGGAACAGTGGCTCATTCAGGCCCGGTTCCCCGATCCCGAACCGACGCTTGCCTACAACATCCACGCGCGGCGCGGGGACGTGCGCGTGGAGATGACCGCGCTGGCCACGGCGCTCACGCTCGGCGGCATCAGTGAAAACCTTGAGGGCGACGATCCGGTCGCGGCGTTCATCCGCCTGCGTTTCACCAACACCGGCGCCGCGCCGTGCGACATCGCGTTCCCCCTCGCCTATGCGCAAGACGGCGGACGCGGGCCCGGCGGCAAGGGGCTCCCCCGAGATGCTCGCGGCGCCTTGGTTCCGCGCGCGCCTTTGGACGCGCTCGCCATCGAGGGCGACGCGATCTGCAGCGTGCTGGAGGACCGTACCGTGTTGCGCGCCGTCGTGGACACGTCGATGGCAGTCGTCGCCGACGGCGACTGCGTCGTGCTGCGGGCCGCGTTGCCTCCTGAAGGCGGCATTGACGCCGTCCTCAAGATCCCCTACGTGACGCCGACCGACGCCGAACTCGACGTCCTGCGCGGACTCTCCTTTGACGCGGCCCATGCCGCCGTCGCCGAGTTCTGGCGCGCATTCGCCGCCCGCGGCGCAGAGATCCGTACGCCGGAGCCCCGGCTCGACGCGCTGCACCGGATGCACCCCGTCCACGTGGCCGTAACCGATTTCGCCATGCCCGGCGACCGTCGCCTCATCAACACGTCCGTGGGGTCGTCGACCTACGGCAACTTCAGCAACGAGTCGTGCATGATCGTCCACGACTTGGACCAGCGCGGACTGCACGACGAGGCGCGCCGTCGGATCGAGGTCTGGATCAAGTATCAAGGTACGGTTCCGCAGCCCGGCAACTTCACCGATTACGACGGGATGTTCTACGGGGCCGGCGGGTTCGAGCAGGGCGCCTACAACCAGCATCACGGCTGGGTGCTCTGGTGTATCTGCGAGCACTTCCTGCTCACGCGCGACCGCGAATGGTTCGCGCGCGTCGCGCCCAACGTCGTCGCCGGCGCCGACTGGATCTTCCGGCAGCGCCGCAACACCATGGCCCCGGCGCCGCACTCACGCGGATGGGAACGCGGCTTCCTGCCCGCGGGCAGCCTGGAAGACGTGACCGACTTCTACTACTGGCTCTCCACCAACAGCCTTACCTGGCGCGGGGCCGAGTACGCCGCCCGGGCCCTTGAACGCTTCGGCCACGCCGAAGCGGCCCGCGTTCGGCGTGAGGCGGACGCCTATGCCGCGGACCTCCGGCGCGGATTCGATGCGGCGGCGCGACACGCCCCCGTGGCGCGCCTGCGCGATGGCCGCTGGGTTCCGCATTACCCGAGCCGGCTGTACCGGCGGGGCCGCGAGACGGGGTGGATCCGCGAGACGCTCGAAGGGGCGGTCTATCTCCTGATTTCCGGGCTATATGACCCGAACAGTCCGGAAGCGGGGTGGATTCTCGACGACTTTCAGGACAACCGCTACCCGGCGCCGCCGTACGGCTACGCCATACCCGACTTCGAGGCCGACTGGTACGACCGAGCGGGCATCTCGATGCAGCCCAATCTGCTCGCCGGCTTGCTCCCATACCTGGACCGCGACGAACCCGAGCTGTACATCTGGATGTTCTTCAACGCGTGGGCGGCGTGCTATCGCGACGAGATCAACGCCATGGTCGAGCACCCGATGCCCGTGCTCGGCTACGCGAACCAGGCGCACTACAAGACCAGCGACCAGTCCAACGCCGTGAGTTGGCTGCGCTATATGTTCGTCTACGGCGTCGGCGACGCCCTCTGGCTCGGTCGGGCCGTCCCGCGGGCATGGTTCCTCAGCGAGGCCCCATTCGGCGCGCAAGGCGTCGTCACCCATTTCGGTCGCGTCGGCGTCGCGTATCGTTCGGCGCCGCGTGGACGACGCATCGATGCTGACGTCGCGCTCGAGATCGCGATTCCGCCCCGTGAGTTGCGGCTTCGCTTCCGCACCCCCGACGGCGCGCCCCTGCGCTCCGTCCGCCTGGATGGCGAGGCATATGCGCGCTTCAACGCCGACGCAGGCGACGTCGATCTCACGGGTCGCGAAGGTCGGCTGTCCGTGTCCGTCACGTACTGACCGGCCGCCGCACTGAGATGACATGGTTGGCGCGGCATGGTAGGCTGTCCGGAGGCGGGGATGCCGCCGCGATAACGAGATCGGAGGAGGGCGCAATGCACAAGAGACCGGATACCCAGCGAGCGACCACGCGTCGCCAGTTTATGCAGCGAGCGGGTCTCGGCGCGACGGCGCTGGTTGCGTCGGCCTGCGCCACCAGAGCGCAGGATCTCCCCGCCCGCAGACGGGCCGACAAGCGCCCGAACTTCGTCTTCATCCTGGTCGACGACATGGGCTGGCCCGATCCGGCCTGTTTCGGCAGCCCGTTCCACGAGACGCCCCATATCGACCGGCTGGCTGCGCAGGGGATGCGGTTCACGGATGCTTATGCGGCGTGCCCCGTGTGTTCACCCACGCGTGCGAGCATTCTCTCCGGCCAGTATCCCGCCCGCGTCGGCATCACCGACTTCATCCCCGGCCACTGGCGGCCCTATGCGAAGCTGCGCGTTCCGTGGAACCGACATCAGCGGCTCCCGGATGACGTCGTCACCTTGGCCGAGCGCCTGTCGGAAGAAGGGTATACGTGCGGGTCCTTCGGCAAGTGGCACTTGGGTGACCCGCACACGATGCCGACGGATCACGGGTTCGCGCATTCCGTGGTGACCTCGGGGTGGGGGCACTTCGGCAACCGTTCCCGGCCGGACCTCGGGCTGGGTCCCGACGACTACCTGACGGAGGTGCTCGCCGACCTCGGGTCGGACTTCATCGCGACGCATCGTGACGAGCCGTTCCTGTTGTATCTGTCGCATTTCGCCGTTCACATTCCGCTCGAGGCCCGCGAGGAGCTCATCCGAAAGTACCAGGAGAAGCCCAAGCCGGATACGGGCGTGAACAACCCCGTGTACGCGGCGATGGTCGAGCATGTGGACGCGTCGGTCGGTCGGATCATGCAGGCGCTCGAAGAGAACGACCTCGCGGATGACACCGTGGTGGCGCTGTACTCGGACAACGGCGGTCTGCATCTGCGCTACGACGGCGAGGGCGAGATCGTGTCGACCAACGCCCCCCTGCGCGACGAGAAGGGCTCGCTGTATGAGGGCGGCGTGCGCGTGCCGTGCGTGGTGCGCTGGCCGGGACGCATCGCGCCGGGTTCGGTCTGCGACACGCCCATCACAAGCGTCGACATCTATCCGACTTTCCTGGAGTTGGCCGATGTCGAACCGGCCCCCGACCATGTGCTGGACGGCGTCAGCCTCGCGCCCCTCTTCGCGGGCGCGACGGCGCTGCCGCGCGAGGACATCTTCTGGCACTATCCGCACTATCACCACACCACGCCGGCCGGCGCCATGCGCAGCGGTCCGTGGAAACTCATCGAGTTTTTCGAGGACGGGCGGCTCGAGTTGTACAATCTGGCTGAAGACATCGGGGAATCGCGGGACGTCTCCGCCGAGTTTCCGGAGACCGTACGGGCATTGCACGAGCGGATGGTCGCGTGGCGCGAACGGGTCGGGGCGGAGCTGCCTGTCCCCAATCCGGACTACGACCCCGAGCGCGAAGGCGAATGGGCGCCGCGCCACCCGAGCGTGCAGCAGCCGCGCTGAGGCGAGCACGTCACGGCGAGGGCGCCGCGCATTCGAAATCAGTCCGGCTGAACATGTAGCATAGAACGCCCGGCTCGCGGAGCGGCGGCGGGTTGCGGCATGTCCTTGCGCGGGCCGCCCCGAAGAACCGGTCAAGTAACACCGATGCGTGCATCGCACCCAGGGAGCTTTCCGCGGTTTGTCCGCGTTCCGGTTCGCCGGACCATGCCGATGCGATCGCGCACGATGAGGAATCCCGCCAATGAGTCTGTGGCATATCGCTTGGGGTTACATCTGGAGCCGCAAGATCCCTACAGCCATCTCGATCATCGCCGTGGCCTTGGCCGTGGGGCTGATCTCGTCCGTGCTGACGCTGCGCGAGGAGACCCGCAAACGCTTTGAGGAGGAAGGGCAGTCCTTCGACCTGGTCGTGGGCGCCAAAGGCAACCCGTTGCAGCTTGTGTTGAGCACCGTGTACTACCTGGATTCGCCCACGGGCAACATCCCCTACGAGGACTACGAGCGGTTGCTGGCCCTGGAGGATGTCACGGCGGCGTTTCCCGTCGGCATGGGGGACACGTTCCGCGGCTACCGGATCGTGGGTACCGTGCGCGAACTGTTCGAGTTCGAGTGGGGCGAGCGCCATGCGTACCGGCTCAGCGAAGGCAGGTGCTTCGACGAGCCCATGGAGGCCGTGCTGGGCTCCATGGTGGCGGAGCGGATGAAGCTGAAGATCGGCGACACCTTCGTGGGCACGCACGGATTCGTCGAAGGCGGGCATGTCCACGGCAGCCGCCCCTACACGATCGTGGGCATACTCGAGCGCTCCGGCACGCCGAACGACCGCGCTATATTCACCGACCTCGAGTCTGTCTGGGACGTCCACGCGCACGACAAGGCGCCTGAGGACGACGGCGACGCGGCCGACGAGCACGCCTATGACCCCCGAAGCCAAGTGACGGCGGTGCTCGTGAAACTTGCCTCGCCTGCGTTGCGTTTCGAGTACGAGCGGCTGATCAACGAGCGGTTCAACGCGATGGCCGTCGTGCCAGTCAACGAGGTCCGCAAGCTGTACGACCAGTTGCTGGGCACGGCCAAGGCGGTTCTGCTGGCGATTGGCTACCTCGTGGTCGTCGTGTCGTCGCTGACGATCATGCTGGGGCTCTACATGGCCATCCTGCAGCGGAAACGCGACCTCGCGATCATGCGTGCGCTCGGCGCGACCCGCGGCGAGGTGTTCGGCTCGATCCTCATCGAGGCGCTGCTGGTCACGGGGCTCGGGCTCGTGGTCGGCTGGGTCCTCGGCGCCGTTGTCTGTTGGGGGCTCGGAATCTACCTGACCAAGCAGTTCGGGTTCCACGTGAACGCGATCAGCTTCAGTGCGGATCTCATCACGTCGTACTCGATCGTGTTGTTGATGGGCCTGGCCGCCGGGTTGCTCCCCGCGATCCAGGCCTATCGAACCGGGGTGGCGGAGAACCTCCACGAGAACTAGGCAATAGGCTGGACGTAAGGGATTCCTACCGGAGCATCATTATTCCGAACGAAGGAGAATACAGCGTTGCGTAAGCGATATCAGCGAGATCTGGGAACGTTGCTGGGCGTGGTGGTGATCCTCGCCGCCGTGGTCCTTGTCAACGGGTACCTCCGGCGAGACAGCCTCCGTGAGATGGCCATCAAGATGCGCACCGCACTCGAGGCGAAGCATCGCGAAGAGGGCGTCAAGCTCATGGACTGGGATGATATGCGGAAGACCAAGGGGCGGCGCGAGCCCATCTTCCCGGACGTCCTGAAGGAACGGGACGGCCGTCTGGTCAACCTGGTCGGTTTCATGACGCCGATAGACCAGTTCACGCAGGTCTCGGAGTTCATGCTGCTGCCGATGCCCATCACCTGCTACTTCTGCGAACGCCCGCCCATGCGGGATATCGTGGAGGTGCAGTTGTCCAGCAAGGTGGACATGGTGAACGAGCCTGTGCTGATCGGCGGTCGGTTCCACCTCAACCAGGGGGAGCGGCCCCTTTTCTTCTATACGTTGGACGAGGCCAAGTTCAATGAGGCCGTTGAGGAAGAGGAAGTCACCCGCCAGGACATCACCGAGGAGCACAAGGTCCACCATATCGAGGGCTTCAAGGATCTGCGGGGCGAGGGCGAGGAGCCTGATTTGCTCCCCGGATCGGAGCCGCCTGCGTTGGCTCCTGAGACAACCTCAGAGCCTGCGCCGGCCGATGGGTCGGCCTCCTCTGCGCCTGTGGAAGGGACGCCCGTAGAGTAGCGCCGCCGTTCGCCAGGCGCCGCGTCGGCGCTCAGAACCGATTTCCGTGCGGGGCTCGTCTTAGGGCGGGCTCCGTTTCTGCGTCCGGTCGGCTGGCGCCGCGGCGAGAAGAGGTCTACTCCGGCGGGAGGTTCTGCTTCTCGAACCACTCCCGGATGTCGTCCATCCTGGATTCGCGGGTCTGCCGGTCGTATTCCTCTTCGAGCTTGCTCACCAGCTCGCGGAGGTCTGCGCGCTTTTGCACGAGTTCGTCAAGTTGCGCGCGGAAGCTCTTGCTGGCGCGCGCCGCAAGGTCCAGGCCGATGTCCATTGGGTGCAGGCGGGTGACCGTACGCAGTATGGTCTCGACCGCCACGGGGTAGTCGCCCTGCACGTAGGCGGGGATCTCCGCGACCAGACTGCACATGTCGAGCCCTCTACGTTCGGCCTGCATCATGAGGTACGTGATGAAGCTCGCGGGCCCTTGGTAGTTGGAGAGGCCCGCCCCCGCGCGCTGCAGCTCGTCGAGCAAACGTTCGCTCGTGGCGCTTGCGTACACGCGCGGGTCCCGCGTGTGGGGCGCCGTTCCCGACACGCTGCCGGCGAACACCAACAAGCGAACGTTCAGGCGTTCGGCGCAAGCGAGGATGCACGACGCATACGTCTCCCAACGCAGATGCGGCTCCTTGCCCTCGAACAGCACGAGGTTGTCGGACTTGCTGCTCCGGATCACGTTCTCGGGCATCTCCACGTACTGCACGCGTCCGTCCGCCACGTGCGTTGCGGGACGCACCAGCGCGGAAACCTCCATCGACGCGGGGAAGCTCAGGATGTAGAACTCCTCAGGAGGGATGGTCGCCGTCGGGGTCGCCGCGCATGCGTCTGCGAGATACCCGACGGTCCGTGTCGACACGCCGCCCCCGTCCATCCAGCCGGAGAAGCCGAGGACCATGCATGCGTCGTGCAGAGAAGGGATGTCGCTGAATTGCGGTTGGATCAACCAAGTCACCTCTCAGAGCGGCTCGTAGAGCGCGCGATGTCCATCGTCTACTGCGGGGACGTCGCTCGGGTTGGCGGCGATGCGTTCGGTGCGTCGTCCGCAGAGACCGCGTCGGTTGAAGGTTCGTTTGTGTCACTGGCCGTGCCGTTGCCCGAGGCCCCATGCGATCGCTGATCGTCCGCGTGCGGCGGGCCAGACGCGATTGCGTCGCCGCCCGAAGGCGGTCGGCCGATGAGTCCCAGCACTTCGGCAGCCAGACGCGCTGCTTCCAATTGAAGGCGATCGGCGTCGGATTCGCCCGACCGCATCTTCTCGAGGATCACCCTGCGGACCTCCGCTTCCGTGAGGTCGTCGGGCGCCGTGTCGCGCTCGGCCGTCGCGGACTGCGCCAGCCTGAGGCGGCGGAGCGCGGCGACGCAATGGCTCCGTGCCTGCTCGACTTCCGGCGTGTCAGGCATCTCCTCAGCGAGGGCATTGAACACGGCCAGCGCCTCGCCATGGCGCCCTTGGTTGTACAGGTCGACGCCGCGACCGAACCGCTCGATCGCGTCGGCGGACGGCGCCGCCTTGCTCTTGGTCCATGCCGGGCGCACGCTGGCCGGAGCGATGCGCGGACCCTTGTCTTCCGGTCGGGTGTTGTTCTTCGTGATGCGGACCGTGCCGCCGCAACCGGGACATAGCCCTATCCGCCCGAGGGCGCTGTAGGGCACGCGCGACTGCTGTCCGCACGAACAGACCACGACCAGTTTCGCCATGCGTCGCTTTCCTACTCGTTGTCGCTTTCGTCGTCTTCCGCGTCCATGAACCGCAGAAGGCTCTGGAGGAGCGGCGAGCTCTCGGGAGCGTCGGGCGCCACGACCGCGCGGAGCGCCGGCGACTCATCTTCCTCGTCCAGATCCGCCCGATCGGCAAGCGGCTGATCCGCCGAGACGGGGGACTTGGCGGCGCGTTCCGCAGACTCTCGGAGTCTCTGCCAGCCCGCAACGATTTCGTCGACTTCCTCGCGCAAGCCCTGGATCCGCTCCTGCAGTGCGCCGATCGTTTCTGTCACGTCATCGCGGTCGCTGCGCAGACCGGCGATCGCTTCCTGCATCTGCGCCTCAGAGCGACGCAGCCGGTCCTCAATTGCGTGCTGCACCGCATCCACTTCCGTCCGTGCGATCGCGGTCAGGACTTCGCGATCGGTTGCTTCATCGGGAGGGGCGGTCTCGATTCGCTCGACGGCGGCCTGCAAGGCGTCAAACCGCTGCTCCAGCGCGGCCAGCCGATCCAGCGCGGCATCCATCGCTTCCAGCCTGTCAAGCAAGGCTCTGTTCTCCGAGAGCGCCTGGTTGAGGTCGCGTCGGCAGGCGTCCACCCGCGTCGCCGCGAACTGGAACAGCCGCTCAAGACGCTTGTGGCGTTCGCCCGGTTCAGCGTCCTCATAGGCCCGCGTCCCGGGGCCGGGCGCCGTGAACACCCGTTTGCACGCCGGACACCAGCCGTCGCGACCCGCATGCTCCGGACCGACGGCCATGCGGTTCCCGCACGCCGGACAAGTGATCGTGATCCTCTCGTTCACCGCTCGAACACCTCGCGTCATGGTACCCCATCGTTGTCGGGAACGCCAAGATCAGTCCTGTACCTGAGGAGCGCTGCGCGACGGGGATCTGGCAGCGCGACACGGGCCTTGTCAAACGCCCCCCTACCTAGTACACTTGAAGGCGCCGCCCTAGCGTGATGGAGTCGGGAATGCAGGAGTACCGCCTGCGTCCGATTGTACAGGAGGCCCCAATGGTACCTGGTAGTGTGTTGACTCCGGTGCTATTGGCGCTGCTCGCAATGCCGTGTGATGCACGCGTAGCTGTTGACGCGCAGTGGGATGATGCGCCCTGCTTTCACCGCTTGTGCGGCCTGACGGAGCCCGAGGCGACCGATTTCGGCGCGCCGTCGTCGTGTGCTTGGCTGGGGGCGGATTCCTGCGCTTGGCCGCTGGCCGCGGAGGGTGCATGGCAGCGCTTCAGTGCGACGCTGGTTCCGGTTGTGCGGGGCGGCGCGGTTGTGTCTGCCGCTCGTCCAGGCGCCCAGTGTTCGCGCGGCCAGCTCGGGCTGCTCGCGAAGGGAGCCTACTGTTTCCTCTGCGAGCTGCGGGCGGCTCGTTCCAGCGCATCACCGGCCGTCGCGAAGGTCCCGCCGGCGGCGCCTTCCTCTGCCGCTGTGCAGCGATCCGTGCCGTGGCGCGACAGGGCGCCCGCTGGTCTGCTGTTCTCAACCGTCCCGGGACCCAGCGGTCGTCCGGAGGTCTCCGCGGCATCGTCTCAAGGGCCAGGGACTGGCGACGGGCTGTACGTCCCTGAGTCCGACACCCCCGAGCTGGCATCTGTCGATCCATCCGGACCGGGGGACTCAGAGGGACGCAGCTTGGCGATAGAGCTATACCTGCCGGGGCTCGGCTTGCGTCGTCTCTCCGTCGGGCACGTGAGCGTGAGCCTTATCGCGATCGGCTGCTTGACGGCCGTGCTGCGCCGACGGTTCAGAGCTTGACGGTTCCGGTCGCGCGCCGATCCTTGCCACCCGATCCGCAACTTGACGTGACCAGGACGGCTCCACTACTTTCTTGCCTGCTCACGGGCGCGTGCGGCGTCGAGGGTCTCGGTGGGTCTCGATATGTCGGTTGAGGCGCTTCGCCGCCGGTTGGTGCACAGCGCCTGTCCACCGCAGCAGATGAGGAGGCAAGCTGTTTGGAGACCATCCGTATTGGCGGAGTCCCGATCCACAACGTGACGCTCGATGAGACGATTGAAGTCATCGACGCGCGAATCCGCGCCCGTCGGCCCGGGTTCATACTAACGCCGAACGTGGATCACGTGTGCCTCTGTCAGAAGGATCCGGAGTTCCTGGCAGCATACGAAGCCGGTTTCCTTTCCGTCGCCGACGGCATGCCGCTGCTCTGGGCGGCGCGCTTGCTGGGCGCGCCGCTCAAGCAGAAGATCAGCGGTTCGGACCTGATCTACTGGCTGAGTGCGTTTGCAGCGGAGCGCGGGTACTCCGTGTTCTTTTTCGGCGCTGCGCCTGGCGTGGCTGAGGAGACCGCCAGACGGTTGAGCGAGCGGTATCCTGGCCTCCGTGTGGCGGGCGTCTACTGCCCCCCGATGGGGTTCGACAAGGATCCGGAACGCAATGAAGAGGCGATGGCGATCATCCGCGCAGCGGCTCCTGACATCTGTCTCCTGGCGATTGGGTCGCCGCGACAGGAGCGCTGGATCTTCCGCCATCACGAGCAGACGGGTGCGATCGTGCATGTCGGCGTGGGCGCATCGTTCGATTTCGTTGCGGGTGTGCAGAAGCGGGCGCCGGTGTGGATGCAGTATGCCGGACTGGAATGGGTGTGGCGGCTGGCGCATGATCCCGTACGCTTGGCCAAGCGGTATCTGGTCGACGATCTCGCGTTTCTGCCCATCGTCTGGAAGGACTGGCGGGCGGCCCGGAATGGGTAGGGTCTGGTTCACGCGGTCTGCTGCGACTCGGCGGTTCGGACCGGGGAATGGGATGGCACATGGTTGACGTCGGCCCCGTAGCACGGCTGGTTGGTCTGCTCATCCCTTCGATCCTCGAATCGAGCGGCGCAGGCGACCCGACCGCGGCGGGATGGGTGATCACCGGCCTGTACGCCGCAGCGGCGTGCGGCGCGTTTGCAGCGGTCTGGCGCGCCCGTGCGGCGTTCCTGCAAGGCGACGACCGGGCGTGGAACCCGTTCGTGTTCTGGTTGTTAACGGGCGCGGCGATGCTGTTCCTTGGCGTCAACAAGCAGCTCGACCTGCAGCTCTTCCTGCTCTTCGAGGGGAAGCGCATGGCGGTGTCGCAGGGGTGGTATCCTGTTCGTCGCATCGTTCAGTTCGCTTTCGTGGCCGCGGTCGGGTTCGGATGCGTCGTGGGAGTCGCGGCGCTTCGCGGCATGGCTGGGCGCGCCGGGTGGGGCGCGTGGATGGCGGTGGTCGGACTGGCCGTACTAACGGGTTTCATCATCGTTCGAGCGACCTCGCCGTTCCACGGTCTCGACGATGTGCTGATGCGCGGCTGGCACGGCTTGTCCGCCATTGTCGTTCTCGAAGCTCTTGGAGTGGCGCTCGTGATGCTGGGAGCGCTAGTCGCATGCCGCCGTAGGCGGGGCCGACCCCGGTCGCCTTCGCGGTAGCGGGCCGTAGGTCTGCGACTGCAGGAGTGGAGGGATCAGGCGCTCGCGGGAATGCGCGCCGGGTCGGTCATGTTGTGTCCTCTGCGCGCGTCTGCGCAACCTTCCGGAGATCGAGAGAGAGGCCGTGGCTATCGGCGAGACGTTCAGCGCGACGAACCATGGGTAGCGTACGACAAGGCGCCATGGTATAATGACGTGGGATTCGCACTATGTGCGATGCGCGATGGAACTGTGCGGACTCCAAAGACATACGGGATGCGGTCGATGTCACGCGGGGCGGCGGTGAGCGGGTGTCGGCCGTGACGGGTAACGAGGCTCAGAGGCTTTCAGCGGGGCGAGACGCTCGGCGTGCAGGGAGGCCCCATGACGAGAACGGGACTTCTGGGATCGCAGTGCGAATCCATCGTACGCTTGGCGCGGGGGCGTTGCTCCCGTAGCGACGGGCCTTCCGGAGTCGAGTGGGCGTAGGGGTGGGCGCGGCGTCGACCGAGCGGAAGGTCTGTGAGCATGCGTAGTTGCCTGGTTTCGGCAGTGATAGTTGCGTTGAGCTTGGGCGGGTCGGGGTGTACCACGACCGCGTTGACATCTGGCCCTGCGCAGGAAGACGCGGTTGCGGCGGAGAGCGCGGTTGTCCCCAATGCCGAGCTGGGCTTGGCGCCCGACGAGGACGAGACGGCATCCTTCGGTATCAGGTCCGCGGACGGTCCGGTCGATCCGTCGTCGTTGCCCACGGCCGAGAGCGTGTTGGACGAGTACCGAATCGGGGCTGGCGATGCGCTCGATTTCCGTTTCTTCGATGATCCCAGCCTCGACGCGATGGTGCGCGTGCGGTACGACGGTTGCATCTCATTGCCGTTGGCGCCGGACGTCAAAGTGGCTGGCCTGACGCGAGACGAGGCGTCCGCGCTTCTGGAGGAAGCGTTCTCTGCTCACTACACCGATCCCCAGTTGACCCTGTCCATCGTCGAAGCGGTGAGCAAGAACTTCACGGTCATGGGCGAAGTGTCGCGACCTGCTGAGTACCCCTACATCCGCCCGATCACGTTGCTCGACGGCATCAACGTCGCGGGCGGGTTGCGTGTGTACCAACGAGGCGGCGACCAGTATGTGAGTTCTCAGGGGCAGCTCATCAAGGCGTTGGTCATTCGCATGGAGGATGGCTACCGCCAAGTCTACGAGGTCGATCTGCGAGGCTTCAAGGATCCTGGAGCGCACCCTTCGACGATGCCGGTGCTTCCAGGCGACATCATCTATGTGCCGGAGAGCGTCAACCTGGTCTACGTACTGGGAGAAGTGAGGAGTCCCGGCGTGTTCACCATCTCGGAGGACATGACCTTGCTCGAGGTCTTGGCCTTGGCGGGCGGCTTCTCCGAATCCACGGGGCGTCTGCGGCAGGCGGCGCTGATCCGCGAGATTAACCCTGGCCAGTCCGAGGTAAGCCTGATCAATGTGCGCCAGATCCTGAAGGATGGTCGCGACGTTCGCCTTGCGCCAGGGGATGTCCTTTACGTTCCGCGCAAACCCTTGGTGAACCTGCGCGACTTCGTCGGCAGGATCACGGGGACGCTGTCGCCGATCCTCAGTCTGTACACGCAGATGTACGACGCCTACTACACGCGGGAGCGGTTTGATCGCATGTTCGACCAAGTCAACGTCAGTGGATCGAGTGACCTGCTGCTTCTTCTGCAAGGTTTGAGAGACGGCGGGGCGCTTGTCGGAAGCATCCCCCTCGCAACGGGACCATAGGTGGACGCGTGAGCACAGAGGATTTCACTTCATCGCTCGATGATCTGGAGCCGCCGAGCGGGCCGACCGAACGGTCGGTGCCCGCCTTCGATTTCCGGCGGATGCTTGCGCTCCGGTTGCCCGCGATGATCGCCGTCGCCGTTGTGCTGGCGGCAGTAAGCTTGCCGACGGTCTGGCGCGTTGTTCCCACGCGCTACACCGCCGAGGCCGAGATCCGGTTCATCTCGCGAACGCCGCGCGTCTTGTACGCTGAGGAAGGCATGTCGGCGCCCTATAATATGTTCGTGAGCACCCAACTGCAGATGATCACGGGGAACACCATCCTCTCCCGGGTGCTCGAGAACGAAGCGATACGCGACCTGCCTGAGCTCCGGGAAGTGGAAAACCCCCTTGCGTTCCTGCGCGGATGCGTGTCGGCCAGTGTGAACCGGTCGAGTGAGCTGGTGACCGTGAGCTGCACGCTCGAGGAACGGGATTCGGCCCTCGCCATTCTTGAAGAGGTCATCAGCGTCTATCTGGAGTATGCCGCGCAAGAGGAGAACTCGGACGTCGTGGATCGGTTGGAGGCGCTGGAGCGAGAGCGGGACTCGCGGCAGGCGGAACTGCAGCGGCAGCTTACAGACCTCGCGGCTTTTGAGGCGTCGCCCTATGTCACAATCGATCCCACTGAGGAATCCAGCCTCTACCTGGAAGGGTTGTTGCTTGCGGAGCGCGACATAGAGCGGGCGAACCGACAGATCGAGGAGATCGAGGAAGAGCTCGCGCGACTGGATGCGCTTCGTGCGTCCGGTGAGACCATCTATGACTATGAAGTCCACCGCATGACCGAGGCGGATGGGCGCGTGGCCACGCTCCAGATGAAGGAGCTTCAGCTCACGCAGGCTCTGGACGGGCTGGTCGAGGGCTCGCCCCAGCGGACATCTATTGAGAAGGAGCTGAGGTCGACGCAATCTACCTTGGCCAGTGTGAGAGCCGCCGTTCAGAGCGACGTTCTGAACGGCATTCGCCGTCAGTTCGAGTTGGAGCGCGACCGCGCCCTGAAGGATCTCACTGCGGCCGAGGAGGAACAGGCCAAGTTCCAGGCCCTGATGGACGAACAGCGAGAACGCATCGCCTCCGCGGTATCGGAGCAGAACCGGTACGAAGAGATGCTGACCAACGTCGAGAAGACGCGCTCGCTTCTCGATGAAGTGCGCAGGAAGATCACGGAGATCGAGGTGGAGCAGAATGCGCCGGCGCGCGTGCGGTTGGCGTCTCCGGCGTCCGCGCCGCCCCGCCCCGACTACGGGCGTCGGTACCGGTTCATGTTTGTCGCATTGGTCGCATCGATGGCGGCGGGCTACGGCTATGGCATGTTGCGCGAGCTGACCGACCAGCAGATCCGGTCCGGACGGGATCTCGGACGCGTCACGCGGTTGCCGGTTCTCGCCACGGTGCCCGACGCCTCTGAAGACCCCGCGCTGAAGGGCGCCTACCTCCCCTTCGTCATGGCGGATCACCCGAACACCACGAGCGCGGAAGAGTTCAGGCGTGTCTTGGCCTATCTCCTCTACACGAGTGAGGAGGCCTCCGGCGCGTCATCCGTGCTGATCGCCAGCCCGTCTCGCGGCGATGGCAAGACGACGTTGGTCTGCAACTTGGGGATCGCCCTCGCCGCCTCCAACCATCGCACGCTGATCGTCGAGACAGGTTCGCGGCGCGCCGACATCGAGCAGTGCTTCCGGCTTGACCGTGCGCCCGGGCTCTCCGAGCTGCTGGCGGGGGGCGGCACGGCGGCCGACTACATCCGCGAGACCGTGTTCGAAGGGCTGTTCGTTCTGGGGCCGGGCCTGGATTCCGACCGACTCGCCGGCGCCCTCGCGTCTCCCGAGCTCTTGCAGTTCCTGAGCGCCGTAGAAGGCGAGTTCGACCAAGTGCTGTTCGATACGCCGCCGTCGTTGATGGTGTCCGATGCGAGGCTGCTTGCGCCTGTGGTGGACAGCGTCATCGTGGTAACGGGGTCCGGCGTCTCAACGCTGGGGCTGGTGCGGCGATGCATCCGCGACCTCGAACACGGGAACGCCCGGATGCTGGGCATCGTCTTGAACCGCGTGCAGCGCATCCGGGGCGGTTACATGGCCAGCAGTCTGCGCATGCATCGTCTCTACGGCCGTCCCCATGCCACGACGGGCGCTCCCCTGCCGGAGATGGCGGTGATGGGCGACGCGACGCGGACGACGGGGCGTCGCGCATCCGTGCCAGAGATGCAGATAGTGGACGATGAGGACGATCCGGATGATGCCGCCGTCGCGTTCCCCATTGGGGATGAGGAGTCCCGCCCGTCGGGTCGTAGCTCGGACTGACCCTGCAGGTATCGAGGAAATGCTTTCTCAACGCGCCTCCCGAATCCTCCAGGCGGGTCCACCGCCCCTAGTGTGCAGAACCCCGTGAAGAAGAGAAAGTGTATGCGCGTCAACGATCGGTGGAAGCGACCATCCGCCGCTGTGCTGTGTTGGGCCGCGTGCGGTCTGCTCGCGCTGCTCGCCCTTGGGTGCGGCGGCGCCCGGTCTGAACAGCGACGGGCGGAGGGGGACGCCTATCTGGAGGCCGGGCGAGTCGAGGATGCCATTGATGCGTACGAGCTTGCACTGACGGCGGATGCCGCCAACGCGCGCGCCCATCTTGGTTTGGCGCGGGCCCTCTTCACGCAGGGCGATGCCGCCGGAGCCATCGAGGCCGCCCGAAAGGCCCGCACGCTGGATCCCTCGCTTGAGCGCGCATACCAGTTCGAAGCGGAAGCGCTGCTCCAAGAGGGCCGGTTCGACGAGGCGGTGCAGACGGCGCGGGCCCTCGCATCGGTCGACGCCGAAGCGGGCGCAGCGTTGCGCGCGACGGTACAGCAGGAGCAAGAGCGCCTCGAGGAGGCTTCGGTCGCTTCTCAGGAAGCGCATCCCACTGAAGCCGCTCCCCAGGGCGTGTCGATGACAGAGGTCGACGAGCAGACGTCTGGTTCCCCATTGGCCCCCGCCGATTCCGGGGGCTGGCGCGCGCTGTGGACGCAGGCTTCGTTTGCGCAACTGCTTGACCAGCGCGAAGAGATCATCAGCGCCGGCGCCCCCCGCGCGCTGGAGACCCTCGTGATGGCTGCGGCGCTCACCCACAACGTCGATCTCGCGCATGATCTGGCTGCACGGCTCCCGGAGGACTCTCCCTTGCGGGCGTATGTCGCCGCGCTGGACCAGCCCGAACTGGAGGCCGTTCTCGCCGTCTTCGATGAGTGGGACCCTGCCGACCCTGACATGCAGGTTCTGCGTCAGGCCGCGTTGGGGTTCGCCCTCGGGCTGGCCGGCGCCCGTGACCACGCGCTACAAGTGCTGTCGGAGATGCAGGCGCGCTGGCCGGAGAACGCCGTACCGTCTATGCTCATCGCGGACCTGTTTCGCGCTGCCGACATGCCGCAGTACAGCGCTGCGGCGTTGCAGACCGTGGTGGACCGGTATCCAGAGAACCTGGACGCGCACCGTGCGCTCTTCCGGACGTTGCGGGACTGCGGCATGGCTGACCAGGCGCGGGCTGCGGCCGAGGCGGCCTATGCTCGGTTCCCTGATGAACCCTCCGCAGTCTTGAATCTGTCACAGAGTCTCCTGGACGCAGATGAGCTTGGGAGGGCGAAGGAGATCCTGGCCGAAGCGCAGGCGGCCAGACCTGAGGAGCCCGTGTTTCGTCTGGCGGCGGCGCGCGTAGCGCTTGAAGCGGGCGACTATGCGCAAGCCGACGATCTCCTCGGCGGCGGGTCGCCCGGACCGAGTCACACGGCGCAGTGGGCCTTGCACAAGGCGCTGGGCGCGGCGCTTGCCGACGACTGGACCCGTGTCGAGGCGGTCTGTGGTCGCGTACCGGAGGCGGAGGGTTCCGCTGTGCTGCACCTGTTGCATGCTGCGGCGTTGGCGGGACGAGGGGAGACGGACCAGGCCGTCGTGCTGCTCAGTGACCCCGCTTCCGGCGCGGCGCTATACGGACCGCCGAGCGCGCTGGCGTTGTGCGCGATGGGGCGAGAGGCCGGAAGCCTCACGCAGGACCAGACGGCGGTTGCCGAGTCGCTGGCTGGCGACGCAGCGCTTCTCCGGGCCTTCCTCAAAGGGGCCGCGCTTCAGATCGCTTCTCTTCACGACGCAGCCTATGCCGTGTTCGGAGAGCTCTCGGAGGCGCTCGACAGCCCCGCAGCGCTGTTGCCCTATCTGTTCACGTCGTTGGCCGAGGCGCGAACGGTCGATGATCGTTGTGCCGAAGCGCGAAGCTTGGTCGCGCCTCTTGCGGACGTTCCCGCCGCCTGGATGGCGCTGTCCTCGTTGCTTGACATGGAGGGCGATACGGCGGGCGCTCGCGACGCGATGCTGCGGGTGACGGAGTTGGATGCAGACAACGCCGTGGCCTGGTTCCGGCTGGGCCAGCTTCGGGAACGCGAGGATGCCCTGGTCGAGGCCATCGCAGCCTATCGGAAGGCCGACGAGCTCGATCCGGAGAGCGCCGCAGTGAACAACAATCTGGCCTACTGCCTCCTGCTGACGGACGGCGACGCCGCGGAGGCCCTGCGGCGAGCGGAGGCCGCCGCCGCCATGCTGCCCGGCAACCCGCAAGTGCTGCATACGCTGGGCGTGGCGCAGAGGCGCACAGGGGACCTGGCCGCGGCGCGCGAGAGCTTCTCGCTCGCCCTGCAGATTCGACCCGGGGATCCCACGCTGCTGCTGGATCTGGGGTTGTTGCTCATCGAGACCGATCAGGTCGAAGAAGGCCGTATGCAGATCGAGACCGCTCTTGAGTATGCGGAGCTGCTCGACCTGCCGTTTCCCCGTCGAGCCGAAGCCGAGCAGGCGCTCGGCGGATGAGCGCGCCGACGGGCCCGCGTTGACTCGGGCGTTGCGCTGCTCTACCATGCGCCGATAGACATGACGGGGGACTATGAATCCGACCGGCCGTCCTGGCGCCTCGCGCGCTCCGGCGGCAGGGGAGTTGGAATGGAATGAGATGGCATGGCGGAATGATACGAACTGGGGCGCCTCGCACGTTCAGGCTGTGCGCATTGCTGCTCGCGCTACTGGCGGGCGTCGGAACGGGCTGTGCGCGGACGCCGGGCGAGATCGCTGAGAAAGTCGCGTACGACTTCGGTATCGGCGAGCGGCCTGAGGGCTATGTCTCGGGATCGGACCGGGTGATGGAGAGCCTCACCCAAGTCGCCGAGGTCGAGATGAAGCGCATGAACATGGCGCAACGTCACGGCGAAGTGAAGTTTCAGGACGAGGGCGGCCTCCGAGGCTCGTACTACAAGGAAGTAAAGACGTACGAGTCCTTCTACCCGTTGGACGTGCGCGCGGTGTCCAAGTCCGTGGACGGCGACCGCGGCTTCATCGGCTACATCGAGTACACCTACCGCATCTACCAGAGCGAGCGGAAGGCCAACCGCACCGAGGCGGCCGCCGCTTCGGCCAATATCGCGACGCCCGAGACCGGACGAGACACCTTCCGGTACCGGTTCTCGTCAGGGGGCACGTGGGACGGACGTCCCGGCGAACTCACCAGGCAGTAGGCCGGCCGGCCGGGCGCGCGCCTCAGCCGTTCGCTTCGTGCGCGTCGCCGAGTTCGGATCGCACGCGCATCTTCGCCTCGATGAGCTGCGGGTGATCGAGGTTCAGCAGGCGCGCCAACTTGTGCACAAGGTGGTCCTCATGGCCGGTCAGCACGCCGTCCATGAGCACGACGCGCCATATCTCTTCGATGATGCTCTGCTTCTCGGCCGGCGTGCAGCAAGCGTTGATCTGACTCGTGAACCGCCACAAGTCGTGGCTGTCGTCGCGACTGTCCTGGGCGACTTGAAGCAGTTCCTCCGCCTCCTCCTGCGTCAGGTCGAAGCGCTCCTCGAGAACGCGCAGGATGTGTTCGCACTCCTGCGGAGAGAACTCGTCATCCGCGCCCGCCACCTCGACCAACAGGGCGCACGTAGCGACACGGATGCGGTCGACGTCGCATTCCTCCACCTCTTCGGAGAACACTTGCTGAAACAGCGCGAATACGCGATCTAACATGCTGGGGCTCCCATTGTAATTGGCAGAGGTTACCACGCGAGCCTCGGGCTAATCCAGCAGCCTGCGTGACTTGGCGTCCGTCCGTCGCCCTCACCGTGCTCCGCGGAATGCCGTGCGCTAGCCTCGTGGTTTCCATATGTATGCGTGATCTTTCGATTCACCCGACAGGTTGGCGCCAATGATCGAGCCTCTGGCGCCGTATACGCTCATCTATGACGGCGACTGCCCGCTGTGTCAGCGCGCGGCGGCGTGGGTCGTCGCGCACGCGGATCCGCGGGCGGTGGCCGTCTTGCCGTGTCAGCACCCGGACCGCGCGCGCCGGTTCCCGCAGGTCTCCGAGGCGGACTGTCTGGCTGCGGTGCAACTTGCGGCGCCCGACGGGGCGGTGTATGCTGGCCCAGACGCGCTGGCGATGACGCTGCGCCTGACGCGAAGCTACTGGTGGGTCGGGCGTATGCTGCAACTCCCGGGAGTCAGGCTCGCCGCGCGGCCGGTCTACCGCATCGTGTCCCAGAACCGGCGCAGACTGCCGCGCTGTGTGGGCGATTGGTCTGGTTTCGTGGGGGCGTGCGCCGCGCATGATGCTCCGAGCGGAAGCGCCGCCTGCGGCCGGACGGAGAACCCAGAGCCCCAGACCGACAACAGCCGTGAACCATGAATGACGACCAATCCCACGCCCGCCGAGTGGATCTCCCCAACTCCAGACCGTGTTTCGTCTGCGGCGAGGACAATCCCGCCGGTCTCAAGACGCGCTTCTATGTGGAAGACGGCGTTGTCAAAGCGCCCTTGCGGCCCGAACCGCACCACTGCGGCTATGAGAACGTCGTGCACGGCGGCATCGTCGCCGCGATCCTCGATGAGACGATGGGCTGGGCGGCCGCCCGTGCGACCGGCCGCATGTTCTTCACCGGCGAGCTGACCGTGCGGTATCTGCGACCCACGCCGGGCGACCGCGAGCTGACCGCCAGCGCCGAGGTGGTTCGGGTCACCTCGCGCCTCACGGAGGCGAAGGGCGTGCTGACGGATGCGGACGGCGTCGAGTACGCAAGAAGCAAGGGCCGCTTCGTGCCGTTGTCGGCCGAGGCGACCCTCGCTGTGGACGATGCGTTGCTCTATCGCGGCGATGAGGAGCGGGTGTTCGAGCATCTCCGCGCGGAGCTCGAAGCCTCGCAGGAGTCTTCCTGACAACCGCTGCCCGGAGCGTCTCGTCGCAGGTTCAGAACACGCCCACCTTGATCTGTTTGGCCGTCGCCACTACGCGGTCGCCGCAGAGCACCGTCCCGTCCGCCACGACCAACAGGATCGGCGTCGTGCGAACCCGTCGGATGTCGAGCTGAAAGACCGCCTTGTCCGCCGCCGGCAGCACCTCGCCTGAGTACCGGAGCTCGCCCGCGCCCAACGCTCGTGCGCGGCCCTTGTAGCCCTTCCAGGCCATGAAGAACCCGGCGAGCTGCATCAACGCCTCGAGTTCGAGGTTGCCCGGCATCACCGGATCGCCCTGGAAGTGGTACTGGAAGAACCAGAGATCGGGGCGGATGTCCAGTTCCCCGATGATCTCGCCCTTCTCGAATGCGCCGCCCGTGTCTGACACGCGGATAACGCGGTCCAGCATGAGGAATCCGGGCATGGGGAGACGGGGCGCGTCCTGTCCGAACAAGTCGCCCACGCCCGCGGCCTCCAACTCCTCACGCCGATAGCTGTTCTTCTCGCTTCCCGTCACGTAATGCTCCTCTTGCCCATGCGTCTCCGCGATCTGCGCGGCACAGACCCTTACTTACTGCGTCTGCTTGGTGGTCTCTCGCGTCGCCTCATCGGCCGCCGCCAAGGCGATGCCGTTCGCCGCACGACTCACCGCCGCGCCCAGCGCTTCGCCCATCGCCGGGGCGAACGCCGCCATCGAGTCGGCCTCCTGCACCGCCTCCTCGACGATGGTGTCAACCCACAGGTTGCGCCGCTCGATTCCCATGCGCGCTTCCACGCGGATCTCGCAGTGCGCTCGCCAAGGCGACTGCGTGCGGTCCTGATAGAATCGTCGCACCTCGCCCGAAACGATGATGTCCGGTTGAGTCACCGCCACCGCATCCGCCACGTCGGCGAAGCTGCCGGTGGACCGCAAGGCATCCGAGAGCGCGCGTGTGATGCTCTCCCGGGGCAGCTCGGACCACTCCGCGTCCTCATACGGCACGAGGACGTGACCACGGATCCGGTACACCATCTTCGCGCCGTACGGACGCGCGATGTCGAGCGGTCGCACGGCCACCGTATATCCGGTCGCCGCGTGCTGATCCACCTGGATCCGCGCCGGCAGTTCATAGCGCACCGCCGGCGTATAGGTCCGTGCGAGGCAGCCCGCGGCCAGAAGTGCAACGACGATTGAGAGCACTAGCACTCGTCTCATTGGATTCCTCGCGGCCGGCTCTTGCCCGTCAGGACGGAGGCGGGGTCGTCCCGCAGATACCGCGCCAGTTCCCGCACAGCCTCGAGCGTCTCGTTCATCTCTTTCATGGTCTCCGCCATGCTGTACTGCACGTTGTCGGTCTGATACACCAGAATCTCCGACGCGCCGTCCACGGACGCAAGGGTCTCGTCGAGCCGTTCACTGAGGTTCGATATCTCCGTGCGCAGCTCTCGCACGAGGCCCTCGACGTCGACCGGCTCGACCTTGTCGCGCAGCATGCCCACGGTCTCGTTCGCGGTCTGCGCCAGTACGACCGTCTTGTTGCTCAGCTCCGTCAGGCTCTCCATGCCCGATCGGAACGATGCCAGCCCGGTGTGCAGTTCGTCCGACATGCCTTCAAGTTCGCCCTCCACTTGGGCGACGACGCCGCGCGCATCCTCTGCGAGCGCCTGGACCTTCTGTACGGCTTCGCGCAGGTCCGCTACGGTTCTCGTCAACTCCCCGGGCGGCATGCCTTCGAGGCCGATGTTGATGCGTTCCACGATGTCGCCCAAGTCGTCAAAGACCTGTGCGATGCGTGAGCTCACCGACTTCACCGTCGAAGGCGTGGCCTCAATTCGCGACTGCGGCGGCAGGGGCTTCGCGTCCGGATCGCCGCCATAGAGCGCGATGCACATGACGCCCGTCGCAAGGCTGTAGATCTCGAGTCGGGCCGTGACCCCTTCCCGCAGCACCACCTTGTCCCGGTTCACTACGATGGCGGTGTGGACCATGTTGTCCTGTCCCACGCTGATGTCCTCGACCCGTCCCACCGGCACGCCGCTGTACTGGACCAGGCCGCCCTCGGTGAGGCCGAGCACCGACTCGTCGAACACTACGTGATAGCGCACCATGTCGCCGCCGCGGAGCCCGGCGAGGTACGCCAAGGCGCCCGTGATGCAGACCACGTTCACCAGGAGGAAGACGCCTACCTTGATTTTCTGAGGTCGTGTCGCCACTGCCATAGTCTCCAGAGCAGGTCGTCAGATGTTCCGGTGCATGATGTACTCGTCCGGACGGCGTTCGAAGAACTGCCGCACGCGCTCGTTGTCTGATGCCATCGCCTCGTCGATTGTGCCGAGGAATGTAACGACGCCGCGATCCAGCATCAGCGCCCGATCCGCGATCCGCTTGATCGAGTCCAACTCGTGCGTCACGATAACGAACGTGATCCCGAGCAGGTGGCGCAGACTGAGGATCAACTCGTCCAGGCCCGCCGCGGTGATCGGGTCCAGCCCGGCGGATGGCTCGTCGAAGTACACCACCGGCGGGTCGGCTGCCATCGCGCGGGCCAGCCCGGCGCGTTTCCGCATGCCCCCGGACAGCGCGTCAGGAAGCCTGTGCTCCGCGTCCGCCAATCCGACAAGGCTCAGCTTCAACCGCACGAGATAGGGGATGAGCTCCTCATCGACGAGCCGGAACTCTCGCAGCGGCATCGCCACGTTCTCTCCGACGGTCATCGAGTTGAAGAGCGCACCCGACTGGAACGCGATGCCGATCTCGCGCTGAAGCAGCGCCAGGCCATCCTCGTCCAACTGCGTCAGGTCCGTTCCATCGTGGATCACGCAGCCGGCTGTCGGGAGCATAAGCCCCGTCATGTGCTTCAGCAATGTCGTCTTGCCGCAACCGCTCGCGCCCAGGATCACGAAGACCTCGCCCCGTTTCACGCTGAAGCTCACGTCCGACAGCACGCACACATCGCCGTAGCGCGCCTCGAGTCCGCGCACCTCGATGATCGGGCCGTCTTCTGTCATGCGAGGCCCTTCCGCCGGCGTACCGCCCTATTGTGGAGGCTATTCCAGCACATAGTACAGAAGCGCCGCAAACGCCATGTCGATCACAACCATCGCGAAGATGTCCATCACCACCGCGCGCGTGGTCATCAGCCCGACGCCGCGAGAACCGCCCGTCACCCGCAGTCCGTTGTGGCAACCCACGAACACGATGACGTTCGCGAAGAAGAAGCTCTTGATCAGCCCCTGCATCACGTCGTCTATCGTCGCCGCTGCCAGCGTGTGGTCCATCCACACTTCCATGCGGTGGTCCAGCACCACCGTGCCCCAGAACGCCCCGCCCAGCACGCCCATCACCATGCCCAGGGCCGTCAGGCACGGCATTGCGACAACCAGCGAGAGCAGCTTCGGCGCCACGAGGTACTGCGAGACGTTCAGCCCCATCCCGTTCAGGGCGTCGATCTCCTCTTGCACCTTCATGTTCGCAAGCTCGGCAGTGATCGCCGCACCCGTACGCGCCGCCACGACCACCCCGGTCATAATCACGGCGAGTTCACGCGCAAAGCCGATGACCACCAGGTCCGCCACGTAGATATCCAGCCCGAGGCTGCGGAGCTGGGCCGCCGACATCATCGCGATGGTCAGCCCGAGCAGGAAATTCATCAGGCAGTTGATGCGGACCGCGCGGACCCCCATCTCGTACAACTCAGTCGTGAACGAGTCCCACCGGAACCCCCGTCCCTCGAAAGGGGCGATGATCAGCCAGTACAGCGCGTCGAACACCAGCTCTGCGATCTGGCCCGCCTCCTTCACCACCTGGACGGTCGTGTCGCAGATCCGCTCGACTAGCCCCATTGGCTTGGGCCTGGGGGTGACCGCCGTTGTGAGGCCGGGGCCGATCATCTCGAGAAAATCGGCCACCTGTCCTTGCTGTCCCTCGATGCGGACGTCCGCGCCGGCCGAACGCGCGATCTCCGCCACGCGACCAACCCACGCGCCTCCCCGCGAGTCCATGAATGAGCATCCCGCGAAGTCCAGGACCAGCGTGTCATCACGGCCCAGATCATGCGCTTTCACAGCGCGAAGGAGGTCGTGCCCCGTCGACTCCGTGAGGCGGTCGGGCGCCGCCGCGCGCTTATCGCTCATGGCCCCTCGGCGGCCAAGGCATCGAACTCATCCTCGGTCAAAATCGTGATCCCCAGTTCCTGCGCCTGCGCCAGTTTCGACCCCGCGTCCGCGCCCGCGACGACGTAATCCGTCTTCTTGCTCACGCTCGAGGCTGCGCGACCGCCCAACGCCTTGATGCGTTCGTGGATCTCGTCCCGCGTGTACCGGTCAAGCGTCCCGGTCACGACGAACGTCTTTCCGGCCAGGGCCGACGCGTCGGATCGCGGCCGCTTGGGTTGCGTCATGGATACCCCACAATCCCTGAGACGCGCGATGAGTTCCCTATTGGCCGTGGTGTCGAAGAAGTCGTGCACGCTCGCCGCGACGATCTCGCCCACTTCAGGGGCCTGTTGCAGGTCCTCCAGATCGGCCGAGACGAGCGCGTCCATGCTCCCGTAACGGTCCGCCAGCACCTCGGCCGTGTGTGCGCCGACGTGGCGGATGCCGAGCCCGTAGAGCAGGCGGCTCAGCGGACGCTGCTTGGACGTCGCGATCGCCCGCACCAGATTCTCCGCAGACTTCGGGCCCATTCGGTCAAGCGAAGCGAGCTGCTCCGCGGTCAGCGTGTACAGGTCCGCGAAGGAATGCACCAGCCCCGCGTCGATGAGCTGCGCCACGAGTTTCTCGCCCAGCCCGTCGATGTCCATTGCGCCCCGGCTCGCGAAGTGCTCCAACCGTCCCTGGAGCTGCGCCGGGCACGCCGGATTCAGACACCGCAGAATCGCCCCGTCCGGATCCTGGTGCACTTCGCTGCCGCACGCCGGACAGCGGTCGGGAACCGGATACGGCGCGGCCCCTTCCGGTCGCCGTTCCAGCACGGGACCCAGCACCTGCGGGATAATCTCGCCGGCTTTCTGCACGCGCACGACGTCGCCTTCGCGAATGTCTTTGCGTGCAACATCCTCGAAGTTGTGCAGGTTCGCGCGCTTCACCGTCGTTCCCGCAAGTTGCACCGGCTCGAGATTCGCCACCGGCGTCAGCGCGCCCGTCTTGCCCACTTGCACGGTGATGCGTTCCAACACGGTCTCGGCGATCTCCGCGGGGAACTTGAACGCGATCGCCCAGCGCGGCGATTTCGACGTCGTTCCCAGCAGACGACGGTGTTCGGCGGAATCCACCTTGATCACCAGCCCGTCCGTCTCGAAGCCGAGCTCGTGCCGCCGTTCCGACCAGTACGTGCAGGCCTCAAGCGCCTCGTCGATGTCCTCGCATCGACGCGCGTGCTCGCTGACGGGAAAGCCCCACGCGCGCAGTCGTGCGAGCGTGTCCCAGTGCGTCGTCAGTTCAATGCCCGGCAGCGGCGCGATGTCGTAGACGAGGATGTCCAAGTTGCGTTGGGCCGTCTTCGCCGGGTCGAGTCGCTTCAGCGTCCCCGCCGTCGCGTTCCGCGGGTTCTTGAACAACGCGACGCGCCGCCCTTCGCGTCGATAGTTGCGGCTCCGGATGGTCTCGTTCAGCGCCTTCAGCTCTTCGCGGTGAGCCTCTTCGTCCGCTTCGTACTGGTCGAGCAGCTCGTTGAACGCCTCGATCTCGCGGTTCAGCCGCTCGAGCTCCGCCCGGCGCATGAACACCTCACCGCGCACCTCCATCGCTTCCGGCGCGTCGCCGCGGAGTCGCTCCGGCACGCCCGCGATCGTCCGCACGTTCGCCGTCACATCCTCGCCGAATCGGCCATCGCCCCGCGTTGCCGCGCGCACGAACGCGCCTGACTCATACCGCAGGGAGATGGACACGCCGTCGATCTTCAGCTCCACCACGTACCGCGGCTGCGCATCCTGCGCGCCCGCGTTCTGCAGGCCCCTGCGTACGCGCTCGTCGAACGCCCGCAGTTCCCCCGCGTTGTAGGTGTTGTCCATCGACAGCATTGGCGCGCCGTGCTCGACCGTCGCAAACCCCGCCGCGGGAGCCGCTCCCACTCGCTGTGTCGGCGAGTCGGGCGTTTGCAGCTCCGGATACTGCTGCTCCAGCGCGGCCAGCTCGCGGTAGAGCGCGTCGTATTCCGCATCCGGGATCTCCGGCGCGGCGTCGACGTAGTAGAGGCGATTGTGACGCTCTATCGCTTCGCACAGCGCGCGATGTCGCGCGGCGCTCTCGGGGTCGGCGGGGGCATGGGCGTTCGACATGGCGCCATTATAGCCAAACCGGCCATGGTCGGACACCCCGCGGCGCCGCGGCCGTGGCAGCGACGGGAGTGAACTGCCTAAGCGTCGGCCAGACCGCCGGTGGACAGTCGGCGTGCGCTGTGGTAGAGTTGACACGGAGGCGTAGCGCATGTTGCCGCGCGTTCGCGCGCAGAAGGAGACCCTCGATGCCTGCAGCCAAGAGCGAACTGGACAAGCTCTTCGAGTCGGTCGCGAAGTTCGTCAAGAAGCGACGCGGGGAATGGGAGCATGCGGACTGGGAAGCCTTCGTCGCCCAGGTCGAGCAGCTCGGCTACCCCGGCGGCGACGAGCTCAAGCGCAACCTCGGCAACATGCTCGAAGCCGCCAAGTACTTCTATCTCCAGGTTCCCCCCGCCCCGGCCAAGCGGAAGTCGGCTCCGCGACGCAAGGCCGCCCCCAAAAAGCCTGCCGCGGAGTAGTCCGCGCGTACCAGGCGCAGGTCGCGGCCGGGCGGTTGCACCCGGCATCGCGCGGGTTTTCCGCCGCCGGGCGTATGTCCGCACGGGAATACAACCCTTCCTGTGCGGCGTCCGCAGGCGCGCTTACGAGTCGTATGTCGCTTATTCCCAGTGTGTTGCGATGCCTCACGCTTCCCCGCCAAGAGTTGGAGATCCTGAACGAATCAGCGGGAATATTTGACTTGCCCCTCCCGTTGCTACTACACTCCCCTGTTAAGTCTCTCTGCCGATTCGCGGTTCTGGAACGCAAGCCGTAACCTAGAGCGCGCCCCGCATGCATCCGGCCGATCGGATGCACCGACCCAACGACAGCACGGAACGAAAGGCAAGGTGACACCGGATGAGAAGACCGCCGTCCCTCGGGTTGTATGAGCCGTTCTACGAGCACGACGCGTGCGGCGTTGGTCTGGTTGCCAACCTCACCGGAAAAGCTACCCATACCATCGTCCGGCAAGGCATCCAGGTGCTCGAGAATCTGGAGCACCGCGGCGCCTCCGGGTGCGACCCGGAGACCGGCGACGGCGCCGGCATTCTCGTGCAGACGCCCGACGCGTTCTTTCGGAAGCAGGCCGAGGCGCTGAAGTTCTCGCTCCCCGACCCGGGGCGCTACGCGGTCGCCATGGTGTTCCTGCCCCACGACGAGGCCGATCGCGCCGAGTGCATGGCCGCCTTCGAGCTCTGCGTGGAGCGTGAAGGCCTGCGTTTTCTGGCATGGCGCGACACGCCCCGAGACGTCGACGCTATCGGCGAGATTGCACGCCGAGGTGCGCCGGTGATCTTCCAGGCCTTCGTCGCCTGCGACGCGGACTCGCCCGATGTCGACGCGTTTGAGCGCAAGCTCTACGTGCTCCGCAAGTCCATCGAGAAGCGGATCCGCGCGACGGAGATCGCTTCGAAAGACCAGTTCTACATCCCGAGCATGTCGGCGCGCACCCTCGTCTACAAGGGACTGATGCTGGCGCCGCAGATGGCCCGGTTCTACCCGGATCTGCAAGACCCCGCGTTCGCGAGCGCCTTCGCCCTGGTGCACCAGCGCTACAGCACCAACACGATGCCGAGCTGGCCGTTGGCCCAACCGTTTCGGTTCCTCTGCCATAACGGCGAGATCAACACGCTGCGCGGCAACCTGAACATGATGCGGTCGCGCGAGCGCGACCTCGCCAGTCCGCTTTTCGGCGAGGACATCCGGAAGCTCATCCCGATCCACGACCCGGGCGCGAGCGACTCGGCCTGCCTCGATAACACGGTGGAGCTGCTCGTACGCGGCGGTCGGTCGCTGGCCCACAGCATGATGATGCTGATCCCCGAGCCCTGGAGCGGGCACGAATCCATGCCCGACGACAAGCGCGCGTTCTACGAGTTCCACGCCTGCATGCAAGAGCCTTGGGACGGGCCCGCGAGCATCGCGTTCACCGACGGCATCCAGATCGGCGCCGTTCTCGACCGCAACGGCCTGCGTCCGTCGCGCTACTGGGTCACGAAAGACGACTTCGTGGTCATGGCGTCGGAGGCGGGCGTTCTCGATATCCCCCAGACCGACATCGTGCGCAAGGGGCGTCTGCGGCCGGGCAACATGTTCCTCCTCGATATCGAAGAGCATCGCATCATCGATGACGAGGAGATCAAAGAGGACCTGTGCCGCCGCAGTCCGTACCGACGTTGGATCAATGCCAACCGCCACGGCGTGCCGAGCGCGTTCACGAAGCAGCCTCGCACGCAGCGCGAGATGGTGACCCTGCTCGAACGGCAGCAGCTTTTCGGCTACACCATGGAAGACTTGGACGTCCTCATCCAGCCCATGGCCGAGAAGGGGCAGGAGCCGGTCGGATCCATGGGCAACGACACGCCCCTGGCGGTGCTGTCGCGTCGGCCGCAACTGCTCTACAACTACTTCAAGCAGCTCTTCGCGCAGGTGACCAACCCGCCGATCGACCCGATCCGCGAAGCGATCGTGATGTCGCTCGAAACGGACATCGGCCGCGAGCGCAACCTGCTGGACGAGTCGCCGCAGCACGCCCGCAAGGTCCACCTCAAGTCGCCGCTGCTCACCAACGAACAGCTCGTGCACATCTGGAAAATCGGCGGGCGCGACTTCACCGCCGCGACGATCTCGTGTCTGTTCCCCGTCAGCGAGGGGCCGAAGGGGCTCGTGGCCGCGATTGACCGGATCTGCCGTGAGGCCTCCGAGGCCGTCCGTCGCGGCGTGACGTTCCTCGTGCTGTCGGATCGCGCCGTGAATGCGTCGATGGCGCCCGTGCCGATGCTGCTGGCCGTCGGCGCCGCGCATCAGCATCTCGTGCGCGAGCGGACCCGCACCAACTGCGACCTCATCGTGGAGACCGGCGAGGCGCGCGAGGTGATGCATTTCTGTCTGCTCACGGGCTACGGCGCCGGCGCCGTGAACCCGTACCTCGCGCTCGAGTCCATCGAGGACATGGTCGCGAGCGGCAAGATCGTGGAAGCGACCCCCGGCGAAGCCCAACGCAACTATCTGCACGCGATCGAGAAGGGGCTGCTCAAGACGATGTCGAAGATCGGGATCTCGACGCAGCACAGCTACCGCGGCGCGCAGATCTTCGAGGCGCTCGGACTGAGCCCCGCGCTGGTCGATCAGTGCTTCACCGGCACCGCGTCGCGCATCGGCGGCATCGATGCGGAAGACGTGGCCCGCGAAACGCTGCTGCGGCATGCGGTGGCCTATCCGAAGACGCGCGTCCGGCCCCGCGAGCTGGATCCCGGCGGCGCCTACAAGTGGCGTCGGCGCGGCGAGTTCCACCAAGTCAACCCGGACACCATCGCCAAGCTCCAACACGCCTCTCGCAAGAACAGCAGGGAGGCCTACCGTGAGTTCGCGCAGTGCGTGAACGATCGCAATCGCAACTTGTCCACGCTGCGCGGGTTGATGAAGTTCCGGCCCGGGGACCCCGTGCCGATCGATGAGGTCGAGCCCGCGGCGGAAATCGTGAAGCGCTTCTGCACGGGCGCCATGTCGTTCGGTTCGATCAGCCGCGAGGCCCACGAGACGCTCGCCGTTGCGATGAATCGCATCGGAGGACGCAGCAACACCGGCGAGGGCGGGGAGGACCCGAAGCGTTTCGAGCCTGATCCGGACGGCAACCTCCGGAGGAGCGCCATCAAGCAGGTCGCGTCCGGGCGATTCGGCGTAACCAACGAGTACCTCGTCAACGCGGACGAGTTGCAGATCAAGATGGCGCAGGGCGCCAAGCCGGGCGAGGGCGGTCAGCTCCCCGGCCACAAGGTGTTCGACGAGATCGCCAAGGTCCGCTACTCGACGCCCGGCGTCGAGCTGATCTCGCCGCCGCCGCACCACGACATCTACTCGATCGAGGACTTGGCCCAGCTTATCCACGACCTCAAGAACGCCAACGTGCAGGCGAATGTCTCCGTGAAGTTGGTGTCCGAAGTCGGCGTGGGCACCGTCGCCGCCGGCGTGTCGAAGGGCAAGGCCGACCTCGTGCTGATCAGCGGCGACAGCGGCGGCACCGGCGCGTCCCCATTGAGCTCGATCAAGCACGCCGGGCTGCCGTGGGAACTGGGCCTCACCGAGGCGCACCAGGTGCTCGTGGCCAACAACCTGCGCAGCCGCATCCGCGTACAGACCGACGGGCAGTTGAAGACCGGGCGAGACGTGGCCATCGCGTTCTTGCTGGGCGCGGACGAGGTCGGTTTCGCGACCGCCCCGCTGATCGCCTCCGGCTGCATCATGATGCGCAAGTGCCATTTGAACACCTGCCCGGTCGGCATCGCCACGCAGGACCCGGAGCTGCGCAAGAAGTTCAGCGGCAAGCCTGAGTACGTGGTCAACTACTTCTTCTTCATCGCGGAGGAGCTGCGGGAGATCATGGCCGAACTCGGTTTCCGAACCGTGAACGAGATGATCGGCCGCGCGGACATGCTCGAGTACGACCCGCTGCCGGACCACTGGAAGGCCCGGAAGGTCGACCTGTCCCGCATCCTCTACAAGGCCGAGCCATGGGACGGCGAGACCTGCTACCACAGCCGCAAGCAGGACCACGGACTCGACCGCGCGCTCGATCGCGAGCTCATCGCCCAGGCGAAGCCCGTGTTCGACGCTCCCAGTCGCGACGCGGTGAAGCCGATCCGCTTCAAGATGGGGATCCGCAATGTGAACCGCACCGTCGGCGCGATGCTCTCGAGCGAGCTCACCCGGCGGTTCCGGTTGGGCATGTACACCGGGTCGCTGCCGCACGACACGGTATGGATTGACTGCGAAGGCGCGGGCGGGCAGAGCTTCGGCGCGTTCATCATCCAGGGCGTCACGGTCTCGGTGACCGGCGAAGTCAACGACTACTGCGGCAAGGGCCTCTCCGGCGGCAAGATTATCGTGCGTCCGCCCGAGGGAGCGCCAATTATCCCCGAGGAGAACATCATCGTCGGCAACGTGGCCCTGTACGGCGCCACCGGCGGCGAGGCCTACTTCCGCGGCGCGGCGGGCGAACGCTTCTGCGTGCGCAACAGCGGGGCGTGGGCCGTTGTCGAGGGCGTGGGCGACCACGGCTGCGAGTACATGACCGGCGGCCGCGCCGCGATCCTCGGACCGACCGGACGCAACTTCGCCGCCGGCATGAGCGGCGGCATCGCCTATGTCTACGATGCCGACGGCGGCTTCAAAGCGCGGTGCAACCACGGCCTGGTTGATCTCGAGCCTGTGGCCCCGGAGCGTCTCGAGGAGCTTCGCGGCATGATCGAGCGCCATCTGACCTACACCGACAGCGCCGTCGCCCGCCGCATCCTCGACGCCTGGCCGGAGGAGTCGCGACGCTTCGTCTGCGTCATGCCGCGCGACTACGCCCGCGCGCTTCGCGAAGCGGAGGCCGCCGAGAGCGACGCGCAGCAGCACACGCGGGAGGTGGAACATGCAGCGAGATAGCTCGCGTCCCGACAAGGAAAAGGGCTTCATGGTCTACCAGCGGAAGCTCCCGGGCGAGGAGCCTCCGGCGGAACGTGTCCGGCACTGGGGCGAGTTCGTCCGGTCCGGCGACCCCGAGCTGTTGCGCGACCAGGGCTACCGATGCATGAACTGCGGCGTGCCGTTCTGCATGTCCGGGTGTCCTCTGGGCAATATCATCCCCGATTTCAACGACTTCGTGAAGGATGACGACTGGCGCGACGCGATCGAGCGGCTGCACTCGACCAACAACTTCCCCGAGTTCACGGGGCGCGTGTGTCCGGCCCCGTGCGAGACCTCTTGCGTGCTCGGCATCATCGAGCCGCCGGTCACGATCAAGCTCATCGAACGCACCATCATCGATCGCGCGCAGGAGGAGGGCTGGGTCAATCCCGAGCCGCCGCAGTTCGAGACCGGCAGATCCGTCGCCGTTGTGGGAAGCGGTCCGGCCGGGCTCGCAGCGGCCCAGCAACTGCGTCGCGCAGGGCATCGCGTGGTCGTGTTCGAGCGCGCCGACGCCCCCGGCGGTCTGCTCACCTACGGGATCCCCGACTTCAAGCTGAGCAAGAACCTCGTGCGGCGGCGGGTCGACCAGATGACCGCTGAGGGCGTCACGTTCCGGTGCGGCGTCGCCGTGGGCAAGGATCTCGACGCCAACGATCTCCTGTCCGAGTTCGATGCGCTGCTGCTGACCGTCGGATCCACCCAGCCGCGCGATCTGCCCATCGAAGGGCGCGATCTCAAAGGCGTCCATTTTGCGATGGAGTTCCTGACGCAGCAGAACCGTCGGGTGGCGGGGCGGCCCGTGCATGAAGAGGCGATCTCCGCGGCCGGCAAGAACGTCGTCATCCTCGGCGGCGGGGATACGGGTTCCGACTGCCTGGGTACGAGTCTGCGTCAGGGCGCCCGGCACGTCTGGTCGTTCGAGCTGCTCCCGATGCCTCCCGAGACAGAAAACCCCGATACCCCGTGGCCGATGTGGCCTGTCGTCCTACGGACGTCAAGCAGCCATGAGGAGGGCGGCGAGCGCGACTGGAGCGTGCTGACCAAGCGCTTCAGCGGTGTGGACGGGATCGTGAAGAAGCTGCACGCCGTGCGTATCCGTTGGAAGGAGCCTGACGAGCAGGGCCGTCGCGCGTTCGAGGAGATTCCGGGGTCCGAGTTCGAGGTGGACTGCGATCTCGCGCTCCTCGCCCTTGGGTTTGTACACCCCGAGGAAGACCTGCCCAGCCAGCTCGGGCTCGAGCGCGACGCGCGGGGCAACATCCGGGCCGACTACCTCGGTCCCCGCGCCTATCGCACCAGCCGCGAGCGCGTCTACGCCGCCGGCGACGCCCGGCGGGGGCAGTCGCTTGTCGTCTGGGCGATTCACGAAGGGCGCGAGGCGGCCCGGGCCATCGACCTCGACCTCATGGGACGCACGGATCTGCCCAGCGCCGATGAGCACGGGTATGACGCCGTGGCGATTGGCGACGCCGACGCGTGACCCGCCGCGTAACGACTGCCGGTTGCGGGAGTAGGATCAGCAGCGGAAGATGCCGGGCGCGGGACGACCCGGGGGGAAACGGAGTTGACTGGAATGGGGGCGGGTGCTATACTCCGCCTGCCGTAACAAGCATAGGGCGTTGCAGACCAATGAGTTATGGTGTGCGATGCGCCCATGGGGAGAGTACTCGGAGTGAAACACCTCAGCAACATTTCGAAGTGGCCCGCCCCGGCTGCCGACGACGAGGCCGACCTGTCGTTCATCATCGCTACCCTGCAGTTCGGACTGACCATCCTTCAGGCCCTCCAGACCAAGAAGATCAGTCAGCAGAGCTGAGAGCGATCAACGCCGAGAGCGCAGTCGGATGGGAGCGCGATGCCTGGCATGGGCCATGCCGGCTTTTGAGGATCGATGGGGTTCGTCCCCGTCTCCCTTGGGGACAAGTTTAGGCGTACAACCTTGGAGAGCGACGGTGAAACACATTCGTAAGGTATCCGCCCGTAGAGCCGATGCGTTTACCGATTTTCTGAACGACCTGCAGAGGGCGTGGTCGGACTTCGTCTTTGCGAAGAAGAACGAACTGGGGCGGTAACGCGCCCCGTGCACGCCTATCCTGTTTGAACCATCCAGTGCCGGGGCCGGTCCGTAGGGATGTGCGCTCCGGCGCTTCTCTTTGCGCGGCGGCGTCCTCACATTCCCGGCCCTTTGTGAATGGAGCCTTGCGTACGCAATGAAGGTGGGAGAGTGCGTCCATATCCGCATGGCCGATCCCGATGACGCCGAAGCGCTGGTGCGCTTCTACGACCCGACGATCGCCCGGTCCATGCTGCTCGACGTCCGTCGGGAGCTGCAGTACCCCACGGCCGACGAGTTGCGCGAGACGCTTCGCAGCAAGGAAGTGCGCGCCGGGTTGCTCTACATCATCGAGGATGACGCCGGCGCCCTGCGCGGCTGTTGCGCCCTGAAACCCCCGGCGCCCGAGGTGACCTACTCGGAGATGCTGTTCGGCCTCGCGCAGGACGAAGACTACGCCGGCCCGATCGGCGACGAAGCCATGGCTTGGCTGCTCGCGTCCGCGTTTGTGAAGCGGCGGTTGAGCAAGGTGATGGCCCAGTGTCTCGAGACGGAGGCGGGTTACCGGGGGCTGCTGGCGCGCCACGGCTTCACCTCCGACGGCGTCCAGCGCGAGGTGGTGTACACGGGCGGACGCTATCTCGCCCTTGAGACGCTCTCCGTCGTGAGGGATGCCTATCTGGCGCGCCGGCCTCCCGTCGACGCGCCGACCGCCTCGAACGCCAAGGTCGTATCCCCGCCCTGACGCGGTTCCCCCTCGCCGAGCCGAGCGCGCAGCGGCGACGCGCCTGATGCATAGGAACGAGTGCCATGCCGATAAAACAACGCGTGTTCATCCGCCGGGCCGACCGCGAAGACCTCAACACGGTCGTCTCCTGGATGGAGGATCCCGATTTCCAGCAATTCCTCTACGGCGATGCCACGCGTTCGCCCAAGCAGCTCCGCGAGCAGATCATCGGCATGCTCGGGCGGACCAATCCCAACGCGATCCCGTCCAGCCTGTTTCTTCTGATCGACACGGACAATGGGCCCGCCGGCCTGCTGTCGCTGCAGAACATCAGTTGGCGCAACCGTTCCTGCAGCATCGATCTCTACATCGGCGACAAGAGCGTCCGCAACAGCATCGTAGCCGCGATGGCCTTCTTCAGATCCATGCAGTATGCCTTCGATGAACTCAACATGCATCGCGTGTCGGCGTTCATCTACGCCTTCAACCGCCCGTCCTGGCGTATCATGGAGCTCAGCGGCGCCGTGAGGGAGCTGACGCTCAAGGACCACGTCGCCCGCGACGGCGAACTCCACGACATGTACGGCTACGGGTTCCTGCGCCCCGAGTACGAGAAGCTCCGCGCCCGCTATGCCGAGCGCTATCCGGATGCGACGCTCGAAGCCATGGCGCGCGACCTGGCCGAACGCAACGCACGCGAGGAGGCGGCCGGATGACCGTTCCCGCGCCCGTCGTCTGGGCGTTCCTGGGGTTGCTGGCGCTGCATGTGCTCCAAGGGATCGTCCAACTCGGCCGCGGGTTGATCGGCCGGCTGGCGCGTCCCGACGCGATCGGCGCGAGAACGGACGCCCCTATCTCCGACGTCGTCGACGTCGCGCCCGCCCCGCGACGGCGCACTTGGCTCGACCTCGTCGGGGGCCTTGCCCAGATCCCCTTGTTCTACATCGGCCTCTACGTCGCCTATCTCCACGGCGACATCACGCGCGAGCTGATCTCCCCGCTGCACATCGCCGTCGGCGTCGCGGCGGGCCATCTCCTCTTCACCTTCGCCCTGGTCCTGATCCATCGGGCCGTGCGCGACGCATGGCGCTTCTTCCTCGATCTCCCCGGTCTCTGGAATTTCGCCCTGCGCAGTCCCATCGTACTCGGCCGGTTCATCATGGTCGCCGTCACCGAGGAGATCATCTGGCGTGCGGGACTTCAGACCCTGCTCCTGGGCCTCGCCGGCGTCTGGTTCGCCGGCGCCTCGGTTCCCGGCTGGGCGGTCGCGCTTGGCGTGGTCGCGGTCACCGCACTGTTGTTCACGCTCACCCACCGGCACATGGCCGACAACTCCCTGAGCGTGTCGCTCGAGTTTGTGCTTTTTGCTTTCTTGCTCGGTCTCATCTACCATGCTGCCTCCAGCCTCATACTGGTCGTTGCGATTCACGCCGTTCGCGATATCGAAGTCAGCTATCTGGAGTACGCCGCCAAGGCGGACGAGCTGGGGGATGAGGATCGCGCGGCAGAGGAAATCGAACGGGCCCTTCTGAACCGTCCCTACCCGGAGAATCCATGAGCACGGAGTACGCCGTAGAGCTGGCCAAGGTCGACAAGGTCTTCCACACGCATCATTTCTTCCAGAAAAACGACGACACCGGCCGGCGTTCGTTCTATCACAGAAAGCGGATCCACGCTGTCCAAGCGGTGGAGTTCGGTATCCGCCCCGGCGAGGTACTCGGGTTGCTCGGGCCCAACGGCGCCGGCAAGACCACCTGCGTCAAGATGATCTCCTCGCTTGTGCGGCCCACGGCGGGCAAGGTGTTCGTCAACGGCATGCACGTGGAGAAGCGGCGGCACGAGGTGCTGCGCCATGTCGGCGTCGTGCTCGAGGGCACGCGCACGGTTATCTGGCCGCTCACGCCCCTCGAGAACCTCATGTACTTCGGCCGGCTCCGCGACGTCAGCAGCAAGGATCTGAAGAAACGCGCCCGCGATCTCCTCGATTTCATCGGGTTGCGTGACAAGATGGATACGCAGGTGCGGCGCTTGTCGCGAGGGCAACGCCAGCGGTTGGCCATCTGCATCGCCATGGTCTCGGATCCCAAGGTGCTTCTGCTCGACGAACCGACCACCGGGCTCGACGTGCAGAGCAGCCGCGCCATACGGACCAAGGTCGTCGAGCTCACCCGCGAGTTCAACAAGTCCGTGTTGCTCACCACCCACGACATGCACATCGCCCAGCTCCTGTGCGACCGCATCGGGATCATCGACAAGGGGCGCTTGATCACCTGCCGCAAGACGCGCGACCTGATCAGCGTGTTCGCCGACCAGACCTACGAGTTCCGGCTCGACCGCATGCCGCCCGTCGAGCTGATCACGTCGATTCCCGGCGTCCACGAGGCGCGGGTCGAGGCCGACGGAGCCGAGGAGCCCGTTCTTCTGGTGCGCGTGAGCGAGGACGAGACGGAACGGTCGCGCGCGCTGTATGAGGTCATGGACGCGCTGCGGCGCGAGCAGCATCTCGTCCGCGCCGTCAGCCTTCGCGAGCAGACGCTCGAAGAGGCGTTCCTCCGTTTGACGGAAAGCACCATCTAGCGAGGGCGTCGCTCCGGCGGCGCGCCCGCTTCACCATGGACTAGAGGGTTAGGGGCAGTGCGAGGTTTTTTCAAGATACTATGGGCCGAGTTGGTTCGTTCGTTCATCATCATGCGGCGCTACTGGTTCGCATCGATCATCAGCATCGGCATGGGCTACGCCACCCTGGTCACGCTGGTCTACGGCCTGGTGTTCGCGGCCGGTTCCGACAGTATCCGCGCCATGGCCGACAACGCGATCAACGGCATTCTCGGCTTCCTGATCGGCGCCTTCGCGTTCGGGATCGTCGGCATGTTCACGCAGGGCATACAGGGCATGGCCCGCACCGGCGAGCTCGAACAGGTGTGCCTGAGCCCCTTCGGCCTGGTGACCAACTTCCTCGCCCGTTCGTTCGTGATGGCCGTGAACAGCGTCATCAGTTGCACCGTGATGATCCTCCTCGTCACGGCCACCGTCGCGAAGGAAAGCCTGCACTGGAGTCCCTTCGCCACCGTCGTACTGCTCGTCCTGACGTACATCAATCTCATCGGCTTCGGGTACATGGTCGGCGGCCTGGTGCTCGTGTTCAAGTATGTCGGGCAGATCGCCGTGATCATCCGCTTCTCCATGATCGGCCTGGCCATCTTCGCCACTGAGCAGGTCAGCCAGTGGCCCGCGCTTGGGCGTTGGTTCGCCCACGCGATGCCCGTCACCGACGCGGCTATCTGTCTCAAGTATGTGCTGATTCAGGGACAGATGAGGCCGGTGCTCGATGAGGCTGGGCAGAAGGTGGTGCAAGAGGTCGTCCCCGTACTTGATGCCCAAGGGGCCGCCGTGCTGGACGCCGCGGGGAGTCCCATGGTCGAGGCGGTCTACGCCCTGCAGCCGATGTCGGTGTTCTTGCACGAGTCGTTCCTGTTCCTTGTGGTCAGTTGCGTGGTCTGGACGGTCATCGGCATCGCGTGCTTCCGCTATCTCGAGAACTGGAGCCGCGACAAGGGCACCCTGGGGACTTACTGATGCCGCGCGAGGCGCTCCATCGGTTCGAGGAAGGCGGGCGGCGGTTCGCCGTCGACCCGGAGACCTGCTTCTGTTTTGAGTGCGACGACGTCTCGTGGGATGTCCTCGCCTACTACCCGCAGGCCTCCGTGCAGCGCGTGCTGCATGAACTGGGCGACCGCTACGAGCGCAAAGAGCTGGAGGAAGTCCTGGGCGAGCTCGAGTGGCTGCGTTCCACCAAGGCCATTCTCCCCGCCATGACGCCCGACAAGTTCGCGAAGGCCTTCCAGGTCGAGCGGGGCGTCCGGCGGATCACGGTTCGCTTGCCCAAGGAGACGCAGCAGGTCGAGGAGCGCCGACGCGGCTGGTTCGGCGGCGCGACCAGGGCGCTCTCCGACCCCGCGCGCGAGCTCGGGCGCGATGCGGTTGCACTGTTGCTCAGCCGGTCGCTTGAGCAGCGGCAGCTCACGTTCGCTTTCCAGACGACGCCGCAGGCCCTGAACCCCGACTTGGTCGCCGATCTCTGCGATTACGCCATCCGGATGGGGCGGCTGTCGGGCAAGGAACTCACCGCATCCCTTCATCTGACGGACGTTGCGCTCGACGGCGCCCCGGAAGCGCTGAAGGGACACGACGTGTGCGTCCAGCTCGATGTGTCCGATCCGGAAGCCCTGGCGCGTCATCTCCGCCCGTTGGCGGGCGGCGACCGCTTCAGCCTCACGCGCCTCGCCAAGGCCATCCAGCCGGATGCGCCCGGGGTGACCGGTCGCGTCGTGGTATGTCCCGGTCATGCGGGTCTCGCCGATGTCGTCCCTGCGCTCCACGAGGCGGGCTTTCGCGTCATCGAACTCGATCTCGACGGCGCGTTCATCGCGCATCCCGAACTCGAACCGGCGGCTGTCATGGCAGCTCAACGCGAGTGCGCCGTCTATTTCGCCAAGTGTCTGCTCGCCCGGCGCTACTTCCGGCTCGACCCGATCACGGCGCTGTTCTACCGCATCCACGAAGGCAAGCCGGTCGCGCGGATCGACGGCGCGGGCACGAACGAGCTCGCGGTCGACGCGGACGGCGTCGTCTACCCGTCCTGGCGGCTGATCGGCGCCCCCGAGTTCGCGCTCGGCCAGGTGCGCGAGGGCCGCATCGACGAGGACCAGGTGCGTCGGTTCGAAGACGTGGGCGCCCTGACCACCGCGCCGTGCCTCACGTGCTGGGCGCGGAACCTCTGCGGCGGCGGCTGCGTTGCGGTGCACCACGCCCTCAGCGGCTCCTTCCGCAGACCGCACGCGGCCTGGTGCGATGCCCAGCGCTCCTGGATGTCGGCGGCGGTGTCCGCCTTCAACCTGCTGTCGGCCCAAGGGGTCGATTTCAGTCCCATCTATGCCCAGCTCACCGGAAAGCGGGGGGGAGGCCTCCGGCTTTCGCTCTGGAGCATGGCGCGCGCCGCCCTGCAGATGACCGTCTCCATGCGTCCGCTCGAGGAGTCGGATGCCGAGATGCTCGTTCGGTGGGAGAACTGGAACGACGCCGGCTACTTTACATTCAACCCGCGCGGCGTGTTGATGGCCACCGTCTACGACCGCGAGATGGACGCCCTCCATCCCCAGTCGCTCGATCAGGAGATGGTCCTCACCCGTCGCGACGGCGCCCCGATCGGCCTGGTGCGCATCGGGCCGGATATGCAACACGCCGGCCTTGTCCACGTGAGCGTGTTCCTCCGCGACCCGGCGCACTACGCGGCGGAGGATATCCGGAAGGGCTTCCGGCTCCTCGTGCAGGAAGCGGCCAAGCAACAAGAGTTCCGACGCGCACTGGCCTATGCGCCCGACCGCGAACCCGCGCTTCAGGCTTTCCTCGAAGCGATCGGCTTCGAACGCGCCGGCGCCATGCGCGAGGCCCTCTACCTCCACGGCGATCGTCACGATGTCGGCGTCTACGCACTGACCTTCGCCTGATCCCCTGGCAGCGTTCGCGACGCTCGAGCTGCGCCTCTCGCAGCATAGCGTGCACCGCGTCCATTTCGTCGACAGACGCCCCGCACGCATTTTCGCGCAGGTCTCAGCGCCGGATGCCTGGTTTGCATGCCGTTTCGCCGGGTCGGTATCCTTCTGGTCCTCTTCGTCCTTGCGGCAGCCACCCGAGCATCGGCCTTTGGTCGCGCCTCGGTCACAACGGGTAAGGAAACCTCTCCATGCGGATGTCAGTACTTGTGGGTCGGCGGTACAAGGAGCGGCCCGCCGAAGCGACGCTCGACAGCCATGCGTTCCTGTTGCGCGGAGCCTATGCGCGCCAGGTCGCCAACGGGATCTACTCGCTGCTGCCGGCGGGCTACCGCGTGATTCGCAAGATCGAAGCCATCCTGCGCGAGGAGATGGACCGGATCGGCGGGCAAGAGGTGCTGATGCCCGTCACCCTTCCGCGCGAGCTATGGGAGGAATCCGGCCGGTACGGCTCCGTGGGCAGCGAACTCGTGCGCTTCGCCGACCGCACCGGCCACGACATGGTGCTCGCCATGACGCACGAGGAAGGCGTGCTGCACCTGTGCCGCAACGAGATCGACAGCTACGCCCAGTTGCCCTTCATGGTCTACCACATCCAGACCAAGTTCCGCGACGAGCCGCGGTCGCGCGGCGGGCTGATCCGCGCCCGCGAGTTCACCATGAAGGACGCCTACTCGTTCCATCGCACGGCAGAGGATCTCAACGACTACTACCAGGTCTGCTACCAGGCGTACCAGCGGATCTTCGCGCGCGCGGGGATCCCCCAGGTCCTGGCGGTCCAGTCCGACACCGGCATGATGGGCGGCAGCGTAGCCCATGAGTTCATTCTGCTCACCGAGGCCGGCGAAGACACCATCGTGATCAGCGAAGACGGCGGCTACCTCGCCAACCTCGAAGTGGCGACGGGCGTGATCGAAGCGTTCCCGGAAGACCCGCTGCCGCTCGAGAAGGTCCACACGCCCGGCTGCAAGACCATCGAAGACGTGGCGGGGTTCCTCAAGATCCCCGAGCGCAAGACGGCGAAAGTCGTCTTCTACGACCGCGACGCGGACGGACGTCCCGTCATGGCGCTGGTGCGCGGCGACCGCGACGTGAACGAAGCCAAGCTCGCCAAGATCATCCAGGCGCCCCCCGTTCCCGCGACGGATGAGCGCATCCGGTCCGTGGGCGCGGAGCCCGGTTTCGCCTCGCCCATGGGCGTCGACGCGAGCGCCTGCCGGATCGTCGTCGATCACACCATCGCGCAGTCCGGCAACCTGGTGACCGGGGCCAACGAGTCCGACTACCATTTCATGAACTTCAACCTCGCCCGCGACCTCCCCGGCGTGGATTCGGTCGATATCGTCGAGGTGAAGGAAGGCGACGGCAGCCCCGACGGCAAGGGCGCGCTCGCGTTCCGCCGCGGCATCGAAGTGGGGAACATCTTTCAGCTCGGGACGAAGTACACGCAGTCCATGGAGATGACCTACACCGACGAGTCCGGGAAGGCCTGCACCCCGATCATGGGGTGCTACGGCATCGGCGTCGGGCGTCTGATGAGCTCCGTCATGGAGGTCAGCCACGATAAGTACGGCCCCATCTGGCCCGTGTCCATCGCCCCATGGCAGGTGCAGCTCAACGCGATCAAGCTCGCGGCCCCGGGAGTGCGCGAGACGGCCGAGACGCTCTATCGCGACCTTCAGGCGGCGGGCATTGAGGTCGTGTACGACGACCGCGACGAGCGCCCCGGCGTGCAGTTCGCCGAGGCCGACCTCCTCGGCGCGCCGTTCCGCCTGATCGTGAGCGAACGCAACTTGGCCAACGGCTGCGTCGAATGGAAACGCCGCGCGGTCGGCGACTCCGGGACCATGCCCGTGGGGGAGGCGGTCGAGACTGCACGCGGCTGGGTGGATGCCGCCATGGCCGAGCTGGAGCGCGCCGCGGACGCGCTGTAGTTCTATTCCCAATCTCCGCCGATCCGATCCGGGCGGGGCGGCGCGGCTCGATCATTGACCACGCGGACCGCGTGCGGTATGTTGGCGGGAGCCTTCAGGTCCGGGCACGTTTTACACGGGGACGGGACCAGAAGCGAGGATACGCCATGTCTGCTACCGGGAACCGCGACGGGGTTGTCGCTCGCGGATGTTTTCGCTACACAGGGGCCGCGCTGATCGGGACGCTGCTCATCGCATTGATGCCGATGCCGGCGCATGCATGGATCGGTCGCGCCGACTACGCGGAGGTGCAGGTCGTCGTCCCGGATGACGCAACGCCGGGCGAACGGCTCGCCGCAGACGAGTTCGCGGCTTATTGGACGCGCACCACAGGCGCGCAGCCTGAGATCGTCGGGGCGCCGGGAGCGGGGCCTGTTGTATGGATTGGCGCCCGCGGTGCGCCGGAGCGTATCGTCGACCCGCGGGAGCTTTCGGATCTCGGGACCGACGGTTTTCTGATCCGCACCCGACAGGATGAAGACCCGTCGATTGTGATTGCCGGCGGCGGGGAGCTCGGCACGCAGTTCGGCGTCTACGCCTTCTTCGAGGACTACATGGGTGTGCGGCGCCTCACGGCGGACGTCACGCATATCCCCGCGTCGCCCCCCAGTCGGATCCCGGACATCGACATCACGTCCGTGCCCGCATTCGCCTATCGCTCAACCGACTACGTCGCCCCCTGGGCCGACACGAACTTCCCTCGCATGCTGCGGCTCCATCCGCCGGAGTGGGGGTTGTTCGGACACACAGCCTATGAGCTCCTTCCGCCGGAGAAGTATCTCCAGAGCAACCCGGAGTACTACGCCCAGGTGAGCGGGCGCACCGTTGCGCCTGAGGGGTTCGACTGGCGTGACCCGGCCGCGCGCGTGGGCAAGGAGGACCGCCTCGGTCAGCTCAACTTCGCCCATCCCGAGGTCGCTGCGGCGATCGTCGCGGAGCTGCGCGCCCGCATCGACGCGGCGCCGCAGGCCCGGTTCTGGAGCGTGAGCCAGATGGACTGGGGCAACCCGGACACCAGCGAGCTGTCGCGCGCCATCGACGAGCGGGAAGGCGGGCCGTCGGGTTCGCTGCTGACCTGCGTGAACCGCGTGGCGGAGGCGCTTGCCGAACCCTATCCGCAGGTCATCATCGAAACCCTCGCCCACGAGTGGTCCCAGCGGCCTCCACGTTTCCTGCGGCCGCGGGAGAACGTGGCGATCCGCATCACGACCAAACGATGCGACTGCTCTACGCCGCTCGATGACTCTGACGCCCCGGCCAACGCGGCGTTCGTCAAGGACCTGCGGGCGTGGGCTTCGCGCACGGACAACCTGCATGTGTGGGATTTCGCCGCGAACCTGCGCTGCTTCCTGACGCCGCACCCCAACATCCACACGTTGCAGCCCAACATGCAGCTCTACGCCGCCAACGGCGTTCGCGGCGTACACGTCCAAGGCGCGCCGACCGTGGGCGGCGAGTTCGCGGAACTGCGAACCTATCTGATCAGCAAGCTGCTGTGGGATCCGTCGATCGACTGCGAGGCCCGCATCGACGAGTTTCTGCGGCTCTACTACCAGGAGGCCGCGCCGTTCATCCGCGCCTACCTGAAACTCATCACCGAGCGCGTGCGACTCGACGAAGCGTTTGTCGGAGTCTATGACGCGGCGCCGTGGATGGATTACGAGACGGTCGAAGCGGCGGACGAGCTCTTTCGGCGCGCGCTGGATGCGGTGAAGTCCGACGAGGTCCGACGACGCGTCGCACTGGCCCATCTGCCTGTGAAGTTCGCGGCGCTGGACGCGCCCCCGAAGGTCCGCTACTCCCGCACGAAGTTCATCGTCGAGCGCCCGCCCAGCCCTACGCTCGACCAGTTCATCGCGCAGCTTCAGGAGCTTGGGGTGACCCTGGCGGCGCCCGGTCGTCCAGCGGTCTATGTCGCCGAGCTCGTCGGCGGATCCACGCCTCCGCGCTACCGCGAGCTGGCGCTGGAGCGGCTCGAGAATCAGCAGTTCTCAATCTGGGTCGTGCCGGAAGCGAGCGGTTCTCTACTTCGGTGGCAGGTCCGTGATCAGGGCATCGACCTGCTCAACGGGTACGCAACGCTGGGCGTGCTGCCGGGGGCGATGCAGGATTGGACCTACCGGCCGGGCGGAGTGGAAGGGCCGGTCGCGCGATCGTACGAGATTGCGCGGCGCAGCCTTGAGAGCATCACACTCCGTGCCGCGGCCCCGAACGGACTGGTCGTTGAGCGTCGCGTACTGCTTGAACGGGGGAGTTCAGAGCTTCGCATCGAGCTGACCCTGAGCAACCCGACCACAGAGCCGATCGCGCCGGGCATCAGACTCCGCCCGGAATTCCACGCGCCCGGGTCGGACCCGCCCGAGATATGGGTGGATGACGGCGACCGTTGGACGCGCCTGAACGCGGACGCTTCGCGGGGCGACCGCGTCGGGTCCGGAGAGATCGACCCGCGCGATTACCGCCGCTGGGCCGTCTGGCTGCCCGGTTTGCGGCTATCCGTGACAAACGGTTTCAACGGCAGCGATCTGCAGCGGCTGCAGTATGCTTTCGATCTGCGCTCCCGATCTCCCTATGTGACCCTCGAGCTCGTAGTGTCCGATGAACCCGTCGTGCCCGGCGGGACGCGGACGGTCGTCACGACCTACGAGGTCTCCTCGAAGCAACCGGATCGCCTGTAGCCTTGCGTCGTCTCTGGCAGCCCTTGTCCCGTCGCGATCGTCCGCGCATCGCGCGACCGGACCTGCTACACTCATTCTGTCTGCTTGCGACCATCCTCGCGTTCAGCGAGGAAAGAAACGAAAGGAGTACCGATGAACAGAAAGCCTATGTCGAGCGTTGTCCGTAGCGTCTGCGTCCCCGTGCTCGCGGCGGCCATGGCGCTGTCCGCCTCGCTGGCCTGCGCGCAGAACAGTGCGTTGGATCCGTCGCCTCGGGGCGACGAGTGGTGGGCGCAACGCAACGAAGAGAAGAAGGCGTTGGTCCAGGAGGGGGGCATCGATCTCCTGTTTGTCGGCGACTCGATCACCCACGGTTGGGAAGGCGCCGGCGCGGCCGTGTGGGAGGAGTACTACGGCGACCGCAACGCGGCCAACATCGGATTCAGCGGCGACCAGACGCAGCATGTGCTGTGGCGTTTCGAAAACGGCGAGCTCGACGGCATCTCTCCCAAACTGGCGGTCGTGATGATTGGAACGAATAACTTCCACGCGAACACGGCCGAGGAGATCGCGGAGGGCGTGAGCGCCGTCGTGAACACCTTGCGCGAGAAGCTGCCGTCCACGAAGGTGCTGTTGCTGGCCATCTTCCCGCGGGAAGACCAGCCGCAGGAGTATCGCGACAAGCTGGCCCGCGCCAACGCCATCCTCGAGGAGACGGAGTTCGACGACGCGGTGCATTTCATGGACATCGGACCGTGGTTCCTCGAGCCCGACGGATCGCTTCCCCCGTCGGTCATGCCCGATCTGCTGCACCCCAATGAAGTCGGCTACCAGCTCTGGGCCGAGGCCATCGAGCCCAAGGTCGCCGAGTTGATGGGCGAGCCGGCCCCGAAGGGATGGAAGCGGCTGTTCAACGGCGAGGATCTGACGGGTTGGGAGCCGATCGGGTCGGATTCGTGGCACGTCGAGGATGGCATGCTCTACACCGTCGGCGGCGAGGGCGGCTGGCTCAGCACGGACCGCGAATACGGCGACGTGGACCTGCAGCTCGAGTTCCGCGTGCCCGAAGGCGGCAACAGCGGCGTCTTCCTGCACGCCCCCCGGACGGGCAACCCCGCCTTCGAGGGCATCGAGATCCAGCTCATCGACGACTACACCGATGCCTACGGCGAGCTGCAACCGTGGCAGCTCACGGGCTCCGTCTATGCAGTCGCCGCGCCGTCGCGCGAGGTTGCGCTGCCCGCGGGCGAGTGGCAGAAGATCCGGATTCGCGCGGCGGGGCATCGCGTGATGGTTATCTTCAACGACACGCCCATCGTGAACATTGATCGCAGCAAGGCGCAGAGCCACGCCGAGGAGCATCCGGGCCTGATGCGCACCAGCGGCTACATCGGCCTGCAAAACCACGGTTCGCGGTTCGACTTCCGGAACATCTGGATCCGCGAGCTGGCGAGCGAAGCCGCCTCCGAGTAACCGCCGTCCCGCGGCGTCGCGGGATACAGAAACGGGGTCGACGGCCCGGCCGGAACCGGTCGCCGTCGACCCCGCTGCACTTGGTCTCTATGCGAGGACGGTCAGCGTTCCGTCGGCGCGTTCCACGCCGTCGCGACCACGCCTTCCGTAGTGTTCACGGTGACCGTGCGCGACGCGCCGGGATCCAGCCACATCACGCCGTCCGACGCGCGGAACGTGTCCGCGTGGTCGGGCCGCTCGATGCACACGCCCACAGCCGCGACGTCGCCCGCGTTGCGCACTTCGACGCCGTCCGTGCCGATGGTCATCTCGAGCCGCGTCGTCGGCAGCGTGAACAACGCCCCCGGCTCAGCCTCGAAGTTGAGCCAGCAGAAGCCCCGATGAACGGGCGTGCCGTCGATCCGCAGTTCCGTGATCAGGAACAGCGGCGTCGCATCCGTCTGCGCCGCGCTCAGGGTGAACCGGCCGATCTCCGCAGTTCGGTCGATCGCGCCGGAGCCGCTGTAGCGCTCCTGCTTGATCTCGGCGAGCGCAGCATCCACCGCGCGCAGCGTCACCTCCCAGGTCTTGCCCGCCAGCGCGTCCGCGTCGTCGACCAGATGCACCGGAACATCCATGGGGTCGCCCGCGGCGTTGAACGTCTCGAGCAGGGGGAAGGCCGCGAGCGGCGCGAAGGCATCTTGCACGACGTAGTGCGCGACCTTCGGCGCGCCGTACCAGTCCACCGAGGCCCACGATGCGGCCGGGTAGTTGTCGTTCATCTTGTAGTACAGCGCGCCGCTGCACTCAGGCCAGCGCGTCCGCGCAAGCTCCAGCGTGTGCCGGATGCCCGTCGCCTGCGAGAGCTGAGAGCCCATCACGAACTGCTCCATGTCCTCGCCGGTCGAGAAGTAGCGGGCATACTGATCGAGGATCGCCACGCAGTCCTTCATGTTGAACACCGGCGTGTGGTAGGCGAACGCCCCGTCCTTCTTCGGCGGCCACAGATCGCGCTCGTCCTCCGGCAGGTATCGCTGTACGGTCTCGTACACCGGATAGCATGCGATGCCGAACTCGCCGATGAACGGACCGGTCAGCGACAGGTTGCTGTCGAGCGGCTGGCGGCCCCAGTAGCAGTTGTAGTTGTGCAGGCTGCCGCCCCACGGTTCGCCGCGATGGAACGCGCGCGTACCGTCGAGCTCGACCGCGTACCGGCCCATCATGTCGATCGCCGGCCCGAACGGCTCGTCGGACTCGTTCCCGCCGCCCCACATGACCAGCGACGGGTGGTTGCGGATGCGCAGCGTGTTCAGGCGCATGGTCTCTTCGAGCGCGTCATACGGCTGCCATTTGTGGCTGTTCCACGCGGTGGGCCACTCCTGCATCACCATGATGCCGTAGCGGTCGGCAAGATCGTAGAACGCGTCGGTCTCGGGCATGCCCGATCCCCACGCGCGGAACATCTGCACATGCTGGTCGTGCGCGAGCTGGAACAGGCGCTCGTAGCGTTCCCGGCTGAAGTCCATCAACGGGTCCATCGTGCACCAGTTCGCGCCCTTGGCGAAGATTGGCCGCCCGTTGATCACGAACGTCCAGTTGTAGCGATCCGCGCGCGGTCCGCCGGGCAGCGGTGCCATCTCCACCGTGCGGATGCCGAACGTCGTGGTCGCGAAGTCGGCTCGGCCGCCGCCTTCCGGCACGAACGCCAAGTCCAACCGATACAGGTTCGGCTCGCCGAGTCCGTTCGGCCACCAGAGTCGCGGATCAGGCACATCGAACTGCACGTGGCACGCCGCCTCGGCGCTGTCCGATGCCACAGTCGACGCGAACCGGTAGGCCGGCCCGTCGAAGCTCTCGCCTCGAATCACGCCGACCAGTTGGCCGCGCCAGCCTTTCCCCGGTCCGCGCAGGCCTGTGTGCACGTGCACTGTGCCGGCTGCGGCGTCGGACGTCGCGACGAACGGGTGCTCGATGTTCACGGTCGCGTCCGTCTCGATCCGCACGGAACGCCAGATGCCCAGTGCCGGGATGTTCGAGTAGTGCCAGCCGTACACGTTGTTGAACACGACCGTGTTCACCCAGCCCACGTTCATGTCCTGGAAGAAGTCGTTGGGCCGACCGGTGTTCATCTCAAACGGCGCCGGGTCGATCCGCACCACGAGCGTGTTGTGGTCCTCGATCAGCTCGGAGATGTCGTACTCGGGTCCGCCGAACATGCCGTCGTGCTTGCCGAGCTCGACGCCGTTCAGCCACACCGTGGCCGACACGGCGATGCCCCCGAAGATGAGCCGCTCGCTGGTCGTCTTCTCCGGACGCGGGAACGTCCGACGCATCCACCATGTCTTGAAGCTGTTCTCGCGCGCCTTCGCGTCGTTCAGGCCTACCCTCGGATCGGGGATGCGCCCCGCCTCAAGCAACGCCGTGTGCACGCTGCCCGGAACCGTCGCGGGGATGGCGTCCGCCCAGTCCGCCGCGCCGAGCCGATCTGCGGCCTCTCCGCCTTCGGCCAGTTCCCAGGTGCCGTCGAGCGACACCGTCACGGGCCCGTCCGGGAGCTCCGTTGCGCCGGGATGTAGGTCCACCGTGACCGCGGGCAGATCCAGCGGCGCCGGGCCGGGGTTGAACGCCTCGCGGTCGATCTCGTCCAGAGATCGCCGATCCGCCTCGACAAGGCGGGCGTGCTGTGCGTGTTCCGATGCGTCTTCCATGAACTCCTCCAACGTGTCTCCCTCGAATGCCCAGAGCCCGATTGTACGTGCATCAGCCGTCAGCGGGCCGGACGGCATCCCCGTCGCGCGGTCGGCGCCTGTGCGGATGCGGACATCGTCGATCGCGCCCGCGCATGCGCGCTGAATGGCACCGTTTGAGATGACGTGCCCGAACCCGAGGCTGATGCCGGGGCGCTCGGTCGCTTCCGCGCGGTCGGTGATCGCTGCCTCCGCAACAACGCGTCCGTCAACGAACAGCGTTATCCGGTTCTCCGTGAGCGTCATGGCGATGAAATGCAGTGCGCCGTCCGTGATCACGTGTCCGGTGCGCACCTCCGCAGGCGTGCAACCGGGCAGGTAGACGCTGAGGTCGCCCGCGCCCATGTAGCTGTAGATCTCCCAGTGGCCCGGCCACTCCTTCGGGCCGCAGGCCGCCAGGATGTTGAACGAATCCGCGTTGTCGAGGCGCGCCCACAGCTCGACCGTGATGGGAAGCTCCGCGAACCGCGCGCCGTCGGGCACGTGGACGAACTCGCCCATGATGTCCGGATCGCCTTGCAGGCCCTGTCCGAACCGGCCTTCCGCTGCGGGCACGGCCGGCGTCTCCGCCGCGGCGATCGCGGCGCCGAACAACAGGGGCGCCAGAGAGAGCATACATAGCAGGGCGAACGCGTGCGGTCGGGGCGGTCGCCTCGTCGGAGTAGGGGGGAAGCTGGTCATGCTGCGTCTCCTTTTCAGACTTGGTGCATCGTGTTGCGGACGAATCGCCCGCGTGACTGGGGAGGGCCGACGAACGCCGCAGCCCGGTCGCGCCCAGGGCGTGATCAGGGTTCCGCGCCAGAGTCGGTCGCCGTATCACCCCGTTGATGGTAGTCGGGCGGTGCCATCATGATCTGCTGGTTGATTTGCTGCTGTTGCTCAGCAGCCTCCGGCGACTCAGGCGCGTCGAGCTCGACGTCTGGGGACGAGCAGCCCCATACAGCGCCGGCGGCGAACACAGCGGCGGCGGCAAGACGAGACCATCGGTTCATCGGATTCTCCCTTCCTGGTCGGCCGATCCCGGCCGATGTGTGCGGCAAGGGGCGACCTTTGCCGGCCGCCCCGGAAGCGGCTTCGGGCTACGGGTGCGTGCCGTCAGCCCCAGCCGCCCATCAGCGAGAAGTATACGCGGTACTGGGCCGAAAGGCGGTTGCCTTCACCGCCTGCGATGCCGGGCAGGTTCTGGAGCGTGAGATCCTCCGAGCCGTACCGCATGAACTCCACGTGTCCATCCATGAACAGCACGTTCGAACCGCCCGGGACGTGGTTGAACCGGACCACCGGCGAGTCGTTCACGCCCGTCCATTCCGTGTTCATCGGCGACGCGAACGCGTCCCACATCACGATCAGCTCGCTCTGAGCCTTGGCTCCGGCCGCCGGGTTGTTGATGTCGGTGATGAAGAACCGCTCGACGCCTTCCTTTAGCCGCGGATAGCTCGTGGGGAGCGGCGAGCCGTCGTCGTCGCGCATGCCCGTCGACGGATCCCAGCCCTGCGGCCACATCCGCCAGTCCGACCAGTCCAGGATGCCGCCCAGTGAGATATCCTCGTCGCCGAGCGCGATCGCATAGTCGATATACGCCCAGTTCGTGCAGCCGAACTGCTGATAGTCGGCCAATGCCAGCCATCCGTCGCGCGACCGAGCGGGGTTGCCGTCTTCCCAGACGCGGTGCCGGGCGCCCATGACGTCCACGATCTGCGACCACGACGACGTCGCATACGCGCTGTACATATACGACACGGGCCAGCTCAGATAAGCCGCCAGACACGCCTTCTTCGCGAACTCATTCGGCGTGCCGTCTGTTGCGGCGATGTCCTGGATCTGCCTTGCGAAGTCTTCCTGCACGCCGTTGTCCGACGCCCCCGGCGCGAGCCACCAGCCCGCCGCCGTATCCGTGCGGGCGTCCGACGGGCACACCGAGATGCTCGGGTCGTTCCAGTAGTCCGGATACAGAACCTCGCCGGCGAACGACGCCATGCAACGCAATGAACCCGGATAGTAGTGGGTGGGCGGCGGAAATGCGCCTTTGTTCTCCGTGGAGAACATCTTGTATATGATGCCGAACTGCTTGAGGTTGTTCTGGCAGCTCGCGCGTCGAGCGGCTTCCCGTGCGCGGGCAAGCGCAGGCAGCAGGATGGCAGCCAGAATGGCGATGATGGCGATCACCACCAGCAGCTCGATGAGTGTGAACCCTCGTTTCTTAGACACTATCCTTGGATCTCCCAAAAGTGGTGGAATCTGTCGGTTGGCGTCCACCCAAGTGCGACCCGGGGACGGACGGCATCGTATGCGAAACAGGTTGCAGTCGCCGGTCCTCCTCTCGCACCCGCAGCGCGGTACGGCCCAGAATGTTTCTATCATACGTTAGACCTGTCATTATGTCAACAGGTTTTCCCTTCTCGCCGCGGAATCGCTCCCCCTCCTCACCGCCCTCCCAGCCGTGAAGTACTGCTTGCATCCGCCACTCAAATATACTATCATTCGTTTGTTCGGTCGTTTCGTCGGGCCCGTGCCGACCTAACCACGACGCAGGGAGACCACGATGCTTTCCAGTTGCACTTGCCTGCTCCTGATCGCCGTTGCGGCCGCCCCGGTCGACGTCCCGGAGCTCACGGTGAACGACGACCGCATCGCGCTCGCCGTCGGCGCCCAGCGCGCGACGTTCGATCGTTCCGACGACGAGTCGACCTGGCGCCTCGCCACGGAAGTGCGCACGGCCGACAGATGGCGCCGCCTGTTCTCCGGACCCGTGGCGCGCGGCGCCTCGTTTGACTTGGAGGCCTCCGCCTGCCGCGTCGCGGCCGACGAGCCCGGCCGCAAAGCCGTTGTCCTCGAGGGCGTGCACCCGCGTCTGGGCTACCCCTGGGATCTGCTGGTCGAGGCCGACGATCGGGCGCCCTTGCTGCGATTCCGCCTCACGTGCAGGCTGGAGGAGCCGTTGCTGCTGGAGGGGCTTGAGCCCGTCATCGCGCTCTGGCTGGACCGGGAAGACGTTGCGTTCCAGGTGGATCAGGGCCCCACGAGCATCTACGGGGACCTGTCTGTGCCGCACAACTACGGCTTCCCAGCGGCGTATGTGTGGGATGACGGCGTCGAAGCCGCGACGTTCTTCAACATGACGCCCGCCGTCTGGTTCTCCGACGCCGGCGTGATGCGGTTCAACGACGTTCGCATCATGACCGCGTCGGTCGACGGTAGGGCGGGGTTGGGCATGCACCTCAAGAAACGGACCGGCGATCGCATCGAGGCGGGCGATATCGTCCTCGAGTGGTATCTGTACAGTCGGGCGCGCGATGGGCAGCCTTCGAAGTTCGAGGCGCTCGACACGATGATTCGCGCGTTCGCGTCGCTGCACCCGGCCGATTCCGTCCTGCCCGAACGCGACAACGAAGGGGGGCCGGTCACGTGGCGGCGTTTCGCGGAACGGGCGCTGACGGATCTGATGCACCCCGAGCTGCTCGCCTCGGAGTTTCCTTCCGAATGGCGCGACCAGCCGCTCGAACTGATCCCGCCGTGTCCCACGATGCTGTCGCACTCCGGCGGCGTGTGGGAAGTCGAGCGGCCGGAGGACCGTCGCGCCGACTTCTCCCTGATCAACAACCACCTTACGCCCTGGATCCTCTTCACCCGTCTACATGGCGGCGACCAGGCCCTCCACTTCGCCCAAGTGAAGAAAGACAACCTGCCCCGGTTCTACGACCCGCGCGCCGGCATCATCCGCCACGGCACGCGGGAGCCGGCGTGGCTGGGCGACACGGAGATGTCCTGGCAGAACTTCTTTTTCCACTTCGAGATGCTGCGCGTGCACGACGCGTTGCCGCCGAACCAGTTCAACCCGGCCATCGCCGGACGCGTGCTGATGGCGCTGGACGGCCTGATCGAGCTCGCCCACAACGTCGACTATGTCTTCCCGCAGTGGTTTGACCCCTACGAGAAGCGGCCGCTTGTTCAGAATGACGTGAAGCGGCTCGGAGTGGTCTACGAGCCGTGGCAAGCGGGCACGTACGCCTACCTCATGGTGCGCGGTTACGAGATGACCGGCGAACAACGCTATCTCGATGAAGCCCGCGCCGCGATCGATCGGTTGCTGGGCGACATGCGCTTTCGCGTGACGAACGAGGTCTACGACCGGACCTACGATAACCCGGTCGACTTCCCGGTCACCGAGCTGTTCGGACCATCCTTCGGCGTGATCGCCGCGAGCAAGCTCGCGCGCATAACGGGCGACCCGGTCTACCGCGAGCAGGCGCGCAAGTTCCTCAACGTCCTGCTTCGCCTCACGCCTTGGTACGAAGACGAGACCGACCCCGTCAGCCGCGATCTGCGGAGCGCGGGGCTGTTCTACCCCCACGGCGGCGCGAGCGTCGTCGTGCCCTGGGAGACGCACGAGGCGAACGTCGGCCTCGTGTACATGCTCAGAAACGACGAGGACCATCCCGTCCGCGACTTGCTGCTGCGGTTGACGAACCTCATCCGCATCAACGGTTTCTACTTCCATCCGGCGGTGTACAGCGAGGGCGTGCGCGCGCTCGATCCGGATCGGCGCACGGACATCGGGCAGTACTTCCCCATCGAGCCGTTCTACTGCCTCGAAGGCAAAGGCGGGCATCGCGGGCCGACGGCTGCGTACATGGCCAACTTCACGCTCTGGAACTACTGGATCTACGAGGCCCTCGCCACAGCGGACGACCCCCGCATCATGGCGCTGAACACGGATCTGCTGGAGACGTTCAACGCCGCGATCGCGGGCCTCGAACGCACGGTGATCGCCTACAATCCGACCGACGCGCCGCGCACCTTCCGTCTACGGATGCATCATCTGCCCGAGGGCTCCTATCGCGTCGACGTGACGCCGAGCGCCGCGCTTCGGACCGAAGCGGACGCCTATGATCGCCAGACGCTGGATGCGGGCTTGGAGCTGTCGCTGGCGCCGCTCGAGAGCGCGCGCATCCGTCTGCGGCATGTCGACGCCGACGCGATCGCCGCCGGGCTCGAGGCCGACCGATCCGCCCGCGACGCCTTGGCCCATGCCTATCAAGTGCTGCAGGATGCCGCCACGGACGGTCGCACAGAGGAAGCGTTGGCATCGGAGATCGCCCAGTTCGCCGACGCGATGGCGCGGTATCGGTCCGGGGCGCATGGCGACGCGGAACGCCTGGCCAAGGCCATCGTGCAGGTCCTGGCTGGGTAGGCGTGCTGGTCGACGTGCTGCGCCTACGCGCCGAACTGTCGCAGGTGATGGTCGATGTGGAGCACGTGCATGCGCGCCCACCCGTCGACATCCAGCGGTCCGAGCAGGGGATGGGGGGGAGGCGTCATTTCGCCCGCCTGCACGAGCGCGAGGTGCTCCTCGAGGATGGCCTGCAGCGTCTCGACGTCCGCGCGCTCGCGGGCCACGGGCCGCTCATCCGTCGCCCGCGGCAGGCGCACGTTCCGCGGGATTCGCACGACGCCCCAGAACAACAATCTGCGCAGCACATTCCGCGTGAACCAGGTGCTCCGGTCGGGCAACTGCGAACCGCGGCCCATCGAGTACCGCAGGGCATCGGCCAGGTGGGCGATCATCTCGCGTCCCGTCATCTCGCCCCACAGCGGACGCGCCTTGGGGTCGATCGCGCGCAGCCGCGTGGTCACCTCGTCAATGTAGTCATGATCGAACGGGCGCATGCTCACGGGACGGTCTCCATTGCGTGTCTCCGTCGGCCGATCGGCCGGCGCGGCATTATGCGGGGATGCGCCGCCGCGGTGCAACGGATCGCGTCCCTCGGGCGTGACCGAACGTCGATGATGTATACTCAGATGGTTGGAGGGCGGGTTGCGCCGGGGTATGTGACGCGTGCCATGATCAGGGGATGCCTGCTGCGCGGGAAGCCGCGCGGGGGAGGGACGAGGAATGCGCACGAGAGGATTCACACTCATCGAGCTGCTGGTCGTCATCGCGATCATCTCCATCCTGGCGGCCATGCTGCTGCCGGGGCTCTCCCGCGCCCAAGAGGCGGCGCGCCGCGTCAGTTGCACCAACAATCTGCGCCAGTGCGGCCTGGCCCTGAAGATGTACGCGGGTGAGGACAGGGGCGGCGCTTTTCCCCCGATCCAGCTCTGGGTCGGAGAGGACTGCGAGGAGAAGAACACCAGCGTGCTCATGTTCAACGGTCCGTCGCTGTATCCCGAGTATCTGCCTGACGCCGCCGTGCTGGTCTGTCCGTCGAACCCCTTCGCGCAGGACGCCTACGATGCCGGCCGCTGGAACCGGCCGGATGGGCCGAATGGCTCGCGCGTCGGCGGGTCGCGGAACCCGTGTCTGTTCGACCAGATGTCCTACGTGTATCTTGGCTGGATACTGCGCGGCGAGTGGATCGTCGATCCCGCGACGAACGACGTCTCCCTCGAATTCGTCGACGCGTTTACGGATCTGCTGGTCAACGGGTCCGTCGAGGCCCTTGATGAGAGCTGGTCGTTCGTGGACGCGTGGGGCGAGCAGCGCACCATGCAGCGCCTCAGGGAAGGCGTCGAGCGCTTCTTCATCGAGGACATCAACAACCCGTCGGCCACCAATGTCGCCCAGACCGAGATTCCGGTCATGTTCGATCGGGTGGACATCGATCCGCTGGGGTTCAACCACATTCCCGGCGGCGCGAACGTCCTATTCATGGACGGCCACTGCGAGTGGCGCAAGTACCCCGGCGAGTTTCCCGTCAGCCGGGCCTGGGCCGAGTTCATCGACGTCATGGGGTTCTGAGGGCCGCTCGGGTCGTCGGGACGCGCATCTACAAAGGGATCGAATGACCAGACCGCTTCGTATACTCATGGTCGCCGCGGAAGCCGGGCCGCTCGCCAAGACGGGCGGGCTCGCGGACGTGATGCACGCTTTGCCGAGCGCCCTGCGCGCCAAGGGCTGCGACGTTCGGGTCGCGCTCCCGTGCTACGGGCGTATCCCCGCCGAACACCGCGGAGAGCCGGTCGCGGAGTGCCATGTGCGGCTCGGCGGCGAGACGATGGCCGGCGTGATCCGCGAGTCGCGCCTCCCGGGAACGGACGTGCCCTTGTATCTGATCGAGCACGACGGGCTCTTCGATCGGGATGACCTGTACGGCAGCAACGGCGGGATGTATCCGGACAGCCTCGAACGCTTTGCGTTCTTCAACCTGGCGATTCTCGACGGGGTTCCCCGCATCGGCTGGCGGCCCGACATCGTCCACTGCCACGACTGGCACGCCGGTCTGCTGCCGGTTCTCCTGCGCGACGGCTGGGGCGAACACCCCTTCTGGCGCGACGCACTGACGCTGTTCACCATCCACAACCTCGGCTATCAGGGGCGGTTCGGGGTGGACAAGGCCGGGTTGCTCGGCCTTTCCGCCGACAAACTGACCGATGCCGGCATCGTGCACGAGGGAAGCCTCAACCTGATGAAGGGCGCCATCGTATACGCGGACCGCATCAGCACGGTCAGCGAGACTTACGCACGCGAGATCGCCACCCCCGGCTCGGGCCAGGGGCTCGACCCCTTCCTGCGGGCTCGGCGTCATGACCTGTCGGGCATCGTCAACGGGGTAGACTACACCCTCTGGAATCCCGAGACGGACCCCATGATCCCGGCCCGCTTCGGCGCGGCGGCGCTCGAAGGCAAGGCTCGGTGCAGGGCCGCCCTGCGCGATCGGTTCGATCTGCCCGAGGCGGAGGGGCCGATCTTCGCCATGGTCAGCCGTCTCGTGTGGGACAAGGGCATCGACCTGGTCGTCCATGCGCTGCCGAAGCTGGCCGAACTGCACGTGCAGCTCGCCGTGCTCGGGTCCGGCGACCCGGCGATCCAGCTCGCCCTCGAACAGGCCGTCGCTCGCTATCCGCAACAGCTCGCCGTGCACATCGGCTACGATGAGTCGCTCGCCCACCAGCTCTATGCCGGGGCCGACTTCTTCCTGATGCCTTCGCAGACCGAGCCCTGCGGCCTGAGCCAGCTCTACGCCCTTGCCTACGGCGCCCCGCCCGTCGTGCGGCGAACCGGCGGTCTTGCCGACACCGTCGTCGACGCCACGCCGGTCAACATCGCCCGCGGCGTGGCCACGGGGCTGGCGTTCCGACCGCCCACGGTCAACGCCCTCGTCCGCGCCGTCGAGCGCGCCGTGCATCTGTACCGCCGGTCCGACCTGTATGCCGCGGTCCAATTCGCGGGGATGCAGCGAGACTTCTCGTGGCAGCGCCAGTCCGAGCAGTACCTCCGGCTGTACGACGCGATGCTGACCGCGCCTGTCGCCGCGTCGGCGGGGGAGGAAGACCTGCCGTGAACGAGGCGTTCGAGGTCCGGACCGTGTCTCCCGAGGAGACGGAGGCGCTCGGGCGGCGGCTTGCCGCGCTCCTGCCTCCGGGGAGCGTGGTGGCCCTGCGCGGCGATCTGGCCGCCGGAAAGACCTGTCTCGTGCGCGGGATTGCCGGCCGCGCCGACCGCGTCGCGCCGGTCCACAGTCCGACGTTCACCATCGTCAACGAGTATCCCGCGGAGGCCGACGGCCCGAGCATCGTCCACGTCGATCTCTACCGGCTCACTTCGATTGATGAGATGGCGGATCTTGGACCGGAGGAGTTGTTCGACCCCGGCGACGCGTCGCGCATCGTCGTGGTCGAGTGGGCCGAACGCGCCGAGGCGCTCTTGCCCGCCTTGCGCGTCGACATCGCCCTCGAACACGCCGGCCATGACCGCCGCCGCATCGCCATCCGCGATCACGGCGTGCTGCCGGACGGCTGGCCAGACGCGCTGGCGGCCGAGTAGGCAAGGAGCGGCGTCCCGCCGATCCCCGCGCCGAAAGGGCCGAAAGGAAAGCGAGGGGACCTTGCGATCCCCTCGCGTGTACGCCGTCACGTGGGCGTCAGACTTGCTCCGTTCGGATCAGCCCCAGCCGCCGCAACGGCTGATCATGCGCCCTGTCATCTGCGACAGGCTATCGGGCCGGCCCGGACCCAACGGGTGCTTGTTCTCGCTGTAGCGCTGGAAGGCCACGTGGCCGTCCATGAACAGCACGTTCGACCCGCCCGGCACGTGGTTGAACAGCACGACCACGTTCTCGTCCGGCGGCGACCACCACTTGTCCACCGACGCGCCGCCCCATGCATCGAACATCAGCGGCGTCCCGCTCTGCGCCGTCGCTGCCGCGGCCGGGTTGTTGATGTCCGTGATCAGGAACCGCTCGATGCCTTCCTTCATGTGCGGATAGCTGTCGAGGAACGGCTTGCCGTCCTCGTCCACGCCCCACGGCTGGTCATACCACCCGCCTCCGGAGTACTGAGCGGCGAGCCGCCGGGCGTCCACGTCATCCGTGCCCATGCCCACGTTGCGGGCGTCGCGCCACGCGCCGGGGTCGCAGGCTTGGCCCCACGCGTCGTTCGGAATGCCCCAGTAGAATTCCAGGGCGTCTCCTCCGGCCCTGCTCTCAGAGAAGCGCTCCTCCGTATAGAATGAGTAGTTCCAGATGAAGTTGGCGAAGTTCGCCAGGTTCGGCACCAGGTAGCTGACGTACAGGTACGACACGGGGGTGGACAACAACAGCCGCACGCACCCCTCCGTCTGCCAGCGCGCCGCGCCCGCGGGAGCGGCTGCCACTTCCTCGGCTGCGCGCCGCACCTGGTCCGCCAGATCCTCTTGGATCCCGAGCGTCTCGCCGTTGGCCCGTGCGTCGGACGGGCAGATCGCGATGTTCGGGTCGTTCCAGTAGTCCGGATACAGCGTGTCGCCCGCGATGCCGAGATTGGTGTTCGCGAAGTAATCGCCGCCCCACGGCGCTTGTCCCACCATCGGCAGCACGGTGCTGTTCCCGGGGAAGGCGCCCCGGTTTTCGCCCGAGTACATCTTGATGATCAACCCCCACTGTTTCAGGTTGTTCTGACAGCTCGCGCGTCGCGCCGCTTCGCGGGCGCGTGCAAGCGCGGGAAGCAGAATGGCTGCAAGGATGGCGATGATGGCGATCACAACCAGCAGCTCGATCAGCGTAAACCCCTTTGTTCGGGATCTCATCGGTACAGGCCTCCTCTGTTCGTGTTCGTCCGGTAGTACGATGGCATCAGACCTCGATGCGTATCCGTATGGGGTGGAGTCTTTTCGCCGGTCTCACCTCCCTTCTCGTCGCATCGCCGAGAGCGTCGCGGGGCGTGTTCTCCGACGGCGCAACGCAAGCCCACGCTACCCCGGGCGCGGCGATGCGTCTTGTACGAAACGGACATATTGTTCTGTATGGTTTCTGTCGCGCCCAGTGACTTCCGTACAAGGCGCGCCGCGTTGGTCCGCTTCGATGCCGCTCAACAACGTAGGGCGGATGCGTCGTGCGACGCACCCGCCCTTCTTCAACTGGCGTTCGGTCGGCCCGTCCGCCAGGCGATCCGCCCTCCCGCGGACCAGCCCGACGGATGTCGCGGCATCTGGATCAGCCGAAGCCGCCCATGGCTGTGCCGATCCACTTGGCATGCTGGGAGAGGTCGTCCGCCCCGGTGCCATTGCCAAGCGGGTACTTGTTCTCGCTGTAGCGCTGGAAGGCCACGTGGCCGTCCATGAACAGCACGTTGCAGCCGCCCGGCACGTGGTTGAACCGCAGGACGGCGTTGTCCTGCTGCCACCAGCCCTGGATGCCCTCGCCGCCCCAGGCATCGTACATCACGGGGATGCTGCTCTGGGCCTCGGCGCCGGCCGCCGGGTTGTTGATGTCCGTGATGCTGAAGCGCTCGACGCCTTCGCGCAGCCGCATGTAGGTGTCCGGGAGCCGCCGGCCGTACTCATCCTGGCCCCATGGGGCGTCACGCCAGCCCTGGCGCATCGCGGAGCTGTCGGTGCCCCACGGGTTCGTGAACGGTCCCAGCGGCTTGAGGTCGTCTTCGCCGAAGCCCACCCCCGGCAGGTCGCGCCAGAGCCCGGCCACATTGGTGAGCTTGCAGACATCCGTCGGGAAGCCCCAGATCACCGTGCCGGCCGTCATCGACTCGTCCAGCTTGTCGGCCTTGTAGTCGACCAACGTCGACAGGAAGTCCACGAGCCAGCCCAGGCTGTCGACCTTCCAGCCGAAGTAGACGTACGACACCGGCGCGGACAGCAGCATGTGCAAGCAGCTCTGGTCGCCGAGGGCCTGCGACGCCGAGTAGGCCTGCGCCGCGCGTTGCACCTGGTCCGCGAGGTCTTCCTCGATGCCCAGGGACGTGCCCTGCGCATCGCCGCGCGGGTCCGACGGGCAGATCGCGATGTTCACGTCGTTCCAGTAATCCGGATAGAGCGTCCGGCTGTCGACGCCCATCTCCGTTCCTGGGTACCACCCCTCGACGATGGGGTACATGATGCTGCAGTTCGGCGGGAACTCGCCGCCCTTGCTCTCCCCGGAGAACATCTTGAACACAAGTCCCCACTGTTTCAGGTTGTTCTGACAGGATGCGCGTCGAGCCGCCTCCCGGGCGCGTGCAAGCGCGGGAAGGAGAATGGCTGCAAGGATGGCGATGATGGCGATCACAACCAGCAGCTCGATCAGGGTAAAACCCCTTTTCTGTTGTCTCATTGCGGTATGTCCTCCTAACTGCCGAGATTGGATTGTTTCGACCCACGATGGACTGATGTGATGGTTGTCTCTCGTCCGGCGCCTCCTTTCCCGCGCGCCCGGCGCCCGTTCTGCCTCTGCGGCGTTCCGGACGCGCCCAATGGGTATAGTGCGTACGTCCAGATTATGCCATATTCAGATGATACGCGGGATGCCTCGGGTGTGATTGTACGATTTCTACGGAAATCACTGTAGGGTTCGGCGGTCGTCGCCGCCCGACGCGAGACTCGGCGGGGGAGGGAAGGACGAGGGGTTGGGGAGGGGCGGACATAGCGAAGGGCGGATGCGCCGTGTGAGACGCATCCGCCCTTCATGGTGAACGCTGCCCGCTGTCAGCGGACGAGGTCTATCGCGACGGGATCAGCCGAAGCCGCCCATGGTGGTGCCGATCCACTTGGCCTGCTCGGACAGGTTCCCGGCCGTGCCCTTGCCGAGGGGCCAACGGTTCTCCGAGTACCGCTGGTACTCGACGTGACCGTCCATGAACAGCACGTTCGAGCCGCCAGGCACGTGGTTGAACCGCAGGATGGCGTTGTCCTGCTGCCACCAGCCCTGGCTGCCTTCGCCGCCCCAGGCATCCATCATGGCCACGATGGTGCTCTGGGCCTCGGCGCCGGCCGCGGGGTTGTTGATGTCCGTGATCGTGAAGCGCTCCACGCCCTCGCGCAGACGCATGTACGAGTTGGGCAGCGTATTGCCGAACTCATCCACGCCCCATGTGGCGTTGCGCCAGTCCTGACGCATCGCGGCGCTGTTGCCCCACGGGTTCGTGAACGGCCCAAGCGGCTTGAGGTCGTCTTCGCCGACGCCCACGCCCGGAAGGTCGCGCCACAGGCCCGCCGGATTGGTCAGCTTGCAGACGTCCGTCGGGAAGCCCCAGATCACCGTGCCCACATCCATCGACTCGGCCAGTTTGTCGGCCTTGTAGTCGACGAGGGTCGACAGGAAGTCCGCCACCTGACCCAGGCTGTCAATCTTCCAGCCGAAGTACAAGTAGGACACCGGCGCGGACAGAAGCATGTGCAGGCAGCTCTGGTCGCCGAGTTCCTGCGAGGCCGAGTAGGCCTGCGCCGCGCGCTGCACCTGGTCCGCGAGGTCTTCCTCGATGCCCAGCGACGTGCCCTGCGCATCGCCGCGCGGATCCGACGGGCAGATCGCGATGTTCACGTCGTTCCAGTAGTCCGGGTACAGCGCCCGGCTGTCGACGCCCATCTCGGTGCCGTAGTACCCGCCCTCAACGGTGGGGTACATGAAGCTGCAGTGCGGCGGGAACGTTCCGCCCTTGTTCTCGGCCGAGAACATCTTGAACACGAGGCCCCACTGCTTGAGGTTGTTCTGACACGACGCCCGACGCGCCGCCTCCCGGGCGCGTGCAAGCGCGGGAAGCAGAATGGCCGCCAGAATGGCGATGATGGCGATCACGACCAACAGTTCGATGAGCGTGAAGCCCTTGCGTTTATGCTGCATTACAGTATGCTCTCCCTTCGTTTGGAAACTGCATTATCCCAGCGACCGAGTGCGTCACAGACGCTTCAGTGCGCTCCCGAGATTTGTACGTTTTGCCTGTTCTTCCCTCCTTTCATAGTATTCGCGTTTCGCGATTGGTTTGCGCTGGCATGCCCGACTGTACGTTACGCCCCTGCGGTCTGTCTGTGTCGGGCGGTTTGGGTTCTACGATAGGCGAACTGCACGACGGGGGATTGTTAGTTTGATCGCATGGGAATTGTACGGTTTTCTGGCGGGGTTGTGCAACCCGGATCCGCTGCTAGGAGTTGGGAGCGTCGCCCTTCGCGGATCCCATCGGCATCGGGCTCGCGGGCGTCGGTTCCGACGCGACCCGGTACTTGTGCCGATACTCTCTCGGCGTGCACCCGCGCTCGCGTTTGAACACGTGGGTCAGATGCGCCGAGTCGGTGTACCCAAGCAGGTGGGCGATGTCGGTCACCGGCTTGTCGCTGTGCAGGAGGAGCCAGCAGGCGCGTTGCACGCGCCGGTGCTGGTAGTAGCGCGTCGGGCTGGCGCCGATCTGCTGGTGGAACGTCCGGCTGAATGTCTTCGCGTCGAGGCCCAGCGACTCAGCGACGGACGCGACCCGGAACGGCTCGCCCTGCAGCACGGTCTCCTCGATGGTCTGCAGCGTCGAGCGGATCCACGGCGTGGCGCGCAGCGCCATGTGGCCCCCGGATGCCGAAAACGACCGGTCGAGCAGGACCATCACTTTCTTCAGGCACGACTTCATGCGGATGAGGGACGGCTTCGGTTGGCGCTCCTCGTAAGCGATGTCGGCCAGTTCGCGGAAGCAGGCCTCGCGCGTTGCGGAATCGATCTGCCACTGCGGCACGAACGGGCGCGACCCCGCGCCGGGGAACGCCGCGTGGAGGAACAAGGGCAGGAGGTCGCCTTCGGACAGCAGCTCATGCAGATCCGTGATCAGCCACTCGCCCAGGTACGCGCAGTTCACGATCACCACGCCGTCCATGTGCGTGTGTCCGTGCACTTCGCCCGGCGCAACGACGACCACGGAGCCTGCCGTGATCAGCGAGCTTCCGACGGCGGTCTCGTGGGTCCCCTGTCCCGAGCACACGATCCCGATCTCATAGTGCTCATGGTTGTGCAGCTCATAATCCGTCCACCCCTGCAGCCAGTACGGCGCGACCGGCAGCCCGCGCGGAATCGTCGGCGGATCGGGCTTGCCCAAGGGGCTGAACGCCGCGCCCAGTACGCGCACCGGTCGGTCCGCGGTCAGGCCTTCTTCATTGCGCGTTACTGTTCTCATGCGATAAGGTTACCGACTGGAGACCCGAGAAGTCCATACAACTTGGAGTGATCCGATGACCCCGCGCGAGCGTCTGCTTATCGCCATCCGGAACCAGCAACCGGACCATGTGCCCGCCGCTCCCGACCTCTATGAGATGATCCCCGTTCGGCTCTCGGGCCGTCCGTCGTGGGAGATGCTGGTCTACGAGGACCCGCCCATCTGGAAGGGGCGCGTTGACGCGTGCCTGCATTACGGCGTCGACGCCTTCATCCCCCTCGGCATCCCCGCCGCCGACGCCCCGCCCGTCGCCGTCGTTGTGCGCGAAGACGACCGCATCGTTACGCGGCAGTTCACCGAGACGGCGGAAGGGCGCGTCTGGTCGCCCATCGCCGTCGTCTACTACCGCAACGAGCCCAGCGCCGTGGTCAAAGCCGACACGATCGGATTGCCCGCGGCGCACGAGGACTTTGAAGTCGTGAAGTCGGCTTACGGGAAGACCGGCAAGGCCTACTTGCAGGAGGCCATGGATTACCTCGGCGACCGCGGCGTCATCGCGCCGTTCATCTTCTTGCCCGCCCTCGCCCACTGGCCTGAGGAGCAGATCCAGTACATGGAGGACCCCGAATCGGTTCGCGCGCGCATGGCGTTGATCGGCGAGCAGATGGTTCAGGCCCTGGACACGCTCCTCTCGTGGGAGCCGGACGTCGTGTGCATCGGGAGCAGCGGCATGATGATCTTCAACCCGCCCCCGATCTTCCGCGACCTGACGCTGCGCTGGCTGCAGAAGCTCACGCGTATGGCGAAGGAACGCGGCGTGCCGACGCATCTGCACTGCTGCGGCCCGGAGCGGTCGTTGGTCGAGATGGCGGCGCTGGAGACCGACTTGAGCTGCATCGAACCCCTCGAGACGAAGCCCATGGGCGACTGCGATCTTGCGGAGATCAAAGCCAAGTTCGGCGACCGCATCGCATTCAAGGGCAACCTCCACACGACCAAGGTGATGTTGATGGGTACGGTGACGGAGGTCGAGGACGCCTGCAAGCGCGCGATCGACGATGCCGGCGCGGGCGGCGGGTTCATTCTGTCCACCGGCGACCAGACCCCGCGCGATACCCCCGATGAGAACATCCTCGCTATGCAGCGCGTGGCTGAGACCTACGGCCGATACTGAACCGCGCGGAGTCGATTCGATGGGCTTGCGCCGTGCAAGCCATTGGGGTATTGTGGGGAATACAAGCTTGTCTCGGCTTCGCAGCCTGAACAAGGAAGAAATATGGCGCTGATGGGTACACTACGTAGTATCGCGCGTCCCGCCGTGCGTTCTCTGCGACGGGCGTATCAGGCGTCCGGCGGGCGATTTCACTGCAACGCATGCAGGCGGACGTTCCGCAGCTTCCGGCCGCTCCGCGAACGGGAGCGTTTCCCGCTGAGCGCATCCCTCAGGATGATTGGCGGCGGCGGCGTTGTTCACTGCGTGTGCCCGTTCTGTGAGAGCACCGACCGAGACCGACATCTGTTGATGTACATCGAGAGGCTTCATCTGTTCGAGCGCATGGACCGGCCTCGCGTGCTCCATTTCGCGCCCGAGCCGTGCCTCGCCGCCAAGATCGCCGAAACCAACCCGGCGGAGTACATCCAGGCGGACTTCCACCCGCGGTCGGCTGAGGTCCGCAAGATTGACATAACGAGCATCCCCTTCGAGGACGACCGCTTCGATCTCGTCGCGGTGAACCATGTGCTCGAGCATGTACCGGACGACGCGAAGGCGCTCTCGGAGGTGTACAGGGCGCTCAAGCCGGGCGGCGTCGCGATCCTCCAGACGCCGTATTCGGCGCTGTTGCACAACACGTTCAGCGACCCCGGGATCGCGTCTGAAGAGGAGCGGCTGCATCTCTACGGGCAGGAGGACCACGTGCGCATCTACGGCCAGGACCTGTTCGCCAGGATTGAGGGCGTAGGGTTCGCGCTGCGCCGCGAGAAGCACAGCGAACTGCTGCCGGACGTAGACGTGCGCCGCCACTGCGTGAACCCCGAAGAGGACCTGATACTGGCCGTCAAGCCGATGCCCGTCGATGCCGAAGTCCCGGCCGGTTGCACCGCTTGAGCGGGCAAGGTATGGTACGCAGTGCCGGCCCGAGCGCTGGCTGAACGTACCACGAAAGGAGCACACGACCCATGGCGGCAAGCAAGATCGCTGACCTCGCGGGCGCCCTTGCATCCGAGGGCCTTGAGCGCGCTGCGAGCGCGCAGCCCGACCTCCCGCGCGATGCTGAATGGGCTAAGGTCAGGGACGTCGGCACGCGTCTCTGGCTCGACACCGGCGACCTGGACGAAGCGCGCAGGCTGTACACCGCTGAGTTCGAGGCGCTGACCACGAACAACACCCTCCTGAACAAGGAGGTGCAGAAGGGCATCTACGACGAGTTCGTGCCGAAGGCGGCCGGTGCGCTCCGCGACGCGGACCCCGCTCTGTCCGAGCGCGAACTGCTGCTCGAGATCGCCTTCATCCTGAACGCGCGACATGGGTTGCGGCTGGTCGAGGCCTTTGGCGCGCGCGTCAGCGTCGAGCTGCACACGGACCTCGCCGATGACGTCGAGCGGTCCGTGGCGTACGGGCTTCGATACCATGCCGTGTGTCCCGAGCGGTTCATCGTGAAAGTCCCCTTCACGGCCGCCGGTCTGCTGGCCGCGCGTGAACTCGGTCGGCAAGGCGTTCCCGTCAACTTCACGCTCGGGTTCTCCGCCCGCCAGAACCGCCTCGCGGCCATCCTCGCCGATCCGAACTGGGTCAACGTGTTCATGGGGCGGTTGAACGCTTTCGTGTCCGACAACGGACTGGGTTCCGGCAAGAACGTGGGGGAGAAGGCTACGCTCTCGACCCAGCGCGAACTGATCGCCCTGCGCGAAGCCGGCCGCACCCGCAGCCGTCTCATCGGCGCCAGCATGCGCGAAGGGGCCCAAGTGGCCGCCCTGGCCGGCCTGGACGTGTTCACCATGCCTACCAAAGTCGCGGCGCAGTACCGCGAGGCCCCGGCAGAGACCCTCACCTCACGTGTACTTGACGACCCGGAAGTCCCGCTGGCTCCCGGCGTCACGCCCGAGGCGTTCGGCGGCGACACGCTCTGGGAGGTGACGCCCGATTTCCGCGCCGCCGTTGATGCGTTGATGGCGGCGGGCCCCGACCAGCTCACGCCTGATGCGGTCATCGCGCATTTCGAGCGCACGACCGTGCGCGGCATCTTCCCGCGGTTCAGCGACGACGACGTCGCCGTCGCCGCGCGGGACGGAAAGATTCCCGTGCTGGACCACTGGAAGGAACGTCTGCAGTCCGGAGAGGTCGGGCTTGATGCGCTGATGAACCTCAGCGCCCTGCACTCGTTCGTCGCGGACCAGAAGGCCCTCGACGATCGCGTTCAGTCGCTGATCACCTGATCGAGATGCTCATGATGACACGCCGTCGGGTGCGCGATATCGCGGCGCGACACGTAAGGCTACTCGGTTAACTGCCTGAAAGGAATATCCGTTTTCGGACTATGCGTTCTTTCTCGCGATGTGGTATAAGGTGATGCAATGTCGATTGCTCGATCGAGCACGGGGAGAGACGCCAAGAAGTCGCCGGCGCCGAAGTTGGATCGCGTAGCGTGCGGACAGCGCGGTTGCGGATATGACTGCTACAGCAGGTAGGAAATCGCTCACGCGCCGAAGCGTTGTCACTCTCGGACTCTTCTTCGTCGCGATAGATATTTGCTGCATTCTCGCAGCGTTCATGGGCGTCGCATATGTCCTGCGTCCGGCTGGCGAATCGTTGATCGCGTACGCGCACGACAACTATGTCTACGCCGCGACGCTGATCGTTGTGTGGTGCTTTGCGGCCGCCGACCAGCGCCTCTTCGCCTCCCATCGCAGCGATCTGCTCGTGAGCCAGTTGTTCTCCATTGTCCGCGCCTACTTCGCCGCCACGCTCTTCGCCGGGTTTGTGCTGGCCCTGATGAGCGACCGCGGCATCGACCGCGTCCTGTTCCTGTCCCTATGCCTGGCGGCGCTCTCCATGATAGTGATCGCGCGCCTGGCGATGCGACTGGGGCTATGGGACCTTCGGCGTCGCGGCTATAACTACCGGCGCATCCTCTTCATCGGCGCGAACGAGCGGACCGCTCACCTTGTCTCGGTGTTCCGAGCGCACGAGCAGTACGGATACCACATCGAAGGCTACCTCGAGGACGACCCATCGCGCGAACGCGTGCTTGCGCCGTATGCGCTCGATCGGTTGGGAGCCCTCTCGGACCTCGAACGCGTCCTGGTCGAACATGTGGTCGACGCGGTCTACATCACGCTGCCGCTGAGGTCCAACTACGAGGCCATCCACAACATCGCCGGCCTGTGCGAAGGCATTGGCGTGCCGGTGCGGATTGTGGCCGACCTGTTCCCTGTGGGGCGGTCGGTGAGCGACGTTGCACGGGTGGGGCGTCTTCCTTTGTTCACCCTGACCGGGGGGAACGGCGACTACCAGACGCGGCTGGTTCTGCGCAGGGCGATCGAGCTGGTCGTCGCAGGGATCCTGTTGACCTTGCTGCTTCCCTGGTTCCTCCTCATCGCGCTGCTTATCAAGCTCGAGTCGCCGGGCCCCGCTGTTGTGCGTCGCTGGTGCGCCGCGCCAGGCAAGCCGCCTTTCCAGATGTACGCCTTCCGCACCAGATGGGAGGACGGCGGAGACCCGGGCGGTCGCCCGACCCGGTTCGGGGCGCTGCTGCACCGGTATGGTCTCGACGAACTGCCCCAGCTTCTCAACGTGATTGCGGGCCACATGAGTCTGACTGGACCGCGACCGCCCGAGGTCTCGGTCGAGAAAGACGCGGCGGCGGAAGTGAGCTGACTCCTCGCCCTCCGTCGGTCAACGCCGTCGTTCGTCGCATCGGTCAATGGCGGGAAGGTGTGTGAACAGTGTCAACCCCTACGCGCACTGAGCGGCGCCTGATGTGGGCCGTGGCGGCGCTGGACGGCGTCCTGCTTTGCGCCGCGTATCTGGCTGCAACATCCGTGACATCGGTCTCGCGCGAGGCGTTGCCCTATGGGCTCGTCGCGCATCTCCCGTATCTAGTCTTGTTCCTGGTTGTGTGGGCGGGGGCCGCGCTCGACGAACGGCTCTGGTCGATCAACGGTCGCAACCGCGGACTGAAGCCGTACCTGACCGGGATCGTGAAGGCGATCGCCAACGCCACGGTCTTCGCCGTGTTCATGATGGCCATCTTTGTTCCCGCCGGGCTCGACCGGGCCTTTCTGTTCGCCTTCGCCATCTGTTCGCTGATCGGCCTGTCTGCGTCTCGCATCGCGTTGCACGCCTTCACGAGGCAGGTTTGCCGGCTCGGCTTCGCGGTGCGGTCGGCGGTCATCGTCGGCGCCAACGACCGGACCGCCGAGCTTGTGGAGGGGTTGGAGCCGGGCGGACGCGCGCGCGGATGCCGAGTCGGGGGCCTGATCGAGGACGACCCGGCCCGAGGCGCGGAGACGGCCGAGAAGCTGGGCGTGCGGTACTTGGGCCCCTGCGCCGAACTCGACCGCTTGCTCGACAGCGGGTGTGTGGGGGAGGTCTACGTGACGCTGCCCGTCCGGTCCTGCTACGACGAGACCCTCGCCATCGCCGAGAAGTGCGAGCGAGCGGGTGTGCCGGCATATGTAGTGGCCGAGCTGTTTCCGGTGCGCATCGCCGCCAGCCGGTTGATGTACATCGACGACATGCCCTTGCTCTCTCTTTCGACGATTCCGGAGACGCAGGCGCGGCTCGCGGTGAAGCGGTTTCTGGACTTCGTCCTCTCCAGCGCCCTGATCCTGATCCTGTCGCCCGTGTTTCTCGCAATCGCGATCCTGATCAAGTTGGACTCTCGCGGGCCCTTGATCTTCGCCCAGGAGCGGGTGGGCCAGAACCAGCGCCGCTTCAAGATGCTCAAGTTCCGGTCGATGGTCGTCAATGCCGAGGAACTCCGCCAGGAGCTCGAGCGGATGAACGAGGCGGACGGCCCCGTTTTCAAGATCCGTCGGGATCCCCGCATCACACGTGTCGGTCGCTATCTCCGCCGCTACAGCCTGGACGAGTTGCCTCAGCTCTTCAATGTCTGGTGGGGGCAGATGAGTCTGGTCGGCCCGCGTCCGCCCCTCCCTTCCGAAGTCAAGGACTACAGTTGGGGGCAACGCCGGCGTCTGAGCGTCAAGCCGGGCATGACCGGCCTCTGGCAGGTGAGCGGGCGCAGCGACATCTGCTTCGAAGAGTGGGTCAAGCTGGATCTCGAGTACATCGACCGGTGGTCGCTGTGGCTCGATTTCACGATCTTGTTGCGGACCTTCCGCGCTGTGGTCGCGGGTCGCGGCGCCGCGTAGCTGACGTCTGTCAGGTCACTTCACGGCTGCTCTGCCGTGGGCGACGGGAACCGGCGCCGGTACAGCAGCCAGGTCACCAGCCCGGGGCGGTGCAGACGAAGGTCATCCGGGTCGCAGACGTGTGTCTTGCCCCGACGGGTGTAGAGCACCAGCCTCCCGTCTTCGCGGACCTCTTTCACGCGCCAGAACTTGGGAACAAGATAGGTGTAGGTCTCGCCGTGCGGCGCCGGGGCGACGCCTCGGGCGCGCGGCCCGGGATGGGCGCTCACCTTGCGCATGTCGAACACAACCGGATCGCCCGGCTTCAGCGGCTTAACCATCCCATCTCCTCAGCCCGGATGTCGCCGTGCCCCTATCGCGCCTGCTGTGCGCGATTGCGTCGGCGACGCAGCGCGAGGCCGGCGGTCAGTGCGGTCAACGAGGCGACCGCGAGCGCGGGCGTCGTCGTTCGCCCGGGCGCCTGGGCGGCGGGCGCGCAACCCAACGGCATCTCCACCTCGCCCTCGGCCATGATCAGTACTGCGTCGCCGATGGCTGTGTCTCGGAAAAAGCCCCGCATCGCGATCGGCTCATACGGAATCACCACGCTGGTGTTCAGTCCCGTCCGCGGGATGACCAAGTACGCTCCCCGTTGCCCGAACGCGGTCTCCGCCGCGCCCGCGGGGACCAGCGCGCGAGAGATCAGGGTCTGCATCATGCCCTCGGCATACGCGACCAGGAACATGAAATCCGTGCGACCCGGCAGCTCCTCCTCGGTCAGATTCAGTAGGAACAGCGGAAGCGCCAAGTCGCCCATCGCCATGGGGGTCGGGCCGTCGTCCCTGCGTTGCTGGTAGAGCAGCTCGCCGCGAACGGCGCCTTCCCACGGCCATGCGAGGAACGCATCTGCGATCGCTTGGTAGGGGTCGTAGCCTTGTCCGACGACCGGATCGCCGATCGCGTCCGCGATCTCCGCGTGAACGGCCTCGCGCAAGGCATCCGCGGATTCGGGAGCCTCGGCGATCCGCAGCACGACCACCCGCGCATCCGCATAGACCTGCTCGAACACGGGCGGCGTCTGCGGGGACTCCTCATCGCCGATGTCGTCGTCGGCCGCTCCGCCGAACACGGCGAGGCAGAGCCCGAGACACGTCAACAGGAGGAATCGCACGTCTTGTTCTCCCTGAGTTCGCCGGACAGAACCCCGGCGGGTCCGCACGGACCCACCCGTCGCGAAGTATACCGCAAACGGTCTGCGGTGTCACCGAACGGTCGCCGTCGGCCTATTCGTGACGGAGGGCCTCGACCGGGTCCATGTCCGCGGCGCGCATCGCCGGGTAGATGCCGAACACGACCCCGACCAGCCCCGAGATTCCGAACGCGAGCACCGGCGACCAGAACCGCACGATCGTCGTCATCTGGGCGAAATGGCTGATGAACAGCGGGATGGCCAATCCCATCATCACGCCGATGATGCCGCCCGCCCCCGAGAGCAGCACCGTCTCGATGAGGAACTGGAACACGATGTCCCTGCGCTTGGCGCCCAGCGCGCGCCGCACGCCGATCTCACGCGTACGCTCCGTCACGGTCGCGAGCATGATGTTCATGATGCCGATGCCGCCTACGAGTAGGCTGATCGCCGCCACGGACCCGAGCACGATGTTGAAGATTCGCTTCGTCTCCTCCGCCTGGCGCAGCAACGCAAGGGGGACGAGGGTCTCATAGTCGACGTTCTTGTGGTTGGCCTGTAGGATTTCGTTGATCACCAGGTTCGCCTCGATCACGGAGTCCTGGTCCGTGATTCGTACGATCGCCTCGTGCAACTCGACGCGCTCAACGGAAAAGCTGCCGGTCGACCGCTTCATCAGAATCTCGCCGAACCGGCTGCGCGCGGCCGTAAGCGGGATATACATCGTCGTCGGAGCCCCCTCGGAGGCCCCCGGCGACAACGAACCCTCCGGCATCCCCGAGGCGGCGTCCTCGCGCGACATAACCCCGATCACCTCGAAGTAGTCCTGGTCCACGCGCACCGTCTTGCCCAGCGGATCGTCGATGGGGAAGAGGCGGTTCGCCATCGATTCCTCGATCACGCACACATTCTTCTTGTCGTCGAGTTCCGTCTGCGTGAAGAAACGGCCGCGTCCGACGCGGTTCGTGGTCACCTGCAAGTAGGAGGGGAGCGTCCCGCGGATGTCGCAGTCCACGCTGTTGCCGCCGACCCACACGTTGCGCCGGATCAGACGAGAGGGAACGATCAGGTCGATGCCCGGGATGGTCGCGGCGATGCGGTCGATGTCCTTGTAGGTGATGCCATACTCGACCGCGACACTCCGACTCTGCGACGCGCCCTGCTCCTCAGGAGGCTTCACGCTGCGGATGATGACGTTGTTGCTGCCCAGCCGACGGATCTGCTCGCGCGCCTCGTAGCTCGCGCCTTCGCCGATGGCGAGCATCGCGATCACCGAGCATACGCCGAACACGATGCCGAGCACGGTCAGCAGCGAACGCAGTCGGTGCATCCATAGGCTCTTGACGCCCATCATCAGCGCACGATGCATACGCGATGGCGAAAACGTCTCTCGTAATTGCGCTAACCGGCTCATCAACCCCGTCTACTTTCGCTCATCCACTTCCACCTGTCCATCTCGCAGCCGTATCACACGCTGCGCACGTTCCGAGACCTCGTCGGAGTGGGTCACCATAATCAGGGTCTTGCCTTGACGATGGAGCGCACCGAACAGCTCGAGGATCTCCTCGCCGGACTTCGAGTCAAGGTTGCCCGTGGGCTCGTCCGCCAGCAGGATCAGCGGGTCGTTCGCCAGCGCCCGGGCGATCGCCACGCGCTGCTGCTGACCTCCGGAAAGCTCGAAGGGTTTGTGGCCGACGCGCTCCACGAGGCCGACCCGTTCGGCGAGTTCGAGCGCGATCTCGCGGCTCTTCCAGGCGGGCGCGCCCTGGTAGTACAGCGGCACCTCGATGTTCTCGAGCACGGAGAGCTGCTGGATCAGGTTGTAGGATTGAAAGATGAACCCGATACGGGCGCCCCGGATCGAGGACAGCTCGTCGTCGTCCAGCGTCGACACGTCGTCCTCTCCGAGAAAATACCGCCCGGACGTGGGGCGGTCGAGGCACCCCAACACATTGAGCAGCGTCGACTTGCCGCAACCGCTCGGGCCCATGATCGTGGAGTACTCGCCCGGGTGGAAGTGCAGCGTCACGCCGCGCAACGCTTCCACGAGCACCGCACCCATCTGGTAGACCTTCGTGACGTTCTCCACGCGGACGATCGGCTTGGCGTCCGTCGTGCGCGGCTCGGCGATAGCGGCGGTCTGCGTCATGTGCTCGCCACCTGCGGCGCGGGTTCCTGCGGCTGCTGCGGCATGCCGTCCTGCGGGACGCCGTCCGGCGTCGGCTTCCCCTTTTCCTCCTGCGGTGCACGCAAAAGCACCCGTTCGCCCGCCTCGAGACCGCTCTTGATCTCGATGTACTCGTTGTTGAATTCCCCGGTCTCGACCACGCGCCGCTCCGGTTGGCCGACTGCGTTGACTACGTAGCACACGCGCTGATCGCCGTATGGCGACACGGCCTGGATCGGCACGTAGACAACGTCCTTCAACTCGTCCACGAGGATCTCGACCTCCGCGGTCATCCCCGGCTTCAGCCAGTCATGCACGCCATCGATGCGGACGTTCGCCGGGTAGAGCTTCAGGTCGGGGTTCATCCATCGCTGACCCGAGTCCGGCAGCACCGCGATGCGGGTCACAGTTCCCTGCAACTCGATGTCGGGCCGCGATTCCACGCGGATTCGCGCCTGCATGCCGCGCTCGACGCGCTGGATGGCCGATTCGTGGATCTTGACGGCCGCTGCCATCTTTGTCATGTCGGGGATGGTGATGATCTCCTGCCGCTCATACACCGTGGCGCCTTCCTCGATGGGCTCCTGGCGGCGCCAAGGATCGTTGCTGCCCGCGTACACGACCAGCCCCGATCGCTCGGCGCGAATCGTGCATTTCTCAAGCTGCTCGATCAGTTCCTGCCGGCGGGCCGCCTGCAGCAGATACTTCGCTTCGGCCGACTTCATCCGCGCCTCTGCCTGCGCCAGGTTCGACACGGCTTCTTTGCGCACCCGCACGAGCCGCCGAATCGCCTCCTGATAGTCGCTCAGCAACTTCTCCGCTTCCTTCGGGAATTCGTACTTGATGAACAGCTCTTCGGCGATGCGGGCGGCTTCCGCGGTATTCGCGCTCCGCCGCACTTTCATCTCGTCCGTCTCGAGCTCTTGCTGGGTCACGAAATCGCGCTCGCGAAGGCGACGCGTTCCCTCGAGGTTCTTTTCGTTGAGCTGAAGCTCCTCCTCGGCCAGCAGTCGGTCGGCCTGCAGCTTGCGAAGCCGTTCCTGGGCTTCGCCGTCGCCGAGCCGCTCCGGATCGGCATACGCCGTGAAGTCCACGGTGCGTGCGGGAACCGTCATGGTGCTGGCCATGTCAAGCATGGGGTCCGTCGCATGGTCGCCGACCTCCACGTCGCCCGCCGGTTCCACGTCCTCAGGCGAATCGAGGGAGGGGCTGTCATCGGGTCCGTCCGTCGGCCGCTCCGCGACCTGCTCGCCGTCCGCCGGCGCCTCGCTGGGCGGGCGTCGTCCCTCAGGCCGTCGCGGCGCCTGGCCGTTTCCCTGGTTGGGCCCTCGGGGGGGGGCGTCGCCAGGGCCCGGGTTGTCGCCGAGCTCCTCCGTCGCGTTCGCTTCGTCGCCCAGTTCCGCCTCGAGCGCCAGCCGATCCTCCTCGCTCAGAATCGGCGGCTCCGGCGCCAGACTGGTTTCCTCGATAGGCGGCAGTTCAAGCAGGTCCAGGGACTCAAGGATCTCGGTGGCGACGGTCTGACCGAGGTACTTCTCGAAGTCCATCCGGGCGAACTTCACGTTCAGTTCGGCCGTCGTCACGTCGCTCTCGTTCTGCTTGATCTGGATCTCGTACTGCTCGCTGGCTTCCGTGTACTGCGCCCGGCTGGTCTGGTACTCGATCTCCTGTTGCGTGCGACGTTCTTGCAGGTCGTTATCGTCGAGCTCGACGAGCACCTTCCCCTCCGCGACGTCCTTCTCCGTGACGAGGTAGCCTTCCTCGACGATAGCGATGATCTTGGTCTGCCCCTTGACCTCGTTCTTGATGGTCTGCGATTCCTCCGCTTCGATGCTGCCGCCCTGCGTGACGGTGATCGGCAGATCGCCCCGGCGCGCCGTGAAGGTGACGGCGGTGCTGACTGATTCCTTTCCAGGCATCGCGAACCAGACGATCGCCGCGATCACGATGAGCGCTACGCCGGCCTTCCAAGCGATGCCGAAGCGGCTGAATCGCTTCTTGCGCTTCGGGGTCTCAGCTTGCGGGAGCTGCGTATTCGACGTCATCGGTGACCTCCTCCCATTGTCCGTTTTTCTTGATGTACAAAATGCCCATGTCCCGCCAGAACGCGAGACGGGCGATGGTGTGCTGCACCAACGCCGAGGTCAGGTCGTTCTGCGCAGACGTCAAGTCGTTCTGCGCGTCGACCAGGTTCAGCGCGTCGCCCTGTCCCAACTCGGCGAGCAATGCCTGCTCTTCCACACGGTCGCTGTTGATCTCAACGCCGAGCCGCCGGACTTCATAGGTGATCCGCGCCTGGTCCAGCGCGCGCCACGCCTCGCGAACATCCAGCTTCACCTCGTCGATCGCCTGATCCAGATCGCGTCGCGACCGCTCGAACGCGATCAAGGCTGACCGGAAGGAGTTCCGCTCCGCTTTGCGATCAAGCGCCAAATCCAAGTCGGCTCCCAGACTCCACCGAGCCCGTTCGAAGTCGAACTCCTGGAAGCGGTTCTCGTCGCGGCTGTCCACCGCTCCGAACAGGATCACGTCCAATTGCGGCAGCAGCGCGTTGGAGGCGACCTCAACCTGACGACCCGCGTCATCCACTTGATCTCGAACGTTGTACAGGTCCAATCGGCTGACCAGCGCCACCTCGACGGCGTCGTCCGGATCGATGGTCCACTCGCGCAGGCCGGCCTCGTGCAGGGTTTGCAGTTCGCCTTGATCCAGCGTGATCGGCGCATCCACTGGCAGCCCGAGTTGGATCTTGAACTCGTCCATCTGCCGCCGGTAGTTTCGCACGCTGTTCGACCAGCCGTTCTGGGCGTTCAACTCAGCCTGTTGCACGCGTCCGAGGTCCGAACGCTTGCGCTTGCCTTCCGCCACCATCGCGCGGTCCCGCTCGGCGCTGCGCTGGAACGCCAGGTAGCTCTGGTAGTTGTTCGTCACCGCGTCGCGCGCCTGCAGCACCCCGTAGTATTGCGACGCGATCTGCACCGTGAACTCCTTCCGGTAGCGGGTGAAGCTCCGCAGATCGTAGAGCACATCGCGCTCCGCCTGCGTCAACCGTTCCGCGGCGACCTTGCTCCCGGCGCCCCGCAGCAGCGGCTGCGTGATGCTCCCCGTCAGCGCGCTCGTCGCGCTCTCCCGCGGGTCCCCGGTGATGTACCGCAGGAAGTTCGACGTCAGGTCGATAGCGATCTGGCCGCCGCCCTTGAGCAGCAGCCCCATGCCGAACGACGTCCGGCCCGACACGCTGTTCTCGTCGATCACCTCGACAGACGGCTGGTTCAACTCTGTCAGTGTCGCGGCTTCGTTGACGATCGTCGCGTACCGGCTCAGCAGATCAGCGGGCGTTCCGGTCAGCGCCCCGAGATCCCGCACGAGTTCCGGCGCCGCTTGCGCGATCGCCCCCGTGGTCGACAGCCGGGCTACGTCGCGCGTCGTTCCGTCGTACGACCCGCTAACGCCGCCCGAGAAGATCGGCGTGTAGCGGTGGCGATCGAGCGTCAGCGAAAGCGCGCTGAGGTACAGGCTTTCCTTGCGGGCCTGGTAGCCGCGGTTATGCCGCACCGCGATCGCCAGCGCGCGTTCCAGCGAGATGACGTGCGCCCCGACTTCGCTGTCGGCGGCATCGCCCAAGGCGGGGTCGGGGTCGGTGATGGTCGGACACTCCGACAGGTCCGGCAGTTCGTCCTGCTCGATTGTGAACTCGGCGTCCATATTCGGCGCCATGGGGGTCTTCTCCTGGATGATCCCGTAGACCTCTCTATCTGCGGACTCCCGGTAGCGGGTGGTAGAGCATCCCACCGCGAGAAGAATGGTCACTGCCACGAGCAGCAGGCTCATAGTCGACAAGTTAGCTCTGGCGCCCAATGATTCTTGTGCTCCTCCGTCGGGCTCGCACGGCGCCATGCCATGCGGCCTTCGTCCCCCTCTGCGCGCGAGAATAGTCATTGGAGTGAATGACGCACTCCAGGCAGACCGATCAAACGCCCGCGAGTGTGCAGTCGTTCTCGCAGGGAGTGCGCTGCATCGCCAACGCCTCCTGGCCTGCGGAGACCCCCGATTATAAGCGCACCCGGCCTCTTATCCAAAGAACGCAGCAGCACTCAGCACACGGCAGCGGTGTCGACCGGCTCGAAATGGGCCAACAGATGCGGATCCACCGGCGGCACGTCGCGCGGGACGCCGCCCCCTCGCAGCGATTCCGTGGCCAGAAAGCCCGTCGCCACGCTGTTCCGGGCGGCGATAGGGGAGGTGCGCACGCTCCCGCCGTCCCGGGCGTAACGGAGGAGCTCGTCCACGATGCGCTTGTCGGCCCCGCCGTGGGTCCCTTGGGTGGGTTCCATCGGATACGCGATATCTCCGGCCTCCTTATACCCTGTTCGGTGGTTCCAGACGCGGATCGCGCAGTTCGGCGGATCGTCGCCCAGATTTTCAATGCGCCCTTCCGTGCCGATGATCGTGTAGTTGCGCCACGCATCCGGCGAGAAATGGCACTGTTGGTAAGAACACCAAACCCCGTTGTCGAGTTCCATCAGCATCATGCTGGGATCCTCGACGTCGATCCGCGGGCTCAGGCCGGTCTGCGCCAGCGGCGGCCAGTTCTCCTCGCGAAACGTCGGATCGCCGGGTTCGTCGGCGCCGCGTCGCGCCTGCACCGGTCGTACACGGTGAGCGCGCCCATCGCCGTCACGCGGCGCGTGTACCCCCCGCAGAGATAGTGGAGCACGTCGATGTCGTGGGCGCCCTTCTGCAGCAGCAGCCCCGTGGCGTATCGGCGTTCGGAGTGCCAGTCCTTGAAGTACGCGTCGCCGCCGTACGCGATGAAGCGGCGGCGCCACCCCGCCTTGACCTCGCCGATCGCGCCCGACGCGATCAGCTCCCGCATCCTGATCACGAACGACATGTGCCGCATGTTGTGACCCAGATACAGCCGCGCGCCCGTCCGCGCCGCCGTCGCCAGAATCCGGTCGCAGCCCGCCAGCGTGATGGCCATCGGCTTTTCGAGGTAGACCGCCTTGCCCGCCTCGAGCGCGGCGACCGCCTGCTCCTCGTGGCAGTAGTCGGGCGATGTGATGAACACGGCGTGGATATCGTCGCGCCGGAGCAGGTCGGCGTAGTCGCGGGTGGTGTAGACTTCCGGCCCGTAGCGCTCCTCGAACCGGGCGAGCGCGGCGTCGTTCACGTCCGCGCCACCCCGGATGGCCCAACCTTCCTCCGGCCGATGCGCATGCCCGGCCAGCGCGCCTCTGCCGCCGACACCGATCACGCCAATGCCCAACTGCTGCGTCTGCATAGGGAACCCTCCTTTTGGATCAGGCATTCATACCATATGGTAATGGGGAGATCCAAAGGTGCGGCGTCTACGTGAACCTTCACGTAGCCCGAAAAAGGACCAAAAGATGATCCGATCGACGAGGATCTGCTGGTCCTTGCTGGCATGTTGTTCGATGGCGTTCTCTGCGGCATGGTCGGATGAATGGCCCCAGTATGATGCGAACCCGTTCGTGATTAGACTTGACATACCGCCCCCCCCGAGTCCGAGGGCGGGATCATGGCCGCTCCGCTCACCGGCGGACCGGCTGTACGTCGCGGACGTCTCCGGCGATTGGCGCGAAGAGATGGTCGTGCTGCACGGGAACGAACTGCGCGTCTACCACAATCCCGCGCCCAATCCTCGGCCCGACCAGCCGCGCTTGTGGGAGCTGCCGCACTACCGCCGCGCGAAGCAGGCCTACAACTACTACAGTCCGTGATTCTCCCGGGCGGCTATTCCCGGCCCAGCGCCGCGAGGAGTTCCTCGTGGAAGCGGCCGTTGCTCACGATGACGCCGTTCTGCGGACCGAACACGCGCAACGGCGATCCGTCGGCGCAGGTTGCGACGCCGCCGCTCTCTTCGACGATGAGGAGGGCGGCGGCATAGTCCCATGGATTCAGCCCCACGTGGACATAGCCGTCCAGGTCGCCCGCGGCGATGCTGCACATCCCCACCACCGCCGCGCACACGCACCGGATCGCGCCCGCCTGCACGACGATGTTCGCGCTGAGGCGAAGCGTCTCCTCGCGCTTGGTCTGCGTGCCGTAGTCCACCTCAATCCACGCGTGGCCCAGTCGGTCGACGTCGCTCACGTGCAGTCGCGCGCCGTTGCGAAACGCGCCCTGGCCGCGCTCCGCCAGGAACAGGTCGCCCGTAATCGGGAGCATCACCCCCGCGGCGCGGACGACCCCGCCTCGCACGAAGGCCAACGAAATGCCGAACGCGGGGAACAGCCCCCGCACGAAGTTCTGCGTTCCGTCGATCGGATCCATGATCCAGCACCGGCGATCGGGGTCGTCGGGGAGCAGGCCCAGCCCTTCCTCCTCGGCGATGAACAGGTCGTCCGGGTAGGCCGACTGCAGTCGGCGCTGTGCGCGCTGCTGCACCTCCACGTCCACCTCGGTGAGCAGATCGGTCGGGTTGGACTTCGTCGCGACGGAGAGCGTCTTGCGCGCCGCGTACCGTTCGCGCACATACGGCGTCAGCTCGGTGAGCAGGCCCTCGATGAAGCGGATTTCACTCATGCTTGGCATCCCTCTCTGGGAGTGACGGGGAGGTCGACGGGCGGAACGTGTCCGCGCATTCGGCGTCGCGCCGAAAGGCGTCGGGCGGCCTAGCCCTTCAGGCCGGTCATCGTGATCCCCTGGATGAATGTGCGTTGCGTAAGGAAAAAGAGCGCGATGATCGGCAGGGTGATCACAGTGCTCATGGCCATCAGCGGGCCCCATGCGCTCTCATGCTGGCTCTGGAACTGCTGCAGCGCGATCGCCAGCGTGTAGTGCCGGTCGTCCTGCAGATAAATCAGCGGGTTCAGGAAGTCGGCCCACTGAAACAGGAACATGAACAGCGCGGTCGTGGCCAGCGCGGGTTTCGAGAGCGGGACGATGATGTGGGCGAACGCGCCGAACTCGGAACACCCGTCGATCCGCGCCGCCGCGCTCAGGTCCTGCGGAATGCCCAGGAAGAACTGCCGCAGCAAGAAGATGTAGAACGGCGTCCCGAACAGGTAGGGGACGATCAGCGGCAGAAATGTGCCGACCCAACCCAACCGGCTGTACACGGCGAAGAGGGGGATCAGCGTCACCTGGTAGGGCACCATCATCGTGGCGATGCAGAAGAAGAACAGCGCCGTGCGGCCGCGCCAGGGGATCCGCGCCAGGCTGTACGCCGTGAGCGAACACGACGCGAGCGTGCCCAGCACCACCGCCACGCAGATGAACAGCGTGTTCCGGAGGTTCTGCACGAAATCCATCATCTCGAAGGCCCGCGCGTAGTTCTCCCAGTGCAGGCCCATGCGCTGCTGCACCGCGAAATCCTCCGGCCAGGCCTGCACTTGTTCGTCGCCAATCAACAGCGTGTGGCGGCCGTCCGCGTCGCGTCCGAGGTCGACGCCCGGGCGGCCCTGCCAGGTCACCAGCGGGCGCCCTTGCTCGTCCGTGCGTTCTGTCGTCGGGATCCACTGCGGCGGCTCGCCCGGTCGCGTGAAGATGCGGGACTCATGCTTCAGCGACGTGCTGACCATCCATCCGAACGGTGCGAGAAACAACACCGAGAGCGCGACCAGCACGAGCAGCGCGCCCCAGCGCTCGCCCTTCCTCGGCCCGATGCCCGACGTGCCGCGGTCACTCGCCATGATAGTAGACCCATCGTCGGGATGACGCGAACACCGCCGCCGTGCACACGAAGATCAGCACGAACAGCATCCACGCCATCGCGCAGGCGTAGCCCATCCGCAGGTAGTAGAACGAGTTCCGGTAGAGGTACAGCGCGTAGAACATGGTGCTGTCCACGGGGCCGCCCCGGCCGCCTGTCATCACGTACACCTGCGTGAAGTACTGAAACGCGCCGATCAGCCCCATCACCAGGTTGAACAGGATGGTCGGCGTCAGCATCGGCAACGTCACGTGGCGGAAGGTGCGCCACGGTCCGGCGCCGTCGATGCGGGCGACCTCATAGAGCGCCTGCGGCACGTCCGAGAGGCCGGCGAGGAAGATCACCATCGCCGTGCCGAGTCCCCAGAGGCTCATCAGGACCAGCGACGGCTTGGACCAGTGCTCATCCGCCAACCAGCCTGGTCCGTCGATGCCCGCGACCTGCCGCAGGAGCCCGTTCACCAGCCCGCTCTCGGGGTTCAGCACCCACAGCCACAGCATCGCCGAGGCGACCATCGGCACGATCGACGGGAGGAAGAACACTGTGCGGAACACCGCCACGCCGGGCGTGCGCAGGTTGAGCAGCATCGCCAGCCCGATGCTGAACGCCAGCCCCAGCGGCACGGCGAACGCCGTGTAGTACAGCGTGTTGTAGACCGCCTTCAGGAACACGGGGTCGTTGAAGAACAACTCGCGGTAGTTATCGAGGCCGATCCACACGGGACTGCTGATGATGTTGTATCGGCAGAAGCTGTAGTAGACGCTCATCACGAGCGGGTAGACCACGAACGCCGCGACTCCGATGAGGTAGGGCAGGGCGAACAGCAGGCCGTTGCGGAGGTGTCTGCGTTCCGACGTCGTCATGGCCGCACCTGCTCCAGGAGGCCCTCGATCCGCTCGATCTCCGCGTTCGCCGTGCGTTCGATGGTCTGCGACGCGGCTTCGGGCGTGGTCTGATGGAAGACCACGTACTCCCGCTGGCGCTCGATCTCGTCCAGCATCACCTGCGCGGCAGGCGTCACCGGATACGACACCGCCGGCTTGTTCAGCAGTTCTTCCACGAACACGCGGAACTTCGGATCGCCCATGAACCGCTCGTCCAACGCCTCCGCGCGTCGGCAGGGGATGTTGCTGATCTCGCGGGCGTAGTCGCTGGCGGGCGAACGCGTCGTTCCCGGACGCGGCGCGTACAGCCATTCGATGACCTTCCACGCCTCCTCGGGATGGCGGCAGTTGGCCGGGATGGCGTCGGCGACGCAGCTCGTCGAGTAGCAGCGCGGCGGCGCGCCCTCGGGCTGCGGGATCGGCGCGACGCCCCAGTCCAGATCCGGCGCGTACTTCGGGATGAATGTCACCTGCCACTCGCCTTCGGTAATCATCGCCACCTTGCCGGAGTAGAACGGGGTGTTGGCGCTCATGTACGCCCCGAAACCGGAACGGAACGCCGCGATGCGCGCGGGATCCATGGCGTGGGGAGGATTGTCACTGCGGCGCGGGTCGACCGAGAAGGAGCGTTGCCATTCGAGCGATGCGATGATCCGCGGGTCGGCGCCGTTGACCGCGCGGCCCGAAGCGTCATCGAACCACACGCCGCCGAACAGCCCGCCCCACATGTGGCTCAGGTCCCACGGCAGCCAAGGCAGGAACCCGATCTGATCGAATCCAGTCTCGCTGTGGATGGTCAGACGCCCGGCGTACTCCTCGAGCTCCGCGATCGTCTGCGGCGGCCGTTCCGGATCCAGGCCCGCCCGTCGGAACGCGCTCTTGTTCCACAGCAGGCACATGGTGTCGCAGGTGGTGGGTACGCCGTAGACGCGGCCGTCGTACGACACGGCCTTCCACGTGTGCGGGAAGAAGGCCTCCTCCCGCAGGTGGGGAGACGCCGCCATGCGATCGCCGATCGGCAGAAAGCAGCCCTGCGGCGCCAACGCGACCAAGACGGTCCCCTCAAGGCTGCACAGATCCGGCGGCGCGCTGCCCGCGATAGCGGTCAGCATCTTTTCCATGTTGTAGCCGATGGGGAGTGCGCGAACGTAGACGCCGTCGACGACGCCCTGGGTGCGGTTGTACTCATCGAACAGCCGTACCCGCGCCTCGTGCTCATGGCCCGAGTGGCGATCCCAGTAGGTGATCACCACACGACCGGCTTCGATGGCCCGCCGTTCCTCGGGCGATCCCGCGCGCACCGGCCACAGCACCGCCAGCAGCGCCCCTGCAGCGGCCGCGGCGAGCACCCATGCGAGATACGTCCGGACCACGGCATACCCCCAGAGGTTGCGACCGGGCTAGGCCTTGCTGTCGTCGTCCTCGTCGTCGTCGTCCGACTTCGGCGCGTTCCAGTCCGGCTGGTCATCCCGCAAGGGATCCGCGGCGTCGGACTCCTCGACATCCGTGGGGCGGTCGGACAGATAGTCGAACGAAGGGGAGGGGTCCGCGGCATCCTCTTCGTCCGCGCTGTCGCCGCCTTGGTCATCCAGCCAGCGACGCAGGGAATCGTCGGCGTCCTCTTCCTCCGTCTCTTCGTCGTCCTCAAGCGCAGGGGACGGCGTCTCATACAACTTGTCGCCCGGTTCCTCGGTCTCCTCAGGCGCCTCGGCCGCGTCGCGGTCGGGTCCCAGCGCGGCCACCAGGTCGTCGAGATTCGACGGCGACTCAGTCTCCGGCTGCGCTTCGGGAAGCGGCTCCAGCGGCTTCTCCTCGTCCAACCCTTTCGGCGTGACATCCGGCGGTTCCAGGGGCGACTCCTGCGCGAGCGGGGGCAGGTCCGCGGCTTCTATCTCGTCCAGCAGCGCGCCCTCGGGCTCATCCGCGTTCACGGCAGCGGACGCTTCCTCGACCGGCGCCGCATCCTGAGCGGGCGCCTCTTCCATCTCGGAGCGCTCCTCGGCGTCAGGCGCATCTTCCGCTACGGGCGTCTCGGTTTGGGCGGTCTCGGCGGTTGCCGCGGTTGCCGCGGTTGCTGCCGCTGCCGCTGCGGCCGCGGTCGCGGCGGCGCTCGGAGGCTCGGGCAGATAGCCGCCTCGATTGGCGGACGCGCCTCGGCGTTGGGCCTCGAGCGCCAGCTTCGACAGGCTCGGCTGATTGGCATCGGCCTTCGGCAGCGTGACGTCTTCGACGGACAGGTTGATCGCCGCCACCTCATCCGGTCCCAGGGCGAGCTGAGCCTGCTCGAGGATCACCCGCTTGAGCGCGCCGGCGAGGTCGCGCGTGTTCGTGCCCGCACCCTTGGCGAGGACCACATTGCTCACCCGCACGTTGACGGTGCGGCGATCCTTCGACGGGATAAGCGAGACGGTGAGTTTGCGCACCTCAGGCAAGCCGCGCAGCACCCGTCCCAGCGCGCGCTCGATGCGGTTGAGGTTGATCACGGTCTCGCCGCGTTCATCGCGGAAGCGGATCTTGCGGGCGAAGAGGCCCGGGAGGGGAATCAGCGCGAGGAACGCCACGACCGCGACGACGACGCCGAGCGTGATGCGGGCCGTGTCCTTGTCGACAACGGGCAACACGTTGTCACGCACCACCGTTGAGCATACATCGTACAGGTAGCTGGACGGGTAGAGTACGAGCAGTACGCCTGCGGTGATAAGCGCGAGACACGCCACGATCCGCGCAAGAATCTGAATGGTCTTCATGATCGCCTCCAGCTTGACGGCCGTGCGGCGCGGCAAGGTCGCAGGCCCGGGGATTCCAAGCACCACCAAATACACCGACGCAGGCGACAGACCCCACACGCCGTGAAGGCGGCCCCGTCACCCGTCACCCCCATGATAGCAGATCAGGGCGGCGGTTTCGCGTCCATCTGCCGCGCGTCCGCGTCTAGCCCACGAACTCGTTGACCATGTCGCTGCTGAGGTCGCCGCGACGGAACCGGTCGCTGCGCACGATGCGCGCGCACAGCCCCGCGGTGGTCTTGATGCCCTCGACGGTGAACTCGTCGAGGGCATTGGCGAGCCGGCTGATCGCTTCCTCGCGGTCCTGGCCCCACGCGATGATCTTCGCCTGGAGCGGGTCGTAGTAGCGCGGGACGTCATACCCTTCGAACAGGTGTGTGTCGATGCGGACGCCCGGGCCGCCTGGAAGGTGACACCGCTTGACCACCCCCACCGACGGCGCGAAGTTGTTGTCGGGGTCCTCGGAGTAGATGCGAGCCTCGATGGCCGCCCCGACCGGCTCGATGGTCGGAAGCGACAGCGGAGCGCCGGACGCGATCCGAATCTGCTCTTTGACCAGATCGAACCCCGTGACCTCTTCCGTCACGGGGTGCTCGACCTGGATGCGTGCGTTGAACTCGATGAAGTAGAACTGACCGTCCGGCGCGAGCAAGAACTCCGCCGTCCCGGCGTTGCAGTAGTTCATGGCCCTGGTCGCCTTGATCGCGGCTTCCGACATCGCCGCGCGCAGCTCCGGGGTCATCACCGCGGACGGCGTCTCTTCGATGATCTTCTGATGGCGCCGCTGGATCGTGCATTCGCGTTCGCCCAGGCTCATGACTTTGCCCTGTGCATCGGCCATGATCTGAAACTCGATGTGCCGCGAGTTCTCCACGAACTTCTCGAGATACACGCCGCTGTCGCCGAACGCCGCCTCGGCCTCCGACGCAGCCATGCTCACCGCGTTCTTCAGCGCGACGTCGTTGTGCGCGATGCGCATGCCCTTGCCGCCGCCCCCTGCGGACGCCTTGACAAGCACCGGGAACCCAATCTGCTGGGCGATTGCGACGGCCTCGTCGGCGTTGCGGATCAGGCCCTCGCTGCCCGGTACCACCGGCACGCCCGCTCCTTTCACCGTGGCGCGACAGGCCGCCTTGTCGCCGCTGAGCGAGATGGCTTCGGGCGACGGCCCGATGAAGCCGATGTTGCACTCGCGGCAGATCTCGGCGAACTTCGCGCTCTCCGACAGAAAGCCGTAACCGGGATGCACGGCGTGCGCGTCGCAGACCTCGGCCGCCGCGATGATGCTCGGGATGTGCAGGTAGCTCTTCGTGGCGGGCGGCGGGCCGATGCAGATGCTCTCGTCCGCCAGTGAGGTGTGCAGGCTGTCGCGATCCGCCTGGCTGTAGACCGCGATCGAAGTGACGCCGAGTTCGCGGCACGCCCGGATGATGCGAACGGCGATCTCGCCCCGGTTCGCGATGAGGATGCGTCTGAACATGGTGCGCCCTCAGTCCGCGTTCAGGGGCCGGACCGAGAACAGGGGCTGCCCGAATTCCACGGGTTCCGCATTCTCGACAAGGACCTGTTCCACGACGCAGGGGAACTCGGCGGCGATCTCGTTCATGAGCTTCATCGCCTCGATGATGCAGATCGTCTGCCCCTCGTCCACTTCGTCTCCATGCGCCACATAGGGCGGCTCGCCCGGGGCCGGCGCCTCGTAGAACACGCCGACGATCGGCGAGTTGATCGTCACCAAGCCGTCGTCTTCCTCGGGCGCCTCGGCCTCACCGGACTTGCCGGTCTCGGCCGACGCTCCGCCGGACGGCGCAGGCTGTTGCGGCGCGGGAGCCGTTGCGGCGATGTACTGCTCGTACCCCGGCATTGGGGCGGAGGCGACCTGGGGATGACCGGCCACGGGCGCCACGACAGTCGCCGCGGCCTTCTTCAGGCATATCCGGCGGCCCTCTTCCTCGATCTCAATCTCTGCGATGTCCGCCGACTCGAAAACCTGAATCAGCTCGCGCAGTTGCTCAAGGTCCACGTGGATCTCACTCCTTCCCCCTCGGGCGGCTGTCCACGCCGTCCGACGGCATTCGGATACCTGCCGGTACCTTTGGTTAGGCGCCCCGACCCGGATCGGCGGTTAGGAGTTCACGCGCTCGATGTACTCGCCGCTTCGGGTGTCGACCTTGATCCGCTCGCCCTCGCTAACGAACAGCGGCACTTGCACGGTGACGCCCGTCTCGAGGGTGGCGGGTTTCGTGCCGCCGGACGCGCGGTCGCCTTGCACGCCAGGGTCGCACTTCGTGATGGTCAGCACCACCGAAACCGGCACGTTGACCTTGATCACTTGGCTTCCGTGGAAGAGCAGGCTGATCTCCTGGTTCTCCCGCATCCAGTTCGATGCCTCGCCGACGATCGCCCTGCCGACCTCGATCTGCTCGTAAGACTCGGGGTCCATGAAATGGAACAGATCGCCGTCGTTGTACAGGTACTGCCAGGAGCGCTCCTCCAGTCGAGCCTCCTCCATCTTCTCGCCCGACCGGAAGGTCTTCTCGAGAATCCGTCCGGTCAGGACGTTCTTGAAGCGCGTTCGGACGAACGCCCCGCCTTTACCCGGTTTCACATGCTGGAACTCGACAATCTCCCAGAGATCGCCATCCAACTGAACAACCAAACCATTGCGGAAATCGGCGGTTGATATCATACGCTGAGTATCCTGAGCTCCTTAGGGGCGCTGCTCAACAGGCTGCACCCGTCCTGTGTGACGGCAACGACATCCTCGATTCGAACGCCGCCGCGGCCGGGCAGGTAGATCCCCGGCTCGACGGTCACAATCATCCCGGGTTCGAGCACGACTTCCGAGGACGGGCTGAGTCGCGGCGCCTCATGGATCTCGATCCCGACGCCATGGCCCAACCCGTGGCCGAAGTAGGCGCCATATCCCCCCTCGCGGATGATGTCCCGGGCGATCGCGTCGACCGCCTTGCCGGACATCCCCGGCCGAATCGCGTCGAGGGCGGCTTGCTGTGCGGCGAGGACGAGGTTGTAGGTTTCCTCAAACCAAGCGGCGGGGATGGTACCGAAAGCGTAGGTCCGAGTCAAGTCTGAGCAGTATCCATCGCGTCTGCAGCCGAAGTCGAACAGCGCCGCATCGCCGCGTTTCAGCGCGCGATCTCCCGGTTCGCCGTGGGGCAGCGAACTCCGCGGACCGAACAGCGCGATGGTGTCGAAAGACGGTCCCCGAGCCCCGCGCAGCTTGAACTCGTACTCGAACCGCGCCGCCACGTCCCGCTCGCGGACGCCTTCCTCCAGATCCTCGATGCAGTCGGCGAGCACGCCTTCGGCCAGGCGCATGGCCTCGCGCACGCGATCGATCTCGTCCTGCGTCTTCACTTGCCGCAACTGGGCCGCCAGGTCCGGCTCCGGCGACAGCGCGTCCCCGAAGGCCTTCTCCAAGTCGAGCAGAACGGACACGTTCATGTAGGCGGGCTCGAACGCCGGCTTCGAAGCCCCGAACCGTCGCAGCAGCTCGCCCGCCGCCTTGGTCAGGGAACCCTCGGCCTCCTGCACCTCATACGCCGCAACTTGCGACTGCGCCTGCTCGGTGTACCGCGAGTCGCAGAGGAACACCGCCTCTTTCCGTGTGATCAGCACGATGGATGTACTGCCCCGGAAGCCGGTCAGGTACTGGTTCTGGGGCGCGGCATCGCTGACGTAGGCGTCGCAACCGCGCGCGTCCAGCATCGCTCGGAGCCGGCTCAGCCGGGATTCCGCCTCGACCTGTCGAGATTCAGCGTCCATAGTGATCCTTACTGTTCGGTCTCCCTCGGCGGGATGGTCGCGGCGTGCGTGAGCGCCTCGCGGGCTTGCCGGGCGAACGTCGCGGCCTCGTCCTCGCGCCCGGCCCGCGCCAGCGCCTCGGCGTATTCCTCAAGCCGTTCGCCGTAGTCCTGCGCGAGCTCACGCGACGTCGGGTAGAGCTCCCGCGCCTTCTGGTAGTGGTCCAGCGCCGCGAGGAACGTCTCCTCCTGGCGGTCCCCGGTGATCGTGCTCGCCGCGACCCACAGCGCGTCCGCGAGCAGGCGATGCGACACCCCCTCCTCGGGCGAGCGTTCCACGACCCGCTCGGCATACGCGACGCACCGCTCGGCAAGCTCGCGGCGTGCGTCCGGGTCGCTCTCGGCCGCCAGCAGGATGTCGTGCCAACGATACAGGTGCACGGCCAGGTCCACGCTGAACGGGTACCTGCGGTCCGCCCGTTCCGCCTCGGCGATCCAGTGCGCCGCCGCGTCCTGTGCGGCCGCGTACGCCGCCGCACGGTCCGTGATTAGGAGGATCTCCTGGCCCGTCAGCGGCTCGCCTTCGCCCAACGGGCGCCAATGCCGTCGTGAGGCATCCCGCGGCGCCATGACCCGGCCGAAGCGCGTCAGCGTCTCCGTCTGTGGGATCAGCATCCGGGCATCGTCGTAACGCACCCGCGGCGTGTCGGCCGGCGCCGGATCGTTCGGGTCGCAACTCTCGAGCAGGTACGCCGCCGCGCGATGGCGCGCGTTCTCGCTCACGAAATCCGCCACCAGGTCGTCTGTCGGCCGAATCCGATCAACCCCGAACAGCACGCCCGCGGAGGCCGCCAGAGCCAGCACGGGGAGGACGATGCCGCGTCTTGTCTTCGCGTTGCCGGTCGGGGGATCCGGCGCGGGCGCGGCGTGCGCAGGCCCCGCCACGGCGCAACCAAGCCCGGCCGCCGTGAAGAACAGCATGGCGAGGGCGGGGTTGTAGAAGTTGAAATCGACGATGCAGTGGACCAGGAAGGCGGCGATTCCCGCGAGGAAGCCGCCGCGAAGCAAGGCGTCCTCGAGCGTCCGGCCCTGCCGCATGCCGCGCGCCAGACCGACCAGCAGCGCCCCGACGAACAACGCGAACGGGACGAACCCGACGATCCCGGTTTCGGACAGGATCTGGAGGTAGTCGTTGTGCGCGGCGCGCACGTCGTCTTCTTCCAGCGTCTGGTATTTCGGGTAGAGCGCGCCGAACGTTCCGAAGCCCGTGCCGGTCAGGACATGGTCGCGGAACATCCGCCAGCCCACCCGCCAGTATCCCAGCCGGAGCCGGAAGGTGCTGCCGCTGGCGAGGTCGTCGCGCGACATCCAGAAGCCCTCGGCATCGGTCGCGATCTCCGGTCCGTCTGTCGGGGATACGTCTTCCGACTGCGCGTCGCCCGCTGTTTGCCGCGGGGGATCCGCGGGCGCTTCGTCGGCGACGGCCCCGACCAGCGCGGCCGCCGCGATCAAGCACGCGAGCGTCGCCGCTGTGGGTCGGAAGCCGACTCGGGAGACCCATCCGAACGCGATGACGGCCGCGGTCGCGAGCATCAGGCCCAGCATGGCGCCGCGGGAGAAGGTCAGGAACATTGCGACGACGCCCGCGACGAGCGTCAGGAGCAGCACGAGACACTGCACCCAGGTCCAGTACGCCTCGAGGCCGCGACGGCGTTCGATGCGATACGCGACATAGCCGACCAGAGCGGGCGCGAGTCCGCCGAGAAGCAGCCAGGGCAGCGCGCGGAGAAGGAACGGCGTGGCGTAGTAGCGTTGGGGGAATCCGGCGTCGTACCAGCGGATCTGGTACACGTAGATATAGTATCCCGCCGCACAAACGCAGAATGCGACAAGCCAACTCAGCACGCCCACGCTCGCCGACTGCGACAGCTCCGCATTCAGGCTCGCACGGAGTTGCGGCGCCGGCGCCTTTTGGTCGGCACGGGCGCTCTGCGGCGGCCGGCGCCAGAGTCGACGAAGGACCGTCGCCCGCGCGCCGAACATGCCGAGCGCGATCGGCAGCGTCAGCGCGAGAAACGCGCCCAAGGCGTTCGGGAACAGGAACGACCCGAACGCGCGGTTGGCGTACAGGCGGTGGAGGAGACTCTCCGACATCTGGCTCTGCCCCACATACACCGTGAGCAGCTCCGGGTTGCTCGCGAGCAGTTGGCGGCTCTGGGGCAGCAGATAGCGCAGTTGCACGATGGCGTACACGCTCTCCGCGAGCACCGCCACGACGAGGGCCGCCAGCGCGATGCCCAGCGCAAGCCGGTCTCGGGTCGCGTTCGCGGCCGCCGTGAAAAGACAGAAGCACCCGGTCCACAGGAGGAGATGGCGCAGCGTTTGATCGAGCTGAACGCTCGTGGTCAGCGATGCGGACGCGCAGACGACGAACGCGAACAGCAGCACAGGCAAGAGGGAGGCGTGGGGCCGTTCCCGTCGCCGGAGCGTCCGTACGGCCCAAATGGTCGCCAGGACAACGCCGTATACCAGAAACCAGTGGTTGGAGCGGGGCATCGTGATCCCGTCGAACCAGGGGCGCAGCAAGATGAACACGGCCAGCGCGTTGCCCATCGCGAACGCGTGCCGGCGCTCCGGCGCATCGGGGAACACCAGCCGGGCCGCCTGCCAGAACCCCGCCGCGATGACGCCGCAACCCAGCGCGATCCAGGCGGCGTCGACGCGGGCTTCCTGAAGCAGCAGCCGGACGACCAGCAGACCGACGAGCGTCAGCAGCAGCGTGCACTCGTACGCCAGGATCCGCATCGCCGACCCGGCGTCGACCCGGCTCGCCCCCGTACCCGCGGACGCGGCGCTGTGCGATGCCGACGGCCTCGAACGTCCATGACGTTTGCTGCGTTTCCCTGCCATGCTCATTCCCCGCGACGTCGGCGCGAGTCCGCGCTCATCAATAGCGCGATGAGCCCGAACACGCCCACGACCTGGGTCAGGATGACGAGCGTTCCCGCCGTGTTCGCCTGCCGCAGCAACACCGCGCTCAGCCCCGTCAGCCCCGTCACGAGATAGATGAAGACGACCGCCTGCTGCGGCGACATACCCCCGTGGACGAGGCGATGCGAGAAATGCCGCTTGTCGCCTTTCATGATCGACTCGCCATGCCGCCAACGGATCCAGATTACGCTCACCGTGTCGAAGATGGGCACGCTCAACGCGATGACCGGCGCGCAGACCGCCACGCGCGTCGGCGTCATCTCCGTGTAGAACGTTGCGAGCACGGCGGAGGTCGCCAGAATGTACCCGCAGAACATGCTGCCCGCGTCGCCCATGTAGATTCGGGCCGGGCAGAAGTTGTGGTAGAGGAAGCCGCACAAGCTGCCGGCGAAGACCGCCAACAGGACGCACACGAACGTGTCCTGCGGCATCACGCTCAGAAACAGCGTGCCTGCGGCGATGGCGGACACCCCCGCGCACAGCCCGTCCATGTTGTCCAGGAAGTTCAGCGAGTTCATCATGAACACCACCCAGACCATGGTGATCCCGGATGCAAGCAGCGTCGTCGCCCAGTCGGGCCAGCCCAGTTGCGGCAGGAACAGGTCAAGGCGCACGCCGCAGACCGTCAGCGCGAACGCCGCGAGAATCTGACCGACGAGCTTCTTCTCCGGGGTCAGAACGCGCAGGTCGTCGACAAGCCCGACCAGGAAGACGATCAGCCCCCCGCCGGCCACGCCCGCCAGCTTCCAGTAGACGTCCGTCCCGAGGAACTCGAACACGTTGCGTTCGATCCACTCGAGCTGGAGCTGCCGCACGGGGACCAGCATCAGCAGGCACGCCGCGACCGTCACGTAGAACGAGGCCACGATCGCGACGCCGCCCAGCAGCGGCACGGGCGTCTGCTGCATCTTCCGTTCGCCGGGATGATCGAGCGCCCCGAATCGCAGCGCCGCGCCCCGCACCGCCTCGGTCAGCACGGCGGCCACGGCGAATGCGGTAACGAGCCCGCCTGCGTATATCGCGTACCAGTAGACCATGGCCGCGCCCATCGTGATCCTCGGTTCAGCCGTCGCCCGGCGCGGGGTTCGCAGACGCCCCCGTCTCCATTAGCTGCTCGAATACCTCGAACTCGCGCCGCGCGACCGTCTCCATCGTGAACTCCCTCCGCACCCGCTCGCGCGCGGTCCTGCCCATCCGCTCCCGCATCGCCGCGTCGTCCAGCAAGGCGTTCACCGCCTCGGCGAGCGCCCGCGGGTCGCCGGGCGGCGCGTTCAGTCCCGTCTCGCCATGCCGGTTCACGAACTCGACGCCTGTCCCCAGGGTCGTGGCCACGGCCGGCTTGCCGCAGGCATGCGCCTCCAGCAACGCGATGCCGAAGGCCTCGCTCCGCGCAACCGACGGGAAGACGAACGCCTCGCACCCGTGGAGATGGTTCACCAGTTCCTCGTGGGTGAGCGTTCCCGGGAAGAACATGCGCACGCCGCGTTCCTCCGCCAGCCGGCGGCATGCGTCCCGTTCCGGCCCGTCGCCGGCCGCCACCACCGACGCGCGGATACCCTGCGCCGCCTCGACCAGCACGCGCAAGCCCTTATAGTACCGGTGGCGCCCCGCGAAAAGCACATAGCGCCCGTACTTCGCCCGCAGTTCGGCCACGCCCTCCTCGGACGGGTGGTCGAACGCCGCCGTGTCGATGCCCAAGGGGATCACCCTGCACCGATCGCGCACCGCCGCCAGCATAGGAGAGGTGTTCAGGTACTGCTGGGAAGTGGGGAGGATGCAGTCCGCCCGTTGGAGAAACATCCGCTGGAACGGGCCGTAGATGCGCATCGCCGCCGCCTGGCGCACCACATCGCTGTGATACCGCACCACCAGCCGCGCGCGGGGTCGGGCCAGCAGCCACGACAGCTCCCCCGTGGGGAACGGCGCGTGGATGACCACCACGTCGCGCGCCATGCGGCGCAGCAACGCGGGGAACGTCGGCGCCATCGGCGCATTCTGAAAGCGGCCCCACTCCGCCGCCTCCGTCACGCGCGTGCCGTCCCGCTCCACGACGCGGGTCCGGCAGGTGCGGCTGCACGTCAACGCCTCGACGTCCGCCCAGGCCCGCTGCATGCGGCACATCCGGGCCATATGCCCCTCAATACCGCCCGCAACCGGCGGGTCGAAGTCCTTGTAGACGTGAAGCAGGTGCAATGCTTCCCTCGCTCGACCGTTGCGCCCCGGATGCGGACGCGACCGCGTCGTCCGGGCCCTGAACGCGGCCGCCGCTAAGCATACCGGACCCGGCCCGTCTGCGGGAAACGCGCGCGGTCCTCGGCTCGCACGGGGGCATGCTATACTCGCCGGAACAAGCTGGAAGGAGGACGACATGGCCAGGATGCTTCTGAGCTGTATCATGGCGTGCGCCGCGGGCGCATGGGCGATGGGGGAGACCCCGACGCTGGTCGACGCGACGGCGTTCGGCGCGGTGGGCGACGGCGCGGCGGATGACACGGCCGCGATCTGTGCGGCGCTCGAGGCGGCCCAGCCGGACGGCGTCGTGCGCTTGGCGCCGGGCGACTATCTGCTCAGCGACAGCCTCGTCGTGCCGGCCGGGGTGCTGCTCGAGGGCGAAGGCGCGCGCTGGCAGAGCCGCGCCGTGCGGCTCATTGTGCCGACGAACGGGTTCCCCGCCGTGCGGCTCAACCACGGCAGCGGCCTCAAGGGCGTGAGCATCCGCTACCCCAACAACCAGAACAACGCCGCGCCGGAGGCCTACCCGCCCGCCGTGCAGCTCGAAGGCATCAATCCGTCGGTCGAGAACGTCACCTTCGACTGCGCCTGGATCGGCGTCGCGACGGCCCCGGGCGGCTCGAACTCGGGCCAGGCCATGCTCCGCGACCTCTCCGGCCACGTCCACCACATCGGCGTGCGGCTGTCCGGCACGCTCGACGTCAACCGCCTGCAGAACATCCACTGGTTCGTCGGCGGCGAGACGCCCCCCGGCGAGGAAGCCTACTTCGCGCGCAACCGCGTGGGCTTCGAGTTCGGCCGCGTCGACGGCATTCTGATGGACCAGTGCTTCATGATTCTCGGCAAGACCTTCCTGCACCAGCTCCCCGAGGCCGACGCGCCCGACGGCGCCTCGACGCCCGCCCACAGCCTGGGCTACGCCATCAGCAACTGCTGGGTCGAGCACGTGCACAACGGCTTCATCTTCGAAGGCTGCACCGGCTTCACCCTCGCCGAATCCAACATCCTCGTCGAGGACGGCGGCGTCGGCATCCGCGTCGCCAACGAAAGCCTCTACTACAACGCCGTCATCTCCGGCGTCCAAGTGCGCCACGTCCGCGGGCCGATCACCGGCATCGACGTGCAGATGAACACGCCCCACGTCCGGAACCGCCTCAGCATCGCCGATTGCCAGGTCGTGGGAGGGGCCCCCGCGGTCGCCCTGCGTTCCGGCGCGCAACGCGTGCACATCCACGACTGCCATCTGCAGGCCCTGCCCGGCGAGCCCGCCATCCGCATCGAGGAAGGCGCCGACCTGCTCCTCATCAGCAACAACGTCCTCACCGGGACTAAGGCGATCGACGACGCATCCGGCGCCGATGCCCGCAAGCAGATCACCGGCAACCTCTTCGAAGAGAGCGAAGACGCCCCGTCCTGACCCGCGCCGCGATGCGGTGTGGGACCGGAAGTGTGGGACCGGCGCCCCTCGCCGGTCTATTGGGCCTTGCCGGAGCGAACGTGTGGGACCGGCGCCCTCGCCGGTCAGGAAGTGTGGGACCGGCGCCCCCGCCGGTCGGGGAAGTGTGGGACCGGCGCCCCCGCCGGTCATTCTACCGCCCAGCTTGCGTGCCGTAGACGATGTAGTCGATCTGTCAAGCCCCACCAAGAAAAACCCAAAAACCCAAACGAGGGGCTTGACAGGGACCAGACCTTTCGGGCACTATATCTGCGGACTTCTGCAGATGCGCAGTATCGCGGATGCCAAAAACGGAGGTCATGACCATGCAAGAAGAAGCCGCGCTCTTCAAAGCGCTGTCCGATCCGACCCGGCTGCGGCTGGCGGTGCTGCTGGCCATTCGCGGCGAGACGTGCGTCTGCGACCTGGCTGCAGCGCTGGATGAGCCGGACTACAAGATCTCCCGACACTTGGGCATTCTGCGTTCGGGTGGGCTGGTCGAGGCGCGGCGCGAGGGGGCGTGGATGTACTATCGCCTCTCCGAAGACCGGACCGATCTGGAGAAGTGTCTGCATGATTGCCTCCGTGAGTGTCTGACCAAGCATCCGACCGTCCGCGAAGACCAGAACCGCCTGCAAGACGCACGTAGAGGAGCCAAATGCGATGAACGATAGAATCAGAGTTCTCTTCTTGTGTACGGGCAGCTCTTGCCGAAGCCAAATCGCCGAGGGATGGGCGCGCCACTTTGAGATCGATGAAATCGAGCCGTATTCGGCGGGGGTCGAAATCTCAAGCCCCCATTCCTTGATCCGATGGCAATGAGGGAATTTCCTGGTTTTCGTTGGTCTGGCTTTCGGGCCAGGGTTGGCGTGGGCCGCCCGCGCGGAGGACAGGGCGACGCTGGGAAGCGACCCGAGCGCCGTGGCAGGGATGTATCTGCTGGCGACACTCCAAACGATCAATCAAGGACAAGGAGTCAGACAATGCCAAAACTGGAACTATTCGATCCCGCCGTGGTGAAAACCGTCAACGAACGCGGCTCAGAGAGTCTCCCGCTTATCTTGGTCAATGGGAAAACCGTCAGCATGGGCGGATACCCGAATAAAGAAGAGCTGGCGGCCATGACGAGGCTGGGAGGCGGAGCCAACTCATGAATGCTCGAACCGACGACGTCATTACGTTTGTTGGTAAGGCAACTCTTGCCTCGGCTGCGCGATCCCGAATTCAGCAAGGCGCTTCTCTGGTAACGCTGCCCGAGGCGACGCCCGTTCATGAAGCCATGCAGTTGCGCGCGGATCTTGGTCGGGCCGGTATCCAACCCTTTGCCTGGGTGGTCAACCAAAGCCTTGCTCCGCTTGAAGTCAGCCGTCCGCTGCTCCATGCGCGGCAGAGCGACGAACACCGGTTCATTGAGGAAGCTCGGCGGGAAACAGAGCGTTTTGCCATCGCACCCTGGCTGACTCAAGAACCCACCGGCGCCGAAGGACTGCGCCATTTGACCGCGGATTTCATTGCGGCGGCTTCGGAGGAGAGTTGATGAACTCCCTGTGGATATCGCTCCAGTTCTTCTTCCTGATCCTGGCCGAGCTGACTGTGCTGTTTCTGGCGATCAGCACCTTGGTTGGCTTGGTGTTCGAATATGTCTCGGACGAAACAGTCCAGCGCTGGGTGGCCCGCAAGGGCTGGCTTGGGAATGTCATGGGAGCGATTATCGGAGCCGCCACCCCATTCTGTTCGTGTTCGACGATTCCCATGACCGTCGGTTTTCTGCGCGCTGGCGTGCCTTTTGGCGCCACCATGTCCTTCGTGTTGGCCTCGCCGCTTCTGAATCCGATCATTCTGACTATGTTTCTTGCCTTGCTGGGCTGGAAAGCCTGTCTGGCCTATGGAGTCGTGACGTTCGTCGCATCCGTCCTGGCGGGAATCGTGCTCGAAGCGGCCGGCTTCGCAAAGGAAGTCAGAAACGTCCGGATCAGCGGCGGAGCACACAAAAAGGAGAAACTGCCCACATTCAGACGCAAACTGCGCCGCGCCTTTTCGGGCGCCTGGGGCGATTTTCGCGGTGTGCTGCTGTTCCTGATTATTGGCGTGGCGATTGGCGCGGTGATCTATGGCTATGTGCCCGGCGATTTTGTCGTGCGTGTTGCGGGACCGGACAATCCCATCGCGATTCCCGTGGCCGCGCTGGTCGGGGTTCCCTTGTATGTGCGCGCCGAGACTGTTATCCCGATTGGGCTGGCGCTCACGCAGAAAGGAATGAGCCTGGGCGCAGTGATCGCCCTGGTGGTGGGCGGCGCGGGCATGAGCATCCCGGAAATGAGCATGCTGGCGAGCATCTTCAAGGTCCGTCTGGTCGGCGTGTTTGTGGGCGTCGTCTTCGTGACCGCGGTCGCCGCCGGTTTTGTGTTCAATGCAGTCTAGACGAAAGGAGAATCTACCATGAGTAAATCGAAAAAGGAAGGGTTGTTCTCGAAGATTTTCGGCGCTCCGAAGTCCTCCTGCTGCAACATGCGCATCGAGGAAGTGGCCGAAGAGGAAGCCGGAAAACCCGAGGAGCGGCGTCCTTCGTCATGTTGCGGTGGCGCTTCCGGTGCGCCAGCCGATGCTGGGAAAGACGCGCCCAGTCGAGTCAATGCCAAAGAGGAGAAATGACCATGCCCTAGTGTTGTGAGCTGCAAACACAGCATAAATTAACTGTTGTGTGCTTCGGCATGGGCCAAGGCCTGTCGAGCTCGGTGTATCTTGGCAAGGATGGCCTGGCCGTCAGCGCGCCACCGGTACGGCTTGGGATCGAGATTACGGTGGGCCAGGTAGGCCTCGATGTCCTTGACCAAGTCGCGTACGCTGGTGAAGCTGCCTTCTCGGATCACGTCCTGGGTGAGTTCGCCGAAGAAGCGCTCGACGAGATTGAGCCAGGAGCTGCCGGTCGGCGTGAAGTGCATGTGGAAGCGCGGCCGCCGCGCGAGCCAGGCCTTGACCTTCTCGTGTTTGTGGGTGCAGTAGTTGTCCACGATGAGGTGGATGTCTTGACCCTCGGGCGTCTCCCGGTCGATCTGCTTGAGGAA
>DIWA01000041.1 GCA_002422525.1 Candidatus Hydrogenedentes bacterium UBA6118
CGACGAGCAGTTCGATGAGGGTGAATCCGCGTCGGACGGCCCGGTTCTTCTGCATGGTTCGTGTATCTCTCCGTGTTCAGAGCGCGTCAGTCGTCGTCCGTCTTCATGGCGACGCCGGGCCATGCGTCCGCGCCGATGGACGGGCGGCGTTCGATCTCCGGATAGGGGACGTCGTAGCCCTTGACCGAGTGCCAGACGATTCGGTTCAGGGAACCTTCGTCGGCCCGGTCGATGTCGTCGAGTTCGAGCTCGAGGGACAGTTGCGCGTGGTAGCGTTGCAGGCCTTGCAGGGCCTCGACGGGCGGGTTTGTCTCGTCGAGCGGGATCTCGTTCGGGCGGCAGTCGTAGGGGGTGAGGTCGGGGTCGTCCATGAAGCAGGCGTCCATGACGTTGGCGGCCATGTTGAGCTGGTTCATGGGTTGGAGGCCGAGGATGAGCTCGATGGTGCGGAGCATGCTGTTCTGGTTGTAGTGGTTGCTGATGACTTCGCCGCGCTTGGTGTAGGGGCTGATGCAGAAGGCGACGGTGCGGCGGCCGTCGACGTGGTCGAGGCCGTTCTGGGGGTCGTCCTGGACGACGAAGATGGCGGTCTCGGGCCAGAAGGGGCTGTGGCTCACGGCTTCGACCAGTTGGCCGAGGGCGAGGTCATTGTCGGCGACGGTCGCTCTGGGGGTGGGGAGACCCGGGCGCGTGCCGACGGTGTGGTCGTTCGGGAGGAGCATGATGGTGAAGTTGGGCAGGTCGCCGTTCTTCTCGAACTCCCGGAACTCCTTGAGGAACTCGCTCATGCGGTAGACGTCCTGCACTGTGCCGGGGAAGCCGACGAACGTGGGACAGATGTAGTCTTCGAGGCCGCGGACCTTGGTGGCGGCGCGGATGGAGATGTTTCGCTCGCCGCTGAGGTACTCGGCATAGATGTCCGACCAGGCGGCATCGGGGGGATCGATGTGCGCCTGGACCATCTCGCCGTAGTTGCGGAAGGTGAGGCCGGCGGCGAGGACGTGGTCCCAGATGAAGCCCGAGGAGGCGTAGGCGAGGGCGTCATCGCCGGCGTAGGGGTAGCTGCGGGTGAAGCCGCCGAAGCTCTTCTCGAGGTAATCGGTGACGTAACCCTCGTTGGTCCACTGGTGGCCGTCGGCGCTGAGGACGCCGTTGCAGTAGAAGTTGTCGAGGAGGACGAACTCCTCGGCGAGGGCATGGTGGTTGGGGGTGACTTCACGTCCGAAATGGCAGAGCTCCGGCGCGCCGTTGCCCTGGGGCATGTCGCCGAAGACCTGGTCGTAGGTCCGGTTTTCCTTGATGACGTAGATGACGTGCTTGAACACGGACTTCTCGCCGGGCCGCATGGGCACGGGGACGAGGCGTTCCTCGGCGGGCTCGGGCTGGTCCGCGATCCGCATTTTGGGAAGCCGCATGTTGGTCGCCGTGCGGTAGGTGTACTCGGCGAGTTCGGAGGCGTCGGGCGCGTCGACGGCGGTGACGGAGCCCATATGGTCGTGGGAGTTCAGGCCTTCCCAGGAGCCGTACATGCGGACGCGCTGTTCCTGGAAGGCGCGGTCATCGCGGCCGCCGACGCCTTTGGTGTTGGCGACGAAGAGGCGGCCGCCGTCGGCGGTGAGGCAGAGTTCGCCGGGATACCAGCCGGTGGGGATGAGGCCGCGGACGCGGCCGGATTCGGTGTCGAGGACGGCGATGCAGTTGTTGCCGCCGAGGGCGACGTAGAGGGCGTCGCCGTCGGGAGAGGCCGCGAGGGCGTTCGGGGCGCTGCCGAAGGGGAGGTCGACCATGGGTTTGGCGTCCCAGGTGGCGGCGAGCGCGTCGGTCGCCGTGTCGATGACGGAGATGGTGTCGCTGTTGGCGTTGGCGACGTAGACTCGGGCGGTGTCGGGCGAGACCGCCATGCCGCTGGGGTGGAGGTCGACGGTGATTTCGGTCGTGACGGCCTGCTGAGCGAGGTCGATGACGGAGACCGTGCCGGTGGAGGCGATGCCGGCCTCATCGATGACGGCGAGGCTGCCGGAAGTCGGGCCGGTGAGATCGCCTTCGTCAGCGCGGCGTCCGCCCCAGTTGGTGACGTAGAGCTTGGCGCCGAGGCGGATCACCTTGTAGGGGGCGATGCCGACGGGGATTTCGGCGACGACTTGTTCGGACGCGATGTCGACGACCGCGACGGCGTTGTTGCGGCTGAGGGCGACGTAGGCGGTCGCGCCGTCTTCGCTGAAGGCGAAGCCGCCGGGGGCGGAGTTGCCGGCGCCGTCCGGGCCGGGCAGGGCGATCTCATGGGTCCAGGAGAAGGCGCCGTCTTCGCCGCGGGTGGCGCCGATGAAGTCGGTGGTGGCGGAGGTGACCCAGAGGGTTTGGCCGTCGGGGGCCCAGGCGATGCCGTGGAAACTGGCTCCGGCGCCGGGCATGGCGAGCTGCTGGAGGATGGACCAGTCGGCGGGATCGATGAAGACGACTTCGCGCATGCTCTTGACGGCGAGGGTCTTCTGGTCGGGGCTGAGCGCGACGCCGACGGGGCGGCCGGGGAAGAGGATGGATTCGCCGGCGGGGTCGATGATCTGCGTCGTGGCGACGACCCATGTGCCGTCGCCCTGAGGGCCGACGACGGCCATGTCCAGGAAGGCCTTGGGGCCTTCCGCGAGCGAGCGTTCAAGGCCGGGCGCGGGCCCTTCGGCGGGGGACTCTGAGACGTTCGGTTCCTGGGCGGGGCCGATGGAGGCGGTCAGGAGGGCGATCAGGGCTATCCAGAGGAATCGCATGCGACTGCTCCCTTGCGTTGTGGACGGAGTTCGCCGCAGCGGGCCGGATCCGAACCGCCGGGGCGTCGGGGAATCGGCCGTGACGCCGTCCTGTCCGTGAAACTTGTTCATCTCGTTGCCGAGCATCTGCTACTATGCCCGCATGCGTCCGGCGGGGGCAACCCGGAGTATTTGGGAGCTAGAAGGGCGACAGCGTCGGAGGTCGAGATCCAGTGGCTTCAGAAGAGATCGCGGGGGTGATTCTGGCAGCGGGCAAAGGGAGTCGCATGAGCCCGTTGCCCACGCGGTTGCCGAAGCCGGCGCTGCCGGTGCTGAACCGTCCGATCGTGTACCACCAGCTCCAGGCGCTGCATGGGGTCGGGATTCGTACGGTGTATGTCGTGGTGGGGGTGCGGGGCTACGAGATTGTGCGGGAGATCGAGCGGATCCCGGACCTCGGGCTCGATATTCGCTACGTGGAGCAGACGGAGGCGCACGGGATCGCGCATTGCGTCGGTCGGCTGGAGCCGTATATCGACAGTCCGTTCCTGTTGCTGCTCGGAGACATCTACTTCGATGCGCCGCGCCTTTCGGAGATGACGGCGCTGCTGGACGATCCCGGAGTGGACGGGGCGCTGGCGGCGATCGAGGAGACGAGTCTGGACGCGATTCGGCGCAATTTCTGCATCATGGCCGACGCGCGGGGCCGGGCGACGGGGGTGGCGGAGAAGCCGCGGCGGCCGCGCTCGATGACCAAGGGCGTGGGGCTGTATCTGTTCCGGCCGGTGGTGTTCGACGCGATCCGGCGCACGCCGCGGACGGCGATGCGGGACGAGTATGAGATCACGGACAGCATCCAGATTCTGATCGAGGACGGGTGCGATGTGCGGGTCTCGCGGTGCGTGGACCACGAGCTGAACGTGACGGGGCCGGCGGACCTGTTGGATATCAACGTGCGGCTCTTGGCGGCGCGGGGGCTGGATCGGTTGATCGCGGCGGAGGCGCGGGTGGGCGATGGGGCCGTCGTGGAGCGGGCGGTGATCGGCGAGGGGGCGCGGATCGGCGCGGGGGCGCGGGTGGAGCATGCGGTGGTCTTCCGGGATGTCGAGATTCAGCCGGGGGCGCGGGTGGAGCATGCGGTTGTGACGGAAAGCGGGATCTGCAGCATCCCGCGGGTTATGTAGGCGCGTCGGGGAACCGGCGCACGATGCGGCAAGGGAGGAGCTGTTCGGTGGACAAGGTGCGTCTGGGCATCATCGGAGTGGGCGGCATGGGGTCGTCGCACGCGCGGTACCTGCGGGCGGGGGCCGTGAAGCGGTGCGAGCTGACGGCGGTATGCGACATCGATCCGGACCGGTTGATGCCGTTCTCGGACATCAACACGTATACGAAGAGCGCGGCGATGATCCGATCGGGGGATGTGGATGCCGTGTTGATCGCGACGCCGCACTACGACCACACGACGATCGGGATCGACGCGTTTCGCAACGGGCTGCATGTGCTGGTGGAGAAGCCGATCAGCGTGCACAAGGCGGACTGCGAGCGGTTGATCGCGGCGCATGAGGCGGGGGACCAGGTGTTCGGCGCGATGTTCCAGATGCGCACGCACGCGGGCTATCGGAAGATCAAGCAGTTGCTGGACGCGGGGGAGTTGGGGCGGATCCAGCGGATCAACTGGATTGTGACGGCGTGGTTCCGGACGGAGGCGTACTATGCGTCGGGCGGGTGGCGCGCGACCTGGCGGGGCGAAGGCGGGGGCGTGTTGTTGAACCAGTGTCCGCACAATCTGGATCTGATGCAATGGTTCTTCGGGATGCCGTGGCGGGTGAGGTCCTGCTGCAGCTTCGGCAAGTACCACGAGATCGAGGTTGAGGACGAGGTGACCGCGTATCTTGAGTACGCGAACGGGGCGACGGGCGTGTTCGTGGCTTCGACGGGGGAGGCGCCGGGGACGGACCGGCTCGAGATCACGGGCGACCGGGGGCGGCTGGTGTATGAGAACGGGGAGATCCGGTTCCTGCGCACGGAGCAGTCGGTCGCGGAGTTCCGATCGACGGACCCGGGGTCCTTCTCGCGACCCGACACGTGGGAGATCCGGGTTCCGTACGGTCCGGAGCGGGGGGAGCACCAGACCGTCACGCAGCGGTTCGTGGACGCGATCCTGGACGGGGCGCCGCTGATCGCGCCGGGGCAGGAGGGGATCCGCTCGGTCGAGTTGGCAAACGCGATGCTCTACTCGTCGTTCACGGGTAAGGCGGTTGACCTGCCGCTGGACGCTGAAGCGTATGAGGCGCATCTGAAGAAGCTGATCGAGGGGTCGCGGTTCAAGAAGAAGACGGTGGAGCGGGGGGTGACGGACATCAGCGACTCGTTCCGGTGAGACGGAGGCGGGTGACAGGAGGCCGGTTCCGCGCGGGGACTGTGCGGGGGACCGGGTTTGTCCGGGGGATCGGCGGTCGGATAGACTGCGGGGGTCGCGTCCGCCGGCGATGGGTTGCGCTCGGCCGCCCGCAGTCCGGTTGGGGGCGTGGAATACCGCATGAGGCCCCGGCATGAGCGCACGTTCCTCCCACGACGATCAAGACGAACTGTTCCACGAATCGCCCCGAGAGGGGCTTTTTGATGCGCAGTTGTCGTTTCCGACGCCTTCGGTCGGCCCACCGGAGCCGATCGCTCGGGTGCGTAAACGCGACGGGCGGGAGGCGCCGTTCGAGACGACGAAGATCACGGAGTCGATTCGGCGGGCGGCGGAGGCGGCGGATCAGGCGGATCTCGATCGTGCGGAGAGTCTGGCGTCGGCGGTGGCGATCTACCTGTCGAAGCGGTCGCACAGCGCGGCGGTGGACGTGGACGAGGTCAGCGACGCGGTCGAGCGGGTGCTGATGGAGCTGGGGTTCGGGGCGACGGCGCTGGCCTATGCGCGGTATCGAGACAAGCGCGCGCGGATGCGGGAGTTGCGGCAGGGCGACCTGCACGCGGTGCTGCATGAGCTGGAGGAGGCGCGGCGGGAGGGGGCGACGGGGCGGCCGCTTTCGTTGTTCGTGCGCACGAGCGACGATTCGCTTGTGGCGTGGGACGCGGAGCGGATCGTGGATGCGCTGGTGCGGGAGACGGGGATCGAGCGGGGGCCGGCGGAGTTGATCGCGCTCGAGGTGGAGGGGCAGATCCGTTCGGCCCAGGTGCGCACGCTGACGGCGTCTCTGGTGCGTGAGTTGGTGGGGGCGAAGCTGATCGAGCACGGGCTCGAGGAGCATCGGCGGCGGCATGCGCGGCTGGGGGTGCCGCTGTTCGACGCGGAACGGATCATCTGTCTGCCCAACCAGGACGAGCCGGGGGTGGTGCGAAGTCCGGAGAGCACGGATCTGCAGATCGCGGAGCGGGTGAAGCGGGAGTATGCGCTGACGCAGGTCTACGGGGCCGTTGAGTCGGAGGCGCACCTGCGGGGGGATCTGTACATTCATGACCTGGGCTACGTGGACCGGCTTCATGCAACCGACGTGACGTTGGGGTATGTGGAGCGGTACGGGATGCCGGGGCCGCGAAGCGTTGCGCCGCAGGGGCCGCGACATGTGGACATGTTTCTGGTGGAGGCGGGGCGGTTCGCGGCGGCGGTGTATGCGCACACGGCGGGGACGGTGCGTTGGCATGCGCTGAACGGGGCGATCGCGCCGTATGCGGAGTCGCTGACGGATGAGTCGCTGCGGGGGCTGTGTCGGTGGCTGTTGTGGGGGTTGTCGCCGCAGCCGGCGCTTTCGGCGGGGCGTCGGGCGGGCAGCTTGTTTGACTGCGTGTGGCCGGAGGCGGTGCACGACGAGCGGGCGGGCGTGGATGCGTGGCATCGGGCGGCGGGGGCGTTGCTGGAGGCGTATTGCGAGGACGCGCGGGACGGCGGAGGGACGGCCAGGGCGGACGGAACGACCGGGGCGACGGGCGGGGGGCGGCTGCTGCCGCGGGTGCGGCTGACGCGCGCGACGTTGCGGACGGAGTCGGGTCGGGCGTTTGTGCGGCTGGCGGCGCGGGCGGCGTTGTCGGGGCGGCCAGTGTGGGCTGCGTTCGACCGGGGCGAGGCGGCGGAGCTGACGGATCCGCGGTTTCGGAGGCCGGTGGTCGGCATGGTGACGCTGAACCTGCCGCGACTGGCCTACGGCGTGGGGTCGTTGGAGGACATGTCGGAGGCGCTGGCGGGGCTGTTGCAGACGGCGGCGGATGCGCTGGCGACGCGGCGGGACTTCGTGGACCGGCTGCTTTCGGCGCAGGAGTTCGGTCCGTTGGCGTTGCTTGCGGCGGACCGGGGGCGACCGGCGCTTTTGGACCGGGAGCTGCTGGAAGGGCGCGTGGGGTTGACGGGCCTGAACGAGTGCGTGCGGCTCTTGTCGGGGGCGTCGTTCGGGGAGACGGCGGAGAGCGTGGGGACGGCGCGGGCGTTGGCGGCGCGTGCGGCGGAGCGCTGTGCGACGGAGTCGGAACGGGTCGGGATGCGGATACTGGCGGTTCCGGACGAGCATGCGGAGACAGCGCGGCGGTTTGCGGCGCACGACCTGCGGGTGCGGCCGGCGGCGGCGCGGTCGGTGGTGCGTTCGGACCCGGCGACGCAGGATTTGTTCTACACGCCGGGCGTGCAGGCGGCGCCGATGTCGGCGCCGTCTCCGGTGGCGCGGGCGCGGCTGGAGGGGGGGCTGCATGGTTTCCTGTGCGACGAGGCGTATACGGCGGCGGAGATCGACTGCGACGCGGTGACGGAGACGGGTCTGGCGCAGTTCCTGGCGCGGGTGTTCGAGACGACGGCGTGTCGGCAGTTGCTGCTGACGCCGAAGCGGGGGCCGGTGTAGCGTCGGAGGGGGTGCACGGGGTAGACTGGACCGACGTGATCCAGGGCGCTGGGATCGCCCGGGGCGCGGAGTGGAGACGAGGGACCCAGACGCAATGTCCGGCGAGGACCGATCCAGCGAGGTGATGCGCATCGCGGCGTTGCTTGCGCACCAGCTCCAGTCGCCGTTGAACGCGGCGAGCATGTCGCTGTATGCGTTGCTGGGCGACTATGCGGGCCCGCTCCAGCCGCGTCAGCGGGACTTGGCGGATCGCGCCCACCAGAAGTGCCTGGAAGCGACGCGTTCGGTGCAACGGGTGCTGCGGGTGTGTCGTTTTCTGGAGAAGCCGGAGACGGCGCGGGGGATTTGCGATGCCGTGACTTCGGCCCATCGGGCGGTGGCGAGCCATATGCCGGCGGCGCTGCAGGCGCGGATTGATCTGCAGCTCGACATCGCGGTGATGAGCGCGACGGTTCCGTTGCACCCGGATGCGATGGACGAAGTGTTGGAATCGCTTCTGAGCAACGCGCTCAAGTATACGCCGGATCACGGCCGGGTGCGGTGTCGGGTGTCTTGGGACCCCGCGACGGGGGAGGCGGTGGTCACCGTGGGGGATTCGGGGATCGGGATCCCCGCGGACCAGCAGGGTCAGGTGTTCGAGGCGTTCTATCGGGGACCGGGGGCGGAAGGCTCGACGCGGCCGGGGGTGGGGCTCGGGCTGTCGTTCGTGCGTCAGGTTGTGGAGGCGGCGGGCGGATCCGCCGCGGCGGGCTCCTCCGCGTTGGGCGGGGCCGAGATCGCGCTGCGTCTGCCGCTGTTGTATGACGAGCTGCCCGCGGCTCAGGAAGGAGAAGTAGAGGTGCCTGAGGTGTTGCGTGTTGTGGTGATCGGCGGCGTTGCGGCGGGGCCGAAGGTGGCGTCCAAGGTGATCCGGCTGAACCCGACGGCGGATGTGACGATTGTCGAGAAGGGCGAGCTGTTGTCTTACGCGGGGTGCGGCCTGCCGTACTACGTGTCGGGGGTGGTTCGGGACCAGCGGGAGCTGATGGCCACGGCGGCGGGGGTGGTGCGCGACCCGGTGTTCTTCCAGAAGGTGAAGAACGTGCATGTGCTGAACCGGACGGAGGCGGTCGAGGTGGATCGCGGGGGAAAGCGCGTGCGCGTGGTGTCGGCGCAGGACGGCAAGGAGACGTGGCTTGGGTACGACAAGCTGGTGTTCGCGACGGGCGCGAAGCCGGTCGTGCCGCCGATTCCGGGGATCGATCTGCCGCGGATCTACACGCTGCATGGAGTGAGCGATGCGGAGGGCGTGCGGGCGACGCTGGCGGAGCACAAGGCGAAAGATCTGGTGATCGTGGGCGGCGGGCTGATCGGCGTGGAGATGACGGAGGCGCTGGTGGAACGGGGCTGCCGGGTGACGATCGTGGAGATGGTGGACCAGATCCTGCCGATGCTGGACTGGGAGATGGCGCGCCATGTGGAGTTGCACCTGGAATCGCGCGGCGTGAAAGTGATGACGGGTACGCGCGTGGAGGCGTTCAAGGGCGATGGCCGGGTGCAGTGGGTGGCGACGACGGCGGGCGAGTTCCCGACGGATGCGGCGGTGTTGTCGATGGGGGTGCGGCCGAACACGGAGCTGGCGAAGGCGGCGGGGCTTGAGATCGGGAAGACGGGGGCGATCCGCGTGGATGATCACATGCGGACGAGCGACCCGGACATCTACGCGGCGGGCGACTGCGTGGAGTCGATCAACCTGGTTACGGGGCAGCCGGGCTTCGTGCCGCTGGGTTCGACGGCGAACAAGCAGGGGCGCGTAGCGGCGGTTAACCTGACGGGCGGGGACGACACGTTCCCGGGGGTGCTGGGGAGCACGGTGTGCAAGGTGTTCGACTTCTGCGTGGGGCGCACGGGTTTGACGGAACGGGAAGCGGTGGAGGCGGGCTACGACGTGGTGACCGTGTTGTCGCCGGCGCCGGACAGTGCGCATTACATGCCGACGGCGAAGCTGATTATGCTGAAGCTGGTGGTGGACCGCAAGACGCGGAAGCTGCTGGGGGTGCAGGGCGTGGGGCCGGGGCATGTGGATAAGCGGATAGACGTCGCGGCGATGGCGATCACGGCGGGGATGACGGTGGATGCGCTGGCGAAGGCGGACTTGTGCTATGCGCCGCCGTATTCGCCGGCGATGGACAACATCATCACGGCGTGCGATATCGCGCGGAACAAGCTGGACGGGATGATGGATGGGATCACGCCGATGGCGGTGCAGGCGAAGCGGGAGGCGAAGGAGGACTTCGTGTTCCTGGACGTGCGGTCGCCGGCGGAATATGAGGAGTCGCGCATTCCGGGTACGGTGAATGTCCCGCTGGGCGCGTTGCGGGGGCGGGTCTCCGAGCTGCCGGCGGACAAGGAAGTGATTACGTTCTGCAAGATCAGCTTGCGGGGCTACGAGGCGGCGCTGGTCCTGAAGGCCGCGGGGTTCCAGAAGGTCCGCGTCATGGACGGCGGGCTGGCGATGTGGCCGTATGAGAAGGTGAGCTGAGAGGGCGCGGCGTGGTGTGAGGAGGCTGCGCGAATAAGGAGCTGGACATTTCGGGTTTTTCAGGGTACACTAACTGCCTTGACAAAGCCATGGGGATGTGTTACGTTCCGCGTTTGTGTGTGCGTTCGAATGAATCGTCTGTTCAGGGAGGCCCGGGGTCTGTCTCCGGGGCTCCCTTCCTGTGTTTAGTCGAACCCCTGTTGTGTAAGCGGGGACGACGATCCCTGTCGGCGGCGCGCTGGTAATCAACACAGAGGATATCGCAGATGGCAGTTGCCCCCCTGATTCCCGAAGATCGCCCCATATTGGGTCGTATTCCGGACGAGATGGAACTCCCGGATTTGATCGAGATCCAGACTCGGTCTTACGCGGAGTTTCTGCAGTGGGATGTTCCTCCGGATGAACGGCAGCCCATGGGCCTGCAGGAAGTGTTTCTGGATGTGTTCCCGATCGCGTCTCCGGATGGGATGACGCGGTTGGAATTCGTGCATTACAGTTTTGCGCCGCCGAAGTACACGGTGCAGGAGGCGCAGGAGCGGGGGCTGACGTATGCGGCGTCGCTGAAGGCGTTGCTGCGGCTGGCGCGGTATGAGGAGGTTGGGACGTCGGGCGAGTCGCGCGAGCGTCTGATGGTGGAGCAGGAGGTGTTTCTCGGCGAGCTGCCGATGATGACGCCGACGGGTACGTTCATCATCAACGGCGCCGAGCGCGTGATCGTGAGCCAGTTGCACAAGTCGCCCGGGGTGTCGTTTGAGACGAAGCAGCACCAGAACGGGCGCGAGCTGCTGACGGCGCGGATCATTCCGTATCGCGGGGCGTGGCTGGAGTTCGAGTACGACATCAACGACGTGCTGTGGCTGACGGTGGACCGTCGGTCGCGGATTCTGGCGACGGCGTTTTTGCGGGCGTTCGGGTTCGAGAGCAACGAGGACATCCTGAGGCTGTTCTACCGGGTGGATGAGGCGTCGCTTGGGCGCACGCGCGCGAAGGTGGGCGATGCGTCGGTCGCGATGGAAGAGCTGGTGGGACGGGTGCTGGCCGGGGACGTGATCGACAAGGAGAGCGGGGAGATCCTGGCGGAGGCGGCGGAGGAGCTCACGGAGACGGGGCTGGAGCGCATTCTGCGTTCGTCGATCAAGGAGATTTTGCTGATCAATCAGGAGGATCTGCTGGCGGACCCGTCGATCGCGAACACGTTGGCGCTTGACCCGACGCAGACGGAAGCGGACGCGCACCGGGAGGTGTATCAGCGGATTCGTCCGGGGGATCCGGCGACGGAAGCGACGACGAAGACGTTTTTCCAGCGGCTGTTCTTCGACATCAGCCGGTATGACTTCGCGCCGGTGGGTCGGTACAAGATCAACCGGAAGCTGGGGTTGCAGATCCCGCAGGATGTGAAGACGCTGACGAAGGAGGACGTGGTCGCCACGCTGCAGTATCTGGTTCGGATGAAGACGGGCCAGGGGGTGAAGGACGACATCGACCATCTGGGCAACCGTCGGGTGCGCGCGGTGGGCGAGCTGCTGGCGAACCAGGTTCGGATCGGGCTTGTGCGGATGGAGCGCACGGTGCGGGAGCGGATGAATTTCCAGGAGGAGGATCAGCTCACGCCGCAGAGTCTGGTGAATCCGAAGCCGGTGAGCGCGGTGATCAAGGATTTCTTCGGGCGCAGCCAGTTGAGCCATTTCATGGATCAGATCAACCCGCTTGCGGAGCTGACGCATAAGCGTCGGCTGAGCGCGCTGGGGCCGGGCGGCCTGAGCCGGGACCGGGCGGGATTCGAGGTGCGGGACGTGCACTCGACGCATTACGGGCGGATCTGTCCGATCGAGACGCCGGAAGGGCCGAACATCGGCCTGATGGCTTCGTTGTCGACGTATGCGCGGATCAACAACTTCGGGTTCCTGGAGACGCCGTACCTGAAGGTTGAGAACGGTCGCGTGACGGATGAGCTGGAGATGCTGTCCGCGTATGACGAGGACAACTACACGATCGCGCAGGCGAATGAGCCGTTGGATGCGCACAAGCGGTTTGTGAATGAGCGGGTGCTGGCGCGACACCGGGGCGATTTCCCTCGGGTCGAGCCGGAGCGCGTGGACTATATGGACGTGTCGCCGAAACAGGTTGTGAGCGTGGCGGCGGCGCTGATTCCGTTCCTGGAGCATGACGACGCGAACCGGGCGCTGATGGGTTCGAACATGCAGCGGCAGGCGGTGCCGCTGTTGCGCGCGGAGGCGCCGCTGGTGGGCACGGGCCTGGAGCGGGTGACGGCGTTGAACGCGGGCACGGTGGTGAAGGCGGACCGGGACGGGATCGTGGAGTATGCGGACGGCGAGGTGATCCGGGTGCGGCACACGCCGGCGGAGCAGACGGCGCAGGACAATCCGTTCCGTTCGGACGAGGATGTGTACTACCTGAAGAAGTACCAGCGGTCGAACCAGAACACGTGCATCAACCAGCGGCCGATCGTCCGGAAGGGCGACAAGGTGCAGGCGGGCCAGTTGATCGCGGACGGTCCGGCGACGGATCAGGGCGAGCTGGCGCTGGGCCGGAACGTGGTGGTGGCGTTCATGCCGTGGGAGGGCTACAACTTCGAGGACGCGATTCTGCTGAGCGAGGAGCTGGTGACGGAGGACACGTTCACGTCGATCCACATCCAGGAGTTCTCGATCGAGGCGCGGGACACGAAGTTGGGCCCGGAGGAAGTGACGCGGGACATTCCGAATGTGAGTGAGGACGCGTTGCGCAATCTGGACGACGGCGGGATCGTGCGGATCGGGGCGAAGGTGCGCAACGGGGACATTCTCGTGGGGAAGGTGACGCCGAAGGGGGAGACGGAGCTGGCCCCGGAGGAGAAGCTGTTGCGGGCGATCTTCGGCGAGAAGGCCGAGGATGTTCGGGATGCGTCGTTGACGGTGCCGCCGGGGGTTGAAGGCGTGGTGGTGAACGTGAAGGTGTGCAGCCGGCGGGACAAGGGCGGCGACGCGACGGCGAAGAGCGCGCTGACGGCGCAGGTGAACAAGGTCAAGCGGGAGTACCAGCAGAAGATCGACGAGATTCGGGAGAAGTTCGTTGCGCTGCTGAAGGATGACCTGATGGGCCGCCGGATTGTGGAAGACGTGGTCGACCACAAGACGGATGAGCTTGTGTTTGAGAAGGGGAAGCGGATCAAGGTGTCGCACCTTGAGAAGGCGGACTACACGGTGCTGGCCCGGCTGCGCGTGGAAGACAAGCAGGTGCAGGAGCGGCTGACGCGGCTGGTGAACCTGGCGGCGATGGAGGAGGCGAAGCTGATCGCGTTCCGGGACAGCCGGATCGAGACGCTGCGCAAGGGGGATGAGCTGCCGCCGGGGGTGATCAAGCTGGTGAAGGTGGCGGTGGCGACGAAGCGCCGGATGTCGGTGGGCGACAAGATGGCGGGCCGGCACGGGAACAAGGGCGTGGTGGCGAAGATCCTGCCGATCGAGGACATGCCGTTCATGCCGGACGGGACGCCGGTGCAGATTCTGCTGAACCCGCTGGGGGTGCCGTCGCGGATGAATGTGGGGCAGATCCTGGAGACGCATCTGGGGTGGGCCGCGCAGGCGCTGGGGCTGAAGGTGGCGACGCCGGTGTTCAACGGCGCGTCGGAGAGCGTGATTCGGGACTATCTGCGGCAGGCGGGCCTGCCGGAGACGGGTAAGATCCGGTTGCGCGATGGCCGAACGGGCCGGAGGATGGATCAGGAAGTGACGGTGGGGCACATCTACATGATGAAGCTGAACCACCTGGTGGACGACAAGATCCATGCGCGGGCGATCGGGCCGTATTCGCTGGTGACGCAGCAGCCGCTGGNNCGGCCAGCGGTTCGGAGAGATGGAGGTGTGGGCGTTGCAGGCGTATGGGGCGGCCTATACGCTGCAGGAGCTGCTCACGGTGAAGTCGGACGATATTCAAGGGCGGACGAAAGCCTATGAGGCGATCGTGAAGGGGGACAAGGACGTGGAGCCGGGCACGCCGGAGTCGTTCAACGTGCTGGTCCGCGAGATGCAGAGTCTTTGCCTGGACGTCATCAAGCTGTTGCGCGTCGAAGACGGCACGGAAGGTGACGAAGAAGAAGAAACGCTGGAGGTCTGACCGTGCCGAAATACATTGCGACGACAGGCGAGCGGTTTGATGCGCTCCAAATTCGTTTGGCTTCGCCGGAGGAGATCCTGAGGTGGTCCCGGGGCGAGGTGAAGAAGCCGGAGACGA
>DIWA01000010.1 GCA_002422525.1 Candidatus Hydrogenedentes bacterium UBA6118
CGGGCGTCGGCAAGACGGCGATCGTGGAAGGGCTGGCGCAGTCGATCGTGGCGGGCGACGTGCCGGACCTGTTGCTGAACCGGCGCGTGTTGACGCTGGACCTGGCCGGGGTGGTCGCGGGGACGAAGTACCGCGGCCAGTTCGAAGAGCGCCTGAAATCGGTGATGAAGGAGATCCGGCGCGCGGACAACATCATCCTGTTCATCGACGAGCTGCACACGATCGTGGGGGCGGGCGCGGCCGAGGGCGCGGTGGACGCGGCGAACATGCTGAAGCCGTCGCTGGCGCGGGGCGAGCTGCAGTGCATCGGCGCGACGACGATGGACGAGTATCGCAAGCACATCGAGAAGGATGCCGCGCTGGCGCGGCGGTTCCAGACGATTCTGGTCGAGGCGCCGACGGTGGCGCAGACGATTGAGATCATCAAGGGGCTGCGCGACAAGTACGAAGCGCACCATCGGGTGAAGTTCTCGGACGAGGCGGTGGTGGCGGCGGCGCGGCTGTCGAATCAGTACATCACGGATCGATTCCTGCCGGACAAGGCGGTGGACGTGATCGACGAGGCGGGCAGTCGCGCGCGCTTGCAGATCACGACGCGGCCGCCCAGCCTGAAGGACATCGAGCGGGAGATCGAGGAGGTCACGCAGCAGAAGGAGGCGGCGATCCGGCGTCAGGAGTACGAGCGGGCGGCGTCGCTGCGGGACCGGGAGCGGAAGCTGATCTCGGATCTGGATGAACGCAAGCGGGACTGGGAGAGGAAGCGCGATTCCGCCGAGATGGTGGTGACCGAGGAAGACATCGCGTACATCGTGTCGAAGTGGACGGGTGTGCCGTTGACGAAGATCGAGGAGAAGGAAAGCGAGCGCCTGTTGCGGATGCGCGAGGAGCTGCACGCCTCGGTGGTGGGCCAGGAGGAGGCGATCGACGCGGTGACGCGGGCGATTCAGCGTTCGCGGGCCGGCCTGCGCAACGCGCGGCGTCCGGTGGGGTCGTTCCTGTTCCTCGGGCCGACGGGCGTGGGGAAGACGATGCTGGCGAAGACGCTGGCGTCGTTCCTGTTCGGCAACGAGGAGGCGTTGATCACGATCGACATGTCGGAGTACATGGAGAAGTTCGCCGTTTCGCGGCTGGCGGGCGCGCCTCCGGGGTATGTCGGGTACAACGAGGGCGGCCAGCTTACGGAGCAGGTCCGGCGGCGTCCGTACAGCGTGGTGCTGTTCGACGAGATCGAGAAGGCGCACCCGGATGTGTTCAACGTGCTCCTGCAGGTGCTCGAGGACGGGTTCATGACGGACGCGACGGGGCGGCGTGTGGACTTCCGGAACACGGTGATCGTGATGACGAGCAACGTGGGCGCGCGCAAGATTGGACGCAACGTCGCGTTGGGGTTCCAGAAGGGCTCCGAAGACGACCTGTACCGACAGATGCGCGACCGCGTGATGGACGAAGTGAAGAAAGTGTTCAACCCGGAGTTCCTCAACCGGGTTGATGAGGTGGTGGTGTTCCACCATCTGACGCGGGCCCATCTGCTGGCGATCGTTGACATCCAGGTGGCCGAGGTGATAGAACGCCTCCAGGAAAAAGGGTTCCAGCTCAGTCTTACGGATGGCGCGAAGGAATTCCTCATCCGGCATGGCAGCGATGAGCAGTACGGCGCGCGGCCGCTGCGGAGGGCCGTGCAGCAGTATGTCGAGGATCCCCTTTCCGAGCTGCTGCTGCGAGGGGGGATGGAACCCGGATCGCAGATCGAAGTGCGTCCTGCCGAGAGCGACGAGAGGCTTGACTTCGAGACGGTGACCGCCGTTGTGGAAGGTGTACCCACTTGAGAAGAATCGCGTTCTGCTTCGCCTGTGTCGCGTGGGCCCTGTCGGCTTCTTTTGCGCTTGCCCAGGAGCCGACCGGCGAGGGTTATGAGGACTATAGCGGCCAGACCGTCTCGGAAGTCCGCATCGAGGGGCTTGAGCGGGTGGACGAACAGCGCATCCGTTCGCAGTTGGAAGTGCAGGCGGGCGCGAGCTACAACGAGCGCGCGATCGCACGCGACATCCGGCGGCTGTTCGACATGGGCTATTTCTCCGACATTCGCGCCGATGCGCGCCCGTCCGGCGCGGGCGTGGCGGTCGTCTATGTCGTTGAAGAGAAGCAGGTCATCGAAGAGATCCGTATCCTGGGCAATGATCAGCTCCGGGAGCGGAACATCCGCGGGGTGTTGAGCTGGCGGGAGGGCGACTCGTTCGTCCCGGAAGCCTACGATGACGAGCGGGAAGCGATCCTTCAGCTCTACCAGTCGAAGGGGTTCCCGAACGCGAGCGTCGATATCCTTGTCGAGGAGATCGGCCGGTCGCGCGTGCGGATCACGTTCATCATCGCCGAACGCGGCAAGGCGCGCATCAAGAGCGTCCGCTTTGAGGGCAACGAGACCCTGTCGCGTCGCGACCTGAAGAAAGTGATGGAGACGAAGCGGTCGTGGTGGTTCCTGGGCGGGAAGTACGACGAGGCGACGTTCGAGGCGGATCTTGAGCGGATACTGGAGGAGTACGGCGACCACGGCCGCCTGGAGGCGGAGGTCGTCGGCGCCGACTTTGACTACACCGAGGACGGCAAGGGCGTCCACATCACGATCCATCTCGCGGAAGGGCCGGAGTACCGGGTGCGTCAGATAGAGGCGTCCGGCAATGAGGTGTTCGACGACGACGAGGTGATGCGGCTGCTGGATGTGCAGGCCGGCGACGTGCACGATCGCGGGCAGGTGCAGGAGGACGCGGACCTCATCCAGCGGGGCTACGAGGACAGCGGTTATGTGAACGCGCGGGTTGCGCCGCAGGTGACGCTGGACCGTGATGCGAAGACGACGCACGTGGTGCATCGCGTCAACGAAGGCGACCTGAAGTACATCCGCGAGATCAAGATCACGGGCAACAGCGTGACGCGCGACGACGTAATCCGGCGTGAGATTCTGTCGTTCCCCGGGGAGCGGTTCGACGGGGGGCTGCTGCGGATGAGCCAGCGCAAGCTGGAAGGGCTGGACTATTTCGACGCGATCCGGGTGACGATGGAAGACCTGGGTTCGGACACGTCGTACTCCAACCTGCTTGTGGACGTCGAGGAGGGGAAGACGGGCTTCTTCAACTTCGGCGCGGGCTACAGCACGGAAGACAAGTTCGGCGGGTACGGCGAGCTGCGGTTCAACAACTTCGACATCATGAACTGGCCGTCGTTCTCGGGCGGCGGGCAGCAGTTCCGGTTGCGGCTGCATCTTGGAGATCGGCGCGACCAGTACTACCTGAGCTTGACGGACCCGGAGATCCTGGGGTATCCGCTGGCGTTCGGTTTCGACGTGTTTGATGAGAGCTACGAGTATCACGGCGGCACGCGATACACCGAGGAGCAGACGGGCGCGCAGGTTCGGTTCGGCAAGCAGTTGTCGCCGTTCGTGGGCGTGCGCACGATGCTGCGGTATGCGGACACGGACATCACGGGGCTGCCGTGGTTCGCGTGGTTCACCTACCCGCCCGAGTACTGGCGTGAGGCTGAAGGCAGCACGACGATCAGCAACCTGTGGGGCATCTCGCGGAACACGCTCGATTCGCCTCGCGACCCCGGCGCCGGTTCGCGCCACGACCTTGAGATCGAGGTGGCCGGGCTGGGCGGCGACAACGAGTTCTGGAAACTGCAGCACGACTCGGCATGGTACTGGTCGCTTGACAAGGACCGGAAGTGGATTCTGTCGTACCAGACGCGCGAGGGAATCGGCGACGATTACGGCAGCTCCGACTATATCCCGATCCAGGATCGGTACTACGCGGGCGGCACGACGACGGTGCGGGGCTATGAGAACCGGGACATCGGTCCGAAGAGCGCCGGGTTGTTCGGGTGGGGCGAGAAAGTGGCCGTGGGCGGCGACATGCGGGTGCTCCAGAACCTCGAGATCAAGTACAAGGTGACCGACCAGTTCCGGCTGTACGGCTTTGTGGACGGCGGCGGAGTCTGGGAGGAGATGAGCGACTTTGATCTGGGTGACATGAAGTTCGGCGCGGGACTCGGGTTCGGCGTCGACATTCCCCGGATGGGACCGATTCGCCTCGACTACGGGATCCCGATCAACCCCGACGATGACCAGGGGTCCGGGCGGCTGCATCTGCAGACGGGTTTCCGTTTCTAGCATAGCGTCCGCTTTCAGGCTGTTTGCGGGCATTCAGGGTGGATGGTATACTCTCTCGTTCACATCCCGAGCAGGGGATTCGGCTCGATGCCGGGTCGGGCGCTGCTCCGGAGATGGAGGGAGATCGGATCGGCCGGGCGACGCGCCTGTCGTCGGCCTTGTCTGGTCGGTTTGTCAATCGGAGCGATCACTGTGAGGACTTCCATGCGCAATCACGTCGCGGGGCTGGTGTTGGTCGGGTTGTTGGTCGGGCTGGCGGCCCCGTTCGCCTGGGCCCAGGATGGGGCCGGAGGCGGCTACAAGATCGGCGTTGTCGACCGCAAGCAGGTGTTCGACAGCTACGAGAAGCAGCAGCGGGAGTTCGCCGCGCTGGAGACGGAACTGCAGTCGGCCCAGTCGCAGATCGACGCGCTGTCCGCGCGGATCGAGAAGGCGCGAGACGAGTATGAGGCGAATCGCGACAGCTGGGATGATGAGGAGCGTGCGCGCCGTCAGGAGCAGTTGGACAGCGATATCCTCCAGTATCAGGCCGATTACAAGCGCTTGCAGACGGAGATCGACGCGAAGTATGCGCGGCTGGTGCAGCGGATTCGGGGCGAGATCGACGAGGCGGTGGCGCAGATCGGGCAGGAGGAGAACTACCACCTGATCCTCGAGGGCGATCCGAGAAGCAGCTCCGGGGTGCTATACTTCTCGACGACGATTGATATCACCTCGAAGGTGATCACGCGGCTGAACCAGAAGCAGTAGCGGATGAGCGGAGTCCCCCCGGGCGCGCCCCCGCGAAGCGCCGCAGTCAGGGGCATCCAGTGAACGTGACCGTTGCGGAGATAGCGGAGCTCGTGGGCGGGCGGGTCCACGGAGACGGCTCCCTGCTCTTGACGGGCGTTCGCGCCATCCGCCAAGCCCGGCCAGGCGACCTGACGTTTCTCAGCGACCCGCGGTACCGCCCGTACCTGACGGGGACGCAAGCCGGGGCGGCGCTGGTGGGGCCCGACTTGCCCGCGGCGCCGTGCACGCGCATCGAGGTCGACCAGCCGTTCAGGGCTTTTCTTCGCGTGCTGGAGGTTTACCCTCCGTCGCAGCCCGTTCACCCCGTCGGCATTGACCCCACAGCGGCCGTCGCGGAGGATGCCGAGCTGGGCGAGAACGTCGCGATTGGTCCGCACGCGTTTGTGGGTCCCGGCGTGCGGCTGGGCGACAACGTCGTGCTGTATCCGAATGTTTTCGTGGGCGCGCGGTGTTCCATAGGCAGCGAGACGGTGGTTTATGCCAACGCGTCGTTGCGCGAAGACACGCGCGTGGGCCGGCGCTGCATCATCCATTGCGGAGCGAGCATCGGGAGCGACGGGTTCGGTTTCGTGCCGCGCGACGGACGCCATGAGAAAGTGCCGCAGGTCGGGAATGTGGAGCTTGGCGATGATGTCGAGGTCGGGGCGAACTCGGCGATCGACCGGGCGGCATTCGGCACAACGCTGATCGGGTCGGGGACAAAAGTTGACAACCTTGTTCAGATTGGACACAATACTGAAGTTGGAGAGCATTGTCTGATCTGTGGGAACGCAGGCATCGCTGGCAGCGCGATTATCGGCGACCATGTGACCGTAGCCGCGGGCGCGGGAGTCGTCGGACATCTTGAGGTGGGCGATCACGTGACCATCGCAGGCTATGCCGGAGTGACCAAGTCGATCCCCCCGGGGCGGATCGTATCCGGATTCCCCGCAATGGATCACGTCGCTGAAAGGCGCGTCAAAGCCGCGACGCGCCGCCTGCCTGACGCTCTCCGCACCATCCGCGAGCTGGAACGGCGCGTGGAAGATCTGGAAAACCTACTGCATGGCAGAAAAACAGAGAACGATCGCTAGAGAGGCTTCCTTCTCGGGCATCGGCCTGCATACGGGCAACCTGACCACCCTGACGTTCAAACCCGCGCCGCCGAACAGCGGGGTGACGTTCTTCCGGGTGGACTTGCCTGATCATCCGGCCGTGAAGGCCGACATCGACCATGTGGTGGATGTCTCGCGCGGGACGACGATCGGCGTCAACGGCGTGCGGGTTCACACCGTCGAGCATGTGCTGTCGGCGGTGGCGGGCTTGGGCATCGACAACGTGAATATCGAGGTGGATGCGAACGAGACGCCGGTCGGCGACGGCAGCGCGTTGCCGTTTCTGCGGGCGCTGAAGCGGGCGGGGATCGCGGAACAGGACGCGGAGCGCGAGTACATTCGGATCACGCAACCGGTGTACTACAAGAGCGACGACGTGACGCTGAGCGTGCTGCCGGCGGATGAACTGCGCCTGACGATGACGATCGCGTATGACCACGTGGCGGTGGGCACGCAGTACGCCTCGATGGTGCTGACGCCGGAGGTGTTCGAGCGCGAGATCGCGCCGGCGCGGACATACTGTTTCCTGCGGGAAGTGCGGATGCTGCAAGAGCAGGGTCTGATCAAGGGGGGCAGCCCGGAGAACGCCGTGGTGATCGGGGATGACGCGATCCTGAACGATGACCTGCGGTTCCCGGATGAGTTCGTGCGGCACAAGATCATGGACCTGATCGGCGACACCTTTCTATTGGGCAAGCCGATGAAGGGACATATCATCGCGGTGAAGTCAGGTCACGCGACGCACGTGATGTTCACGCGGCAGATCAAGCACTCCTTGATGAACGGGAACCGGGCGCGGCCGAGCGCGATGGTGCAGGATGAACGCAAGCACGCGCCGGCGCTCGACGTGAACATGATCATGAAGGTGCTGCCGCACCGCTATCCGTTCCTGCTGGTGGATCGGATTCTGGAGCTTGAACCGCTGAAGCGGGTGGTCGGGATCAAGAACGTCACGTTCAACGAGCCGTTTTTCCAGGGCCACTGGCCGAGCATGCCGGTGATGCCGGGGGTCTTGATCATCGAGGCGATGGCGCAGGTGTCGTCCGTGCTGATTTTCACGGACGAGAACGGCGACTATGCGGGCAAGCTGGCGTTCTTCATGGGCATCGATCGTGTGAAATTCCGGCGGACGGTGGTGCCGGGCGACCAGCTTGTGGTGGAATCGCACATGCTGAAGTTCCGGCGGAACGCGTGTCGTGCGAAGGCGGTGGCGCGGATCGACGGGCAGATCGCCGCGGAAGCGGAGATGCTGTTCGGGCTGGTCGACGCGCACGACGACATCGCGGCTGAGACGCGCCACGCGGCGTTCTGACGGGGCGGCGGCGCCAGGGCCTGCAATCCGGGTCAGGAAGGCGCTCCAGACGACTCCGGTTCGTTTGACGCGGCGGGATCCGGGGTCGCCGCATCCTCCTCGTTTCCCTCTTCAGCGGTGGTCTCCGGCTCGTCCTGGCTGTTGTCTTGTGAGTCGGAGAGCTTGACCCCCTCCTGACCGCGCACGATCAGGTCGGACCCATCCCACGTGCCCGCGAAATGCTGGCCGTACCCGCCGACCTCGATGACGCCGCGTTCATCCACGGACCATTCGACGTCGACGCCGCTGCGGATGGGGACCCGGTCGCCTGAGACGTGCACGACGGGAGGCTCGGAGAACTCGAGGATGTACGGGCCGACTTCCCAAGTCGTTCCGACGAGGGCTGCGGGATCGCCTGGAGTAGCCGGGGGGATGACCGACGCCGTTTCCTTTTCGGAGGAGCACGCGCCCAGCGCGTATGCGGCGAGTACAGCGAGGATCGCGTATGCGAGCGGGGAAAACCGTTTCGTCTGAATCAGTCGGGCCATGGAACTCCGCCTCGGTGAGACCTGCGGGTCGGTTTGAACATCACAGAGCATACCACGGGTCCGTGCGGGGTGTGCAAGTATGATACGCGCCGAGCGGGCTCGCCAACCGCTCACGCGGGGCTAACCTTTGGTGAACACGTACGGCGTATACTCCCACGGGTTGTGTAAGGTCAAGGAGTGTGTGCGATGGCGAAGGAACGCATCCTTGTGGTTGAGGACGAAGCGGATATCCAGGAGCTGATCGGGTACAACCTGTCAAAGGAGGGGTATCAGGTGCGGCAGGCGGAGACGGGCGAGGAAGGTCTGTCGTCGGCGCAGTCGGAACCGCCGGATCTGGTGCTGCTGGATTTGATGCTGCCGGGGCTTGACGGGTTGGAGGTGTGCCGGCGGCTGAGACAAGACGCGCGCACGGAGCGCGTGCCGGTGATCATGGTGACGGCGAAGGGGGAGGAGGCGGACGTGGTCGCCGGACTGGAGCTGGGGGCGGACGACTACGTGACGAAGCCGTTCAGTCCGCGTGTCCTGATCGCGCGGGTGCGGTCGGTGTTGCGGCGGCGACAGCTTGGGGCGGCGGGGGAGGACGACGCGCTGGCGATTCACGAGTTGGTGATTCACCCGGGGCGTCATGAGGTGCTGGTGGCCGGAGCGCCGCTGGAGTTGACCTCGACGGAGTTCCGAGTGTTGCACTATCTTGCGCGGAGGCCGGGCTGGGTGTTCACGCGGTACCAGATCGTGGATGCCGTGCATGGGCACGACTATCCGGTGACGGAGCGGTCGGTGGACGTGCAGATCGCGGGGTTGCGGAAGAAGCTCGGTGCGGCGGGGAAGTACATCGAGACCGTGCGAGGCGTGGGGTATCGGTTCAGTGAGTGAGGCAGCGCCGAAGCGGCGTCCGTTGGTCTGGCATCTGTTTCCGACGTATCTCGTCGTGACCGTGGCATCGTTGGCTGCGGTGTCGTTCTACGCGTCGCACACGCTGCGGAGCGTGCTGGAGGAGGGGCTTGCCGCGGACCTGGAGCTTCGGGCCAGGCTGGCTGGGCATGCGCTGGCGGGGCCGATTGAACGCGGGGCGTATGAGGAGACCAACCGGCTCTGCCGGGAGCTGGGAGCTGAAACGGGCACTCGGTTCACCGTCGCGCTGCCGAGCGGAAGGGTGGTTGCGGACTCGGACGAGGCGCCGGAAGCGATGGAGAGCCACGGGGACCGGCCGGAGATCGCGGGGGCGTTGGGCGGAAAGGCTGTGCGGCTGGCGCGGGTCAGTCCGACGTTGGGCGAACGTCTTCTGTATGCGGCTGTCCCGCTGACACGGGACGGCGGCGTGTATGGGGTGGTCCGTGCGGCGATCTCGATGGAAGAGGTCGACGCGATTCTGGGGGAGGTGAACCGGCGCATCGCGATCGGGGGCGTGTTGGTGGCGCTGCTTGCGGCGGTCGTAAGCTATGGGGTGTCGCGGCGCATCGCGGGGCCGTTGCGAGAGCTGCGGGAGGGTGCGGAGCGCTTCGCGCAGGGTGACTTCACGCGCGTGATGCCATCGGCCAGGGCGCAGGAGTTCGCCAGCCTGGCCGCGGCGATGAACGGCATGGCGCGGCAGTTGGAGCGCCGTATCGCGGAGGAGGTGCGGCAACGGGACGAGCAGGACGCCGTTTTGTCGAGCATGGTCGAGGGCGTGTTGGCGGTGGACGGCGACCAGCGCGTGATTAGTATGAATCGGGCCGCGGGACGTCTGTTGCATGTGGACCCGGACACGGTGCATGGTCGGGACTTGCAGGGCTGCGTGCGGAACGCCGCGTTGCTGCGGTTCGTGGACGCCGCGTTGTCGTCGCAAGAGCCCGTGGAGGCGGAGGTCGAGCTTGCGCATCCGCGGCAGCTGTTTCTGCAGGTGCACGGGTCGGGCTTGCGCGACGGCGGCGGACAGCGGCTCGGGGCGGTGGTTGTGTTGAACGACGTGACGCGGCTGCGGCGGCTGGAGCGGATGCGGCGGGATTTCGTGGCGAACGTGTCGCATGAGCTGCGTACGCCGATCACGTCGATCAAGGGGTTCGTGGAGACGCTCCAGGACGGGGCGATCCATGATCCGGAGCAGGCGCAGCGCTTTCTGGACATTGTTGCGCGGCAGGCGGATCGGCTGAACGCGATCATCGAGGATCTGCTGGTGCTGTCGCGGCTGGACCAACGCGGCGAAGGCGAGGCCATCGCGCTGCAACCAGGGCGGCTCGCGCCGGTGCTGGAGGCCGCGGTGGAGACGTGCCGACCCGCAGCCGAGGCCAAGGGGGTGACCATCGCGTGCTCGGCGGATGCCGGAGCGATGGCGGTGATGAACGCGACGCTGCTGGAGCAGGCCGTGGTGAACCTGCTGGACAATGCGATCAAGTATAGTCCCGCGTCGGGGGAGGTGGCGCTCAGCGCGGCGCGTGACGGCGACGAGGCGGTGATCTGCGTGCGCGATCAGGGGACCGGCATCTCCGAGGCCGACCAGGCGCGGGTGTTTGAGCGGTTCTACCGGGCGGACAAGGCGCGAAGCCGCGCGCTTGGGGGTACAGGACTGGGATTGGCGATCGTGAAGCACATCGTGCAAGCCCACAATGGGCATGTGTCCGTGACGAGCGCGTTGGGCAAGGGAAGCGCGTTCACGATCCGGCTGCCGTTGGCCGAGGGCGCGGAGGCGGCGGGGCGTTCTGAGGGAATCCCTTGACGATGGAGGCGGAGGTTGGCATTATAAGGGGTAATTCGGGTTCCTCCATGGAGGGGGCACAGCAGTTTCAGGGGGCGCGGGCCGATGCGGTTTGCGCACCACAGAGGAGTGGCTCGACGCATGTTCAGAGTTCGCACCGCGCTGTATCTACCGTTGCTCGCCGTGTTGTCGGGCATGCTGATCGGCTGTCCGCAGTCGACCGAGCAGATCGCGTTGATGGTCTCGCCGGAGGTTCTTGACTTTGGCTTGACCGGAACGAGTCAGACTTTCCAGGTTCGCAAGGTGTTCACCGCGCGACCGATGCCGCCGTTCAAGGTGAGCTCCGGCGCGTCGTGGATCAGCGCGAGCCCCACGACCGGCCAAAGCAGCGGACCGGCAGACCCTGTGACAGTCACCGTGACGATCGACCGGAGCCGGCTGACCAGCACGGCCAACACGGCGATGGTGACGATCGCGGCGGAAGGCGTGCCGAGGAAGACTGTGGAAGTGCGGGCGCGGCTCGCGCTGGTGGCGCAGTTCTCCGCGGAACGCACGGTGGCGTTCCAGGGGGAGGGGATTCAGTTCTTCGACCAGTCCGCGACGAGCGGCGGCGGGGAGATTACGTCGTGGCTGTGGGATTTCGGCGACGGCACGACGAGCGCGGAGCAGAACCCGACGAAGGCGTACGCCGAGGCGGGGACATACTCGGTGTCGTTGACCGTTGGGAACGACACGACGTCGCACACGCAGACGCGTGAGGACTACGTGACCGTGCTGCCGGTGACGCCGCCGAAGGCGGATTTCCGGGCCGAGCCGACTGCGGCGACGGTGGGCGATCCGGTGCGGTTCATCGACATGTCCCAAGCCGGGACGAACCCGATAACGGCGTGGTTCTGGGAGTTCGGCGACGGTCAGACCAGCTCTGAACGCGCCCCCGAGCACGTTTATGAAGAACCGGGCGTGTTTACCGTTCGGCTGACGGTGAGCAGCGAGGGTCTGTCGGACACGGCGGTGAAAGAGGACTACGTCGCGGTTGCCGCGGCGGCGTCGGGCGTGGGCCCGACGGCGGAGTTCGAGGGCGCGCCGCGCGTGGTGGCCGAGGGGGGAACCGTGCAGTTCACGGATCTGTCGGCGCCGGGCGACCGTCCCATCGTCACGTGGCTGTGGACCTTTGGCGACGGCGCGTCGAGCTCCGACCGCAACCCGAGCCATATCTACGAGACGGCGGGCACGTATTCGGTGACGTTGAATGTGTTCGACGAGGTGTTCGGCGACACGGCGGTGAAGGACGGCTATATTGAAGTGCTCGCGCCGCCGCATGCCGATTTCTCCGCGAGCAAGACGGAGGTGGAGGTCAACGAAGTGGTCGCGTTCACGGACCTCTCGACGCCGGGGTCAGACGCGATCACGAGCTGGCTGTGGGATTTCGGCGACGGCGCGACCAGCACGTTGCGCAATCCGGAACACGCCTACGCCGCGCCGGGGCAGTACACGGTGTCGCTGACGGTGCAGGCGGGCGAGCTCACGGACACGATGGAGCGGACGGCGCACATCACGGTGCGCGAACCGACGCTGCCGACGGCGGAGTTCTCGGCGGACAAGCAGCTCGTGGTAGTGAACCAGCTCATCTTGTTCATGGACCGGTCGGTGGCGGGGACGTTCGCGATTGATCGGTGGGCATGGGATTTCGGCGACGGCGACACCAGCGCGGAACGCAATCCGGCGCATCGCTACGCGGACCCCGGGCTGTATACCGTCAGGCTGACGGTGTTTGACGAGGGCGGTTACGAAGACACGATCGCCAAGCAGCAGTACGTGGAGGTCGTCGCGCCGTTGCAGGCGAACTTCGAGGCGGACAAGGTCGACGTGGAAGTGAACGAGGAGATTCAGTTCACGGATCTGTCCACCCCGGGGTTGAGCCCGATCACGCGGTGGCGCTGGTCCTTTGGCGACGGCGTCACGAGCGGCCAGCGCAACCCGACGCACGCCTACACAGAGGCGGGCGAATATACCGTGTCGCTGACGGTGGAAGCGGGCGGTCAGACCAGCACGTTGGACCGGGCGGCGTACATTCGCGTGACGCAGCCGGCGCCGCCGACGGCGGAGTTCTCCGCGAACACGCGACAAGCGCTGGTGAACGAGCCGGTGCAGTTCATCAATGAGACCGTGGAAGGCGACTATCCGGTCACGGCGTGGTTCTGGGATTTCGGCGACGGCGCGACGAGCACGGAACGGGACCCGGAACATCGCTACGCTGAGCTGGGAACGTATACCGTGAGCCTGACCGCGCTGGATGAGGCCGGTTACGACGACACGGTCGTGAAGAACGACTACATCGAGGCGGTTCCGCCGCTGGACGCGGAATTCAACGGGGATCCGCTTGTCGTCGAGAGCGGCGGCGCGGTGCAGTTCACGGATCTGTCGACGCCGGGGCCGAACGACGAGATCACCGAGTGGGAATGGGACTTCGGCGATGAGACCGGGCCGGCGCTGGGGCCGAACCCGCTGCACGTGTACACGCTCCAGGGCACGGAAGTCGCCGAGGTGATGTACTCGGTGCAGTTGACGATCAGCACGTCGCTGGGCAACGTGGACGTGGAGCTGAAGCCGGACTACGTCACCGTGGTCGAGGCGGCTGGAGAAGAAGCCGCGGCGTTCGTGGTCCACTACCCGTGGAACGCGCCCGAGAAGTGGTTTGTTGTGGGCGACGAGGTGTCCGTAACGAACCTGTCGGACGCGCCGGGGGAGGGCCTTCGGCATCAGTGGCGCTTCGGCGACGGGACGTCGAGTTCGGAGGTGCACCCGGTGCATGTGTACGAGCGGGACAGCGGCGACGGTTCCGTGCCGATCCAGCTCGAGGTGGTTGCGCCGAGCAAGGGCGAACCGGCGACGGCGGAGGAGCGTATTCGCGTGTTCGCGCGGACGCCGTTGGACGATGCCGTTGATGGGCGCGACTTGGCGGACGGGTTCGCGTTCGTCGAGGAGATCGAGACGGGCGACGCGACGTATCGCGCGTACGCATTCCGCGCGGCTGACGGCGCCGGGATGACGGTAGTCACGCCGGAGTCGGTGAATGGACCGACGGCGTTGTTGATTCTGGCCGACATGACGGCAGGGCCGGTGGACTTGGCTCAGCTTGGCCAGGCGGCGACGGCCGGCCGCTGTGTCACAGCGTTGGTCGACACGGCGGGCGCGGCCGGAATCGATGGCGTCGTGCGTGTCGCGGCGGCGATGGACGCGGTCGAGGCGTTCGCATCGGGTGATGCGGAGCCGGTACGGACGTTCATCCCGGTCGGCGCGGGAGAGGCCGGACGGACCGCGTGGCTGGCGGCCGCGGCGGACCAGCGGGTGCGCGCGATCGCGCCTGTGGGCTTCGACGTGGAGGCGGGAGCGGGGATGCTGCCGGCGGAGTTCGGCGAGGCCGACTACGCGGCGCGCGTGATGGCGCCGGTTGTGCGGCTGGGCGATGCGGGCGGCGCGGTCTACTTGCCCGAGTCGGGCCTGTTCTACATCGATGCAAGCGTGAACGCAATGCTTGCTGACTGATCGCGCGCGGGATAGCCGATAGCGACAGCGCCGCGGAGTCAGACCGGGATGGCCGGCTTCGCGGCGCTTTCTTTGTGTGCGGCCGGATGGCCCGGGCGACGGAGAACGGGGGTCGGTCAGGCCGTAACGGCGCCGTCGGCTACGGGGCTTACGGCCATGCCGACGGTGATCACTTCAACACCGCGGTTCTGCACCGCGTCGAGGAAAGGCTGCTGGTCTTCCGTGGCGTTTGTGATGAGGATGCTGACCTGATCGAGGCCGCAGATGCGGCACATGGAGCGCTTGTCGAGTTTGGTGTGGTCAGCGAGGATCACCGTGCGGTCGGCGTTGGTGATCATCCCCTGCTCGTTTTCGACGACAAGTTCGTTGGAGTTGAAGATGCCGTCCTCCGAGATTGCGGCGACGGAGATGAACGCCCAGTTGGCGTGGTACTGGGCGAGGTTGGCCTTGGCTTGGGGGCCGATGAGGAGCCCGGTCTGGGGGTACAGATAGCCGCCGGTGAGGAAAACCTCGGCCGAGGACGCGCCCCGCGGACCCTCGCCCAAGGCGCGGGCGAGGTGCAGCGACGTGGTGATGCAGCGCACGGAGATGGACGTGAGGAACCGGGCCATCTGGAAGGTGGTGGTGCCCCCGTCCACGAAGAGCACGTCGCCGATCGAGAGCAGAGAGACGGCGGTCTCGGCGAGGGCGACCTTTTCGCGCAGGAACTGGTTTTCGCGGAAGGCGAACGGAACCATGCCGCGCAGGGAAGTGCGTGTGCGGCAGAGGCCGCCGCGGGCGCGGTCGGCGAGGGCGCGTTCGGCGAGCTCGTTGAAGTCGCGGCGGATAGTGGCGGCGCTGACGTGGAGCAGCTCGGCGGCTTCTTCGACAGAGAGGAACTCGACGCGGCTGAGTTGGTCGAGAATGGCCGTGTGGCGCTCATGTTTGTGCATTAGATCACCCCGAATATCCATAGTCCACGCAGACCGGCGCTAGTTCAGAGCTAGTTTATCCTATTTCCGGGGGTTGGTCAACAAGTATGGCCCCCGACAAGGGACGTAGCGGCTGCGTATGGTTGCGTGTCTGCGCAACGATACTGCACGCGGCATCACAAAGCGCGCAAAGCGTCGATGGCGCGGGCGAGGCCTTGGTCATCTATGCCGAGGTGGAAGACGGCGCGCAGGCGGGTCGGCGCGGTAACGCCGACGCGAAGGCCTTCCTCGGCGAGACGGGCGGCAGCGGCGGCCGCGTCGGGCATGTCGAAGAAGACGATGTTGGTCGGCGCGGGCAGGGGGGCGGCGATGCCGCGATCGGTGAGGGCGTGAAGGAAGGCGGCTGCGCGGGCGTGGTCGTCGGCGAGGCGGTCGATGTGGTGATCCAAGGCGTGGAGGGCGGCCGCGGCGAGGATGCCGGCCTGTCGCATGCCGCCGCCGAGCATCTTGCGGTAGCGATGGGCGCGGTCGATGACGTCCGCCTCGCCGGCGAGGATGGAGCCGACGGGGGCGCCGAGGCCCTTGGAGAAGCAGAAGCTGATCGTGTCGACGGGACGGGCGTAGGCGCGCACGGGCGTTCCGGAGGCGACGACGGCGTTGAAGATGCGCGCACCGTCGCAGTGTACGCGGAGGCCTTGCTGATGGGCGCGTTCGCAGATGGCCTCGACGGTTGCGAGGGGGTAGACGGCGCCGCCGCCGCGGTTGGTGGTGTTCTCGATCATGACGAGGGTGGTGTTGGAGCGGTGGTGATCGGCGTTGCGCACGATCGCCGCGGCGACGTCGTCGGGGTCGAGCAGGCCGCAGGCGCCGGGGCGCGGCGAGACGAGCACGCCGGCGACCATGGCGAGGTTGCCGGACTCGTAGACGTAGGGGTGGGCGTCCTGGTGGAGGATGACGGAGTCGCCGGGGCGGGTCTGCGAAACGACGGCAAGCAGGTTGGCCATGGTGCCGGAGGGGACGAACAGGGCGCGCTCCTTGGCGAGCATCTGCGCCACACGGGCTTCGAGGGCGTTGACGGTCGGGTCTTCGCCCATGACGTCGTCGCCGACGGGCGCGGCGGCCATGGCCTCGCGCATGGCGGGTGTGGGAACGGTTACGGTGTCGCTGCGCAGATCGACGAAATCCATGGAGACCCCCTGGAACGGTTCAGTTGTCGTTGTTCGGGGCGAACTCCTCGAGTCGGTGGCGGACGATCTCGCCCCGCGCCATATAGATTACGTCTTCGGCGATGTTCGTGGCCAGATCGGCGATGCGTTCGAGGTGGCGCGAGATGCTCAGCACGTGGATGAGCGCCTCGAGTTCGTCGGGATGGGCGCGGGCGGCGTCCTGGACGGCGATGTAGGCGTCGCGGTTCAGGGCGTCCACTTCGTCGTCGCGGGCGCAGACGGCGTAGGCGAGATCCGGGTTGGCGTTCACGAGGGCGTCGAGGCTCATGCGAAGCATGGCCTGGGTCTTCTCGCCCATCTCGGCGAAGCCGAAGGGGGCGTGGAGGGGCGCATGCGCGGCGAGGTAGACGGCGCGCTCGGCGATGTTGACGGCGGTGTCGCCGATGCGTTCGAGGTCGTTGTTGATCTTGAGGACGGCGACGATGAACCGGAGATCGGCGGCGACGGGCTGATAGAGGGCGAGGATCTTGAGGCATTCCTCCTCGATCTCGACCTCCATGGCGTCGATGGCGTCGTCGTTGCGGAAGGCGTGCTGGGCGGGCGCATCGTCGCGTTCCTCGACGGCCCGGACGGCGTGGAGGACGCTGTCCTCGACGAGGCCGCCGAGGGAGAGGACTTGCCGATTGAGGTTCTCGATGGCGCGTTGCAGGTGGATCGACATGGGGCGGGTCCTATCCGAAGCGTCCGGTGATGTAGTCCTCAGTCTGCTTGACCTTGGGGGCGGTGAAGAGGCGGTCCGTGTCGCCGACCTCGATGAGCCTGCCCTCGTAGAGGAAGCCCGTGATGTCGGAGACGCGGGCGGCCTGCTGCATGTTGTGGGTAACGATAATGATGGTGTATTCGCGGCGCAACTGGGTGATCAGCTCCTCGATGCGGCCGGTGGAGCGGGGGTCGAGGGCGGAGGTGGGCTCGTCCATGAGGAGGATCTCCGGGTCGACGGCGAGCGCGCGCGCGATGCAGAGGCGCTGTTGCTGGCCCCCGGAAAGGGCGAGCGCGCTCTGGTTGACGCGGTCCTTCACTTCGTCCCAGATCGCTGCGCGGATGAGGCTGCGTTCGACGATGTCGGCCAGGCGGCCGCGGTCGCGGATGCCGTTGATGCGGGGGCCGTAGGCGACGTTGTCGAAGATCGTCTTCGGGAAGGGATTGGGCTTCTGAAACACCATGCCGACCTTGCGGCGCAGGGCGGTGACGTCCGCGCCGGGGGCGAAGATGTCGTCGCCGTCGATGCGGACCTCGCCGACGATGCGGGTGCCGGGGATGATGTCGTTCATGCGGTTGAGGGTGCGGAGCAGAGTGGACTTGCCGCAGCCGGACGGGCCGATCAAGGCCGTGACGCGGCTGGCGGGCATGTCCATGGTGATGTCGATGAGGGCCTGGACGGGACCGTAGAACATGCTCATGTTTCGGATCGCGACTTGCGCGCGATCCGCGGGGTCGGGCTGGAGGTGCGGCTGTCGGGTCGGGGCCTGGATCGTTACCATTGGCGCTTTCTCCTGAAATGGGCCCGGAGCAGGATGGCCACGACGTTGACTCCGAGCACAAGCAAGAGCAGAACGAGGGCGGCGCCGTACTTCATGGGCTCGACCGAGGGGTCGGGGTGCTGCGTGGCGAGGATGTAGAGGTGGTACGGGAGCGCCATGCACTGGTCGAAGACGGACCGCGGGAGACTGGGCAAGTAGAACGCCGCGACGGTGAGGAGGATGGGGGCGGTCTCGCCGGCGGNNTGTGGTAGGGCAGGGCCATGACGTCGTCCAGGATGGACGTGGGGATGAGCGGGGTGAAGAACACGGCGGCCGTGAACATGATGGCCGCGGTCTCCCCGGCGGCCCGGCTGATGCCCAGGATGGAACCGGTGAGGATGCCGGGCAGGGCCGCGGGCAGGACCACCTTGGAGATGGTCTGCCACTTGGTGGCGCCCAAGGCGAGGCTGCCCTCGCGCAGGGATTGCGGGACGATGCGGAGCGACTCTTCGGCGGCGACGATGATGGTGGGCAGGACCATGCAGGCGAGCGTGAGGCTGCCGGAGAGGATGGATGCGCCGAAGCCGAGGAACAGGACGAAGACGCCGAGGCCGAAGAGGCCGAACACGATGGACGGGATGCCGGCGAGCGTGACGATGGCGAGTCGGACGGTTCGGGTGAAGCGGCCTTGCGCGGCGTATTCGGAGAGGTAGATAGCGCAGGCGATGCCGAGCGGGAACGCGATGGCGAGGGCCCCTGCGACGAGGTAGCAGGTGCCGACGATGGCGGGGAAGATGCCGCCTTCGGCGCCGCCGCGTCGGGGGGAGCCCAGCAGGAATTCGCGGGACAGGGCCGGCGCGCCGTTCCAGACGATGAGGGCGACGATGCACGCGACGGCGAGGACGACGGCGTAGGTGAGAGACCGCATGGTCCAGAAGGCTGCTGTTTCGAGGTGTCGGCCGCGCATGGGGGTCACCGGTTCTGGTAGCGCTTCATGACGCGCTGGGCGATCATGTTGAGAGCGAAGGTGGCCGCGAGGAGGAGGAGGCCGACGCAGAAGAGGGCGCGGTAATGGACGCCGCCGAACACGACCTCACCCATTTCGGCGGCGATGGTGGCGGTCATGGTGCGGACCGACTCGAAGGGGCTGAAGGCGATCTGGGCGGCGTTGCCGCTGACCATCATGACGCCCATGGTCTCGCCGATGACGCGGCCGAACCCGAGCATGACGGCGGCGGTGATGCCGGGAAGGGCGGCGGGCACGACGACGCGCCAGATCGTGGTGATACGGTTGGCGCCGAGCGCGAGGGAGGCCTCGCGGTAGGCGTCGGGCACGCCGCGGATGGCGTCTTCGGAAATGGAGATGATGGTGGGCAGGGCCATGAGGCCGAGGACGACGGCCGCGGAGAGCGCGGAAAGCCCGCTGCCCAAGTGGAAGACGGACTTGACGAGGGGCACGACGGCGACGAGGCCGAAGAACCCGAGCACGACCGATGGAATGCCGGCGAGGATCTCGACGAAGGGCTTGAGGAACTCGCGTTCGACCGGGCGGGCGACCTCGGAGATGTAGACCGCGCCGCAGATGCCGAAGGGCACGGCGAGCAGACTGGCCAGGAAGGTGACCAGGAGCGAGCCGGTGATGAGGGGCAGCACGCCGAAGCTCTGGCGTTGCATCGAGGTCGGCATCCATCGGGTCCCGGCCAACTCGCCGACGCCGGGATCGCGGAGGAAGGGGAACGCCTCGCGAAAGAGGAACGCGAAGATGAGCGCGACGATCACCACGCTCGTTGATGAGGCGGCGAAGAGCGCGATGCGCACGAGGTTATCGGTGGAGAGCAGGCGTTGCATGAGGCGTCGCCGTCAGCCGATCGGCACGTATCCTTCCCGCTTGACCGTTTCCTGTCCTTCGGGGCTCAGGCAGTAGTCGATGAACGCCTGCACGTGGGCTTCGGGCACGCGGGCGGTGTAGAAGTGGAGCGCGCGGGCGATGGGATATGCGCCGCTCCGGACGGTGTCGAGGGTGGGGACGACGGGCTGGGCGGTCTCATCGGCCTTCACGCCGATGACCTTGACGCGGTCGCCGGCCTCTTCCGCGTAGCCCAGGCCGACGTAGCCGATCGCCCCGGCGTCCTCGCCGACGCTCTGGATGATGGCCGAGGTGGCGGGGAGCAGGCGCGCGGAAGTCGCGTAGTCCTCCTTGTCGAGGACGTGCTCCTGGAAGAACGCGTAGGTGCCGGAGTTCGACTCGCGCGACAGGAGGACGATCGGCCGATCGGGACCCCCGACGACGCTCCAGTTTGTGATGCGGCCGGTGTAGATGTCGGCGATCTGGTCGATGGTCAGCGCGTTGATGGGGTTGCTGGGGTGGACGACCACCGCGATCCCGTCGAGGGCGACGTCGAACTGCTGCACGTCGAGGCCGAGGCCTTCGGCGGCGGAGCGCTCGGATTCGCTGAGGTCGCGGGAGGACATGCAGATGTCGGTGGAGCCGTTGAGCATGGCGGAGACGCCCGTGCCGGATCCGCCGCCGGTGACGGCGACCTCGACGTCGGCGTGGGCGGCGCTGTACTCCTGAGCCCAGGCGCTGGTGAGATGGATCATGGTGTCGGAGCCCTTGATCTGGATCATGGCCGCGCGCGAGCCCGCGGGGGAGCCGCAGCCGGCGACGGCGATCGTGAGGCCGAGGGCGAGCAGACTGAGGGAAGTTCTCATGGCGAGGCTCCTTTGTGTTTCGGGGTGCGCGAGGAGGATACCCGAGGATTGTTAGGATTGTGTGAGCGTGAGGTGTGATCTGCGTAAGGAATCGGCGGAGCGGAGACGATGGTGGGTGGGGGCGGGAAGTTCGGGCGGGATCGATGCGTTTGCATTGTGGGGGTATGTGACGTACAATGTTGGGGTCGCCAAAGAAATCAAGCGGTACGCAGGCGGCCGTAGTCGCAGTCGGAGACCGATTAATGACCAGTTCCACCGATATGCTGTCGGCGAGCCTTGAGGACTACCTCGAGGCCATTTACCATATCGTCGCGGAGAAACAGGTTGCGCGATCGAAGGACATTGCGGCGCGGCTGAATGTGCATGGGTCCTCTGTCACGGGCGCGCTGAAGGCCCTGAAGGAACGCGGACTTATCCACTATGCGCCGTATGAGGTGGTGCGTCTCACGGACGAGGGGGAAGCGGTTGGGCGGGAGATTGTGCGGCGGCACGAGGCGTTGCACGACTTCTTTGTGAAGGTGTTGACGATCGAGCAGGAGACGGCGGACAAAGCGGCGTGCGAGATGGAGCACGCGATGCCGCGCGAGGTGCTCGACCGGTTTGTGAAGTTTCTTCGGTTTGTCGAAATGTGTCCCCGAAGCGGGGCGCGCTGGATCGACGGTTTCGGGTATTTCTGCAGAAACGGGCCCGACCACGGCGACTGCGCCCAGTGCCTGGAAGAGTCGCTGGACGAGGTTCGGTCGGGCAGAGCGGGCCGCGGCTGCTCCGTGCAGGAGTAGCGCGGCGCGTTGCGGTGTTTCGCGTGAATGCTTCGGGAGCGCGCGCGAGGTGTAGCACGACCTTGGTTGACGATCAGACGAGGCCGGGCCCAGGAGACTGACGTTGGACGGGTGCGAGGAAGCGGCCCCGGTGTCGGAGACCGGCGCGTTGGATGAACCTGAGGCGAAGGAGCGCAGGGTGATGGCGCTGTCACAAGTGGAAGCGGGCAGGCGAGTGCGGGTGGCGGCGGTGCATGCGGGGCGTGGGCTGTACGCGCGGTTGGCCGCGATGGGCATGGCGCCCGGGGCCGAGGTGGAAGTGATCCACAACAGCGCGTGGGGTCCGTTCATCGTACTGGTGCGGGGGAGTCGGATCATGCTGGGTCGGGGGATGACGGATCGGATTGAGGTGGAGTAGGCGTCGAAGCGAGGCGCCCTGTTCATCACTCCTTTTTTTTGCGGCTTGAGTTAGGCGGGTGGAACATAGTAACGCCCGCCTAACTGCATTCCAACTGGCGAGGATTCATGACGACGATCGCGCAGCCTGTCTCGGCACGGGCGAAGACCATCACCGTCGCGCTTGCCGGGAACCCGAATTCCGGGAAGACGACCGTGTTCAATCGGCTCACCGGCGCGCGGCAGCAGGTGGGCAACTACCCCGGCGTTACGGTCGAGCGCAAGGAGGGCGTACGCCGGTACGGCGCGTGGGAGATCCGCTTCGTCGACCTGCCGGGCACGTACAGCCTCACGGCGTATTCGACGGAGGAGGTCGTGGCGCGGGATTTCGTGCTGACCGCCAAGCCGGACGTGGTGGTGGACGTGGTCGACGCGTCCAATCTCGAGCGGAACCTGTACCTTGCGACGCAGTTGATGGAGCTGCGCGCGCCGCTGGTCCTGGCGCTGAACATGAGCGATGTGGCGCAGGCGCGTGGGTACGAGGTGGACATGCCGCGGCTGAGCGCGCTGCTGGGCGTGCCGATTGTGCCGACGGTGGCGCACAAGGGCGGGGGGATGGACCAACTGCTCGAGGCGATCGTCGGCGTGGCCTCGGGGGAACTGCCGTGCGACCCGGCGCCGCTGAGCTATGGCGCCGAGATCGACGAGCAGATCGACGCGCTGGAAGCGAAGCTGCGGGAGACCGAAGCCACGCCCGCGGGTAGGGACCCGCGATGGACGGCGCTGAAGCTGATCGAGAACGACGATCTCGTTCGAGAGAAGGTCCACGCGGAGGAGGTTCTGCAGGCGGCCGACCACGCGATCAAACGGCTCGAGCGGGTGCTGGGCGACAGCTCGGAGATCATCATCGCCGACCGACGTTACGGGTTCATCTCGGGGGCGTGTCAGGAGGCGGTGCGGTCGACGGTGGAAACGCGCCACCTGCTGTCGGACAGGGTGGACGCGGTGCTGGCGCACCGGATCCTGGGGTTGCCGATCTTCCTGGCCCTGATGTACCTGGTGTTCCAGCTTACGTTCACGCTGGGCGGTCCGCCGATGGAGTGGATTGAGGCGGGGTTCTCGTGGGCGGGATCGCAGATCGCGACGATGTGGCCGAAGGCGGCGGACAGCGCGTTGCGGTCGTTGTTGGTGGACGGGATCATCGGCGGCGTGGGCGGCGTCATCGTGTTTCTGCCGAACATCATGCTGCTGTTTCTGGCGATCGCCGTGTTGGAGGACTCGGGCTACATGGCGCGGGCTGCGTTCGTGATGGATCACATCATGCACCGGTTCCGGTTGCATGGGAAGAGCTTCATCCCGATGATCATCGGGTTCGGGTGCTCCGTGCCGGCGATCATGGCCACGCGCACGCTGGAGACGGAGCGGGACCGACTGACGACGATGCTGGTGGCCCCGTTGATGAGCTGCGGCGCGCGGTTGCCGATCTACGCGCTGATTATCCCGGCGTTCTTCCCGCGTGCGTGGCAGGCGCCGATGCTGTGGCTGATCTACATGATCGGCATCGTACTGGCGCTGGCGCTCGCGCGGCTGTTGCGGTCATCGTTGCTCAAGGGCGAGTCGACGCCGTTCGTCATGGAGTTGCCGCCGTACCGGATGCCGACGGCGCAGGGCACGTTGCTGCATATGTGGGGCCGGTCGTGGATGTACCTGAAGAAGGCGGGCACGATCATCCTGGCGATCAGCATCCTGCTGTGGGTGCTCACGACCTACCCGAAGAAGCAAGCGTTCGACGTGGACTACGCGGGGCTGGAGGCGTCGGCGACGGAGCAGTACCTGTCCGCGATGCGCGAGTTGGGTGCGTCGATCGGGCTGTCCGAGGCGTCGCCGTTGCTGGTGCGCATGGCGGAGGCGGACGCGGCGTTCGCCGAAGCGGAGGCGACGTATTTCCCGCATGAGCCCGGGTACGCCGAGGCGGAAGCGGCGCGCGAGGCGGCGATGGCGGCGTTGACGACGGAGCCGGGAGGCGACCGGTTGGCGGCCTTCCTCGATGTCCGCGATGCCGTGCGCGAGGCGCGCGACGCCTTTGCGCGCGCCGTTGAGGAGCAGGGACTCGAGGAAGGGAGTTCGGGATACGCTGCCATGGAGCTGGTGTTGCGGACGTCGCTGGGCGAGATTCAGCGCCGGGATCCCGAGGTGTACGCGGCGGTCGTGCGGTATCTGGACGAGGTTCAGGCGGCGTATGAAGCGACGCGCTATGAACTGGCGCAGCAAGCGGCATCGGAGGCCATTCAGTACTCCGTCGCCGGACGGATAGGCCGGGCGATGGAGCCCGCGTTGCACCCGATGGGGTTCGACTGGCGGATCGGGACGGCGCTCGTGGGGGCGGTCGCGGCGAAGGAGGTGTTCGTGGCGCAGCTCGGCATCGTGTACGCCGTGGGCGAGGCGGAGGAAAGGTCGGATGCGCTGCGGGCGAAGCTGCGCGAGGCCTATACGCCGCTGGTGGCGTTCTGCATCATGCTGTTCACCCTGATCAGCGCGCCGTGCATGGCGACATTCGCGATCACGCGGAGCGAATCGAACTCGTGGGGCTGGGCGTCGTTGCAGTGGTTCGGTCTGACGGGGTTGGCCTGGGTCATCACGGTGGCGGTCTACCAAGTCGGCCGACTGGTCGGACTCGGCGCGTAAGGAGGCGTGACCAGATGCTCTCCCTCGAGACAGCGATCGTGGCGTTGCTCGTGTTGGGCGCAGCGGCGTACGTGGTGCGCTCGTTCTACCTGACGACGTCCGGGAAGGGCGACAGTTGCGGTTGCGGCGTGTCGACATGTCCGAGCAAGCGCGACGGGTGCGGCAGCGAGGCGACGGGGTGCGCGTTGCAGGAGGACGCCCTCGGGCAGGCGCGAGAGCGGATGGCAGAGCGCATAAGCGCACGCCGGGCGGCGGAGATCGCGGGGCGACGCTGAGAAAGCGGGACCGCCCGCCGCGGGCGAGACCGGCGGCGGGCGAGACGCGATTGTTTGTGTCAGGCGGGGACGCCTTGGGAGAACGCGCCGGGCTTGAGGCCCAGGGCCTCTTCGTAGATGGCCAGGACGTTCTCGACCGGGTTGTTGGCCTGGATGCAGTGGGCCGGGCTGAAGATGTAGCCGCCGCCCTTGCCGATGACGTCGATGCGATGCCGGGCCTCGGCGCGGCAATCCTCGACCGTGCCGAACGGGAGGGTCTGCTGCGTGCTGATCAGGCCGCAGAGGGTCAGCTTGTCGCCGTACTCCCGCTTGATTCGCTCGGGGTCCATGCCGGGGGGCTCGGGCTGCATGGCGTCCAACACGTCCAGTCCCATCTCGGTGAAGCGCGCTTGCAGTTTGCTGGTGTCGCCGCACGAATGCATCATCGACTTGACGCCGAAGTCGCGGGCGAGGTCGATGTAGCGCTGGATGCGGGGCCGGAAAAACGCGTCGAACACGTCCGGCGGGAACATGGGGCCGGCCTGGTTGCCCGTATCCTCGCCGAGGCAGAGGATGTCGATCTTGCCCTTGCCGGCTTCGAGCGTGCGTTTCAGGACCTCGTAGTAATGGTCGCAGCGCTTGTCGATGATGGCGATGCCGACGGGGTCTTCCATCATGATGTCGAGCAGCACCTGCTCCATGCCTCGGCCGCGGCCGACGCCGTTGACGATGTCGGGCGCGCCGGCGTGTCCGCAACACACGGCATAGTCGGCGTATGCGTCGCACCCGGCCTCGATGACCGAGTAGTCATAGTCGTCCGGCGAGGGCCAGGGATAGGCCTCGACGTCTTCCATGGTCTTGATCTCGAGCAGGGCCAGGTGGTTGGGCTCGGGATAGGAGCCGCCGTGGCCGTGGTCGAACATCATGTACCCGACGCCCCACTCATCGACGAACACCGATCCCTCGGGCAGCGGGCGCTTGGGTCCGCGATAGGGGGCATTCACGGAGCGCAGATCGACGCCGAAGATCTTCATCAGGTCCTCGAACTGCGTGAACCCGAAATGGTCCAGGAGCTTCTGAAGGATCTCCGGGGTCAGGTAGGTCTGAATCGGGACTCGATCGGGCTCCTGGTGCGCGATGGCGGTCAGGACGCGTTCCTTGGAGGTCATGACGGCGGGTATCCTCTTGCGGTCACTTCTGGTCGCGGCTCCGCGCGCGGCGCTCAGGCGGCCGCACGTTCTCGCTATGATGGTACAGCCGGGGCGTGCAAGGCAAACTCCGGCGCGGCGACGTCTGTTCCTACTCCGGCAAGTCCACGTTCACGACGTTGTCGGTGACCTTGCGCAGAACCACTTCCTGGTCGCCGAAACGGTAGCTGATCTCGTCCGGTCGGCCGAGATGGGGCTGGAGATAGCCGTAGGTCCCGAACCCGCCGAAGTCGTCGACGCGGACGATCTTGCCCTCGCCCTCGGGGAAGGGCTGGAGTTCGCCGTTCCACTCGAGGCCGCAGCGCTCGGCGAGGGGGCCCCAGATGAGGACGGTCGCGCCTTCGCGGGCGCAGCGGACGACGGCCTCGAACGTCTCCGGGCTGAGGGAATCGCCGGTGACGCAGAGGAGGGGGATGCCCTTGAGGCGGTCGTAGGTCACGAGGTGGTCGAACACGACGACGCCCTTGAGGGGCGCGAAGAAGGGGTGGAGCTCCGCCTGGAACGGGCGCGTGTGGAGCGAGTAGGCGATCTGATCGGTGAAGGCGGGGCCGAACCCGTAGGTGGCGCACCAGACCTTGAAATAGGTGAAGCCGTCGCGACCGGTCTTGCCATGGGTGAGGATGTTCCAGAGGCCGAACCAGGCGCGGGTGTCCGCGGTGGTGGGGAGGTTGTCGGATCCGTAGAGCCGATTCGGGAACCAGTGGGCGTAGCGTTGTCCCCAATCGCCGTCGGGGAAGCGGATGATCGCGACCTCGGGCCGGATGTCGCGGAAGGTCCAGGGGCGCGGATGGGCCGGCAGGTACTCGCGGCAGAAGCGCTTGAGCATCTCGCCGTGGGCGGTGAGCTGGTAGCGCGTGTCATTGATCACGTTGACGATCGAGAACGGTGCGCCCTGGTTCCCCGCTTCGGTGAGGTTGTGGCCGCAGCCTTCCAGGTAGACGCGGTCCGCGCCGAGCCAGTAGGCGAGCTTGAGGTTGCTCTCGACCTCCTCGGGCGTGTGGCCGGGTACGAGGTCCCAGAACCAGAGGTCGACGTCGACCCAGAGATCGCGGTCGTACTGGAGCGCGGCGCCGAGGCCGATGGCGAGGCTGACGGGGGAGAACAGCTCCTTCTGGACCTTGGGGCAGGGGGTGAAGCCCGCGCGCGCGGCGACGTGGAGCAGCGCGGGGAAGACGTGGGTGGCCACGGACGCGGCCCCGAGCGCGTCGTGCTTCTCGCGCAGGGCGGTGAAGCCCGCGAGGGTCTGCTCGTAGGCGTCGGCGAGCGAGGTGAACGTCGTGGGATCGGCCAGCTTGTCGCCGCCTTCGTGCATCTCCTGGTGGAGCAGGCGGGCATGGGCGAGTTCGTCGAACACGACGCCCTGGAAGCGGCCTTTCTGATCGCGGGAGGCGGCGGTCGCGCTGCGCTCGACGGCGGCCGCGACGCAGGCTTCCGGCGGATCAACGAGATAGCAGGCGAGGGAGTAGTCGACGCCGAGGCGTTCCGCGAAGTCGAGGGTGGCCGCGTTCACCTCGATGGCGCGCTCCTCGGGCGTGGCGGTCCACGGCTTCACGTAGTAGTTCACGTAGTCGATGCCGATGTCGCGCAGGGCCGATTCGAGGGCGGCGGAATACGGCACGTGGGTGGGCAGTTCGATCCCAATGCTGAACGGGGCGGCGCCGACGAGGCCGGCGAGCAGGAGCGTGCATACAGCGTGCATGGCGTGTAGTCCCCCTTGGGTTCCGGTTTCTCGGCAGTATGACGGGCAAACGACCCAGAATGCCAGCGATGGCGGTCTGTGCGCTGCGATGCGCGTCTGCTATAGTTGGCGCCGGTGAATGCCGAGGGAGACGACGCGGGCGACCGGCGGGAGGGGCCGCGGGGCGTCGCGACTCCGTTCATCTACAGGAGAGCGAGTGATGGGGCTGTTGGTTCACGCGTTGGGGCGCGTTGCGTTGGGATGCGCCGTGGCGGCGGGCGCCGGTCTGGCGACGACGGCTGCGGCGCAGGACGGGGAGACGCCGCGGCCGGAGCATCCGCGTCCGGATTTCCTGCGCGCGCAGTGGGTGAACCTGAACGGACCGTGGCGGTTCGCGTTCGGCGATGACAACCGGGACCGGCTGGACCGGGAGATCCTGGTTCCGTTCTGCTGGGAGGCGCCGGCGTCGGGCATCGGCGTGTCCGGGGAGACGGTGGGGTGGTACGAGCGCACGTTCGCCACGCCGGACTGGCCCGGGCGGCGCGTGCATCTGATCTTCGGCGCGGTGGACCGGCAGGCGCGGGTGTGGGTGAACGGCGTCGACTTCGGTGTGCATGACAGCGGGTATCTGCCGCTGCGACTGGACGTGACGGACGCGCTGCGCCCGGCGGGCGAGGAGAACACGGTGCGGGTGCGCGCGTTCGACCCGACGCTGCCGGAGATGCCCGTGGGCAAGCAGATCAACTGGTACACCACGACATCGGGCATCTGGCAGACGGTGTATCTCGAGGGCGTGGGCGAGGCGGTCGCGGTGGACCGCGTGCACGTGACGCCGCGGATTGCGGAGGCGCAGGCGGAAGTGCGCCTGACTTTGACGAGCCGGAGGGACGGGTTGCGACCGGTGCGCGTCGAGCTGCGCAGTCCGCAAGGGCCGGAGGCGTTGTTCGAGGTGACCGCGCCGGCGGGGACGATGCCGCTGACATGCCGCCTGCCTGTGCCGGAGCCGCACCTGTGGTTCCCTGAAGATCCGTTCCTGTACGACCTGATCGTTCGCGTGGCGGATCCGGAGAGCGGGGCCGTGCTGGACGAGGTGCGGACGTACTTCGGGATGCGGGAGCTGAGCGTGGGGACGCAGGCCGGGGGACGATTCGTGCTGCTCAACGGGCGGCCGCTGTACCTGTGCGGCGCGCTCAACCAGTCGTTCCATCCCGACGGCATCTACACCTATCCGAGCGAGGAGGCGATGCTCTTCGACATTCGGAAAGGGCTCGAGTTCGGGTTGAACTTCTTCCGGATCCATATCAAGACGGAGGAGCCGCGCTATCTCTACCTGTGCGATCGCGAGGGCATGCTGCTGCAGTGCGACGTGCCGAATGCCTGGCGCGGCGACGCGCGGGGCCGGGCGCTGTGGGAGTCTGCGATGCGCGGGATGATAGACCGCGACTACAACCATCCGTCGATCTTCTCGTGGGTGCTGTACAACGAGACGTGGGGGCTTGAACGGGAGCACGGGAAGGCCGCGCCGGAATCGGCCGAATGGGGTCGATCGATGTTCCGCGCGGCGAAGGCGTTGGACGGCACGCGGCTGATCGAGGACATGTCGCCGTGTTTCCTCGATCACTTCACGGAAGAGACGGACCTCGTGTCGTGGCACGCCTATGGGCATCAGTATGAGCCCATGGTCGGCATCCTGCGCGGGCTGATCGAGAAGGGACGTCCGGGGTCGGGATACCATTTCGTGGACGGGCTCAGACAGGGCGACCAGCCGTTCTACAACTCCGAGTTCGGCGGCATCGGCGCGGGCAGCGGCGACACGGATATCTCGTGGACGAACCGGTGGTGGGTGAACGAGTTCAGGCGGCATCCGCGCCTGACCGGGTTCATCTACACCGAGCTGCAGGACATCGAGTGGGAGCACAATGGGCTGATCAACTATTACCGCTCGCCGAAGACGTACGGCTATGACGAAGTGTCGCCCGGGCTCGAACAGCGGCACATCTTCGGGCCGGACTTCCTCGTGATCGATACGCCGCCCACGGTTCCGCTGACGCCGGGCGAGGCGCTGGTCCTGCCGCTGTCGTACGCGCGGTACAACCCGCTGAACACGGAGGAGCCGCTGGCGCTGGGCTGGGAGATCCGCGTGTGGGACGAGGTCGGCGAATGCCTGACGCATGCCGGGCGCGGCGAGACGACGACCTACGCGAACTACATGATCATCCCGATGGGCTCGCTCGAGATGGACGCGCCGGCGGAGTGGACCGCGCACGGCCCGCTCGCGGGGGCGGCGTCGGTGTGGCTGGAGCGCGCGAACGGCGAACGCGTCGTGCAGAACTTCGTCGGCGTGACGTATGAGCCGGAGCAACCGCGGGCGCAACTGGTCGAGGGTGGCCGGGCGCTCGTGGTCCGGTTCGCGCCGGGGAGCGCGTACCAGGCGGAAGGGTGGACGGCGATCCATGGGATGGACGAGACGGAAGGGCAGATGCTGCGCTGCTATGGCGCGGGCAAGGTCACGTACCGGCTGAACCTGCCCGAGGGCGTGACGGCGGCGGATGTGGAGCGCATCGACGTGAAGGTCGAGGCGGCGTCGCGTCCGAACACGGAGAAGATCGACTGGCCGATGTATCGCCGCGACGTGCCGCTGACGCAGCCGTATCCGGACCATACGCCGCGTCTGGGTCTGCCGCAGACCGAGCCGGGCAAGGCCTTCCCGACGGACGTGGAAGTGCGGATCAACGGGGCGCACGTGGGCTCGGCGACGTTGCCGGACAGTCCGGCCGACGCGCGCGGCATTCTGAGCTATGCGCACAGCGACAGCCTGGACGACTTCGGCGCCTACGGGTATCTCGTGGTCGGGGATGTGGAGGGCGAGGCCTTGCGCGCGGCCGACCCGACGGCGACGACGCTGGATCTGACGTTCGAGGTGTCCGAGGACGCGGCGAACCGGGGCGGATTGGCGCTGTTCGGCGCGCGGATGGGGCGCTATCCCGGCGGACCGCGCGTGGTGATCCGGCTGCGGGAGTCCGTGTCCCGCGTGCTGCTGGACGCGTATGCGCCCGTGACGGCCGCGCCCGCGCCGCAGGTGGTCCTCCCGACGGCGGAACAGGGCGGGGCCATGTGGCGGATGACGCTGGAACAGCCCGAGGGCGACGCATGGACCCAGCCGGAGTTCGACGACGCGGCATGGGCCGAGGCCAAGTCCGGGTTCGGCTCCGAAGGCACGCCGCGGGCGATCATCGGGACCGAATGGACCAGTTCCGACATCTGGATCCGCGCGCATTTCACGCTCGACGCCGTCCCCAGCGCCGCCTGGTTGGCCCTGCGCCACGACGAAGACGCCGAAGTCCACCTCAACGGCGTCAAGACCTGGACCTTCGCAGACTACCGCGGCGACTACGCGAACCTGCGGTTCACCCCCGAGCAACTCGCCCTGCTCCAGCCCGGCGACAACGTCATCGCCATCCACTGCCGCCAGACCATCGGCGGGCAGTACATCGACGCGGGGGTGCGGGTGAGGGATTAGGCGGCGCGATCGAGCGAACTTGGGCGCGGTTCTGGGGTCTGTTGGATGTAGTGCGTGTCGGCGCTCGGCGGTTCTGGGCGGTTGACATGGTCCGTGGGCAGGGTTAGGCTGGATGGGCTGGTCTTGGTGGGGGGGGAGGCGCTGCGTCAGGGATGTTGGAGGAGGCCCGATCTGATCTGTTGCGTGCGGCGCGTGCGGCGCGGCGGCGGCTGTTTCTGTCGGCGACGGCGGATGCGTATCTGCGGGCGGCGCCGGGGGGACTGATCGTGGCGGCCGCGGTTGCGGCGGCGGATCTGCGCTGGGGCCAGGGGACGTGGGTCGGGCCGGCCGCGGCGCTGGGCATCGCGGTTCCCGCCGTGATCGCGCTGGTCTATGGCGTTCTCCACCTCGCGGGCGTGTTTCAGGCGGCGACGGCGCTGGACCATCGCGGGGGGCTCAAGGACCGCGTCGCGAGCGCGTTGGAGTTCATGCGGTCTCCCCTTCCCGACGGGCCGCATCGCGCGCAGATTGTCGATGCGGCGGACCACGCGCGTTCCGTGCGGGCGCGCTCGGTGATCCGGCTGGCGTCGCCCCGGCGCGCGGTCGGCGTGGCGGCTGGATGCGCCCTTCTTCTGCTCAGTCTCCTTACCCCTCCGCGCTCTCCCGAACCCGCGTCAGCAGAGCCGGCGAGCACCGTGCACGCGGCGCAGTTGGAGGAGTTGCGCGCGTTGCGGGAGGCGTTGGAGATGCAGACGGACGATCCGGACGAGACGATGCAGGCGGCGTTGGAGCGGCTGAAGGCGCTTGAGGAGCGGGTCGCGGCGGGGGACACGGAGCCGCGGGATGCGCTGATTGAACTGGCCCGGCTCGAGGAGGCGTTGCAGGCGGGGGCGGCGCGGCTGGGCGCGGAGGCGCTGGAGCAGGAGCTGGACACGGTGGCGCCGCATTGGATGGCCGCGGAAGCGACGCGTCCGGCGGCGATGGCGGTGCGGGAAGGCGATCTGCAGGCGGCCGCGGAGCGGATGCGGGCGGTCGCGTCGGAGATGCGGGAAGGGCGGCTGTCGGCGGCGTCGGCGGAACAGGCGGCGGGGCAGATGCGGATCGCGGCGGGCAAGATCGGCGATCGCTCGGGGTCGCGGGACTCGTTCGCGGCGGACTTGCAGCAGGCGGCGGAGGCGCTGACGCAGGGCGATGCGGACGCCATGGCGCAGGCGGGCGAAGGTGTGGGGGAGAAGCTGGAGCGCGTGGCGGGGGCGCGGCGGTTCCGGGAGATGAGCCGACGCGTGGCGGCGGGACGCACGGCGATGGGGCAAGCCGGGCGACGTCGGGAGACGGCGTCCGCGGCGCGGGATGGGGCGCCGGGCAGCAGTCGGGACGCCGGTTCCGCCGACGGCCAGGGTCAGGACGCAGACGGCCGGGGGGACCTCAGGGCGGACGGCCGGCACGGCGAGGGCGGCGGCCAGGGCGGCCTGGAAGCGGGCACGGGGGCGGGCGGCGATCCGTTCGGGGATCCCCGTCGACTCGAGGAAAGCCTGCGAAGGATCATCGAAGTCGCGGGCGCGATGGGCCAGGGACCGGTGGAGAGTCGGGTCGAGTCGACCGAAGGATCCTTGTCGGACAGTGAGGTCGACGTGCGCGACGTGGTCGGCGACTATGCGGCGGTGGCGGAGGAGGCGATCGCGCAGGAGCACATCCCGCTGAGTCACCGGTTCCATGTGAAGCGGTATTTCGAGCAGATCCGTCCGCCGGGGTGAGGTTCGCGGGACGTCGGGCCGGCGGCTCTCGTTCCGGCGGGTCCGAACCCAGGCGCCTTGCGGAGCGTAGGGGTACGTGATGAGGAAGGCGACGGCTGACCCAAGGGGACGAAAGGGGAAGGCGCATGGCGACAGCGCAGCGGACGTTTGAGGACGAGGCGCGTGAATTCGTAGGGCTGTTCCGCGCGGTGCAGGCGGAGATCGCGAAGGTCATCGTGGGCCAGGCGGAGGTGGTCGAGCATGTGCTGACGGGCCTGTTCGGCGGGGGCCATGTGCTGCTCGAGGGCGTGCCGGGCATCGGGAAGACGCTGCTGGTGCACACGCTGGCCGAAGCGATCACGTGCCGGTTCGCGCGCATCCAGTTCACGCCGGACCTGATGCCGTCGGACATCATCGGGACGCGGGTGGTGTCGGAGGACGCGCAGGGGCGGAAGCGGTTCACCTTCCAGGAAGGCCCCGTGTTCACGCAAGTGCTGCTGGCGGACGAGATCAACCGGGCGACGCCGAAGACGCAGTCCGCGCTGCTCGAGGCGATGCAGGAGCGGTCGGTGACGGTGGCGGGCGAGACGCACACGCTCGAGCCGCCGTTCTTCGTGATCGCGACGCAGAACCCGCTTGAGATGGAGGGGACCTATCCCCTGCCGGAGGCGCAGCTCGATCGGTTCTTCTTCAAGCTGAACGTCGGTTCGCCGTCGCTGGACGAGCTGCTCGAGGTGTCGCGGCGGACGACGGTGCGGGCGATGCCGAAGGCGGCGTCGGCGGCGACGGCGGAGGCGGTCGCGCGGCACGGGGGCACGGTGCGGGACGTGCCGATCGCGTCGCATGTCGAGCGCTATGCGGCGTCGATCCTGATGTCGACGCATCCAGAGAGCGATCGGGCCACGCCGCTCGTGCGGCAATACGTGCGCTACGGGGCGAGTCCGCGCGGGTTGCAGGCGATGGTCGTAGGGGCGAAGGTGCGGGCGCTGCTCGACGGGCGGTACAACGTGGCGGAGGAGGACATCCGCTCGGTGGCGCACGCGGCGCTGCGGCATCGGCTGCTGCTGAACTTCGAGGGCGAGGCGGAAGAGATCGCACCGGACCGGATCATCGACGAGGCGCTGCAACTGGCGCCCACGGAGGCCGCGTAGCCCATGGACGCGCCTGCGGCGCGCAGGGACGACCGCGCCGACCCGCTGTTCGGCGAGGGGTTCATGGAGACCCTGGGTTATCTGCATATCATCGCGCGGCGGGTGCTGTCGGGGCAGATGAAGGCGGAACGCCGGAGCCGTCGCAAAGGCGTGAGCGTCGAGTTCGCGGACTACCGGCCGTACGCGTCGGGCGACGACTTCCGGTTCATCGACTGGAACGTATACGTCCGCACCGACAACCTTTTCCTGAAGCTGTTCGAGGAGGAGGAGGACCTGCACCTGTACCTTCTGCTGGACTGCTCGGGATCGATGGATTTCGGGCGGCCCTACAAGTTTCACTACGCGCGCCGGCTCGCGGCGGCGATCGGCTATCTGGGGCTGGCAGGGCTGGATCGAGTGCATGTCGGGCCGTTCGTCGACGCGCCGCCCGCACAGGCGGGCGACATGCTGCGGCTGCGGGGCAAGGCGAAGGTATTCCGGTTGATGCGGTTCCTCGAGGGCCTCGCGCCGGGCGGACGCACGGATTTGCGCCACGCGTTGCAGACCTTCGCGGCGCATCGTCACCGGCGCGGCATGGCGATCGTGTTGTCGGACTTGTATGACCGAAACGGCGTGACCGGCGCGATCAACGCGCTGCGCTTCCAGAAACACGACCCGTACCTGATCCACATCGTGTCGCCCGAAGAGACGGACCCGGCGCTGTTGGGCGACGTGCGGCTGCTCGACGGGGAGTCGGATCGCCATCGCGACGTGACGGTGACGGAGGCGATGCTGCGGCGCTATCGGGAGCGGTACGCGGCGTACTGCGCGGAGATCGAGGGGTTTTGCAGGGCGCGCGGCGTGGGCTATGTGCGGTGTCGGACAGACGTGTCGTATCGCGACGCCGTTGTGCAGATGCTGCGGCGGGGGCGGTTGCTGCAGTGATCGCGTGGACCGAGGGGATGGCGTAGGGAGCGGGGAACATGGGATTCGCACAGCCGCAAGCGCTGCTCTTCCTCGGCCTTCTCGCGCCGATCGTGCTGCTGTATCTACTGAAGCAGCGGCGGCGTCGGGTGCAGGTCGCCACGCTGCTGTTTTGGGAGGATCTGCTTCGCGACGAGTATCGCGCGACGGCGTTCGCGCGGCTGCGCAAGTTGCTCTCACTGCTGCTGCAACTCGCGTTCGCGGCGATGCTGGCGTTGGCCCTGGCGCAGCCGACGTTCTCCGCGGGCGGACTGGGCGCACGGCGGGTCGTGCTGATCGTCGACACGTCGGCGTCGATGACGGTGGCGGAAGCGGACGGCACGCGCTTTGTGCAAGCGCGCGAGCTGGCGCGGGGCGTGGTGCGGGGATTGTCGATGGGGGACGTCTGCATGCTGGCCACCGCCGCGGACCGGGTCGAGATCGTCGTTCCGTTCACGAGCGTGCGGCGCGACCTGCTCGAGGCTGTCGAGGCGCTGGAGCCGACGCACGCGCCGGGCGCTTTCGCGGGGGCGCTGGCGTTGCCGGGCAACCTCGCGCCGGACCCGCGGCCCACGACGGTCTACGTGATCTCCGACGGCGCGTTCGACCCCGTGGACGTCGCGTGGCCCGAGGACGTGTCGCTCGTCTACCTGCCTGTGGGCGCGGCGCGGGACAACGTGGGGATCACCGCGTTCAGCGCGCGTCCTCTGCCCGCGGCGCCGCGCGACTTCCATGTGCTGTTCGAGGTCACGAACGACACGGATGCGGACGTGCGGGCGCCGTTCGCGGTCTACGTCGATGGCGACCTGGTCGATGCGGGTGAGACGACAGTCGGCGCGCGGTCGCGCACGACGCGATCGCTGCGGCAATACAGCGCGAACGGCGGCGTGGTGGAACTGCGGCTCGATCACGACGACGCGTTCCCGCTCGACAACCAGGCGTGGGCCGTGTTGTCGCCGGTCCGGCCGATCGACGTGCGGTTGGTCTGCGACGAGCCGGAGCCGTTCCTGGAGACGGCCCTGACGACCGACGATGGGCTGACTGTTGAGATGATGACGTCCGCCGAATACGCCGCGGCTCCGGTGTCTGCGACTGTGACCGTGTTCGACCGGAGCGCGCCGGATGTCGCGCTGGGCGGGCATGCGGTGTACATCCGCGATTGGCCGGACGCCTTGGGTCTGCCGGCGGAGACGTGGCTGGAACGTCCGCTGATCGCCGAGTGGGACCGCGCGCATCCGGTGAACCGGCATGTGGACTATGCCAACGTGACGATCGATCGGGCGCGACGGATCGACACGCACGCGGGGTTCGAGATTCTGGTCGCGTCGGCGGAGGGCCCGCTTGTGCTGGAGCGCGAGGTGGACGGACGGCGGACGCTGGTGATCGCGTTCGAGCCTGGCGCGTCAGACCTGCCGTTGCGGGTGGCGTTTCCGGTGCTGGTCGCGAACGCGATTCGGTACGCCGCGGGCGAGACGCCGGGGGCGGGCTGGGAAGGCGTTCCGATGGGGACGGTGCTGAGCGCGGACGAGATCGAGGCGTGGCGGACGCGGCGCGGTCGGCGGGACGGCGCGGCGGGCCGCGTGCTCGCGCCGGGCGAGGCGCCGGAGGAAGGAGATACGGACTCAGAAGCGCCGGGCGAGGCGCCGGGGCTCGTCGCCGTGACGCGGCAGGGGGTATACCGGGCCGTGGATGAAGGAGGCGATCCGTATCCATTGTTCGCTGCGAACCTGACGAACCGGCGGGAGTCGCGGATCGCGCCGTCGGCGACCTTGCCGTTGCAGGGCGGGCCGGCGGAAGCGCCGCGGGACGGCGTGCGCCTGGGCGTCGCGCCGTGGTTCGCGCTGGTTGCGCTCGCGTTCGCGTTGTCCTGCGCGGAATGGGCGCTATACCACCGCAGGATCGTGGAGTAGCCGATGACGCCGCTTGCGTTCGAGACGCCCTGGTTGCTGGTCGCCGCGCTTGCGGCGCCGGCGGCGCTCGTCGTGCTGCGGTTCTCGCTGGTCGACAGTTCCCGGGCGCAGTTGCTCCTGTCGGCGGCGGTGCGGGCGGCGATTCTGCTCCTGCTCGCGGCGGCGTTGGCGGAGGCGCTGTGGACGACGCGGACGCGCGACGTGGCTGTGACGTTGGTGGTCGACTTGTCCGACAGCGTGCCGGAGTCCGCGCCGGAGCGCGCACGAGAGGTCTTCGCCGAACTGGCGGCGCGGGCGCACGGCGGTCACGTCGCGGGGTTGGCGGTGGCGGCGGAGACGGCGACCGTGGCGACGCCGGTAGGACCGAGTCCCAATGTGCCGGAGGCGGTGGCGCCGCCCGAGGAAGCGGGCGAGACCGACCTGGAGGCGGGCCTGCTGCGCGCGCGGGAGATGATGCCGCCGGACAAGGCGCCGCGGGTGGTGTTGCTGAGCGATGGGAACGAGACGCGGGGCGATGCGCTTGCGGCGGCGAAGCGATTGGCGGAGCATGGGGTGCGGATCTACACGATGGCGTACGCGGCGGAGACGCGGCCGGAGGTGCTGCTCGAGGACTTGGCGGTTCCGGCCGAGGTGGACTCCGGGCAATCGTTCGCGATCAGCGCGGTTGCGCACGCGACGCAAGAGACGCCGGCGCGGTTCACGTTGTACCGCGAGGGGTTCCGCGTGGACGAGCGGGAACTGACGCTGTCGCCGGGCGCGACGACCCTGACGTTCGAAGAGACGCAGCCGCAGGACGGGCTGACGCGGTATGAGCTGCACGTGCAGGCGGCGCAGGATTACTTCGCGGACAACAACACGGCGGCGGGGATCGTGGCGGTGACGGGCGAGCCGCGGGTGCTGCTGCTGGAGGGCGTGGAACGCGAGGCGCGGCCGCTGGCCCGTACGCTCGAGGCGGAGGGCGTGCGCGTGGACATTCGCGACGGTCGCGGGATGCCGGGTTCGCTGGACGAGCTGGCGGCGTTCGACGCGGTGCTGCTGTCGGACGTGCCGGCCACGGACCTGTCGGTGCGGCAGATGGAGCTGCTGCGGACGTACGTCGCGGATCTGGGCGGCGGGTTGATCATGCTCGGGGGCGACGAATCGTTCGGCATGGGGGGCTACTACCGGACGGCGCTGGATGAGATCCTGCCGGTTCGCATGCGGGCGGAGAAGAAGACGGATATGCCGAGCCTGGCGTTGATGCTGGTCATCGACCGGTCGGGGAGCATGCAGGGCGAGAAGATAGAGCTGGCGAAGGAGGCGGCGATCGCGGCGCTCGAGGTGCTGGGCGATCGCGACTACGTGGGCGTGATCGCGTTCGACAGCGAGCCGCACTGGGCGGTGGATCTGCAGAGCGCTTCGCAGCGCGGCGGGATTGTGAGTCTCGTCGAGATGATTCAGGCGGGCGGCGGCACGAACATGCATCCCGCGATGGTCGAGGCGCACTACGCGCTGGCGCGGACGCACGCGGCGCTCAAGCACGCGGTGGTGCTGACGGACGGCCATTCGATGCCGGGCGACTTCGCGGGGATCACGGACGCGATGGCGGCGGAACAGATCACGGTGTCGACGGTCGCGGTGGGCGAGGGCGCGGACGTGAACCTGTTGCAGGAGATCGCGCGGTGGGGCGGGGGTCGGTTCTACTTCACCGCGGACCCGTTCGATATGCCGCAGATCTTCACCAAAGAGACGATGACCGCGGCGCGATCGTCGCTGGTCGAGGAGCCGTTTCTGCCGATGCCCGTGCGGACCCACCCTGTGATGCAGGGGATAGACTGGGAGGCGGCGCCGTTTCTGTTCGGGTACGTGACGACGACGGCGAAGCCGACAAGCGAGGTGTTGTTGGCGACGGAGCGCGGCGACCCCTTGCTGGCGACGTGGCGCTACGGACTGGGCAAGACGGCGGCGTTCATGTCGGACGCGAAGGCGCGGTGGGCGGCGGACTGGCTTCGCTGGCCGGGATACGGGCGGTTCTGGGCGCAGCTCGTGCGCGACACGATGCGGACGACGATGCAACGGGGCAACGAGACGCAGGTGCGGTACGCGTCCGGGGTGGTGCAGTTGACCGTCGACTCCGTGACGGAGGAGGGCGCGTTCGTGGACGGACTCGAGACGACGGCGCAGGCGGTGCTGCCGGATCTGAGCCTGCGCGACCTGACGCTGGAGCAGACCGCGCCGGGACGCTATGAGGTCGCGATGCCGATCGCGTCGACGGGGAGCTACTTGTTCCGGATCCGGCAGACGACGGGGAACCCCGCGGGCGGCGAGCGGATTGCGTATACGGAGTATACCCGCGGGTTCACGTTGTCGTACCGGCCGGAGTATCGGCGGCTGGGCGTGGATGAGGCGTTCCTGCGGGAGCTTGCGGCTGTGACGGGCGGGACGTTCGCGCCCGATCCGGATACGGTGTTCACGGTGACGGACGCGGAGGCGACGCCGGTGCGCAGGGCGCTGTGGCCGTACCTTGTCGCGACCGCGTTGCTGTTGTTTCTGGTTGACGTTGCCTTGCGGCGGCTTGATCTGGCGGGATATCGCATATTCGCCGCGCCGGAGCGATACGGGTGATGCGTTCGGGTTGTCCCGGACGCCCCGAGTCGACGCGCGGCTGAGGAGGATAGCGGTCATGTTGAGGCGAGACCGAATGCTTGTGCTGTCGGCGATGCTGATCGGCGTCGCGTGGTGCGGCTTGGCGCCGGCGCAGGACTCGACGCCATCGGGCGGCGCCGACCGCGAGATCCAGATCCGAGACCGGTATGAACAGGTGTTGGCGACGGACCCCATGCGCGATCCGGCGTTCGACCGGACGTACGACGCGTATCTGGCGCTGGAGGGGATCGACGCGTGGGTGGAGAAGTTGCAGGCGCCCGCCGCGACGGAACAGGAGGTGCGGGCGCGGCTCGTGTTGCTCGGCCGGATCGCGTCGCGTCGGTTCCGGAGCCGCGACGCCGTGACGCATCTCGAACAGGCCCGGGAACAGGGAATGACGGGTCCTCGATTCCAGGTGTTGCTGGGCAAGGAGTACGCCCGTGTCGGCCGCGATGATGAAGCGATCGCCGAGCTGACGGCGGCCGTCGAGGCGTTGACGGATCCGGCGGAACGGGCGGACGTGTGCCGCGCGCTGGGGAGCCTGTTGCTGCGACGGGGACGCGAGGCCGAGGCGATCGCGACCTGGGAGCGGATCGCGGAAGGAGAGGGCGCCGACGCGCTGGCGTTGGCGGAACTCGCGGAGATCTACGAGGACAACCGCAAGTGGGAGGAGGCGATCGGGGCGTACCGGCGGATGCTGGATGCATCGGCGGGCGATCCGTACCGGGCGTGTCGGGCGTTGCGTGCGATCGGGCGATGCCAGGAGCAGCTCGAACAGATGCCGGAGGCCGTGGCGACGTACGAGCAGGCCTTGTCGCTGGCGGCGCCGGGCAACTGGATGTACGAGGACCTGAAGCGACGGCTGGTCGCGGCGTACGACCGCATGGGCGACCTCGACGGCTTGAGCCGATATCTGGAAGCGCGGATTGCGTCGGCCCCCGCGGACCTGGATGCACGCGAGCTGCTTGCGGACACCTACCGCCGACTGGGCCGCATCGAGGAGGCCGAGGCGGCGTACCGCGAGGCGTTGGCGCGCGACCCCAAACGCATCGCGACCTATGAGCGGCTGATTGCGTTGTACGCGTCGCAGGGGCGCACAGGCGATGAGGCGGCGGCGTACGAGGAGCTGATCGCGGCCTACCCGTCGGACTTGGACTACGTGCGGCGGTTGGGCGAAGCGCATCTGCGCGCGGGGGACGCCGTGTCGGCCAAGGCGGCCTGGGAACGGATCACGCTGCCGCAGGCGACGCCGGAGCGGTTGGCGCTGTTGGCGACGTGGCTCGAACGGTACGAGTTCCCGGACGAGGCGATCGCCGCGTATGAGCAGGCGCTGCAGATGCGGTCGGACCGCGAGTGGGTCTTGCGGCTCGCGGGATTGAAGCATCAGCGCGGCGTGACGGAGGAGGCGCGCGTGCTGTGGCTGTCCGCCGCGGGCGCGGAGGCGACGGCGGAAGAGGTCGCCGAGATCGCGGCGATTCTGTCGGGACATGATCTGACGGCGGACGCGACGGCGCTGTGGCGACGGGCGGCTGCGCTCGCGCCGACATCGGACGCGTACCGTCTGTCGCTGGCGCGGAGTCTCGCGGAAGACGAGGCGTATGAAGAGGCGACGGCGCTGTTCGAGGCGTTGGCCCGGGAGGCGCAGACCGATCTGCACCGCGGCCAGGCGGAACAGGGACTGATCGACGCGTACGCGGAGATGGGCGTGCTGGAGGCGAAGCAGGCGGAATGGGAGGCGGCCGCGGCGGCGTCTCCCGAGGATGTGGACCTGCAGATGCGGCTTGCGCGGCTGTATGACCGCGGGGGGGACGTGTACCGCGGCCTGGCGGTGGTAGAGGCGTGCGCGGCGATCCGGCCGGATGACCCGGCGCTGCTGCGCGAGTTGGCGCGGCGGTACCGACGGGCGCGGCGAATCGATCAGAGCATCGCGGCGTACACGCGGCTGATCGAGACGGACCGCACGCGGGCGCTGGCGTATCTGAAGGAGCTGTTGCAGGTCTACCGGGACGCGGGCGACAGCAGGGGGGCGGTGGCCACGGCGCAGCGGCTGGTGGAGCAGAACCCGACGAATCCCGAGGCGCGCGCGCTGCTCGCCCAGACCTATGAGCAGGCGCGGGACCAGGAGGCGGCGGTCGTGGAGTACCGCGCGGCGGTGCGGCTGGACCCGACGGAGCCGGCGTACCTTCGGGGATATGCGCAGGCGCTGCTGAGCGCCGGGCAGTGGGGGGAAGCGGGGGATGCGGCGAGGCGGATGCTGGAGGCGGCGACGGCGCGGGAGATGCGGCTCGAGGCAATCTCGATACTGACGCAGGTGCATCAGCGGCAGGGGGCGCTGGATGCGTTGCTGCGGGAGCTTGAGGAGCGGGTGCGGACGACGCCGGCGGATTTCGCGGCGTACGAAGAGCTTGGGGCGGCGTACCGGTATGCGGGGCAGCCCGCGCGGGCGCTCGAGGTGATGAGCGGGGCGCTGGATCAGGTGGACAACCGGCAGGAGGCGCTGCGGACGCTGATTCGGGAGTCGTTCGACGCGCTGGCGTTCGACAAAGTCCTCGGCTTCTATGAGGAGCTGCTCGCGATCGCGGGGAGCCTGACGCCGGAGGAGTACGAGCGGATCGGGCGCGTGTATGCTCAGCTCGGGCATCCGGACCGGGCGCTCGAGATCTGGAACCGGATCGTCGAGGAGGATCCGGGGAACCCGAGGGCGTACGAACGGTTGGCGCGGATCCTGGCATCGGAGGGCCGCTTGGAGGCTTCGCTGACAGCGCGGGAGCGCGCGCTGGATCTGGACCCGTACAACCACGCGATGCGCTACGAGTTGGCCATGTCGCTGGCGGGGCTGGACCAGACGGACCGGGCGATGGCGCAGGTTGAGATGATCCTGGAGCTGGGACCGTCGCCGGAGGAGCTGGCCGCGGAGGAGGCCGGCGCGGCGCCGCCAGTCTCCGGCATGCCGCCGACCATGCTGTTTCCGCCGGGGTCCCGACCGCATTTCTCTGTGGTGTCCGCGCCGCCGGCGGGGGCGTCCTACGCGGACTACCGCAGCGCGGCGATCGGTCTGCTGCTGAACTTGGCCGAGTCCGCGGGCAGCGCCGAGGACGTGATCGCGCGTTTTCGGGAGAAGGCCGAGCAGGAGCCGGACAACATCCAGGCGCAATTGGACTTGATGCACGTCTGCGGTCGGCCCGAGGAGGCGCTGGATATCGGCTTGGCGTTGCTCGAGCGGGTTCCGGATGACCTGTCGCTGGCGCGGCGGGTGATGGAGCAGTTGTTCGACCAGCAGCGAACCGATGAGGCGCTGGCGTTGGCCGAGAAGCTGGCCGAGCGGTTCCCGGAACAACGCAGAGACCTGCGGCTTTCCCTGTACCACAGGCTGGGCCGGATCAACCGCCCGGAGGAGGCGCGGGCGCTGCTGGAGGAGCTGGTCGCGGAGTATCCGGACGACCGGAGCCTCGCGCAGATCGTCATCCATGCGCGCGCGGCGGAGGGCGACGCGGACGGCGCCATGGCGTTGGCGGAGTCGTTCATGACGGCGCACCCGGATGAAGCCGAGACGATTCGCCGGATTGCGGCGCAAGCGTTGCGCGACGTTGCGCCGGAGCGGGCGTTGGATCTCTACGAGGCGGCGTTGTTCGACGTCGAGCTTCCCGCGATCGGTCAGTTCCAGGGGCGCGCCCCCTCTCAAGGGATCTACGTGGTCACCCGGCTCGGCGACGCCGACCGGCGCCGTTCGGTGAGCAACCTGCTGATGAGCATGCCATCGGTCGCCGAGGCGGTCCGGATTTCATCGCCGCAAGCGTCCGCGTGCGAGGCGCTGACGGGACCGGACGCGCCGCCCGAGCGACGCGCGGCCGCGCTCGCCCGCATGGAGGCCGAGGCGGCGAAGCTGGCGGAGGCGAAGACGACGGAGGCGTACGACCGGGCGCTGGCATTCTGTGCGTTGCGGGCGCTGGTGCACATCGGGGACGGCGAGATCGCGGAAGCGCGGCGTTGGCTCGCGCCGTTCCTCTCCGACGCACGGCCGACGCTGGCCGCGGCGAATCTGGAGCTGTACCTGCTCGACCTCGAGGGCCGGTACGCGGAGATGGCGCAACGGTACGCCGCACTTCGGCGCGAGTTCCCCGGGCTGGCGCAGTCGTTGTTGCAGGCCGAAGCGAGCGCATGGCGGCTGGCGCAGAACGGGGAGGCGGCCGCGGACGCGATCATCGCGTCCTTGGCGGGGATATCGGCGCCGGGCGTGTTTGTCGAGCAGATCCGGACGCTGACCCAACTGGGTCGCGGGAGCGATGCGCGACGGCTGCTGGAGGGCTTCCTGTCCGAGAGCAACCGCAACCCGGACGCACTGGTGGTCCTGGCGGGGCTGTACCACAAGGAGGGCGACACGCGCCGAGCGCTTGAGCTGGTCAAAGAGGCGTACTTCGCGCAGGCTCAGCGCGACCTGATGAGCGGGCAGTTCGGTTCGTTCCACAGAACGCGGGGCATGGGGATGTCGGCGTATGGCGGTATGGGCTCCGTGGTCTGGCCGACTGGGCTCTCTTCCGGAACGTCGCTTCCGGGCTTCCATCCGGGGCCGGTCGGCCGCGGCGCGACCCGACAGCCGAGCGAGTTGCTGCGGTTGTGGCACACGTATGCCAAGGAGCTGAACGAGACCGCGGAGATGGTCGCGGAGTTTGAGGAGCGCCTGCGGCAGCAATCGAACGCGATTCAGGCGCATGTGGAACTGGCGCAGGTGTACCGACTCGAGGAGCGGTATGAGGATGTGATCGCGGTGTACCGGCGGTTGATCGAGCGGCAACCGACGTATCACGCCGCGCGGCACGCACTGGCGACGCTGCTCGTGGAGCGCAACCGGATCACGGAGGCGATCGAGGTCTATGAGCAGCTCATGCAGGTGCATCCGGCGGGGCGGCGCATGTACCGGAGCCCGTTGCGCGAGCTGTACCGCCGGATCGGCGAGAAGGCGCGCGTCGAGGAACTGGACCGCGACGCCATGCAACGCGCGACGACGCCGCGGGAGGCGCTGACGCTGGCGCAGGAGTTCCGGGCGACGGGCGACCTGGCGCAGGCGGAGGAGCTGTATCGGCGCGCGCTGCGAATGGATCCGACGCAGGGGCATCTGCACCGGGAACTCGCCCAGATCCTGCGGCAAGAGGGCAAGCTCGAGGAGGCGCTTGAGGTGAACCGCACCTATCTGGCGATCGCTTCGGGCGGCGCCGGCAGCGGCTTCGATCCCGGCGCCGTGGGCGAGGCGGTGTCGCTGTCGCGAGAGCTGGGTCGGCTCGCGGAACTCACGGAGGAGCAGGGGGCGGCGCTGGCGGCGGACCCGAAGAACGCGCAAGCGAAGTACTTCCTCGCGTGCATCGCCCAGGATGAGGGCGACTTCGCGCGCGCGCTGTCGCTGCTGCGGGAACTGGACACGGACGGGCGGTTCGTCAATGACGTGGTGAACGTGCTCGAGATGAGCGGCGACACAGCGGGGCTGTACGCCTATCTGAAGGAGCAGGCCGAGGCGCCCGGGCAGCGCTATGCCGACTACAGACGACTGGCTCGGTGCGCGATGGCGTTGGGAGACCGCGAGGCCGCCCTGCATTGGGTCGAGGAGAACGCCCGCCAGCAGCAGTCCGGGCGGTTTGCGAATGTGCTGGACGAGCTGATCAGCCTCAACCTGTGGGAGGAGGCGGAAGCGTACTACCTCGCGCACCGACGCGAAGCGGCGCGGGACATGGACGAGCTGGGGCGCTTTGACCGCTCCGCCGTGCAAGCATGGGCCAACCAGAGCCGGTTCGACGCGGCGTTGCGGACGGTGCTGAGCTCCGGAGAGCACGGCCCCGTGGACCAGCTCATCGAGCGCTTGTCGTCATGGGGCGGCGGGAACACGGCGCAACGGGCGGCGATGCTGACGTTCCTCCAGGAGCGCTACGCGGATAGGCCGGACGTGCTGAAGGGGATGTTCCAGTTGGCGAACAACACGGGCGACGACCCGGCGGCGATCGCGTTGGTTCGGCGGCTTCTTGAACTGGAACCGAACAACGAAGCGTACATCGAGCAGTACACGAGTCTGCTGGGGAGATACGGCGGCGAACGCGAGCTGATCGCCTGGTATGAGGCGCGGGCGGAAGCCGATTGGACCGTGGGCACGGTGGCGCAGTTGGCGCGGCATCTGAAGGAGAAGGGGTACGTCAAGCGCTACGAGGCGCTGAAAGCGCGGGCGATCGAGACGGCGCCCGCGGAGGAGCGGGAGCGGTTCGTTCAGGCCTTCGCCGATGTGGAAGCGCCGCCGGCGCAACCGCGGGTCGCCCCATACCAGATCATGCCGGGCATGCCGGTCATGCTGCCGCCGGAGGCGCTCGCCCAGTTGCCCCCGGGGACGACGGGCTCGCCGTTGGACATGATGAAAGCGGCGATTCGCGCCAATCCATCCGCAGCGATGCTCGAGCAGTTCATGATGCAGCTCGCGAGTTTCCAGCAGGACGGCGCCGCCTATGAGCTGTTTCGGGAGTTCCGGGACGAGCCGTTCATGGCGGACTGGCGGTTGACGGGCGACCAGTGGCTGCAGGTGTTGTTGCGGTTCGGCGATGAGGCCGACAGGCGGAGGGTCTACGAGCACGTCTACACCACGGCGATGGCGCCGCAGCGGGATCCGGGGTTCGCGATGGGGGCTCCGCCCGGCGTCGCGCGTCTGTACCTGATCCCGCAGTACCTGCCGCCGAACCATCATGCGGGGTTCGCGGCGTTCCTGGATGCGAAGCTCGCCGAGCTCGAGGGGCCGAGCCGAGAGCAGTGCATGCTGTTCGCGCAGCTCTACGGCGCGGTGCAGGCCCACGACCGCGTGCTTGAACTGACGGACCGGGTGATCGCGGACGGTTGGCGCCACGCCGACGTGATCCGGATGCGGGCGTCGGCCCTGGGGAGCCTGGGTCGCTACGACGAACAGATCGCGGCGCTTGAGGGGCTGCGGGCCCGGGCGTCGGCGGAGGAGAAGGGGCGGCTCGCGCTCGAGGTCGCGCGGGCGATGATTGCGGCGGGGCGTCCTGACCAGGCCGACGAGGTCGTGGCGGGCGCGGTCGCCGAGGACCGCTCGCCGAACCTGGCGCTCATGGCGGGGCAGTACTACCTGGACGAACGGGAGAACCCGGAGGCGGCGCTGCCGTTGCTGGAGAAGACGTACGCGGACCCGGAGCGGGCTGAGAACGCGGCGGAACCGCTCGCGCGCTGCTATGCGTTGCAGGGGCGCGCGGTCGAGGCCGTGGGCGTCGTGGAACGCTACCCGAGCCGCTTCAGCTACCCCGTGCGCGACTTGGCGGCGGTGCTGCTCGAGCGCGGCGCGATCGACGCGGCGACGCGCATGATGCTGCTGGTGACCGATGGGAATCGGTTCCAGGACGAAGCGTTCCGGGCCGTTTTCAGCGCGTTGCTTGAGCGGGATGCGTTTGAGCAGGCGATGCAGTTCGGCGAGCAGATCGCGGCGCAGGTGCGGTCGGGCCATCAGCGCGGGCAGGTCTCGGACAACGCGGCGCGGGCGCTTCTGGCAACCGGTCGGGTGGGTACGTGGCTGGCGCATCTCGCGGAGCCGCCGAGCGCCTTCGCGGTCCACGCCGCGGCGCGGCTCGCGGCGGACCGGCGCGTCGGGGCGGAGGAGGTCGCGGCGATGGCGGATCTCCTCCGAGCGCACGTGGATCTGCTGGCGGAGGAACAGGAGACGGCGACGTACGCGGCCGGCAGGTTGCGGGACGCCGATCCGGAACTGGCCCTGGCCATCGTACGGGCCCTCCTGGGACAAGAGCACCTCAGCCAGTCGGCGGCCAGCCAGATCTGGGATGTGGTCGTTAACATCCCGTCGGCGGAGGCCGTGGAACTGGCGCTGACGGCACTGGACCGGACGCCGTCTCGGGTCGCGACGTCGTGGGACACGGTGAGGTTCGTTGCCGAGCACGGCACGGATGAACAGGTGGCACGACTCCGGGAGGTCTACGCCGAATTCTACCCGCATGCGGGGCAGTTGTCGCTGTCTGACGGGCACGTGCAGTTCCTTCGGGGCGACTACGAGGCGGGTCTGGACGCGATCGAGGTGGGTTGCGCGGACCCTGACGTCACCGCATCGGAGCTTCTGACCGCGGCGGAGCTGCTTGAGGCGGAGCAGCGACTGGACGCGGCCGACGCGGCATATGCGCGCGTGCGCACGGCGAACCCGGTGACGAACATCTACGGGCTCAGCTCGGACGTGCATATTGCGCGGTTGGCGCGCTTGCGCCTGGCGTGGCGACGGGGCGACGCGGATGGGGTGCGGGCGCTGTTCGCTGAGGCGGCGGCTGAAGCGCCTGGCGGCGAGGTCGACGATGCGACCGTCATGACGACCGCGCAGGCCCTGGCGAACCTTGGTCTGCGCGACGAGGCGCTGCGCCTGGTGGACGAACGGTTCACGGGACGGGCCGGCGCGATGGCCCTGATGCAGACGCAGGGGCTTGGGTTCCTGGGGCATCTGGGCGGCCAGGCGCTCGCGGAACAGATGCTGCGTCGGGTGCTGGAGAACGCGCCGGACTCGCAGTACCTGCTCGGATCGCCGTACGTGTTCCCGGGCATGGGCTCGTCGGAGTTCGCGCTTGAGGTATACCGCCGAATGGGCGCCGCGCTCCCGGCCCACATGGCGCACCTGCTCCAGATGCTGGGGCATCAGTTCATCGAGGCGGGGTTGCCGGACGAAGTGATCGCGCTGCAGAAGGAGCAGTTGCGCGTCGCGGACCCGATGCGCGGCGGGCCAGGGCCGTCGCTGCAGGAGCGGGTCGCCGCCCATGCCGCCGCGGGGCGGATCGATGCGTTGCTCGCGGAGACGGAGGCGAAGCTGCGTGCACGACCGGGCGATCTGGATGCGCAGTTGACGCGGGCGTATGCGTTGATCCAGAAGCGGCGCATCGCGGAGGGGGTGGACCGCGCCCTGACGGCGATGGAGAACGGGGCGCCGCCGACGATCGCGCGTGAAGTCGCCGCGGCGGCGCTCCACCTGGAAGACCCGGGCGCCGTCGCGGACCGTCTCGAAGCGCAGGTCGCGGCCGCGGGGACGACGCAGTACGTGGACACGGACGCGCTCGCGCGGCTGCGGTTGGCGGCCGGCGACGTGGACCGTGCGGTCTCGCTGACCATGTCGGCCGCGCCGGAGGCGAAGTGGTCCGGGAGCGCGCGGCAAGGGTTCGAGCGGCTCGCGGCGCTGGACCGGTGGGAGGAGGCAGCCGCGTGGTACGCAACGGCGCGGCGCGCGATGGCGGAGACCGGAAGCGACGCGTGTGAGCTGGATCGGTTGATGCTGCGCGCGATCGAGGACGGCCATCTCGGTCCGGAGACGTTCCGGGCCGTACTGGCGGAGGAGGCGACGGCAACGACAACCGGAGCTTCGCTGCGCGCCGTCAAGCAGCATTACCAGGGGGATCTGGAAGGGGCGATGGGGTGGATCCGTCCGCTGCTCGAAGCGCATCCGGACGCGCCGGGGCTGCACCGAATCGCCGCGGAGCTGCACCGGGACAACGGGGATCCGCAGTCGGCGGTCGCGCACTATGAGCGGACGATCACGCTCGACTCGGCGAAGCCGGAGGAAGTCCGGGCGTTCGCGGATCTGCTCTTCGCGGCGGGGATGGAGGAGCGTGCGTTGACGGTCCTGCGGAATCGGCTGGGCGAGACGCCGACGCGTGAGGACGTCGAGTATTTCGCGGCGCAGTTGGCGCGGGCCCATCGCGCGGGCGAGCTGCTTGCGCTGGTCGATCGGGACTGGGGACATCTGCGGCCTTCGCAACGGCAAGGGCTGCGGCTGATGCTTCTGGAGGCGGCTCGGCCGTTGACGGGGCCGGACCTCGCGTCGGCTGGGTTTCAGGAAGCGCGCGCTGCGGGCGGCGATGAGCACCTCGCGATGCGCTATCTGTCGCATCTATCGGATACGGGACGCCTTGACGAAGCGTGGCAGGAGCTCGAGGGCGGAAGCTGCCAACTGAGTCTGCGCGTGATGATGCCGGGTCCGGCGGCGCGGGTGTACCTGCGGCACGGGCGGACGGAGGAGGCCGCGGACATCGTGCTCGCGGCGATGTTCAACAGCATGTCGTACCCCGTGCAGGCAGGATGGTTCGGTCCGCATTTCGGCGCCTCGGGGTTCCCCGCGCCGTTCGTGGCGCCGATGCCGTACGCGGTGCAAGGCATCCCAGCGGGGCCTGGAATCGGGTACCCGCTGACGATGCCGGACATTCCCGGGGTGCTGGAGCCGTTCGGCGTGTGGTCGCGGCGTCTGGCGCAACGGGTGGCCGAGGAGACGCCGGGCGTGGCGGATCGGTTCCAGCGGCGCGTCCACCTGGCGCAGTTGGCGGGCGATGCGACGATGCGGTTGCGCGCGGCGGACGAGGCGCTCGCGGAACGCCCGAAGTGGCCGGCGGCGCTTGAGACGCGTGCGATGGCGCTTGGCGAGCTTGGGCGGCATGTGGAAGCGGCGGAGACGTGGCGTCGGCTGACGGGGATGCGGCCGCTGGCGATGGAAGGGGTGCGCGAGGTGGCCGTTGCGCGGGCATTGTTCGCCGCCGGCCGGCCGGAGGAGGCGCGGGCCGAGCTGGCGGCGGTGCGCGCATGGAGCCACGACGCGTCGACCCGCGCGCAGATGGGCGACCTGCTGCTGGAGTACGGCGCGGCGGCGGAGGCCGAAGCGGAGTACCGGCTCGCGTTGCGCCGCGACCCGACCCAGGTCGGCGCGGCCGCTGGGCTGGCCGTACTGTGCCTGTCGGATGGACGCACCGAAGAGGGGATGGCGTTTTGGCGGCGGTTGCCGCACGACGGGGCGCCTTCACGCCGGAGCGTCGCGGCGCGGCTGCGCGAGCAGGGTCATGCGGACGCCGCGTTGCCGTTGTTCGCGGCGTTGCTGGCGCAACGCCCGGGCGCGCCGCAGGGACTGACGGCGCTTCTGTCTACCGCGGACGCGATGGGCGACGGCGCCTGGGAGCGCGTGCTGGACGCGATGGCGACGGCGGTCGGACGCACGCGCGGGGAGCGGCGGGACGACTTGCAGCGGACGTTCGGTGCATGGTGTGCGCGAGCGGGACGCATCGACGCGCTGATCGCGGCGGTGTCGGCGGAAGGCGGCGCGCATGCCGGGTTGGCCGCGTCGGTGGCGGAGGCGGTGCGTGCGGTTGCGGAGGAGGACGCGTCGAACGAAGGGCCGTCGGCCGAGCGGCTGGATGCGGCGGAAGCGCTCGCGATCGATACGCCCGCGGGGCAGTTGGCGCTGGGCGATGCGGCGACGCGGATCGGGGACACGGACCGCGCGGCGCGGCGACTTCAGCAGGCTGCGGCCCACGGCGATGCGACCATCGGGCAACGTCGGGCGGCGGCGGCCGGGTTGCTCGCAGCGGGACGTGCCCGCGAGGCGCTCGAAGTGTTCGATGCGCTGCTGGACGATCAGCCGAACCTGTACATGCGCGACGCGGATGCGCTGCGAGCGGCGGCGTTGACGGAGGACGCGGAGGCGCTCGCCGGGCGGCTGGATGCGTGTCGGCCGTACCTGGCCAACGATGCGCAGGCCCGGTGGCTGCGCGCGCACGCGGACTGGCTGGGTGATCGGCGTGAGGCGGCGTTGGCGGCGTGGGACCCGCTGGTCGGCGACCGCGATCTGACGGGAGACCAGTTGTGCGCGATGGCCGATTGCTTTGATGAAGCGGGTCGGCCGGAGCGCGCGTTGCAGGTCCACGCGCAGTTGGCCGCGGGCGGATACGGGAATGCGCGGGCGGCGGTGTCGCTGGCGCGGTTGATCGCCGCCGCGGCGGAGGCGGGCGATCTGCAGCAGGCGGTGACCCTGTACGCGCGGTTGGCGCCGCTGAATGCGCGTCGCGCAGCGGACGTCGCGGGCGCAATCGCGGATGCGACCACCGCGGAACGGCTGCCGGAGCTGCGCGCTGCGTTGGCGACGGTGATCCAGACGGATCCGGCGAACAACCGCGTGTCGGAATGCGCGGCGCTGTATGCGCACGCGGCGCGAGGGCACGGAGAGGCGGTCACTGCGGCGGCGTTCGCCACGGAGTTGGGCGGGTCGGCAATCGAGATCGAGGAAGCGGCGTACTGGGATGGCGCGTTTCGAGACTGGCGGGTGGCGTCGACGGCAGATGCGTTCGACGAAAACGCTCTCGATGCGCTTCGCGAACTGCTCGCGTCGGACGCAGCGTACGTTCCGGATGCGGATGAGGCGATCACGCTGACGCCGTTGCCCGAAGCGATGACGGCGGGGGCGCCGACGGGATCGGCGTTCGTCGCGTCGACCACGGTGCACGTGGATGCGGCGGGCCGGCGGACGCTGCAGGTGCTCGCGCCGGGACCCGTGGCGGTGCGGGTCAACGGGAGACCGGTGCAGGTTCCTGCACGGGTTTTCGGCGCCGGGTTCGACGCGTTCCTGGTTGAGGTGGATGTCGTTGCGGGCGAGAACGCGCTGTTGCTGATGGTTCAGCCTGTGCAGGCGATCCCGTATTTCGCCGCGGGGTTTGGTTCCGAGTCGCTGTAGCAGGCAAACAACAATGACCGTGTCGGTGCACAATGGGGGGCTTGACGAACGCGGGGTTCATGGGGTATCCCGTTCCTGAGCCGCCGCGTCGTGGAGGAGAGGAGACGTCGCGCGTGATGGAAAGGGGGTTCTCGCCATGACTTCGACAAGGCTGTGTGCAGCGGTGTGGGCGGCGATTGCGTTCACGGGGATGGCCGGACCGGCGGTTGCGGGGACGCATACGGTGGGCGCGGGGCGGTCCGCGCCGTTCCATTCGCTTGAGACGGCGATCGCGTGGTGCAGGGACTCCGGCGAACCACAGACGCTCGTGCTGGAGGACGCGTACTATACCGCCGATGGCCTGCCGCTCGAGCTGTGGTCGGACGTGACGCTTGTTCCCGCGGCGGGCAACACGGCGCCGATCCTGATCGAGAAGACGGCGGGTTTTCTGCCGGTGTTTCGCGTTCTGGAAGGGGCGGACCTGACGGTGACGGGGCGGGCGCCCGATACGCCGATACGCGTGCGAAACACAGGCGGGCCCAGCGCGTTCCTGACAAAAGGGGCGGGGAACGTTCAGCCGCATCAGGGGCGGTGCGTGATGACAAACGTCTGGTTTGAGCGCCCTGCGAGCGGATCCGGGTCATCTGGGAACTGGTTCGTGCTGAACCAGCCGAACTCAACCGCGAATCCGGACGCCTTCTACGATTGCCGGTTCATCGGAGGGAATCCCGACGAGCCGAGCGATCTGTTCCAGATCAATCTGCCCACGACATCGTTTCTGCATCTGGAGCGGTGCGACGCGACGGAGTTCACTGCGCCGGGACGGCTGTTCGCGTATGTCTCGATGGACCTGACGGCGATTGACTGCGACTTCCGGAACGCCATGCCGCGCACGCTGTTCTCCAATGCGTTGGCCGCGGAATCCGTGCATGCCCGGATAGAACTCGTCGGATGCACGTTCGGCATGGGCACGACCTCGGCGGAGGCGTGCGGGTTCGATCTGCACCACGGACAGAGCATCATCATGTTGGAGCGGCCGGAGTTCGCGAGCGGGTGCGGCGACGTGTTGGTCGAGGCGCGGGAAGGGGCTGAGGATTCGCTGTTCGCGATCTACGGCGAGGAAGGGGCGCCGGTGGATCTGACGGGCGTGGCGGGCAGCCACATCGTGCGGGCGCACGCCGGGACGTTTCGCTTTCGGGATGTGGTCGCGACGTCGCCGACGGCCGGAACGCCGTTTGCCGTGCAGGACGCGCTGGCGGGTCCGGTGCATTTGCGGTTCGATCGGTGCGTGTTCCGAGAAGGCGGGGGGAACGTCGGCGGGATCGGATCGATCAGCGGACCGTACGGCGTGAGGGTGCAAGGGCGCAACGTGCTATGGGAAGGGCACGCCGGCGCGGCGTCGATCATCTCAACGCTTGGCGATTACACGGGTTCGGGCGAAGCGCTGTTCGAGCACTGCACGCTTACAGGACCGACGGACGAGGCGCTGCTGGCGCTGCGGCCGGACGATGCGTTGTGGGCAGACTACACCCTGTTCGACGCCGGCGGCACGCAGACGGGCGTGGCCGCGGCGGAGGCGGTGATCTCCGGGCGAGGCAACGCGGCGCACGCGATCGGGGCGTTTCCCGCCGGCGTCCCCGCGGACACGCTGATTGGGGCGCCGCACCTCGACGGAGCGGGGCGGCCGTCGCAAGACTCGCCGCTGCTGGGGGCCGCGACGGATTCGGATGCGACCCGCGACGCGATCGGGCAGGTGCGACCGCAGGGCGACCCGGAACCGGATATCGGTGCGCTGGAGAGCGCGTTCGTCGCGGTTGATCTGAGCGGGAACGGTGTGCCGGACGTCGTCGAAGCGATCGACTCGGATGGAGACGGCATCTCGGACTACTGGGAGCGGCGCTACTTCGGCGAGCTGACGACGGCGGACGAGACGTCAGACAGCACGGGGGACGGGTTCGCGGATGCGTGGTTGATTGCGCACGGCCGCGATCCCCGTGTCTGGCTGGACCCGCACGGCGACGAAGACGGCGACGGCGTGCCGAACCGGACGGAGTACCATATCGGAACGAACCCGTTCGACCCGGACAGCCGACCGTTGCCGGCGGCGTCCGCGTGGGCGCTTGCGCTGGCGTCGGCGCTGGTCCTTGCCTGCGCGGGAGGGGTCCTGCGGTCGTCGGCGTGTACAGAGCGATAGAGCGGCTGTGCGACAGAGCGTGCGGCGGCCGGGCGGGCCTTGCCACGGGGTCGATCGCCCGCCTATACTCCGCCCATGGACTGGTGCGCTCTGGCCGTGTGTCTGGCCGGGTTGGCGGCGGCTGCCGAGACGGCCGACGCGTTCGGCCCGGATCAAGACAGCACGTACATCATCCGCCTGACGAACGGTCAGGTGATCCATGGGTTCATCCGCGACGAGGACAAGGCGCAAGGCGTCCTGGTCGTGGAAGGAGACGAGCCGCTGTCGTCGGGATTCCGCCGGACCCGACGCATCCGCACGAACACGATCGAAGACCGCGCGCGGGAGCGGCGTCCGCAGCGACAGGAGCGTATCGACCGGACGCTGGACGAGGCCGGCTATGTGCGCGTGGGCGAGCTCAGCGAGAACTGGTCGTGGGTGTCGAAGCGGGAGTATGCGCTGGCCGAACGCGCGCGGGAGCGGGCCGTGGCCATGGAGCGGGCGCGGATGGCGGCGGATCGAGCCGCCGGGGGGACGGACGCGATGCCTGACGCGCCGTTGGACGTGGATCCGGAAGCGGCCGCCGAGGCTTCGCGGGCGGTTGAAGCGAACGGCGCGGATGATGCGCCCGGAAGGTGGCGGCGGTTGGCGGCGGCGGGCGGCATCGCGCTGGTCGGGCTGATTGCCGCGGGCTTCGTGGTTCGGTGGATGGTGTTCTAGCCGACGCGCAACGCGCCGGTGCGGCGAGGTCTATCCGTCTTCCCGCAGTCCGATCACTTGGTACGCCTGGATGGGGCGTTCCTTGCCCTTGAGGGGAACGGGGCCGATATCGCGCACGTGGACGAGGTCGCGCACCTGTTCGCAGGTGGAGGCTCCGAAAAGGATCTGGCCGGGTCCGGCGAGCGAGCAGAAGCGCCGCGCCACGTTGACCTCGTCGCCTACGACCGTAAACTCCATGCGTTCCGGCGATCCGACGCACCCCGCGATCACTTCTCCCGTGTTGATGCCGATGCCCAGCTCGAGCGGCGGGCGTCCTTCGGCGGTTCGGACGGCGTTCAGTTCCGCGTTGCGCTGGAGCATGCGGACCGCGGCGCGGACCGCGCGGGCGGCGTCGTCCGGACGGGACAAGGGGGCGCCGAACACGGCCATGACCTCGTCGCCGATGAATTTGTCCAGCGTGCCGTGAAGCGAGAACACGATCTCAACCATGGCGGTGAAGTGTTCGTTGACCAGGTCGACGAGGGCGGCGGGGGGCATGCGTTCGGCGATGGGCGTGAAGCCGCGGATGTCGCAGAACAACGTCGTGGCGACCTGCTTGCGTCCGCCGAGCGCAATGTCGCTGCCTTCGTCCATGATGACGGAGACCACGTCGGGAGAGAGGAAGCGACCGAGGTCCGCGCGCTTCTTCTCGTCCTGCACGGTCTGCTCGTAGAGGCGCACGTTCTCGATGGCCAACGCGGACTGCGCCGCCATGGAGGCGAACATCTCGAGGTCTTCTTCGGTGAAACTGTGCCCCGCCCGGCGCGAGTCGACGTAGATTGAGCCGAGGATGCGGTCTTCGACGCGGAGGGGGACGCACATGGCGCTATGGATCTGTTGCGCGATGATGCTCTCGCGCGCGCTGAACTGCTTGTCCTGTTCGCGGTCGCGCATGAGCACGGGCTCGCCGGTCATGGCGGCCCGGCCGGCGATGCCGGCGCTGGGCGATCCGGCCTGGGCTTCGGCGCCCATGGCCCGCGCCACGTGGATCTGTAGCGCGTCGGAGTCCTCGTCGCGGAGCATGACGAAGCCGCGTTCGGCGCCGAGGGCTTCGATCGCGGTGTCGAGGACCGATGCGAGCCGCTCCTGGAGCGTGGCGTTCGAGGCGATGAGGCGGCTGGTCTGGTTGCTGGCCCGGTGCAGGGCGACGAGACGGCGGTAGGCGCGTCCGATGGCGACGAGGTCGCCGTCGAAGGCGTCGGCGATGCCTGTGGCGGCGGCTTGCGGATCGGCATCCGCCCGGCGCGCGATCAGGGTCATGCTGTCGCCGAGTCGGTCCATGTCGGCGCGGATGCGTTCGAGGTCCTCGTTGAGGGTGGAGCCCGACTCGTCGGACGGCGCGGAACGGGGCTGCTCGTCGTACTGGATCCGGCACTTGCTCCCGAACCAGATCTCGTCGCCGGGGGCGAGCAGGCGCTCGACGATGCGCTGGCGATTGACGTACGTCCCGTTCATGCTCTTCAGGTCGACGAGGACGACGCGATCGCCGCGACGGCGGATTTCCGCGTGATGCCGCGACACTTCGTCGGCGACCAGCACGACGTCGTTGTCCTCGGAGCGTCCGAGCGACGTGACGGCCTTGCGGACCGCCACGCGCATCGCGGGCTGTCCGGGCTGTTCGATGATCAGATGCGGCATGGGCCCTCCTGCGCTCCGGCGCGCGGCCATTGTACGGGCGCGGGGGGCGCAAGGGGAAGCCTCCGGCGTCACGCGCGATGACCGCCGGAGGCGCATGCGCCGCGGGGGGTCAGTCCCCCAAGCCGATGAGCGACTCCGCCCCCGCGAGCGCGGCGTCGGCATCGCCTTCGACGTCGCCGTCATCAGCGGGATCGAGGGCCTTGTCGGGCTGGCGGGTCAGCGTGAAACGTTGAAATGCCGTCTCGATGAACTGCGGCCGCGGCTCCCCCGCCGGGTTGTGTCCCATGCGGAGTGTGTCCCCGTCGATCTCGTAGATGCCCGGCTGCGGTCTACCAGTAGCCGTAGAACAAGGTCTCGGTGAACCAGGTCTGGAAGGCGAGGAAGGCGAGGGTTGCGGCGAGGGGGGCCAGGGAGCGGGCGCGCTCGCCGTACTGGTGGAGCAGGTGGGCGGCGGGGGCCAGCATGAAGGGGTAGATGTACATGGCGGAGCGTTCGCCTTCGCCGCGTGCGACGTAGAGCAGATCGATGGCGACGAGGATCGCGAAGAACACGACGGCCAGGGCGCGGAAGTCGGCGCCGGGGCGGTACAGGCGTCGCACGAGGAGGATGGTGATCGGGATGCCGGCGAAATAGGCCCAGCAGAGCGGGTTGAAGATGCGGAAGGTCCAGGCGGGGTAGCGCGGGGCGTGCTGATCGAGCATGTGCTGGTCGAGGTCGAACTGGGCCTTGCTCTGGCGGAAGGACTCGACGACCTCGAACCCGGACCACATGTAGACGGCGCCGTGGAGGGCGAGGAAAGAGGCGAGCATGACGGCGGCGGTCCGGATCACGGCGCCGCGCGCGTCGGGTTCGCGCAGTTTCCAGAGGCCGATGACGGCGAACCATGCGCCGATGCCGAGGAGAGAGAACGAGAGCAGGGACATGCAGCCGTAGCCCACGCCCGCGCCGAAGGCGTAGCGCAGGGAGCGGCGGTCGATCGCCCGGCCGAAGAGGAACAGGGTCGTGAGCGTGAACGGCATGAACAGGACGTCGGCGCTGGTCGCCGTGAAAAGGACGATGCCGGGGATGCAGGCGTAGAGCGTCGCGCCGGTGCGGGCGACGGTCTCGGAGGTCAGATCGCGCAGCCAGTAGAACAGCGGGAAGACGGCGAGACTGCCGAAGGCGACCGTCGCGATGGAAAGGGCGAGCGGTTCGCGCGACAGGGTGAAGTAGGACAAGACCCAGAGGAGGGCGATGGGGCCCGGCGGGTGGACCTTCGCGTGCATGGAGAGGTGTTCGTGGATGGCGGTGTAGTCGCGGAACAGGGTCTGAATGGTGCGCGTCTTGCCGATGTCGCCGATGTACTCGAAGGTCTGGCGCGCGTAGGCGTCGGCGATGCCGTCGGCGCCGCCGCGCAGCATGGCGATGGCGCAGGCGAACGCGATGGAGAAGGCGAACAGCCCGACGAGGTACAGGCGCGTCGCGCGGCGACTCCAGGCGGGCTTGAACCAGCCGAGGCGTCGGGCGGCGAACGTCCAGCCGCAGAAGCCCGCCGCGAACACGGCGACGGCGAGGAGATGCCAGCGGTAGTCGGTGAAGAAGGTCGCGATACGGGCCGCCGGGGCGATGTCGCCTTCGGGGCGGAGCAGTCCGAGAACGATGAGGCACGCGGCGAGCGTCCACAAGGCCATGCGGATGTACCGCCAGGCGTTGGCACGCAGGCCGGACCGCCACAGGACGAGACGCAGGGCGAACCCGGCGGCGAGCACGGTGAGCAGGCCGGCGAGGTGCGCGAGGAGGTCGGTCGAGGGGGGGGCGAAGATGGCGTAGAACGGCGTGGGGTGGCCGTAGATCGCCTCGATGCCGACCGCCCACATGAGGAGCATGCCGAGCAGGTAGAGGATGAACCAGCGGGCGTAGGCGCGAACCAGATCGGCTGCGTCGGGCCCAGGCGGGTCGAGATGCGCGGGGCGGAGCGGGTCGTTCGGCATGGGGCGCATTCTACCGGGCGGCGTCGCGGACCTTCCACTGCGGACCTTCCGCTCGCGGCGGGGGGGCGCGGGCGCGGCGGTGACGGGAAGGGAACTATCCGAGCGGAATCGGAATTCAACGGACGGCAGCGGGGTTAGCGGCGCATCGCACAGGCGGTTGCGCGGATCGCCGCCGTTGCGGTACGATACCAGCGGTACGCTATATATATGGGTAGGTGTCCTTCAAGGGGCATAAGTTGTGTGTGCCGCCCCCGTTTTGTTTGTCTGACGGCCTCCACCGGCGTCCGCCTGCGCGGGCGTTCTCCGAAAGCGATTTCGCCCCGGCCCGGGGCGCCCACTGATGCGGAACTCCTACGAGCAGCACCTCGACGACATTGCGGAGAGCGCGCGCATTCGACGGGCGGCGGTCGTGTCCATCGTCCTGCATGCGGTCGTGCTGTTCGCCGCGACGCAGAGCTATCGGCAGATCACGCCGATGGCATCAGCGCCCGTATACGAGGTGCAGTTCATGTCGGCGCAAGACGCGGAACCAGTCAACCCCGCGTTGGAGCCCGAGGAGCCTCCGCCTCCGCCCGAGCCGGAGCCCGAATTCGAACCAGAACCAGAACCAGAACCGGAGCCTGAGCCGAAGCCCGAGCTAAGGCCTGAACCGGAACCGGAGCCGAAGCCCGAGCCAAAGCCGGAGCCGAAGCCGGAACCAAAGCCGGAGCCAAAGCCGGAGCCGAAGCCGGAACCCAAGCCTGAACCCAAGCCTGAACCGAAGCCGGAGCCGAAACCGGAGCCGATCGATCCGCCGGTAGATCCGATTGCCCCGCCGCCGGAGCCGAAGCCTGAGGCGAAGCCGGCGCAGAAGCGGGAAGTGGCGATGAGTTCCGACTTGCCGTCCGAGCTGGCGGCGTGGAGTCGGCAGGTGCAGCGGAAGGTGGACCGGGAGTGGTATCAGCCGGAAGGCGTGCAGCCCACGGAGGTCGAGGTGTCGGTGTGGGTGACGCGCGACGGCCAACTCATGGGCGATCCGGAGGTCTTGCGCCATTCGCTGGATCCAACGATCGCGGAGACGGCCGTGCAGGCCATTCTGGCGGCCGCGCCGTTCCCGCCGTTCCCGGAGGGGTTCCGGTCGCCGGAGCAGTTGGTGGTGTTTGTATTCAGTCTGAACTGATCGCGGGAGTTCGGGCGGGCGGCCGGGTCTCAGTTCGCCCGCCCTGCATGGAAGCAGAGGATTCGCGGCCCGCATACGGGGCTGTGCGCCAACAAGGAGACGCGTATCGTGAGAGCAGTGACCGTAGGATGCCTGGCTGCGCTTGTGACGGCCGCCGCGGCGGCGCAGGTGCAGATCGACATCACGCGACAGATTGATCGGCGCACGCCCATCGCCGTGCCCGATTTTGTGACGGCGCCGGGCCACGAGGCGCTGGGCGCCGAGCTGGCCGAAGTGATTCGGTATGACCTCGAGTTCACCGGTCTGTTCCAGTTGCTGGACCGCAGCCAGTTCCCGAGCAGCTTCACGGGCTTCACGAGCGACGCTTCCGCGATCGATTTCGACGGATGGCGGGCGACGAACGCGGAGTTCCTGGTGTACGTGTACGTGACGGTGCAGGGGGCGGAGATCGCGGCTGAGTGCCGGCTCTTCGACGTGATCGGGGCGCAGCAGGTGGTCGGCAAGCGGTTCACGGCGGACACGCAGTGGCAGCGATCGCTGGCGCACCGGTTTTCCGACGAGATCGTGCTGTTCCTGACAGGCGAGCCGGGCATCGCCACCTCGCAGATCGCGTTCTCCGGCGGACAGACCGGCAGCAAAGAGATCTATGTGGTGGACTATGATGGGGCGAGCCTGAGGAAGGTGACCGACCACGCGGGCGGCTCCGGAAAGCCGATCTCGACGTTGCCGGCGTTCTCGCCGGAAGGCAAGCGGATAGCGTATCTGTCGTACAAGGATCGGTATCCCTTCCTGTACATCCTCGATCTGCCCTCGGGCGCGTCAACGCCGTTGTCGAAGAACGTGGGCCTGAACACGTCGCCCGCGTGGCGCCCGAACGGCTCGCAGCTTGCGGTTGTTCTGAGTGTGGACGCGAACAACGAGATCTACCTGGTCAGTCAGGACGGTTCGTCGAAGCAGCGGCTGACGAACGACCGGTCGGTGGATGCGTCGCCGACGTTCAGTCCGGACGGCGGGCAGATCGCGTTTGTGAGCGATCGGCAGGGGTCGCCGCAGATCTTCGTGATGGGCGCCGACGGCAGCGGCGCGCGGCGGGTGTCGTTCCACGGCGGGAAGGCCTATCATCCGGACTGGTCGCCGAACGGGCGGTTGATCACGTTCGTCGGGGAGGCGTCCAGCGAGGGATATGAGATCTACGTGATGAACGCCGACGGGACGAACCCGCGACGGCTGACGAATTCGTCCGGGTCGAACGAGTCGCCCAGCTTCTCAGCCGACTCGCGGCATATCGTGTTCGCATCCACGCGGAGCGGTCGTTCGGAGTTGTGGACGGTGAACGTGGAGACGGGCGAGGAGCGCCGGGTTCCGGGGATATCCGTGTCGGCGCAGGCGCCGAGCTGGGGTCCGCGGCGGTAGGGCGGAATCGCCGTCGACCGCGAGGATAGCGAGAGATCGCTCCGTTTCTGGGAGAGGCGGAGCGGTCTCTCTTTTTGAAATCACTTCCGGAGGGCGGTAGACTAGCCCACTTTCCGTCAATCCCGTCTTTGAGAGGGCGAAGCATGCATCCCTATCGCACGCATACTTGTGGGCAACTCCGGGCTTCTGACGTCGGGAGCAGCGTGAAGCTGTCCGGCTGGGTCCATCGGAAGCGCGACCACGGCGGCCTGATCTTTATCGATCTGCGCGATCACTATGGCTTGACGCAGGTGGTGGTGAACCCGGATCGACCGTTCTTCGCGGAGGCGGAGGCGGTCCGGTTCGAGAGCGTGATCACGGTCGAGGGCGAGGTCGTGGCCCGCACGGACGACACGGTGAACCCGAACTTGCCGACGGGCGAGGTCGAGGTCGTGGCGAACGTGTTCCTCGTCGAGTCGTCGAGCGACCCGCTGCCGTTCCCGGTGAACCAGGACGCGGAGTATCCCGAGGAGATGCGGTTGGCGCATCGGTATCTCGATCTGCGTCGCGAGCGGATGCACCAGAACGTGCTGTTGCGTTCGCATACGGCGCAACTGACGCGGCGGCACCTGATCGAGCGGGGGTTCACGGAGTACCACACGCCGATTCTGACGAGCTCGTCGCCGGAGGGCGCGCGCGACTATCTCGTGCCGAGCCGCCTGTATCCGGGCGAGTTCTATGCGTTGCCGCAGGCGCCGCAGCAGTTCAAACAGTTGCTGATGGCGTCGGGGTTTGATCGGTACTTCCAGATCGCTCCGTGCTTCCGCGATGAGGATTCGCGGGCCGATCGCAGTCCGGGGGAGTTCTATCAGATCGATATCGAGATGTCGTTCATCACGCAGGACGATCTGTTCGGGGAGCTCGAGCTGTTGATGTGCCGGCTGTTCCGCGAGCTGAGCAACCGGCGGATCGTGTCGGAGACCTTCCCGCGGATCCCCTACCGCGAGGCGATGGAGGCGTACGGGACCGACAAGCCGGATATCCGGTTCGACCTGAGGATGGTCGACTGCACGGACCTGTTCGGCGACTGTCAGCTCAGCATCTTCCGCAAGCAGGTTGAGTCGGGCGGCGCGGTGAAGGTGATTCGGGCGGCGGGCGCGGCGGCGCAGCCGCGGAAGTTCTTCGACGATGCGGAGGCCTTTGCGAAGAGCGAAGGCGCGAAAGGGCTGGCCTGGGTCGTGCTGCGCGAAGGCGAGCTGCGCGGGCCGATCGTGAAGTTCCTGAGCGAATCGGAGCAGCAGGCGCTGGCGGAGCGGATGGGCGCTGAGCAGGGCGACGCGCTGTTCTTCGGCGCCGGGCCGCGGGCGGAGACGAACGCCCTGTTGGGAAAGGTGCGGCTCTACCTGGGCGAGGCGTTGGGCCTGATTGACCGCAGCTTGGCGGCCTTCTGCTGGATCGTTGATTTTCCCATGTTCGAATGGAACGAGGAGGAGGGGAAGGTGGACTTCTCCCACAACCCGTTCTCGATGCCTCAGGGCGGCATGGAAGCGCTGAAGACGAAGGACCCGCTCGAAGTGCTGGCGTTTCAGTACGACATCGTGTGCAACGGCATCGAGCTGTCGTCGGGGGCGATCCGGAACCACCGGCCGGACATCATGCTGGAGGCGTTCCGCATCGCCGGATACGACGAGGAGACCGTGCGATCGAAGTTCCCGGCCCTGTGGAATGCGTTCCACTATGGGGCGCCGCCGCACGGAGGCATCGCGCCGGGGTTCGACCGCATCGTGATGCTGCTGGCCGACGAGCCGAACATCCGCGAGGTGATTGCGTTCCCGCTGAACCAGCGGGCGCGAGACCTGATGATGGGGGCGCCGAGCGAGGTGACGCCGAAGCAACTGGCCGAGCTGCACTTGGCGATCCAGTATCCGCCGGAGATGCGCAAGTAGCGGAGGGGCGTTTTGCCGGGTCTTCGCGGCGTATGGTAGGCTGACGCCGCCGTTTCGGGGAGCGGGCGTTAGGAGCGTGACGAGACGATGGATGCGGTGATCGACCATGTGTCGGCCCATTGGATTCCGTACGTCGTCGCGCTCGCTGTGCTGGCTCCGGTGATCTTCGTCACGCGGCGGTGGTCGGTCTCCCTCATCCAGTGGAGCATCGAGCTTGTCGTCTACTTCATCGTGTTCCACGCGGCCGTGCACTACATCGTGGCGGCGCTGTCGTGGCTGAAGTCGGAGATGGGGGTCTACGATGAGGATCGGGTGGACCCCGGCTGGACGACGCCGCTGGTAGAAGCGTGGGATCGTGCGCAGTACAACCCTGTCGGGGTGTTCTATTTCGAGTGCGCGATGCTGGCGGTTTTCGTGCTGCTGATGGCCCGCACTCGGCGGTTCAAGGTGCAGAAGTTGAGGCCGCGGATCGAGCGGACCCGACGGGGCGAGGTTCCGAAGTCATTGCGGGAGAAGTACGCACAACCGCGGCGCGACCGGTCGGGTCGCCGATAGCGCGGTCTTGTTTCCGTCGGCGCCCGGGGCGCGCGGTCGGAGGGGATGATGAACCACGACGGGACGTCGACGCGGCGCCCGTGGAATGACGCCTGCCATGTCCAGCACGCTGCTACGTCTGACTGACATCCACAAGACGTTCGGGGGGGTCGCGGCCCTCAAGGGCGCGCGGCTCGAGGTGGCCGCCGGCGAGATCCACGGACTCGTGGGCGAGAACGGCGCAGGCAAGAGCACCCTGATCAACATCGCCACGGGCGTGTTCCGGCCGACGGCCGGAGAGATCCGGTTGCTGGACGAGCCCGTCTCATTTTCGAACCCCACGCAGGCCGCCGCGCGCGGCATCGCCGTGGTGCATCAGGAGGCGGACCTTTTCCCGCAGCTCAGCGTTGCGGAGAACATGCTGCTGGGTCGGGGGCTTGTGCGGAACCGCTTGGGCCTGATCGACTGGCGGGGCACGTACCGGGAAGCGCAGCGCGAAGTCAACGTCCTCGGGGAATCGTTCGCCGTGCGGGAGCAGGCCGACGGGTTGTCGATCGCGCGCCGGATGATGTCCGGGATCGCGGCGGCGGTGTCGCAGGACGCGCGCGTGCTGTTCCTCGATGAACCGACGGCGTCGCTGACGCGGAAGGAGATCGAGAACCTCTTCACGCAGGTGCGTCGGCTCCGGGACGCGGGCGTGGGCATCGTGTACGTGAGCCATCGCCTCGAGGAGATTCTCGAGCTGACCGATCGCGTGACGGTGATGCGCGACGGCGAGACGATCGAGACGCAGCCCACGGCCGAGCTCACGATGGACCGCATCGTGTCGTCGATGGTGGGTCGTGAGACGACTCGACTGTTCACGAAGCGCGCCGTTCCGATCGGCGAGGTGCGGCTGTCGGCGCGGGGCCTGACGGACCGCGAGGGCGCTTTCAGCGACGTGTCGTTTGAGGTGCGGGCCGGGGAGATCCTCGGGGTCTACGGCTTCGTTGGGGCCGGGCGCAGCGAGATGGGTCAGGCGCTGTTCGGGCTGCGCCGCCTCGCGCAGGGCGAGGCGGAGCTGGACGGGCGTCCGTATCGCGCGAAGACGCCGCAAGAGGCCGCGCGGGCGGGCCTGGCCTATCTGCCGGAGGACCGCCTCGTGCAGGGGGTGTTCCGCACGCACACTCTGCGCACGAACGCGAGCGTGAGCATGCTGCGGCGGCTGTCGCGGTTCGGGTGGATCCGGGGACGCGACGAGCGGGATCTGGCGGAGCGCGTGATCACGGGGATGCACGTGCGCGCCGCGTCGCAGGAACAGACCATGGGCACGCTGAGCGGCGGGAACCAGCAGAAGGTCGTGTTCGGCCGGTGGGAGTCGACGAACCCGAGTGTGTTCGTGCTGGATGAACCGACGCGCGGCGTCGACGTCGGCGCAAAGGCAGAGATCTACAAGCTGATCTGCGACATGGCGGAGCGCCAGGCGGCGATCGTGCTGATCAGCTCCGAGCTGCCCGAGATCATGGCGATGAGCGATCGCGTCGCGGTGCTGTCCGAGGGGCGGCTGACCGGCGTGTTCGATCCGAAGGTCGATTCCGAAGAGACGATCGCCGCGGCGGCGGTGCCCCGTTCCTCCGCCGGCGCGGAGGCCGCCGCGGAGACGCAACGCGACTGGACGCGGCTGCTGCGGTTCCGCGAGGGCGGCCTGCTGGCCTTCATCGTGCTGCTGGGTCTGGCGATGTCGGCGGCGCGGCCGAGCTCGTTCGCGACCGTCTCCAACTTCTTCGACATTCTGACGGCAGCGGCGCTGCCCGCGATCATCGCGCAGGGGGCGATCCTGGTGATCTGCGCGGGGGGCATCGACATCTCGGTCGGCTCGATGATGGGGCTCGTGGCGGCGGTGGCATGCATCGCCGCGAAGTCCGGCGCGCCGCCGCCCGCGGCGCTGGCGATCGCGATGATGCTGGGCTGTGTGCTGAGTCTGGTGAACGGCGGGGCGGCGCGGCTCGGGCGGATCCATCCGATCATCGTCACGTTGGCGGGCTTGAGCATCTATCGCGGCATGATGCTGCTGGCGATGGCGTACCCGAGCCGTCCGCCGGACGCATCGTTGCTGTCCATCGTGATGGGCGGGGCGGAGATCCGGAACATCGGCGACCTGCCGAGCGCGTACCGCGCGCTGGCCGACGGCAACCTGCTCGGGGTTCCGAAAGTGTGCTACTACGCGATCGGCGTGACGGTGCTCGTGCATGTGCTTCTGCGATACACGCTGACCGGGCGACGGGTGCTGGCGCTGGGCAACTCGGAGACGGCCGCTCGGCAGATCGGACTTTCGAAGACGCGGCTCATGCTGTTCGTGTTCGGCGTGTCCGGCGCGCTTGTCGGGTTGGCCGCGGTGCTTGACTCGGGCTACTACGGCCAGGTGCAGGCGAACACCGGCCAGGGCATGGAACTCAAGGCGATCGCCGCGGCGGTGATCGGCGGGGCGAACATCCTGGGCGGGCGCGGCTCGGCGATCGGCGGTCTGCTGGGGGCGTTCCTGGTGGCGATGGTGCACAACATTCTGATCCTGCTCGGCGCGAGCTCTTACTGGCAGGACCTTTTCGTCGGCGGGCTGATCCTGCTGGCGGTGATCCTCGATGCGCTGATGCAGCGCGCGCGGGGGGCCCGGTCATGAACGCGGCGTTGCGCATCATCCGAAGCCGCGAGGCGGTGCTCTTCCTCGTTCTGGTCGGCCTGTTCGCCGTGATGTCGTGGCGCGTGGAGTACTTCCTCGATCTGCAGAACCTGTTCGATCAGGCGCGCTATTGGGTGGCGCCCGGGCTGATCGCCATCGCGATGACGTTCATCATCGCGACGGGCGGGATCGACCTGTCCGTGGGCTCGATCCTGGCGCTCAGCGGCATCGTGGTCGGCCTGCTGTACCGTGATGCCGGCTGGCCGATCTGGGCCGCGGGCGGGTGCGCGGTGCTCGTGGCCGGCGCGGCGGGGGCGCTGAACGGTCTGGTCGTCGCCTACGTGCAGGTGCCGGCGCTGGTGGTGACGCTCGCGACGATGACGCTGTTCCGCGGCCTGGCGATGGGGTTGCTGGGCAAGCAGCGGCCGGTGGGCGATTTTCCCGCGTCGTTCCGGTGGCTGGGCCAAGGCGATGCGTTTCCCGTGCCGGGATCCGGGGCGGCTCCGGCCTACGTGCCCGTGTCGGTGATCGTGCTGATCATTGCGTTCGCGCTCGGGTGGGCGCTCATGCGTCGGTCGTGGGTCGGGCGGTTCACCGAACTGATGGGGGAGAACCAGATCGCGGCGGCGTTCGCGGGGATCAACGTGCCCGCGCTGAATTTCGGGCTGTTCACGGGCTGCGGCCTCCTGTGCGGGCTCGCGGGGATGTTTCATACGGCGCAGGTGAACACGGCGCTCGCCGACACGGCGCAGGATATGGCGCTCGACGTCGTGGCGTGCGTGGTGATCGGCGGCACGCGGATCAGCGGGGGCCACGCGTCGATGATCGGATCCTTGCTTGGGCTGTTGATCATCGGTATTCTCAGGTTTGGTCTGGATTTGGCCGGCGTTCCGTCGCAGAACACCATCATCGTGATCGGTCTGGTCTTGGTCGTCACCGCCGTGTTCAACGAGTGGATGGCGTCGAGAACGAGTGGAGAAGAACAATGAGAGCCCTGCTGCCCCTGCTTCTGCTAGTGATCGTAACCGCCGCGGCGTGCAACTCCGGCGAACCCGGCGCATCGGACGGCGCGGATGGCTCCGCGGCCGACACGGGCGCGCTGAAGGTGGGGGTGATGCCGAAGCTGATCGGCATTCCGTTCTTCAACGCCGCGCAACTGGGCGCGGAAGAGGCGGGCGAGGAGCTGGGCGTGGACTTGACGTACGACGGTCCGGTGACCAGTGATGTGACGAAGCAGGCGCAGATGGTCGATTCGTGGCTGGCGCGTCGTTACGACGCGATCGCCGTGGCGCCGAATGACCCGGACGCGATCGCGTCGGTGCTGGCCCGCGCGAAGGGGCGCGGGGTGAAGGTAGTGACGTGGGACGCCGACTCGAAGCCGGAAGTGCGTGATTTCTTTGTAAACCAGTGCACCGCGGAGGGCGTGGCGCGTACGCTGATGGACGTGATGGTGGAAGGGATCGGGCCGGACGGCAAGTACATCATCATCACCGGGTCGCTGACGGCCGCGAATCAGAACATCTGGATGGAGGAGATGGAGAAGTACCGGCGGGAGCGGTATCCGGATCTGGTGAATCTGTCTCCGACGCCGAAGGCGCCGGGCGAAGACAAGGCGATGGCGACGCAGGTGACCATCGACAGCCTGAAGGCGTATCCGGATCTGGACGGCATCTTCGCGATCACGTCGGTGGCGCTGCCGGGTGCGGCGGAAGCGCTGCGCAAGACGGGTTCGGCTGACCGCGTGTTCCTGACGGGGCTGGCCACGCCGAACGACATGCGCGAATACGTGAAGGACGGGACGGTCAAGAAGTTCGTGCTGTGGGACGTGGTGAACTTGGGCTATCTGACCACGCACGTGGCGGTCGCCGCGGCGAACGGGGACTTGGCGCCCGGCGCGACGTCGTTCACCGCGGGGCGGCTCGGCGAGGTCGAGGTGGTCGGCGATGAGGTGATCCTGGGCGATCCGCTGGTGTTCGATATCGACAACATCGACGACTACGACTTCTAGGCAAGGATTCGATTGCGCGCGCCATGGGGCGCGTCGGAAATGGAGACGGCGACCGATTCAGCGGGATCGGTCGCCGTCCGTGTATCTGAACCGCGTCGCGCGCGGGGGGACGGAGGGGCTTACGCGACCTTGACCTGGATCTGCCGCGGTTTGGCCGCTTCCTTCTTCGGCAGGCTGATGCTCAGCACGCCATTCCGCATCTCCGCCTGGATCTTGTCCTGATCCACTTCCTCGCTGAGCTGGAACTGCCGGAAGTAGTTGGCGATCCGGAATTCGCGGTATACGGGCTCCGCCTCTTCCTTCGCGGACGCCATGCCCTTGATGGTCAGTACGCCGTTCTCGACGCTGATGTCGACCTGGTCCTTCGTGACGCCGGGCAGGTCGGCCACCACGCCCAAGCCCTCGGGCGTCTCGAAGATGTCCACCGGAGGCGTCAGCGTCCGGGTTTCCTCGCGCGTTTCAGCGACGGCGCGCTGGTTGTCGGTCTTCGTTGGAACCGTGCTCTCTTTCATCGTACGTCACCTCCTGCGGGTATGATCCTTTCCCTTGTCATCACGTGTCGTGCGTTCCGTAGCCGACGCTCAAGCGACCTTGACCTCGATACGCTTCGGCTTGGCCTCCTCGACCTTCGGCAGGGTCAACTTGAGCAGACCGTCGGTGTACTCCGCCGTCACCCCGTCGCTCTTGACCGGCGTCGGCAGGGTGATCGTCCGGACGAACCGACCGGCGCCGCGCTCATTGCGGTGGTAGGCCTCCGGCCGAATCTCCTTGTTGATCGCCTGCTTCTCTCCGGCGATTCGGAGCGTGTTGTCGAGCACGGAGATCTCGAGCGACTCTGCGTCGAGCCCCGGCGCGAGGGCCGTCACGTGGTAGCTGTCGCTGTCCTCGTTGAGGTTGATGAGCGGGTAGCTGCGCGCCGACATTCCCGGGAGGAACGCGGACGTGAAGCGAGGACGCCAGTCGCCCGTGAACTCCTCGAACGCACGCTCGACCTGTCTGCGGAGATCATCGAGTTCCCGGAACGGGTCCCAGTTTCGAACAGCCATCTCTGATCCCTCCTTCGTTGTGCTCGCCGCCCTTGCGGCGCTCGCCATTTCGTTGACGCCTGTATAGGAGCAACCGTGGCGCCAACCCGGGGCCGGCGGCGGCGTGTCAGGCGTAAGTTATTGGAATCGCGTTGTTTATGCGAGACGAAGCCGTCTGGGTCAACAGGAGATCGGAGAGCAGAGGCTTCGAGACCGCATCAGAATGGAGCGGGGCGGGCGATTGATGCGATGCAATTCGCGACACCCGGCGGAGGGGGAAACGAACCGGGGACGGACCGCGGTCCGTCCCCGGGGAAGCTGCGTTCGCTGTGCAGGGGCGCTGCGCTAGGCGAGCGTGTTCTTGACGTCGCCGGCGACGCGCGTCGGGATGCCCAGACGCAGGCATGCGGCGACGAGTTCCTGCAAGATGTCGCCGTAGCCGGTGACGATGTGATTGGACATGTGGGTGGCCATGAGTTCGTCGCGGCCGTATCCGGGGATGTGTGCGCTGGCGAGGGGCCAGATCTTGCAGGTCCGCTCGAGGCGGTCGGCCACTTCGGCTTCGGGCAGCTCGACGATCTCGCCGACGCCGCAGTCCATGCCGATCTGCCCGAAGGCTTCGTAGAACCGCGCCCAGGTGATCACGCCGGGCTTGGACACGCCGGAACAGGTGCCGCCGCCCATGGGGAAGTACATGGGGTCCTGACGATACACCTTGGCATGCTCCCAACCGCCGAAATGCGCGGGCGGCGCGCCGCCGGAGATGAGGAACACCCAGACGAACTTGCCGTCGTACTCGCGGCCCCAGCGCACGTCGTGCAGGGTCGTCTCCGGGGGCATGCCCTTGCGGGTGTAGATCTCGTTCATGAGGAGCTGGGGCACGCCCGCGCCGATGTCGCCCTCGTTGAAGTGGGGGATCGGGCTGTTGGGGCGAATGGTCTTGCGCGTCTCGAGGCTCTTGACCTTCGGCCTGTCGGTGTTGTTCAGCATGCCCTCGGGCAAGTCGGAGGCGGGACAGCACCGGGCCAGGCCGAGCTGATAGGGAATGCCCACGGCGCTGAGGCCGTAGCGCTCGACCATGCGGCAGGCGGCGATATACATCTTCATCTGCGAGAGCGTCTGGCTGTGGGTGAGGTCCTTGAACTGGTCCGTACCCCAGTCGAACCAGGTCCCGCGTTTGACGAGCCAGTTGAGGCATTTCTGCGCCTCGAGGTCGGAGACGAGGCCCATCTCGGCGAGGAGGTCGGACTGGCTGAGGTACTCGACCGGCATGCCGATCGACGCGAGCTTATCCGGGCCGATGACGGCGTTGAGCATGCCCATGCAGCCGGGGTCGAACTGGCCCATGATGCGTTTGTTTGTGAGGATATCTTCCGCGACTGCGTCGCCGAGGCGCTGGGCGGCGGGGGCGAGCTTCAGGCTCGCGGCGTCGGCGAGATGGTCCGTCGGGTGTTCGAGCGAGCCCTTGTCGCACCATTCCTTGAGTTGTTGCATGAACTTCGGGTCGTCGAGGAAGGTCTCGGACCATATGCGGGAGTGGCGGATGCCGAGGCGATCGAACGAGGCGGAATGGTTGAGGAGCGAGACAAGCCCGGGCCATGTGCCGTCGAAGTTGGCCAGGAGCAGGATTGGACCTTTGTGGGTGGCGAGCGGGCCCGCGACGTGGTGTGCGAACGCCCAGATGCTCAACACGATGACCACGGGGGCGTCGGGTTCGATCTTGCTGATCGCCTCCGCGCTCACGTGCTGCGTGTCTAGAAAGCCGTGTTTGCGCTTCTCATCGTACTTCGGGATGACCACGTACTTGCGGTCCAGGCTCTTGAAGGCCGCTTTGACGGCCTTGAGGGTCTCGTCCTGCTTGGGCCAACAGGTGACGCAGGCGGACTCGCGAAAGTCGCCGTTGCTGATGAGGTAGACGCGTTGCTCCTTCTTGCTCATTGGCGGAATCCCCTTCCGATGCGGTTCTGCTCGGTGGTCGGAGCGGAAACCCAGTCAGCTCTCTCGTCCCGAGGTTGCATGTTCCACAGCATAGGACATCGGTCTGCGAATGTAAATGCGATCGGTGCGCACGGAGTCGCGGAGCGCGACCGCTGGACCGCGCCGGCCCGGGTGCGCTAGGATGCGCGCCATGCCGGAACATCACTCCGCATTCAGTTTGCTCGACTGGACCGTGTTGGTCGGCTATCTGTTGTTGACGGTAGGCCTGGGTCTGTATGCCGGGCGGGGACAGAAGGACGCCGACTCGTACTTCCTCGGGGGGCGTCGGATGCCGTTGTGGGCGGTGGCCTTGTCCGTGTTGGCCACGTCGCTGAGCGCGGCCACGTATATCGGCGCGCCGCAGCAGTCGTTCTCGGGTGATCTGACCTACCTCATCATGAACGTGGGCGGGGTCACGGCGGCGTTCGTCGTGGCGTTCCTGTTCATTCCGCCCCTGTACCGGTCGGGCACGATCACGATCTACGGGTATCTGGGCAAGCGTTTTGGGGAGCCGTCGGTCGTGGCGGCCAGCGCGATGTTCTTGCTCGGTCGGCTGTTGTCGTCCGGCGCGCGGCTGTTTATGGCGGGCATCGCGTTCGCGCTGATGCTCTACGGCGACACCCAGACGCGCGACCTGATTCTGGCGATTCTCATCTTCGGCGTCGTTGGGACGATCTATACGGCGACCGGGGGGATCAAGGCGGTGATCTGGACGGACACGGTGCAGATCATCACCGTGGTCGCCGCGGCGCTGCTCAGCATCTACCTGCTTGCGCGGGCGATTCCGCTGACGCCCACGGAGATGATCGCGGCATGGCGCGAGTTCCCGACGGTCGATCCCGCCACGGGCGCGGAGACGACGGTGAACAAGCTGCGCATCCTGGACTTGCGTCTGGACCCGGCGCTGTCGTTCACGCTGTGGACGGGGCTGATCGCGGCGACCTTCTCGAACACCGCATCGTACGGCGTGGATCAGGACATGCTGCAACGGACGATGACGGCGCGCTCTTCGCTTCGAGCGAGCTGGTCGATGATCGCGTCGATTCTGCTGGGCGTCCCCGTGGTGTTCCTGTTCCTGGTCATCGGCCTGTTGCTGGCGATCTTCTACGGTCGGCCGGATTTGATGGGCGACGCGGCGCCGCTCGACCCGATTGTCGACACGAACCGGGTGTACCCGCAGTTTCTGCTGAACCACCTGCCGGCGGGGATTCGCGGGGTGGCGATGGCGGGGCTGTTCGCGGCGGCGCTGAGCACGTTCGACTCCGCGATCAACGCGATGGCGAGCGCGGCGGTGGCCGATCTGTACTGGCCGTGGCGTGAGCGGCGGGCGCGCGCGCAGGGGCGCCCTTCGCCGCGAACGGGGAAATCCGATCTGCAGACGTCGCGCGTCCTGGTCGTGTCGATGGGCCTGTTGCTGACGCTTTTCGCGATCCTCGCCGTGTTCCTCCACCAGCGGGGGTCGAACTCGCTGATCGACTTCGCGTTGGGCGTCATGGCGTTCGCGTTGGCGCCGTTGCTGGGCGTTTTCAGCGCGGCGCTGTTCACCCGACGCGGCAACAACGCTTCGGTAATCACCGGCGTGGTCATCGGGTTCTTTGTCGTCTTGCTGCTGCAACCCGACTTCCTGCCGCGATGGACCGGTCTGGCGGTGGCGTGGCCGTGGCATTACGTCATCACGTCGCCGATCGTGTTCGCGGTGTGCGTGCTGGGGCGGCCGGCCGCAATGAAGAAGCCCCCGCGCGAGGCGGGGGCGGGGAACGCGTGAGGCCGATGACGGGGCGCGGGACTACTTCGCGTAGTCCGGCTCGTTGCCGCGGCGCCACTTGATGTTGCAGCCGATGCTGGGCTTCTGCTCGAGGGAGATCGTCTCGCCCGTGAGGAGCGTGTCCAGCGCGTGCCGGAGGTCCTTGCCGGTCACCGGCGTGTCGTTGCCGGGGCGGCTGTCGTCGAGCTGGCCGCGATAGATCAGTCGGCCGCGCGAATCGAACACGAAGAAGTCCGGCGTGCAGGCGGCGGTGTAGGCTTTCGCGGTCTCCTGCGTGGCATCGTAGAGGTAGGGGAACGTGTAGCCCTGGGCCGCTTTCTCCCGCTTCATGGCCTCCGGGCTGTCTTCCGGGTAGCTGGCGGCGTCGTTGGCGTTGATGGCCACCACGCCGATGTCCTTTTTCTGGTACTCCTCGCCGATGCGCGCCAGCTCCTGCCGAACGTGCTTGACGTAGGGGCAGTGGTTGCAGATGAACATCACCAGCAACCCCTTCTTGCCGTCGAAATCCCTCCGGCTGACCATTTTCCCGTCCGTATCGGGCAGCGAGAAATCAGGCGCTTGCGTGCCCAGCGGCAGCATCGTGGATGGGGTCAGTGCCATGGTTCCGCACCTCCGTTTGGATGTTCTCCCGGGGGCCGAGGAGCGTTGGTCGGCGCCGGGCCTGTCGTAGCATCACTCGCTCGCGTGTGGAAAAGCCTACCGCAGGGCGATTCGGACGTCAAGGCGAAGCGGCGGGGGAGAGGCAGACAACGCGAGCGAGGGCGACCGCGTTGTGGGCGGCCTTCCCTCGCTCGCTGCGGGCGGGAAGCGTTGTCGGTTGTCGGTCGGCGCTATTGCGCGGACGGGGTTGCGACGCGGGCGCGCTGCGGCGCCGGCGCGTCGAGCCGATCCGCGTCTGCGCGCTTGGCGTCGTAGCGATAGGCCTCGATGCGTTCGAGCCAGGTCGTCTCGAGGCGCAGTTCGCGGTCGCTGCGGAGCGAGGTGGACGGCGTGTAGGCGTACTCGGCCTCGGCTTCGGCGTTCCATGGCCGGTACATCGACTCCGTGGAGAGGTCCTTGGCGTCAGCCCGCGACGTCGCGCGGATGCCGCGCTCGAGCGCGCGATCCGTTCGCCGATCAACCAACCTTGGCGCGCTCTTCGCGTCGTGCGGATTCACGCCGTACTCATACAGGTAGACCGGACCGAATTCGCCTGTACCATAGCCGACCTCCTCGAAGTAGAGATCCGTGCCGGCCTGGTAGTCCCACAGGGCGTCGAGCCAGTTGAACAACAGACCCTGCTCGTAGTCGTTCGCGCCGAACACGCGCCCTTCCGAGAAGCCGTCGTTGTAGCCGTCGGTCCATCCGCCGTTCCACAGCTCGACGTGTACGTCTGACGCGAGGAAGTCGAGATAGTCGGGCCAGAACGCGTTGTCGTAGCCCTCGCTGAAGCCGAGCACGAACGCGTAGTGGTAGTCGACGAAGTAGCCGTCGTTGTAGGCGTACCACACGCCGTCCCAGTAACCGGCGTCATAGGCCGGGTCTTCGACGTATGGGATCTCGCTATCGTCGTAGTAGATGGGCGAATAGTCGACGGTGTCGTAGCCATCGAAATAGCCGTCCCAATACCACTCATCGAGGGCGAACCCGGCGTCGAAGCCCGCGTCATACTCGGCCTGCCAGTCAGTGCCGCCGTCTTCGGGGGGATAGGGGTAGTAGCCGGGGCAGCCGGTCGCCAGCAGGGCGACTGCGATGGCCGCCGTTGCGCCGGCGAGCGTCCTGTATGGGAATCGCTCTGTTGCGCGCATCTCATGCACCTCCGTGTCGGGTATGCCCCGCGGTTCGTGCGTCAACGGGCATGTCGTGGTCTACCGCCCACGGGCGCGGTTCCCGAGCGTCCCCGTGTTCAGGCGCGAGGGCGCGGGGGCCGCGCTGCGGTTCGGGCGGAGGCTTGGCGCCCGCACCTGCGGTCGCGACGCAGGCGGGCTGGGCTGGGCGACGCGCGGCGCGACGCGGGTCGGCGCGGCGTTCCGCGAGGCCTGCGGGGCCCTCACTTGGGGCGCGCTCTGTCGGGGAGCGCTCGGACGTTGCCAGGAGTTGGTACGCGGCGCGGGCGTGGTCTGTGCGGAACGAGGCTGCAGACGTTGCGGCGCAGGCGTCGGCGTCTGGCGTACCGTGACGGGGCCGCGCGTGGACCGCGGGGCCACCTGCTGGGGAGCCGGGGTAGGGGTCTGCCGCACCGATTCGGGCCCGCGTATAGGCGTGGGCGTGCGATCGGGCGTGCGCGTGGACCGCGGGGTCACCTGCTGCGGCGTGGGGGTAGGGGTCTGCCGCACCGATTCGGGCCTGCGTATAGGCGTGGGCGTGCGATCGGGCGTGCGCGTGGACCGCGGGGTCGCCTGCTGCGGCGTGGGGATAGGGGTCTGCCGCACCGATTCGGGCCTGCGTATAGGCGTGGGCGTGCGATCGGGCGTGCGCGTGGACCGCGGGGTCGCCTGCTGCGGCGTGGGGATAGGGGTCTGCCGCACCGACTCGGGCCCGCGTATAGGCGCGGGCGTGCGATCGGGGGTCCGTTCGGGCGTGCGCGTCCGGTCCGGGCCCGCCTCGCGAGAAGGGGCCGGCGTCGGGGAGGGCGTCTGCACTCGGGTCGGCGTCCGGTCGACGCCATCCGTGCGGCGGGTGATGCGATCGCCGCCGCCCAAATCCGACGGCGTCAGCGGATCCATCGTGCGACGCGTGACGCGCTCGCTTTCGGGGCCGCGTTCGTTGCGGATGTTGCCGAGGGTGCGTTCAGCGGTGATCCGGCCGTCCCGGTCCTGCGCAGCGTCGCCGCGGGCGCGGATGCCGACGTCGCCGCGCTCAATGCGCCGCACGGCGGTGGCGGCCTGTTGGCGCGCCTCGGGCACGACCCGTGTGGAACGGACTTGGGCGTTCCGCGTTCCGGAATTCACGGACGTGCGGACGCCGCGCGATCCCGGGGCCGCCGCCGCGCGGAACGGGTCGCGCACGCTGGCCTGTTCGAGCGAAGCCGCTCTGGCCCGCGCCACAAGGCCCTGTCCGCCGCCGGCCTCCGGGCCGCGGATCACGCGCTGCGGGTTGTAGTCACGCACTTGCAGCACGGGTCGGCCGTCGCCTTGCGGACGCGCGAAAGACGGGACGCGATACTGGTTGCCCAAGTTCCACACGTTGATTTCCTGGTTGACCACGTTCACGATCTGCGGCTGCATCGGGTGGACCATGGCCGGGCCCCAGGCCAGGTCGTTGGCCGAGCAGTAGGAGCTCGTGGCGATGCTGATGTTGACGTCGCCGATCCGGAAGTGGGCCTCGCCATAGGTCACGGGGCGGTCGTAGATGTCGAGCGGGGACCAGACATAGTTATCGCCGTAGCGATAGCTCGCCACCCATGCGGGCGACCAGCCTTGGCGGTAGGTCCAGCACCAGCCGTAACTCGGATGGCGGATCCAGCGGCCGTAGTGACTGGTGACGTAGCTGAACGGGTATCCGCCGACCCACACATGGCCGTGGCGCGGCACGTAGCTCCAGTAGCCGACGCGATACGGCACGTAATCGACGACGACCGTCGGCCGCCAGTAGGGCTGGCTGTCGATGGTCACCCATTCGCCGTAGCCGGCGAGGGACGTCGCGCCGAGGGGCGGGGCGGTCTCCTGCACGGGCGCCTGGAAGGCGTCTTCGCCGAGGGCGAGCAAGCGCGCCTGCTCCCGGTTCCACATGTCGAAGTCATCTTCGACCGTCGCATCGAAGTAGGACGGCGTGGACGGCAGCAGCCCCGGGTCGACGTAGGTGCGCTGGTTGCGGCCGAGCATCACGGGACGGCCTGACACCGTCTCCACCGTGGCGCCGCCCCAGCGTACGCTTACGGTGGTCGAACCCTCGCCGACGATGTCGACGCGGACCATGCTGTCCTTGTCGATGCGGATCGTCGCGGCGGGGGTCGACAGGGCGACATTGCCCGTGCTGCGCGCCAGGCGTTGCACATAGAAGGAGCCGGACCAGCCGCGGATCAGCGCCTCCGGCGGCACCGAGGCGATCTCGGCCTTGCTCTTGTCGGCGAAACGGATGAACGTGCCGCCGTACAACTCGATCTCCACCGTTCCGCGCTCATCCGCCCAGAGGGTGTCTCCGGGCAGCACGAGCGTGTTGACCGTGGCGTAGCTCCAGTCGGCGTCTTCCGACCCGCGGATCAGGGCTCCGCCGGTCTCCGCGCTGATGCGGCCGTGCATCACCGCATCACCGAGTGCGCCTCCCGCGAGCAGGATCGACGCGATCATCGTTGTCAGCAGACGCTGCGTGTTCATCGCACGATCTCCTTGTCTGGTTGACTGCGTTCTATAGCTACAGACGATGGGGAGCGGCGTTCCATTCATGGGGAGACGCGCGGCGCGGGGCGGCGCAGCGGGTTCTGTTGACGTTCGCTCTCGCAATTCACATTTTGCGCGGTCGCGGCGGCAATCAGAGGTCCTCGGCGTTCAGGATCTCGTAGCGGTAGCCCTGCTCCGTGAGGAAAAGCTGCCGCTTGACGCTGTAGTCCTGGTCGCAGGTGTCGCGGGACACGAGCGAGTAGAACCGGGCGACGCTCGACTCGGCCTTCGGGCGCAGGATCCGGCCGAGGCGCTGGGCCTCCTCCTGGCGAGAGCCGAAGGTGCCGGACACCTGGATGGCGACATTGGCATCGGGCAGGTCGATGGCGAAGTTCGCCACCTTCGACACGATGAGCAGTCGGCTCTTGCCGGTGCGGAAGTCTTTGTAGAGCTGTTCGCGCTTGCCGTTGGGCGTCTGCCCCGTGATGATGGGCGCCCTGAACCGTTTGGCCAGTTTGCGCAGTTGGTCCAGGTACTGGCCGATGATCAGAATGTTATCGCCCTTGTGGCGGGCGACCAGCTCTTCGCAGGTGCGATCCTTGATGGGGTTGGTCGAGGCGATCCTGAACTTGCCGCGCTTGTCGGCGACGGCGTAGGTGTAGCGATCCTCCTCGTCGAGCGGGACGCGGATCTCGCTGCACACGGCCTGGGCAATCCAGCCCTGTTGCTCGAGGACCTTCCAGGGCACGTCGTACTTCTTCGGTCCGATGAGCGAGAAGACGTCGTCCTCGCGGGCATCCTCGCGCACGAGGGTGGCGGTGAGCCCGAGGCGTCGGCGCGCCTGGAGCGACGCGGTGGCGCGAAACACGGGCGCGGGCAGGAGGTGGACCTCATCGTAGACGATCAGGCCCCAGTTTCCATCGTCGAACAGGCTGAAGTGGAGGAAGGGCCCGTCCTTAGTCTTCCGGTACGTCAGCACCTGATAGGTCGCCATTGTCACCGGCCGGATTTCTTTGCTCTCGCCGCTGTACTCGCCGATCTGATCTTCAGTGAGGGTAGTCTTGTCGAGCAGCTCGTTTTTCCATTGGCGCAAGGCGACGGTGTTGGTGGTGAGCACCAGGGTCTGGGTCTGGAGGCGATGGATCGCGCCGATGCCGACGACGGTCTTGCCCGCGCCGCAGGGGAGCACCACCACGCCGCTGCCGCCCTGGTTCGACCCGCCGGCGTAGAAGGCGTCGACGGCCTCCCGCTGGTACTTGCGCAGTCCGAAGGGGCGGCCGGTGAGCGCTGATTCGCGCAGCTCGAGCGGCAGCGGGGCGCCTTCGATGTAGCCGGCGAGGTCCTCGACGGGGAACCCGAGCTTGATCAGGGCGCTCTTGATGTTCCCGCGGTCGATGTCGCGGATGGCGATCCGATTGGGCTCGGGTACGCCGGCGATGTAGGGCTGAATGGCCTTCTGGTTCACGAGCTGGCGGACCAGCAGCTCGTCGTCCGCCTCGACGATGAGTTCGCCGCGCTCGTTCTTGAACATCCGGAGACGGCCGTATCGGGCGACGGTCTCGCGAATGTCGACGACGACGTTCTGGGGCGTCTCGTATTTGCTGTAGGCGTAGAGGCGCTCGAGGATCTCCTCGGCGTTCATGCCCGCCGCGGCGGCGTTCCACAGCGAGAGCGGGGTGATCCGGTAGGTGTGGATGTGTTCGGGCGACTTGACCAGCTCCGCAAACGGAGCGATGGCGTCGCGCGCATCTTCGAACGCCGGACCGTCGGTCTCGATGAGGATGGAACGATCCGACTGTATGATCAGCGGTTTGTCGTTGTCTGAAGTCATAGAGGGGTAGTGTACCAAACCGGCGCATGCCGAACGAACTTGCCCGCGCGCGGTCGGCCGCGATATCTTCTTAGCCGTGACGGGCGCTTCGACATCGGCGTCCGCCTTGCGCTTCGCCGGGGTCTCGGCAGGCATCCCGGCGCTCTCCTCGATGCGCGGATCGCCCCCAACCGGCCCGGCCAAGCGGCGCAAGCGTGGCCGCTTGCACTGCGTGGACGGCTGCGGTTTTCGCCCTGGATATCAGGACGTGGAGTGAACGGAACATGAAAGTCGGCATCGTCGGATTCGCCCGATCGGGCAAGACCACCGTATTCAACGCATTGACCGGGGCGCGGGCTGAGGTCGGCGCCTTCGGGAGCCGCGACGCCAACGTGGCGGTGATCAAGGTGCCCGATGCGCGCGTGGACCGCCTTGCCGAGATGTACAAGCCGAAGAAGGTGACGTACGCGGAGTTTCAGTTCGTGGATATCGCGCCGAACGAGTCGGCCGGCGATGAACGCGCGCTGAACCCCGCCGCGTTGACGCTGCTCAAGAACGCCGAAGCGCTGGTGCACGTGGTGCGCGCGTTCGAGAACGAAGCGGTGATGCATCCGCTGTCGAGCGTGGATCCGGCGCGCGACGCCCGGGCGCTCGAGGAGGAGTTGCAGCTCTCGGACCTGATCATCATCGAGAAGCGCATCGAGCGGCTCGAAAAGGAGCATAAGAAGGACCAGGAGCTGCAGACCCTGACCAGGGCGCGCGAGCACATCGAGGCGGGCAAGCCGTTGCGCACGTTGGAGTTGAGCCCGGCGGAGCTGCGCGAGATCAAGGGGTTCGAGTTCCTCTCGCTCAAGCCGATGATGCTGCTGGGCAACTACGGCGAGGCCGCGATCGGGTCCGAGGATCCGGCGGGGCTGCATGCCGTGGCCGAGGCGCTGGGTCTTGTGCATATCGACCTGTGCGGCGAGATGGAGATGGAGGTGGCGCAGCTTCCCGAGGACGAGCGGGCGGGGTTCCGCGAGGAGCTGGGCCTGGGCGAGGAGTCGCGCACGCGGTTCCTGCAGGCGGCGTACGACATGCTGGGGCTGATGAGCTTCCTGACGGCGGGCGAGCCCGAGGTGCGGGCCTGGACCATCCCGAAGAACACGCGGGCGGCGGATGCGGCCGGGGTGATCCACAGCGACATCCAGCGCGGGTTCATCCGGGCGGAGGTGATTGGTTACGACGATCTGGTCGCGGCGGGATCGGCGACGAAGGCGAAGGAGGCGGGCCACGCCCGGCTCGAAGGGCGCGACTACATCGTCCGCGACGGGGACGTGATTCTGTTCCGGTTCAACGTGTGATGGCGGGCCGCGTTCGACGCGCTGCGGGCGATGGGGGGCGTGAACCTTCACGCTTGGATGGTTGGACCCGTTCGCGCAGGTCGCTATAATGCCTGAGGTCGCAGGAATCAGGAGGCGTGTGAACCATGTTGTCGGGTATCAATCAGTGGGCGTTCCCGGACGACCTTCCCGCCGTGGAATGCATCTCGCGCGTTAAGGCGTTGGGATTCCAATCGTTTGAGGTCTGCGTGGGCGCGGATGGGCCGACCCGGCTGGACGCGGCCGATCGCGACATCGAGGCGATTCGCGCGCATGCCGAGCGCGAGGGGATCGTCCTGCACAGCGTCGCCAGCGGGGAAGGCTGGAAGAACGCCATGACCTCGCTTGACGCCGAGGAACGGGCCCGCGCGATCGAGGTGACGAAGCGTTCGTTGGATATCGCCGGGCTGCTCGGCGCGAAGGCGTTGCTTGTCGTGCCGGGCACGGTGAGCGAGACGACGCCGTACGACCGCGCCGTCGAGAATGCGCTGGACTGCCTCGCCGACCTCGCCCCCCATGCCGAAGCGCGCAAGGTCGCGATCGCGATCGAGAACGTGTGGAACAAGTTTCTGCTGAGTCCCACGGAGATGCGCGACTTCATCGATCAGTGCGACAGCCCGTACATCGGGGCGTATGTCGACGTGGGCAACATGCTGGCGTACGGGTATCCCGAGCAGTGGCTGCGCATTCTGGGGTCGCGGGTCAAGGCGGTCCACATGAAGGATTTCCGGTGTTCGGTGGGCACGTTGGGCGGTTTCGTGATGCTCATGGAGGGCGACGTGAACTGGCCGGCGGTCATGGCGGCGTTGCGCGAGATCGACTATCAGGGGGCGCTGACGGGCGAATACTGGACCTATGAGCACTCGAGGGATGCCATGCTGCGGCACGTCAAGACCGGCCTTGACCACATCATGGCGCTGTAGAACGAGGGGAGACCATAGTTATGAGACTGGCCGTCATCGGTTGCGGCGGCATGGGGACGATTCACGCGTCCCTGGCCGCGCGCTGCGGGTTCGAAGTGGTCGCATGCGGCGACAGCCGTCTGGACAAGGCGAAGGCGCTGGCTGAGCAGCACAACGCAGAGGCCGCGGACGACTGCCTTGCGTTGGTGAAGCGACCGGACGTCGAGGTGGTGGCCGTGGCGACGCCGACGCCGACGCATGGCGCCTATGTGAGAGCGGCGGCGGAGGCGGGCAAGCACGTCTTCTGCGAGAAGCCGTTCACGCGCACGCCCGAGGAGGGCGAGGAGACGTTGGCGGCGGTCAAGCGCAGCGGCGTCAAACTACTCGTCGGCCATGTCGTGCGGTACTTCCAGGAGTTCGAGGCCATCCGCGAGCGGGTGCAGAACGGTTCGATCGGCAAGGTCGGGTTCGTGAAGACGTATCGCGGCGGGATCTACCCGAGGGGCGAGGGCGCCTGGTTCCACGACTATGCCCAGAGCGGCGGCGTGGTGTTCGACAGCTCGATCCATGATTTGGACTGGATTCGATATGTGTTCGGGAATCCGACTCGGGTCTACTGCCAGGCGCTGCAGCGCTCCGATCCGCTCGACTACGGGATGGTGACGATGTGGTTCGATCAGGGTCTGATCACGCACACGATCGGCACGTGGGCGCACCCGGGCGGGTTCCGCGTGAAGGTCGAGGTGTGCGGCGACCAGGGCATGGTGACGTTGGACAGCAAGGAGGCGCCGATCTCCGCGATGATGCGGGAGACGGCGGGCGGCGGGCCGAGCATGATCGTGCCGGGCAGCCCCGTGCCGGTGAGTCCGTATCAGCTTGAGTGGGAAGACTTCGCGGCGTGGATGCGCGACGGGCGAACGCCCCGGGTGCAGCCGGAAGACGCCGTCTGGGCCGTTCGAATCGCTCACGGTGCGCTTGAATCCGCGCGGACGGGGGCGCCGGTTGCGTTGTGACCGTTGGGAACCGTCGATCCGACGGGTGCGGATGCGAGGAGACCGGACCCCACAGGAGGACTAGCCCATGTCTGAGACGTACACGCCGCCGCCGTTCGCTCCGCCCCCGAAGCGGAGCGGTCCCAACTGTCTGTTGCTCACGGCGATCGGTTGCGGGGCGCTGCTGCTGCTGTTCGTACTGCTGATCGTGCTCACCTTCTTCTTTGCGCGATCCGCCGTGCGGAAGCTCGTGGACGAATGGACGGAGCCGACGCCGATCGCGTTGCCGGAGTCCGACATGGATCCGGAGACGTACGCGGAGTTGCGGGATCGGTTCGAGGCGTTCAAGCAGGAGCTGGCGGCCGGTACGGCGGATGCGCCGTTGACCCTGACGGGTGACGAGATCAATGCGCTGATTCAGAATCATCCCGACTGGGAGACCGTGCGCGGGAAAGCGCATGTCAGCCTCGAGGGTGACAGGGTGCGCGCGGAGGTGAGCATCCCGCTGGACGGGATTCCGCTGATCGGCGCCGGTCGGTATCTGAACGGGTCCGCGGGGTTCGACGTGTCCGTGGACAACGGCGTGCTGTACGTCTATCTCGCAGAGGCGACCGTGAGGGGACGGTCCGCGCCGGAGGAGATGATCGCCGGATTCCGGGCCGAGAACCTGGCCGCGGACCTGAACCGCAACTCGGAGATCAGAACGTACCTGCGGCGTATCAAGAGCGTGCGCGTCAGCGACGGCGTGTTGCACGTCGAGCCCATGGAGGGCCCGTCGATCGCGCCGGAAGCGCCGGTCGACGAGGCAGAGCCGGGCGCGGACGAGATGTCCGCCGAGCCGGAAGCATTGGAAGAGGAACCTGCGGCAGCGCCGCTGTGAGTTAGGGGGTTTGAGTATGGCCAAGATTGGGATTATGAGTTTCGCCCACATGCATGCCGAGGCGTATGCCGCGAGCGTGAACCGTCGGTCCGACGCGCAACTCGTCGCGGTGTGGGACGATGATCCGAAGCGCGGAGCGGATGCGGCCAAGCGGCACAACACGCGGTTCGTTGACGACCTTGATGCGTTTCTGGACAGCGGGCTCGAGGGGGTGGTCATCACCTCCGAGAACGTGAAGCACCGCGAACTGACCGAGCGCGCGGCGGCGGCGGGCCTCTGGGTGTTGAGCGAGAAGCCGCTCGCGACGACGATCGAGGACGGCAAGGCGATGATCGAGGCGTGCCGTTCGGCGGGCGTCGGGCTGGGCACGGCGTTTCCGTGTCGCTACATCCCGTCGATCCAGGCGGTGCGGGCGGAGCTGGAGGCCGGAAAATACGGCGACATCTACGCGGTGACCTGCACGAACAACGGCCAGTTCCCCGGCGGCTGGTTCGGCGTCGAGGCGCTCTCGGGCGGCGGCGCGACGATGGACCACACCGTGCACGTGGCGGACCTGCTGCGGTGGATGCTGGGGAAGGAGTTCGTGAGCGTGTACTGCGAGAACGGCCACCTGATGGGCCGTGACACCGCGCTCGATGACGTGGGCGTGCTGCATCTGGAGATGGACGGGGGCACGATCGTGTCGCACATCGCCAGTTGGAACCGCGCCAAGAGCTTTCCCACGTGGGGCGATGTGACAATGGAGTTCGTGGGCGAAAAGGGCGTGGTGGAAGTCGACGCGTTCAACCAGAAGCTCAACGTATACGACGACCGGACGATGCGCGCGCAGTGGGCCTATTGGGGCGGCGACCCGGACTTGGGCCTGGTGTCCGACTTCATCGAGTCCGTGAACGAGCGGCGCGAGCCGGCGATCACGGGAGAGGACGGTTTCAGGGCGCTTGAGGTGACGGTCGCGGCGTACAAGTCGGCGGCATCGCGCCAGCGCGTCGCGATCTAGCCGTCGGGCGGCGCCGGACGACCGTAGATCAGTATGTCCGACACATAGATATAGGGGTTGGCAGCGGGATCTCGCGCGTCCAGCTCGATTCGAAGCAGATCCGTGACGACGGGTTCCGGCCAGGGCGCCGGGACCCGTCGTTCTGCAAAGCGGTCGTCGTATCGCGGGGGGGAGACGACGGGCGTGCGCGCGGGATCGAGATCCCCGATGCGCCGCCATGCATGCGTCTCCGCATCCCAGTACGACGCGCGGACCGCGCCCACGCCGGCGTCCGCCGCATAGGGGATCACCTCGATTCCGGAGAGGGCGCAACGTTCGCCCAGTTCGATCTCGATGAGGGCCGGTGATGCGGCGCGCCAGTAGGCGTGCGGGGTCGGATTCATCGGGGCGCGTTCCGAGGGCATCCACCAGGGGGCGTCCCAGACGCCTTCCGTCGGGTCCGAATCCGAGACGTGGACGCGGAAGCGCGGCGCGCTTTCGTAGGTGATGATCGGCTCCTGCCTGCGCGCCCAGACTGTCAACGTCAGGGCCGGATGCAACCCGTATTCGGGGCGATCGAACCGCGCGATCTCCTCGAACTCCGCCAGGGCTTCCCGGGCGATCGGGGTCAACGCCTTCTCCGCGACGACGGCGTAGTCCGCGCGTCCGATGGCGTCGGGGAGCGCGTCGCCGTCGCTCGCCAGTCCCCAGCAGGCCAGTGCACGCGGTTGCGGTGCGTGGCGCAGCAGGCCCAGGGACTCCAGCGCGATTTCGCCGGCGGGACGCGCGGCCTCCTCGAACAGAATGCGGACCTCCGCGACGTTGGCGCGCTCGAACCGATGGAAATGACGGCGATCGGGTCGCCCGGCTCGGGCGTCGCCGCCGTAGCGAAGGGGCGGGTCGAAGTCGCGCCAGTCTTGGGCGTCCGCATCGCGATACACGGCGCGGTAGCGGACAGCGGAACGATCCTCCGCGGCGAAGCTGAGTGTCAGCGCATCGAGGAGACTGGGCGGATCGATGCGGATCTGCAGTTGTTCGTCCGCGTGGACGGAGGCCGCGATGGAGCCGGATTCGGGCGTGTAGGTCACAGGCGCGCCGGAAGGCGCCGGGTCTTTGAGCAACTCGACTTCGATGTTCGGCGCTTTCGCGGCCGTTCCGATGTGGACGAACGGCGACGGGCGGCGGTGGCGGCTGGGCGAGGCGGGATCGAGCGGGTTCTCGCGGGGCCGGAACTCCGCCTGGCGGAGCTCGAGTGCGAGCTTTCCGATGCCGCAGACGACGTAGCCCGCCTCGACCTGGGTCGCTTGCACGCGGGACAGTTCCGCGGCGCGCATCTCCTCGAAGACGCGGTCGACCCAGTTGGGTCCGCGGAACGCCGGATAGAAGCTGTAGGCTCCCGCGATGATCCGGTCCTGGATGATTGCGAGGCCCTTGTTCGGCATGGTGCGGACGTAGTAATTACCCAGTCCGAGCGGGATCTCGACGGCGCCGGCCGGGCCGAGGGAGAGGAAGGTGAGGTTGGCGAACTGCACGAGCAAGAGCGCCGCGAAGGCGCCCATCGCCGCGAACCGCAGCCGCGTCCAGGGAATCGCCCAGACCGCCAGGGCGGCGAGGACGCCCACGGCGGGCACGGCGGGGATCATGTAGCGCGGGAGGATGACGCGGAGCAGCTCCGTGCCGAGCGGATACGACGCGATGCCCCACACGAGCAGGAGCCAGGCCGCATCCTGCCGATGGCGCCGCCGGAGCGTGTGGACCGCGCCTGCGAGGGCGAGCAGGGCCGTGGGCAAGAAGACGCACTCGTTGACCATGTAGAGCGGCCATCCGGTCCAGTGCTCCCAGCCCTCCGGCAGCCAGGGCCGCTCGCGCGCCATGTACTCCGTCCAGTGGGCCTCTTGGGCCATGAGGGTGTGGAAGTACCACGGCGCGGCGATCCCTATGGTCACGACGCCGGTGAGCAGCATGTTGAGCGTGAGCGTGCGCAGGCCGGGGCGGTCGACCTGGAATCGGCCGTCGCGCCGCAGGCACGCGACGAACCCCATGATGATCAGCAGCGCACACGGCAGGAGGAAGAAGAGGCATGTGGACTGCTTTGCCAGAAAGCCGAGTCCGTTGAGGACGGAGAAGGCGAAGACCCAGCCGGTGTTCCGGTACCGGTCGCTTTTCGCCAGCGCGTAGTAGCCCCACACCACGATCACCGCAGCGGGATAGTCAGTCATGTAGTACCGCGAGGCCGCGTAGACGATCGGGCACAGGCTCGCGACCGTCGCGGCAAACAAGGAAGGCGCCCGACCGAGGAAGGTGCGACAGAACAGGTAGACGCCGAGGACCAGCGCCGCGAGCAGCGGAACGCCCGTGAACGCGATGGCATCCGTCGAGTCGCCGAACGCGGCGATGGCGAGCGCGCCCAGGATGTGGAGCAGCGGGGGATAGGGGAACTCGATGGCGTGCAGCGCGCGCAAGATGCCGCGCGGCGAGGGCGTCTCGGCGTGGAACAGGGCGGCATGGTACCGGCGCGCGACGTCCATGTGGAGCGCCTCGTCGGCGACGATCGGGTGGTTGTCGACGCGGATCCACCAGACGTTCGCCGCGATCTGCGCCGCGATCAACAGCGTCAGCAAGAGCGCGGCGGTCCGCGGTCGCAGGTCGGGGCCGTCGCCGCTAGAGGCGGGGGGGCTGCTCATTCGCTATGCTTCTCTCTCTTGTCGGACGCTCCCATGGCCGAACGGGCAGGTCTGGCACAGGGCGCCTAGCCACGGACGCGCACGGGGCGTTCCCCCCGAACCGATGACGACAAAGCGTAGCAACCGCGCGCATGTTCGGTCAAAAGAAGGGATTGGCGCAACACGGGTGCGAAGCGTCTCCCAGAGGGGTGGAGCGATGGTTCCGACCGTGTTCTCAGGATTGTTCCCGCAGTGTCACGCTTCCGCCGCGTCCCTTGCCAGGAACGATGCTCCCTTGACCAATGAGGTAGTCCTTGACCGCGGCATAGTGCTCGTCGGTCCATCCCAGGTTCTCGCGAAGCGCCTGGTTGCCGGATTTTCCGCCGAGGTTTTCCAGGGCGGAGATGAATGCATCGCAGTCTTCCGCCGTTACCAGGCTGTCCGTTGAGGACCGAGCCGCAGCGTCCGCGTCTTTCTCAGCGTCCTTGGCGCCGTCTGTTCCGTTCGTGACCGTCTGGCCGGATCGCACCGAGACCGGTTTGAAGATGGTCTGTCTGGCGCCCAAGGCCGCATAGTCGGAGGGATTGCAGGTGAGCACGATGACCTGAAGACCCCGGTTCGCGGCCAGGTCCAGCATCCGCTGCAGGCTCTGCACCCGGTGCGGGTCTGAGAAAGAGAAAGCGTCATCAAAAACCACGGGCAACGATCCGCCGTGGTCCGCAGCCAACACCTCGGCTACGGCCAACCGGACGGCCGCGGCTACCTGCTCGCGGGCGCCGCCGCTCAGGACATCGAAGGAGCGTGCGCCGGCGTGCTCATCAGGCCGGACGATCTCTATCCCTTTGAAGGCGCCCTCGTCAAAGGTCACTACGGCGCGGGCCCCGGAGCCGTAGACGCCCTTCAGGTAGTCCGATATCCGGTCGGCCAGAGGCTGGGTGAAATGCTGCGCCAGTACGCTTTGCTGCTCTCCAAAGAGCCGGTTCAGCAGCTTGATGGCTTCGGCCTTGCGCTTCACGCTCTCGTAATGTTCGCGTGCGGCCTGCTCACGCGCGTTGGCGCGGATTAGCTCAGCCTGCGGGTCTTCAGTGCCGTCCAGGGTTAGCGCCGCACGGCTTGTGGCACGCTTTTCGACGGCATCTTGCTTCTGGCTTTCCTGGGTCTGAATCGCTCGATTGAGCCGTTCCTGGTCCAGTTCCAACTGCTCGGGCCGCAGCTCCGCCAGCGCGGCGTGTGTCCGCGCGAGCGCTTCCTGAGCTGCTGAGCGCGCTTGCTCAGCTTCACGCAAGGTCCGAAGTCGAGGTTCGTCCTCGCCGTGGTTCTCAATGAGCAGCCGCAACTGGGCCTGCTTGTTACTGATCTCCTCGCGCTCTTGGTCGATTCGAGCACTCAGCTCCTGCAAGGCGCTCTCGGCTTCCTTCAGGACGTCCTTCGCTGCCTGGTCTTCAGCCTTCTTCTCGGCTTCGTCGTCTTCGGCCTGTTCCAGGGCCTGGTCCTCGCGATTTCGCCAAGCCACAGCATCATCGCGGTCTGCCGGTTCTTCCGCGGCGGAGACCAGTTTCGACCGGCGATCTACCTCGCCCTTTGCGGTGGCAAGGGCTTCTCGCGCCTCGGCCAGGCTGTCTTCGAGGCTTCCGTCGTCGAGGCTCTCAAGTCTGGACTCCTCCCGTTCCATTCCCGCGCCGATGCTCTCTCGTGTACTCAGGGTCTCCGCTGCCTTTTCAACGGAATCAACACCGAGCCTGTCCAGCGCCGCCGAGAGTTCTTCTCTTGCCGTGCGCCGGGCTTCCCGTGCTTCAGCAAGGCGGTTTTCGCCGCCGGGCTGGATGCGCAGATGGACCTTCCCCCCGATAAGCACGTCCGTAGCTTCGGTCACCGTATGTGCACTTCCGGAAGGCGCCTCTTGGCCTCCGATGCGCACCGGCTGGTCCGCCTCAATGACTTCAATGCCGGAAGCCATCGCATTCAGGGCCGCCTCGGCCTGGTCGACGTGCGACTTCAACTTCCGAAGGTTCTCCAGGGCATCGGCGTCAATCTCTGGCAACTGGGCCAGTTCATCGCGGAGAGACTTGATTGCCTCGCGTATCCTGTGCGCGTCTTCCAGGCGTTTGGATAACTCGTTGCATCGCGTCTCGCAGTCAAAGTACTCGACCCAGTATCGGGCGAGTTCCCGGCGCTGGCGGATGCGCCGAGATTCCTCCATAGCCGCATCGTATGCCCTCGCAGCATCCTGCGCGCGTGTGTGGAGCGTGCGCCGCTTGGAACTGGCCTGTTCGCATTCCGCCTGCTTCGGAGCGATGGCTGTCTCCAAGTCTTGGATTGCCCGCCGGAGGGCGTCTATCTGGTTGTTGGCGTTGTTCAGGTCCTCGAACTTTTCCTTCGCCCGAGAAGCTGTCAGCGCCTGCTGTTCTTCCTGGGACTTCAGTTCTCCCGCTTCAGCCAGTTTGCCGACGACTTCGTTGCGCTGCCGGGTCAACGATTCAAGGTCCGCCGTGCACCGCTTGATCGTCTCCTCGGCTTCCTCGAAATCAGCCATCGCCTGGACCAGTCGATCGCGCCGTGATGCGGCCTTCTGTTGGGCTTCTCGGGCGGTTTGCAGCGTTGACTCCGCCTGCTGCAACTCAGAACCGGCCTTTGGTTTCCCCGCTTGCGTGAACAAGCTGGCGTAGCGTTCGGCGAAGCGGCCTGCCACCCGCGTGTCGCATTCGGACTGCATGGCGACGGCGCCGCCTTCTTCTTGAAGACGCTGCAGCAGCGCGGTCTGCTGCGATGCGGCATCGCCGCAGGGATCGTTCCCGCTCTTGCCCTGCCAGACCCAGAGATGGGCCCATTGCTGCAGTATGCGGTCGGAGATGCCGCGACCGCCGCCCACGTCCTCCACCTGGAGCAGTGCGTTCAGACGAGATTCCGCTTCATCTCCTTGCCAGGAGGCGCCACCGGTCTCGATCAGCGTTGTCGTGCCATTGCTTCCACTGAATCGCTTGATGACCTTGTATTCCTTGCCTTCCGCGGTGAAGACGATTTCCACCTCCGGATTGCCGGAGTGAATATCGGAGAGCATGCCGCCCTGGCCGCCGCCAGTGATTTTGGACTTGAGGAAGAGCCCCCGGTGGACGGCTTCGATGAATGTACTCTTTCCGGATTCGTTCGGACCTCCGATCAGCGATCGGGATGGGTCAAAGTCAACCCGGGTCTCTCGATGAATCCGGTAGTTGCGCACCGTGGCGGACAGCAGCTTCACGACCGCCCCTCCTGTCGATATGCGGCATGCAACTCGCGGAGCGCCAGGGCCGCCGTCTCGGGTTGGTCACTGCCGGCGGAATTCGTCATCCGGACCAGGTGTTGCGCGACGGTTGCGATAAGGGGATCGCTCGTCTGCCGGGTCAATGCTTCAAGCTCTTCGTCGGTGGGAGCGATGGTTGTGCGATCATCGAGCTTGAGGCGGAGGAGCCTCGCCTTCAGGGAATCAATGATCTCTTCCATCCGGTTGGATGCTTCAATCCCGAGGGAGCCGCTCAATGACAGTCGCAGCAGATCCTCATTGGCGCGCTGTCCGAGTTCTTCAGCAATCCGTGACTCGAAGCGGTTGACGCCACTATCATCGGCGAACTCGAAGGAGATCTCAGACCACCTCAACCTGCCCGTCGCCTTCATCTCGACATGGGGCGACTCCCCGCGACGGGATTCGACTACGAGGATATGACCGGGCTTCTGGTCTTCTCCTTTTGCAAATCGGTCATTTTCAGGGGTTCCTGAGTACCACGCCTTGGGGCCTACTTGCTTCGCTCCATGCCAGTCTCCCAAGGCGACGTAGTCGATCTCCTCCATTGGAAGCCTTGTAATGTCGACGCGATTGGGCGCCATGCCGCCCAGTTCCTCATCGTCCTCGGCGCCTGAGAAATCCTGTGTGCTGCCATGGGCCAAGACGATACGCGGCTTGGAAGACGAGACGCCCCGCAGCACGCCTGGGTCACGCAGCCATTCCGTGCGGTCGCTGGACTCCAGTCTGCGGAGCAATGGGCAGGGGAACAAGACGGCGTCGTCGAGTTCCAGAGGCGCGGTGTCCAGCAATACGGTCAGGTTCGGCGCGAGGCTCCCGCTTTCGCGCTGGAAGAACTCCTGTTCCCAAAGGCTGCCCGGACCGCCATGGTCATGGTTTCCGGGGATCACATACACAGGCGCACCGATCCGGCCTATCGCGCTGCAGGCCTCCGAAACGGTCGTCTTGTCGGCGCTGGGCGAATCGAAGAGGTCCCCGGCCACGAGGACGAACCGCGCGCTTTGGTCGCGGGCCACGTCCGCGATGCGTTTGATGGCATCGATGCGGGCTTTCTGGACGAGGGAGCGCTTGTATTGATCGCCGATCCCCGCGAACGGTTTGCCGATCTGCCAGTCGGCTGTGTGTATGAACTTCATGGATTACCTTGCTCCAGACCTGTCGAGGGGCGCTGCAAGACCGCGGGCGCGCGATGGGCGATGGGGTCACGCGTCCCTACGAGTTCAGAGAACCTACCCGTCTCGGCCGTATCGCCACGATGCAGGTTAGCAGACGACGCTTGAGGAAGCGAAGCGCCTGACCCGCCCGGATTCGGCTTCCTTTGCACGGGAGGTTCCTCTATACTGCGGTTACCGCGCAGCGGGTGTAACCGTAGGAGTGCGCACGGCTGTGCGAGGCGTATTCGGGAGGGTTCTCTTTGTCTTCGCGCGGCCACGGCTTCACGCTGCTGGAGCTCGCCATCGTCATCGCCATTCTGGCGGTGCTGATGGCGATCACCGCGCCGCGGCTCTTGCGCGCGCGCATGCAGGCGAATGAGTCGAAGGCGATCAGTGCGCTGCGCACCATCGCGACCGCGCAGACGCTCTTCAGGACCGCGAGGATCGTGGATGACGACGAAGACGGGGTGGGGGACTACGGCACGTTGGGGCAGTTGGTCAACCCCGGCGGGGGCATAGGACCGTTCATCGACACGCGCTTGGGCTCGGGCGCCTCACGCGGCTACCTCATCACCGTGGACGTCACCCTGGGCAATGCGGACACCCCCGCGGCGTTCACGGCCAACGCCGATCCGCGTGTCGCCGGCAAGACAGGCGTGCGCCGGTTCTTCGTCGACGAGACCTCGGTCGTCCGCTATACCTCGAACGGTTCCGCCGCGGACGCGGGTTCGCCTCCGGTCTAGACTCGGCTGCAAGCGCTGGAGGGCGTCAGGCGTCGCGACCGAGATCCAGGCGGTTCCGTTCGTCTGCTGTGAGGGCGATGTCGAACGCCGCGGTCAGCTCGGCGTACTCATCGCCCGACGCGCAACCTACCAGCGGGAACACGCGGATATCGTGGTGCAGCAGGTAGGCCGTGGCCAGTTGCGGCACGGACACGCCCTTCTCGGACGCCATCTCGATAACGCGGCGCAGGCGCTCGGCGTTCGCCGCGTTGCCGTAGCAGGCGACGACGCCGTCCTGTTCGGGGTCGCCCGTCTCGAGCCGTTCGGGGGTGTAGGCCCCGGAGAAGAGGCCGCGACACAGGCTCGACCACGCGAGCACGGGCATCTGCTGCTCGCGGTACCACGCGCGCTCGTCGCGGGCGTCGGCGCCGCCGAGGCTGATGCAGCCGGCCCACGGCGGGTTCACTTGCTCGGCGACGCTGAAATGGGGGCTGCTCGCCACGAACGGCTCCATGCCGTGGGCCTCGGCGTAGGCGTTCGCCTCGCGGATGCGGGCGACAGTCCAGTTGGATCCGCCGTAGGCGTGGATGCGGCCCGCGCGCCGGTGTTCGTCGAGGGCGTCGACGATCTCGCCGATGGGGACGTCGATGTCGTCGCGATGCAGCAGGTAGAGGTCGATGTAGTCGGTCTTGAGCCGGGCCAGCGAGTCGTGGAGGTCGGCCGCGATGTCGAACGGCGTCACGCGTTTGCGGTCGACGCTCGGGTGGGCGCCTTTGCCCACGATGACGACCTTCTCCCGGATGCCGCGGTCGGCGAGCCACGCGCCGATCGTACGATCGCAGTCGCCTCCGCCGTAGACGTGCGCGGTGTCGAAGGTGGTGCAGCCGTGGGCGAACACGCCGTCGAGCAGCGCGAACGAAGCGGGCAGGTCGGCCATGGTGAGGCCGACGGCGCCCTGGATCAGGCGGGAAACGGGTTTGCGGACTCCGGCGATGGTCCCGTACTGCATCATGGCGACTTCCTTCTCCTGTGTCAGGGTAGCGCAAGGCGTCCCGGTTCGGCGGCATCCGGCACCGTGGGGGGCGCGAACCGGGGCCATCATCGCACATCAGGCCGGCGCGTACAACGGCGCGTTCGGGCGCGGGTCGGAGGGGATGCCGGGGCGGCGCGGAAGTTGCCGCGGATCCGGCCGATCAGGTATAGTCTTTGCGTCATGATGACTAATCTTTCCACGCATTCCACGCATGCACAGCGTCAATGCTGTGCTGTCACGCCGCCCTGACGCCCCGTCGGGCGGTCGTCCCGGCGTGTTCGGCGCCGCGCCCGTCCGCGTGTTCACGCACCTCGCAACCGTCGCCCCTGTTCATCCGCCCGTCCGCCTGATTGCGCCGCGGACCGCGACCTTCCCTGGAGAACCCGATGCCGCCGCTCACCAAGCAAGAGACCCGAGAGATCGACCGGCGAAGAACCTTTGCCATCGTGTCGCACCCTGACGCGGGCAAAACCACGCTGACGGAGAAGTTTCTGTTGTACGGAGGCGCGGTGCACCTGGCGGGGTCGGTGACGGCGCGCAAGCGCCAGCGCGCGACGACATCGGACTGGCTCGAGCTGGAGCGGCAGCGCGGGATCTCCGTGAGCTCGACGGTGCTGCAGTTCGACTACGATGACTATCGGGTCAACCTGCTCGACACGCCCGGCCACCGGGATTTCTCCGAGGACACGTACCGCGTGCTGACGGCGGTGGACGCGGCGATCATGGTGATCGATGCAGGCAAGGGCATCGAGGCGCAGACGCGCAAGCTGTTCGAGGTGTGCCGTCGGCGCGGCGTGCCGATCTTTACGTTCATCAATAAGATGGACCGGCCCTCGCGCGAGCCGCTGGAGCTGCTGGATGAGCTGGAGGAAGTGCTGTCCATCGCGGCGTACCCGGTGAACTGGCCGCTGGGAAACGGGCCTGATTTCCAGGGCGTGTGGGATCGACAGACGAAGATCGCCCACCTGTACGAGCGCACGCCGCACGGCGCGCACCGCGCGCCCGTGACGGCGGGGGATCTGTCCGACCCGGCGATTCGCGGCCGACTCGCGGACCACGTTCACGCGACGGCCTGCGAGGAGCTGGAGATTCTGGATGGCGCGGGCGCCCCGTTCGATCTCGCGGAGGTGTCGGCGGGTCGCACCACGCCGGTGTACTTCGGGAGCGCGCTCAACACGTTCGGCGTCGATCTGTTGCTGGACGGGTTCCTTTCGCTGTCCAGCCCGCCCGCGCCGCGCCTTGCGGTGTCCGGCGAGATGGTGGCGCCGGATCATCCCGCGTTCTCGGGGTTCGTGTTCAAGATCCAGGCGAACATGGATACCGCGCACCGGGACCGCGTGGCGTTCATCCGGGTCGTTTCCGGCAAGTTCGAGCGCAACATGACCGTGACGCACGTGCGCACGGGGCGGTCCGTGCGGCTGTCGAACGCGAGTCGGATCTTCGGGCGCGAACGGGACACGGTGGACGAGGCGTACCCGGGCGACGTGGTGGGGGTGATCGGCAACAACGCGTTCGCGATCGGCGACACCCTTACCGAGGACGCGGCGATCGCGTACAACGAGATCCCGTATTTCCCGCCGGAGTGCTTCTCGTACCTCGAGAACGTATCGACCGCCGAGGCGAAGCGGTTCCGGAAGGGGCTCGACCAGTTGTTGCTTGAGGGCGTGGTGCAGGCGTTCGATCTGCCCGATGCGACGCGGCGCATCCCGCTGCTTGGGGCGGCGGGTCCGCTGCAGTTCGAGGTCGTGCAGTACCGCCTCGAGTCCGAATACGGGGCCCGGGCGCGATGCTCCGCGGCGCCGTGGAGCATCGCGCGGTGGCTGGCGCCTGGTGCGGACGACGCCGACCTGCGGCTGCAACGCGGGATCCAGAAGGTCTACGACCAGCAGGGTCGCACGGTGTTGTTGTTCGAGGACGAGTGGCTGCTGCGCTACTTCTCGGAACGCAACCCCGATGTCGCGCTCGACCTGTACCCCGATCGGATGACGGGAACGGCGTCGGAGGTTGAGGGTCAGCTCGCGGGATAGACGCTTGCTGCCGCGGGGTGCACCCGTACGCCATGGGTCAGGACATGGGCGGCGAAGCTGCCGCGCGGAGGCGATTGAAGATAAGCGGCCGGAAGGAGGATGGTCTCCACCTCCGCGCCGACCTCATCCATGACGAGGACCATCGCTCGCGCGCGTTCGCGGATGTCCCATGTCTCTACGCCCTCGACGAAAGCGGCGATATCTATGTCGCTGAAGGCGTCGGCGCGGTTCTCTGCGTGCGATCCGAACACGTACACCGCTTGCACCCGCGCAAGCCGACTGAGCGTGCGCGCCGCGGCCCTCGCCTTGTCTACTATGCGAGCATCGAGCTTGGTGTCCATCCGCAGTCGTTCAGATCTCGATCCGTTCCCCCTATCCCGCGTTCGCCCTCGGTTGAGTATAGACGACCCAGGGTGCGGACGCATGCACGGCGATCGGACTCGGGCGGGTCGGAGACCGGATGGACGGGATGGACGGGATGGACCCGGCAGCGGCAACCCGCCGCCGCTGCACGCCCAAGCGGGTCGGTTTGTGCGGTTCCGGGGGGCTCCGTACAATACGCGCATCATGAGGTACTCGTTTCTGCGTGAAGTCCGCGCGTGGGCGGTGATTCTGGGAATCGTGTCGCACTATCTGGCGTACCGGCTGGGGTGGGCGAAGCGGCCGGCGTTCAAGAACAACATCTTCGACGCGTTCATCGTGGTGGGTCGACTGCAGCGCTGGCCGAAGCGGATGCGGGTTCGGGGCGCGGAGCACTGCCCGAAGGCGGGCCCGGCGGTGTTCTGTTCGAACCACTCGCTGACGGATGACCCCTTCATCGGCGAGGCGGCGATCATCGTCGCGTCCAACGACGGCATCCACGTCGATCACATGATGCGCAAGGGGTTTTTCACCTCCGCGGGCAAGGGCAAGCTGTACGACCTGGACGAGCTGCTGGTGATGCTGGGGGCGCATCACATCGACCGCGAAAACGTGACGCTGTCGCAGCTTCGGGTGTTTGTCGACCTGCTCAAGACCGACGAGTCTTTCCTGATGTATCCCACCGGCACGCGTTCGCGATCGGGCATGGTGCTCGAGTACCGCGCGGGCGAGGGGGAGCCGGGCGGCGCGGCGTTTTTCGTGGCGCAGGCCCAGCGGGCGCGGCCGGAGGTGTCCGTACCCATCACGCCGATGACGCGCACGTACAACCCGGTCACCAAGGTCTCCCAGTTCCAGTTCGGCCCGGCGCGTTATCTGCAGCCGGGAGCGCGGAAGCCCGAGCAGCGTGCGCTGGATTTGGCGATTGTCGAGGACATCGCGTCGCTGGTGGTCCTGCACGCGCCGCATGTCGTCGGGGGGCTGCTCTACCTGACGGCGCTGCATCAGCGGGAGCCGCGTTGGACGTTGGACGAGCTGCTCGGGGCCGTCGCGGACGTATTCGCGCGCAAGCCGCACGCGCATATCGATGACGCCGGTCCGCGGGAGGTTCGGCGGCAGACGGCGAAGTTCGTCGCGCTGTGCGAGAAGCAGGGGCTGTTGCGTCGGGAAGCCGGCGCGGTATGCATTGATCCGGACGCGGTGCTGGCCACGCCCGAGCCCGGCGTCTCGTACCGTAAGGTGCATCTGATCAAGTGGACGGCGAACCAGGTGCAGCACCTGCCCGAGGTGGTGAACGCGCTGGAGGATGTTGCGCTGGCGCGTCCGCCGCGCTCGGCGTAGGGGGGCGCCATGGAGGAAGCGGGGCAGCCTCAGACCGAGCCGGCATCCGGCCGTCCTACGTTGCCGCGACGCCTGATTGGCGGCGATGCGCTCGTGCTCGGCGTGATCCTGTTGTTCGCGCTGATCCTGCGGACCTACCGCATGAATGCGGTCCCGGTTGAGTTTCTCTCGTGGCGGGACACGCTGAATCTCATGGTCGCGCGCAACTTCCTGCGCGGGGGCATGAACCTGTTCCTTCCCGAGGTCGATTTCCGGATGGCGGGCGCGTGGTCCGATTCGGGCGTCATCGGCGGTACGGAACTGATGATCGTCCCCTGGCTGACCGCCGCGCTGTACCATGTGTTCGGGCAGGCGTTCTGGGTTGGACGTCTTGCGCCGATCGGGTTCTCCCTGCTCGGTCTTGCGTTCTTCCACCGTCTGGCGGCGCGCATCCATGGCCGAACGACGGCGGCGATCGCGACCGCGCTCCTTGCGGTCTCACCGTACTATCTGTTCTGTGGCCGATGTCAGATGGCGGAACCGTTCGTCTACGCGATGAGCTATGGCGCGTTGTGGGCCTACGACCGCTGGCTCGACCGCCGCAGCCGAGGCGCCTTCCGGGGCGCGGTTGCGCTGACGTGTCTCATGATGCTCGGCAAGCCGCAACTGGCGGTCATGGCGATTCCCCTCGGCTTCCTGACGTTCGAGCGGCTCGGCCCGCGGACGTTCCGCACGGGATCCGTCTACGTGTTCGGCGGGATCGTCGCGGCGACGACGGCGCTGTATGCATGGTGGAGCTTCGGCGTGCTCATGCAGGCGACGGGCATCAACCTCAGCGGCGAGGGGTGGTATTTCGATCACGGCCGCTGGCTGCTGTCGCCGCGGTACTACCTGCGCATCGGCCATGCGCTGTGGGCGCTCGGGCTGACGCCGCTGGTCTGCATCGGCGGGCTGGTCGGGCTGGCCTTGCCGGTTCGTGATCGGCGACAACGCCTGGCGCATGCGTGGCTGGCGGGCGGCGTGGCGCTGTTTCTGCTGATCCCCGGCGGCGCGGAGACGAACGGGTACTACCAGCTCATCCTGGCCGCGCCGGCGTGTCTGCTGACGGCCCATGCGCTCGCCCGACTCGCGGCGATGCGGCGTCCGACAGGGGTTTGGGTCGCGGCAGGCCTGACGGCGATCGCCATGGCCCACTCGGTGTATACGGCGCTGCCGATGTACGCGCCCCGGGACATAGCGCTGTACCGGTGCGGACGCTGGATCGCGGAGCACACGCCCGAGGACGCCGTGATGATCGCGTCCGACCAGAACACGGCTACGCTGTACTTCGCCGATCGGCGCGGCTGGACGAGTTGGCCCAAGTCCTACGGGATTCAGCCCGCGTTCGACCTGGACTTTGTTCAGCGCCACGGGGAACTGGGGGCCACGGTGCTGGCCATTCCCCACGCGCGGTTCGATGACGGTCGGCACGAGGACTACGCCGACGTGCGCGATGCGCTGTACGACAGCTTCGCCTGCCACAAGGGCGCTGGGTATACCGTGTTCTTCCTGGACCGACGACCGGACCTTACGCTGCCGGGATCGAGCGTGGCATTCGGCCATCGCGATGCGCGGCGGTATCTGCGGGGGCGGTGGGGGTTGGACACGGTCGACGCGAATGGGGTTCCCTGCACGCCGATGGGACCGGTGTCGGGTGCGATGATCCGTTTCGGCGCGGCGACGCCCGTGCGGGCGATCGAAGTGACGTTGCGGTCGGTCGTGGATGACCAAGAGGTCGCCGTGTGGGTGCAGCGCGAGCAGGCGGCCTCGGTTACGATGGACGGATCGGACACGCCGCAGGTGGTGCGCATCGCGCCGGCGCCTCCGCCGGATGCGGACGGGATGTACACCGTGACGTTGCGTCCGAGCCGGTACGACGCTCGCGGGGTCGGGCTGGTTTTGTACGCGATCGCGACGGAGCCGTGATGGGTGGGCGGACAAGAGGTGGCGCCGCGAGTTCGGCCACGCGCATACTGATGTCGCGGGACAGAAGCGGGACGCGACGGCCGCGCCGCGCGTCAGAGGGGTCGAGGGTCTGCGAGGGCAGCGCGCACGCGAGGGGATTCGATGCCGTTCTACATTGAGTTTCTGCTGATCGCTCTGCTGATCATGGCGAACGGCCTGTTCGCGATGTCGGAGATGGCCGTGGTGTCGTCGCGCAAAGCGCGGCTGCAACAGATGGCCAACCGCGGCGACGCCAAGGCGCAGGCGGCGCTCGAGCTTGCCAACCACCCGGACCGGTTCCTGTCCACCGTGCAGATCGGCATCACGCTCGTGGGGATTCTTGCGGGGGCTTTCGGGGGCGCCACGTTGTCCGAGAAGTTCTCCGCGTTCCTCAGCCAGGCGCCGATACTCGCGCCGTACTCCGGCGCGATCGCGCTGGGCGTCGTTGTGATCTGCATCACTTACCTGTCGTTGATCTTCGGCGAGCTGGTACCGAAGCGGCTTGCCCTGAGCAGCCCGGAGCGCGTGGCGGCCGCGGTGGCGGGCCCGATGCGCGCGCTCTCCGTGATGGGCGGGCCGTTCGTGCATCTTCTGAGCCTGTCGACCGCGACGGTGTTCAAGGTCTTCGGCATCGAGCCGACGGTCGATCCGCCCGTCACGGAAGAGGAGATCAACGTACTCATCGAGCAGGGCGCGAACGCGGGGGTGTTTGAGAAGGCCGAGCAGGACATGGTGAAGAGCGTGCTTCGTCTCGCCGATCGCAAGGTGAGCGCGCTGATGACGCCGCGGGTGAACCTGGTCTGGATCGACGTGGATGCCACGCTGGATGAGGTGGCGCAGAAGATAGCGGAGCATCGGTACGCGCGCTATCCCGTGTGTCGGGGCAGCGTGGACAACGTGGTGGGCGTGATCGTGGCGCGGGATTTCCTCTCGGGGCGCGTGAACCAACCGGAAGCCGGGCTCGACGCCTATCTGCGGCAGCCGCTCTTCGTGCCGGAGACGGTGTCGGCGATGCGCACCCTCGAGATGTTCAAGACATGGCCGGTGCACGTCGCCATGGTGGTCGACGAGTACGGATCGCTCGAGGGCATGGTGACCACCAGCGACATTCTCGAGGCGATCGTGGGCGATGTGGCGAGCGAGACCGTCCGTGACGAGCCGGACGCCGTGCAGCGCGAGGACGGTTCGTGGCTGCTCGACGGCGGCCTGCCGATCGAGGACGTTCGGGATCTGTTCGGACGGTTCCCCGTGGATGAGGATGAACGCGGCGTGTACGAGACGTTGGCCGGGTTCATCATGGCGCGACTGGGCCGAATCCCCGCCGTCGCCGACGCGTTTGAGTGGCATGGGCTGCGTTTCGAGGTCGTGGACATGGACGGGCGGCGCATCGACCGCGTGCTGGTGGCCCCGGTTGCGCCCGAGGAGCCCGAGGAACCCCAGGAACCCGGCGGCGGTTGATCGCCGGAACAGGAAGGGCGGAGGACATGGGGTGGATGACGGCGATGGCGACCGCGGAGGTTCCGTCGCCGCCGTGGCCGCCGGCGCTCAAAGACCGAACGACCGTCGACTGGCCCGCGCGGCTGCTGGATCTCGAACGGACGGTCACGGATGCGGGCGTCGCGTTCGACCTTATCATCAACTCGGGCCAAGCCGGGCACACCTCCGACGAAGCCGTGTACGAGGCGAGCCTGGCGTACCTCGCAGGTACCGGGCGATGGGCGGATCCGCGCGGCGGTACGTGTTCCAGACCTGGTATCCGCATCCGAAGGAGATGGGCCCCGAGACGGAGCCGTACACGATGACCTACTTGCTTCGGGAGGCGATTCGGCGGGTCAAGGGCGCCGTCGAGAACTGAACGCGATGCGCCTCATGGGCCGGCCGATCCGGGGTAGGGATAGCCGCGGTCGGGTCGGGTTGCGCGGAACCGGGCGCCCTCGCGGGCGAGCGGCATACGGATGCCGCCGAGTCGGTCGGTGCGAAGGACGGGGAGTCTGCGTTCGGCGAACCGGGCGAGGACGGCGTCCGCCACGGCTTCGCGCTGATGCCGTTCGCCGCAGGACACGATCACCGCGGACGGCGCGACGGCGTCGAGGAACGCATCCGAGTTGGACGTATGCGACCCGTGGTGCGACGCCTTCAGGACCGCGGCGCGGCAGTCACGTTCCGCGATCTCCGTTTCAGCGCTCTCCTCGATGTCGCCGGGCAAGAGGAGGGAGCTTCCAGGCCAGCGCACACGCAAGGCCAGAGATGCTTCGTTGACGCCGTGTTCTACGGGCCAATCCAGCGGCGGATGGAGCGCTTCGATCGTCGCGTCGCCCAAGTCGAGGCGATCGCCTCGCGCGACGCGCCTTACGGGGACGCCGCGTTGCTCGCAGAGCGCGAGAAGCTCCTTTTCCAGGGGACGGTCCGTTGGGATCGGTCCCAAGACCAGCTCGCTGATACGGAAGTGGCGGACGATGTAGAACAGCCCGCCGATATGGTCGGCGTCGGGGTGCGTGAGCACGACGCGATCGATGCGCTGCACGCCGCGCGACCAGAGATACGGGGCGACCACGCGCGCGCCGGCATCCTGGCGGCTGTTGCGCGGACCGCCGTCGACCAGCATGACGCCGCCGCCCGGGGCGAGCAGCACGGTGGCGTCGCCCGCGCCGACATCCAGAAAGACCGCTTCCGGTGCACGATACCAGGGCGTCCACGCGAGGAGGGCCAGGAGCAGCAGTCCGGCGCCGCACCAGGCGAGTCCGCGCCGGTGCGCACGACGGGCGAACGCGACGGCCAGGGCGATCGCGCCGGCCCAGTATGCGCCGGTCGCCAGGAGGGTAGGCGACGGCAGGAGGAGTCGCGCGGCGGGCAGGGCGGATATCCCTTCGGCGATGCCGCGGATCAGGGCGACGACGGGGACCAGGGCGTGGCCGAAGAGACCGGCGACGGGCGGGCAGATCCAGCCGGCGAGGGTGGTGAGCATGCAGAGCCAGAGCGCGGCGGCCAGCAGGGGCACGACCACGAGGTTGGCTGCGGGCGCGGCGAGCGGCAGCACGTGGAATGCACGGATAGCGGCCGGCAGCGGCAGGATCTGCACGCCGATCGTTGCGGCAAGGCCTGTGGGGAGGCCCAGGGGAAGCTCGGGCAGGCGACGTCGCAGGCGTTCCTCGAAGAGGAGGAGCGAGGTCACGCTGAGGAAGGAGAGCTGGAACCCGAGGTCGAGGAGCGCGCCCGGGGCTGCGAGGAGGATGGCGATGGCCGCGATGGCGAGCGCGTTGATGGCGTCGCGTTCGCGTTGCACGAGGTCCGCGCCAAGGTACAGCGCGACCATGAGCGTGGCGCGGACGGTGGCGACGCGGGCGCCGGCGAGGAGGCAGTATGCGACCACGCAGACGAGGCAGATGATTGCCCGCGTGCGCTCGGAGCGGATGGACAGCGGGAGAAGGAACGACATGCTGGCGAAGATCAGGCCGACGTGGATCCCGGACACGGCCAGGATATGGGCGACGCCTGCATCGATGTAGGCTTGGTTCTCCGCTTGTGAGACGCCGGAGCGGTGTCCGAGCCAGATGGCGAGCACGAAGGGTTGGACCGACTCGGGGACGGCCCGGAGCAGGCGTTCGGCCTGGGCTGTCCGGATTCGCGCCGCCCATGCACGCAGGTTGCGCGATGAGGCGGGGGCGATGCGCTCGAGATCAGGTCCCGTCGCCCGCACGGCGCTGTGCACGCCATGTCGGCGCAGGTAGTCCTCGTAGCCCTGGATGCCTGGGTTCACGCGGCTGATTGCGAGGGTCGGCTCGCCTGCGATGCGGACGCGGTCGCCCGGCAGCAATCGGCAGGCAGGCCGCGCCCACCTGACCAGCATGCCGCCCTGGGTCTGGATGGGGTCGCCTGCAACGACCATGCGGTCGACGTCGACGATCACCGGGGCGTACTCGTCGCCGGGGAAATGCAGCTCGGCGGATCGGACGACGCCCTCGATGGTACACCGTCCGAAGGACGCCGCGGCCAAGCGCCGCGACAGCGGGTCGCCGATCGGGCCGCCATGTTGCGCCTGCCAGACGAGTCCGCCGGCGGCGAAGGAGACGAGCAGCACGGCGGGAAGGCGGGAGCCGGTCGACCTCCAGAGCAGCACAGCCGACGCGATGCCCGCGGCCGCGGCGGCGATCAGCAGCCAGAGGGCGCCGGGCAAGCGCAGCGCGGCGAACGCCACGCCTGTCGCCAAGGCTAACGCCACGGGCGCCATCGGTCTGTTCACGCGCTTGACCCCCCGGATTCCGTCGCCGTTTGCAGCACCATGCCGCCCGACCGCGATCGGAGTCAAGGCGTCGGCGGAAGGCAGCCGGGCCGTCGCGGTTGACCCGCGTACCCTGGAGTGTGCCAACATGGCGGCGTCTCGTGGTGGGACACCCGTCGCCCAAGGCCGCGGCTTGCGTTCGCTCGCGGCGTGAAGGAGTGCGCTTAATGTCGAGCAAGAAACCCCTCGCCGTTCCGCCGTACATCGGAGCCGCGTACTATCCCGAGGACTGGCCGCTTGCGCAGATCGACGAAGACGTCGCCCTGATGAAAGAAGCCGGCATGAACGTCATGCGCGTGGCGGAGTTCGCGTGGGCGTGCATGGAGCCGGAAGAAGGGCGGTATGATTTCGACTGGCTCCACCGCGCGGTCGACAAGCTGGCGGAGGCGGGGATTGCGACCATCATGTGCACGCCGAGCGCGACGCCGCCTGTGTGGCTGACGGAGACCTACCCGGAGACGCTCTTCGTATTGCAGGACGGGCGGCCGGTCGGGCACGGAGGGCGTCGGCACACGTGTCCGAACAGCCCGGTGTACCGGGAGTTCTGCCGCCGGATCGTGATGCGCATGGCCGAGGAGTTCGGCAAGGATGAGCGGATCATCGGGTGGCAGATCGACAACGAGGTGGCGCCGCATACCGACCCGGCGGTGCAGGGCGCGTTCTTCGGCCGGTCCTGCACGTGTCGCGTGTGTCGGATGAAGTTCGCGAAGTTCCTGGCGGAACGCTATGGGAGCATCGATGCGTTGAACGAGGCGTGGTGTCTGAACCTGTGGAGCCAGAAGTACGATCGCTTCAGCCAGGTCCCGACGCCGGACCCGCGCGTCTGGCACCATCCGTCGTTGCTTGCCGCGTGGGATGAGTTCAGCTCGCAGTCGTACGTGGGGTTCGTGAAGTTCCAGGCGGACCTGTTGCATGGGCACACGATCCACCCCATCGGGACGGATATGATGCCCTTCCACGAGGTCGACCACTACGACATGGTGCAGTCGCTCGACCTGGTGCAGTTCAACCACTACAACTATCGCGAGGACTTTCGTAGCTGCACCGCCTGGTTTGATTTCCTGCGTCCGCTGAAGGATCGGCCGTTCTGGAACACGGAGTCTTCAACGTGCTGGAGCGGGAACACCGCGACCTCGGGCTACAGCTACCCCGGATTCTGTCGCGCCAACACGTGGCTGCCGATCGCGATGGGCGGCGAGGCGAATCTGTACTGGCTCTGGCGCACGCACTGGGCGGGCCAGGAGCTGCTGCACGGCAGCGTGCTGACGACGCCAGGGCGACCGCGCCACATCTTCGGCGAAGTGCAGCAGACCGCGCGGGAGTTCGTCGAGACCGCGGACTATCTCGCGGAGACGCGGCCGACGCAGACAGGGCTGGGCGTTCATTTCGGGCACCACGCGTACGTGACGTTCCGTGCGCAGCCGGGCACGTGGGGGCTGAACTACCTGAACGTGTTTCAGGAGAAGTGCTACCAGCCGCTGATCCGCGCGCAGTTCCGGCCGGACGTGATCGATCCGCGCGCCGACTTGTCGCCCTATCGGTTGATCTTCTCGCCGGTGCTGGCCAGTCTCGACCACGGCGCCTTGCGGGATCGGCTGCGGGCGTGGATCGAGGCGGGGGGCGTGTGGGTGGCCGGTCCGCTCACCGACATCCGGACGTTCGACGGCGCCAAGTATCGGCATGCGCCGTTCAGCGTGCTGGAGGAATGGGGCGGCGTCTACTGCAAGTGCCAACTCCCCGGGCATCCCATGGCGTTCCAGATGGATTGGGCGGACGGGTCCGAATGCGAAGGCTCGCTGACGTTCGATGCGTTCGAGGCGCGGGATGCTGAGGTCCTGGCGACGTACACGCAGCACGAGCTGACGGGGCTTGCCGCGGCGACGCGGCGGCGCATGGGGAAGGGGCAGGTCATCGTGCTCGGCACGATGCCTTCGGCGGAGATGCTGGTTCGCCTGCTGACCGACCTGGGGCGGGAGGCGGACGTTGCGCCGGTCTGCGCCGCGACGGAGAACGTATTGGTCGTGCCGCGGGACGGGGGCGGCGGCGCCGGGGCGGTCGTCGTGGAACTGGACAACAAGCCGGGCAGTGTGACCTTGCCGAGACCAGGCGTTGACTTGTTGACGGGCGCCGCGACGTCCGGCACGGTCGAGGTTCCGCCTTACGGCGTATCGGTCGTGCGCTACGCCTGAAGGCAGCGCCGTCGGATACGCTCAGCCTGACAGGACAGGGCCTTGTGCGCGGGGTCCCGGCGCGCGTGTGGCTGCTGTTGGCTGTGACGGGCGCGGTCATGGCGAAGTACTACATCGCGTTGGCGGGCGCCTATCGCGCGGGGGACATGTCGCTGGCGTATCCGCTTGCGCGTTCGTCGCCGGCGGTCCTGGTCACGGTCGTCGCGGCGGTTCTGGGGCGCGGCCACGAGATTACCACGCAATGCCTGGTCGGGATCGGCGCGGCGGCGACCGGGTGATCGGCCGCGGGGTTCGGCAGCGGGCTAGACGCCTTGCTCGAACGCGACGCGTTGCGGCTGCGCGGCGGGCGCCACGGGGCGCGGCTTCCGCAGCGTTGCGGCGGAGGCGGCGAGGCTCGCCCCTGACGTCTCTTTGCGACGACGCCCGAGCTCGCGCTCGAACAGGCTTTTCCAGCGGGCCTCGCGGGCATAGTCGAGCAGGAGCTGGAAATACGCCGGGGTGAACGCGGGGAACGGCGCGGCGCCGTTCAATGCGCGGTCCGTGTTGGTGCGATCGAACAGCGGCTCGGTCTGCATGTAGGGCAGATAGTTGCTGAACCCGGCCGCGAACAGGGCTTCGAGCGACGAGGGCGTGCCGTCGATGCGGTCGACGAGCTCGATACGCAGGCCGGTCTCGCGCACCATCTCGTTGGCCCAGAACGCGAGCTCCGTGTGGGGCATCGGGTTGGGGTTGGTGAGGTGGTAGACCTGGTTGCTGGGGCCTTCGCGCTCGATGATGCGCCACAGGGCCTGGATCGCCCAGTCCACGGGGATGAGGTTCTTCGTGCCGTCGAGGCGCGCGGCCACGCGCAGGAGCGAGGCGCCGTTCATGCGTCTGCGGGCGATCAGGTCGATCATGCGCAGGACGTTGTAGAAGTTCATGAACTGCATGATCCGGCCGTCGCGGGTTGATCCGGTGATGATGCTGGGCCGGAAGATCGCGCCGGAGAGCGAACCGTCGCTGAACGCGGCCCGGACCATGGTCTCGGAGGTCAGCTTGCTGCGTTCGTAGGTGTTGCTGAACTCCTGACCGACGCTGAGCTCGGTTTCGAGGACGCGTCCCCGGCGTTTTCCCGCGACATAGGCGGTGCTGACGTGATACAGGGGCACGCCGGAGCCGGCCAGAAACGAGACGACGTTGCGGACGCCATCGACGTTGGTGGCCCAGACCTCGGCATCCTGGTCGGGGCTGAAGGTTGTGCAGGCGGCGCAGTGGATCATGAGATCGGCGGCAGCGCGGATGTCCTCGGCTTCCTGTTGCGACAACCCGAGACCGGGGCGCGAGGCTTCGCCGAGAACAACCTTCACACGATGGAGGTCTTGCGTGCGGTCAACGTGGCCGAGTACGGTCTTGATTCGATCGACGGCGGCGGCATGCGTCGCGTCGCGCATGAGACATATGGCGCTATAGCCGCGGGACAGGGCCTCACCCAGCACCCAGCTCCCCATGATGCCTGTGGCGCCGGTGAGCAGCAGAGTCCGGTTCGTCATCAACTATCCTTTCAATTCCGCCAACCTGCAGGGGACGACGCGCGCCGTCTGACACAGGGCATAGAGAGCGGCGTTCCGCGGATCCCATCCGCCGCGCACCCCACATGAACGCCTGCGGACCTTACCCCAAAGACAGGCGGACGTTACAGATTCTCCGATTGTGCCGATGCGGTCGACCGCAAGTCAAATGCGACAGGTCACGCGACTCCGACGGAGTCGCGCATCGAGACACGCCGGTCTGCGACACAGCTCTGGGCGTGTCGAACCGACTCCGTCTTCCCCGTTCAGACCGCGGCCGGCGTGGTTTGGTTGCAGTGGGTTGCCTGACGGGGTTGCGGGGATTGTTGACTGGCCTCGGGCGGACTACTATACTTCGGATGGTGTCATCAGGCCCCTTCCCGTTACCGCGCGGAGGGTTCGTGGCGGGCCGCGGCCCTCTCGATGCGTCCAATGCCGCTTTGTCGGTCGGTCGCAGAGGCGGGCGGCTCCGAGCGATACCGCCGAACGCTGTGTGGGATGAGTCGCCGACCGAGGGCGCGAGCAATGCCAGGATCATCGCGAGACCGGACAGAGTATCTTACCGCCGAGCGGGTGGCGAAGGCGTGGCTTCTTTTCCGGATCGCGTGGTGCGTGAACATGGCGTGCGTGGCGGTGGCAGTCACGGGGGGCATGTGGTTCGTCAGCATGCTTATGGTGAGCGACCCGGAAGCGCCGGAAGTGCAGTTGATGACGGACATCGCCACGATGATGGGGTTCTTCATCATCGCCGCGATCCTGCTGATGGGGGCGGGACTTACGCGCTACCACGCGCGGGTCGAAGCGGAACACCTTGAGCTGAAGCTCGCGGTGCAGCGTGTGGAGGAACGGGTGGTCGCGCTTCAGGCGAGCCTGGAGGGCGGCGGCGCGGGATCGAAGCCCAGCGGGCCTTCCGGCGGCTCGGGCGGATAGAGGCGGAACGGATCGTGCGCGGTTCAGGCGGAGTAGACGGCATAAGACGACGGAGGCGAAGGCGCTCGTCTCTGTGGCGTCGACGGGTCCCGAGCGAGTCCGGTCGATGTTGAACGCAAGCGTACTGGTGCTGAACAAGTCCTGGGTGGCCGTGCACATCACGCCCGCCCGTCGCGCGCTGGGCTTGCTCTATCTCGGCGCAGCTCGCGCCGTCCATCCTGTCGACTACTCTCTCTACGATTTCGACGACTGGCTTGAACTCTCCCAAGACGGCCTCGGCGGCCGCTATATTCACTCTCCGACCACCCGGGTGCGTCTGCCTGAAGTCATCCTGCTGAAGCACTTCAACGGATTCGTGCGCCACGAGGCGCGGTTGAGCCGATTGAGTATTCTGGAACGCGACCGGTATCGATGCCAGTACTGCGGTCGCGTGATGCCGCGCAGTCGCCTGACGATCGACCACGTGATTCCGCAGTCTCGCGGGGGCGTGGAGTCGTGGGACAACTTGGTGGCGGCGTGCATGGACTGCAACGTTCGCAAGGGCAGTCGCACGCCGGACGAGGCGCAGATGCCCCTGCTGCGCACGCCGCGGCGTCCGGCGTGGCTGCCGCGGTTCGGTTCGCGGATCCCGGACGACCAGCTTCGCGTGTGGCGGCGGTTTGTGGTCGACGGATCGCCGTGGCATCTGCCGCATGTCGACGAGTCCGACGAGTACGACAACGCCGAGCTGCCTCTGCCCGCGGCCGAGTGAGGTCAGTGGCGCCCATGGCCTCTGCCGCGCATGCGTCGTCCGCGGCCGCCCCGCGTTTCTGCGAGGTGGCGCTGCCGATCGCCCTTGACCAGATTCTGACCTATTCCGTACCCCCTCAGCTCGGCGATCGCATTGCGGTGGGCATGCGGGTCGTCGTGCCGCTCAAGCGCTCGATGCTGACCGGGTACGTAGTGGGGCTCTCCGACGCGAGCGCGGTAGAAGGGGTCCGCGCCATCTCGGCCCTTCCGGACTCCGAGCCGGTGTTTTCCCAGGAACTGCTCGAGCTGTGCAGATGGGTGGCGGAGTACTACTGCTGTTCGTGGGGGGAGGCGTTGCAGGCGGCGCTGCCCGCGGGGATCCGGTTGCGAAATGTGGTGCGGTATCGCCTGGTTCCCGAGGCGATCGCGGCGGGGCGCTACACGGCGTTGCAGCGGCAGGTGGTGGGCGCGTTGCACGCGCGCGGACCGCTGACGCGCCGTCAGCTCGAGAAGGCGGTGGGCGGGCCCGTCGGGCGCGACGCACTGACCCGACTGGAACGGCGGGGCCTGATCCAAGGCGAGTCGGCGTTGGACGAACCGGGCGTGTCCGTACGCACGGAGACCTTCGTTCAGCTTATCGACGAGGCGGTTCCGGACGCGGACGCGCTTGCCGCGTTGCAGCGACGGGCCCCCCGGCAGGCGGCTGTGTATCTGGACCTGCTGTACAACGAGCCGGAATGCCCGGCTGATCGGCTCTACACACGGCACAACGCGACCTCGGCCACGCTGCGGGCGCTCGAGGCGCGGGGGTTGATTCGGCGCGTCGAGAAGGAGCGGTTTCGGTCGCCGGATGTGGCGTCGGACCCCGCGGCGGCGGACAAGCACACGCTGAACGCGGAGCAGCAGGCGGCGTACGACGCGATCGCCGAGGCGCTGGATGCCCGGCGGTTCCAGACCTATCTGCTCCAGGGGATCACCGGTTCGGGCAAGACCGAGGTGTATCTTCAGGCGATTGAACGTGCGCTGGACGCCGGGCGGAACGCGATCATTCTGGTTCCCGAGATCTCTCTCACGCCGCAGACGGTGGGGCGGTTCAAGGCGCGATTCGACGCGCGGATCGCGGTGCTGCACTCGGGGCTGAGCGCGGGCGAGCGGTTCGACGAGTGGCGGCGGGCCAAGGCGGGCGACGTGCGCATCGTGGTCGGGGCGCGCTCCGCGATCTTCGCGCCGCTCGAGAACGTGGGGATCGTGGTGGTCGACGAGGAGCACGACAGCTCGTACAAGCAGTCCGACACGCCCCGGTACAACGCGCGGGACGTGGCGATCATGCGGGCGCGGAGCAGCGATGCGGTGTGCGTGCTCGGTTCGGCGACGCCGTCGCTCGAGACGTTCCACAACGCGACGGCAGGGAAGTCGGTTCTGCTTCGGCTGCGGGAACGGGCGACGCGGGCGGCGCTGCCGGCGGTCGAGATCGTGGACATGCGGCATGAGTCGCGGGAGTTGGGCGGAGCCGTGGTGTTGTCGCGGCGGCTCGAGGAGGCGATCCGGGATCGCGCGACGCGCGGGGAGCAGGTGCTGTTGCTGCTGAACCGACGGGGATTCGCCCCATTTGTGCTGTGTCCTTCGTGCGGTTGGGTGGCCTATTGCGAGAACTGCCAGGTGACGCTGACGTACCACGCGAAAGGCGGGTTTGTCTGCTGCCACTACTGCAACGAACGCGCGGATGTGCCGGTCGCGTGCGCGGAGTGCGGGTTCAAGCCGTTGCTGTTTCTCGGCACGGGGACGCAGAAGATCGAGGACTACCTCCTGCAGGCATTTCCTGATCGGCGGGTCGAGCGGATGGATGCCGACACGACGGCGGGCAAGGGGGGGCATGCGCGCATTCTGGGGCGATTGGCCGCGCGCGAGATCGACATCCTGATCGGCACGCAGATGATCGCGAAGGGACACGACTACCCCAACGTCACGCTGGTGGGCGTGATCAACGCCGACACGGGGCTGGCGCTGCCGGACCTGCGCGCCGCGGAGAACGCGTTCCAGTTGCTCACGCAGGCGGCGGGGCGCGCGGGGCGGGGCGATGCGCCGGGCGAGGTGATCATCCAGACCTATCGCCCAAGGCACTACGCCGTGCAGTGTGCGGCACGGCATGACTACGACGCGTTCTTTGCGCGGGAGATCGAGGAGCGGCGCGCGGCCGGGTATCCGCCGTTTCGACGGATCGTGCACCTATGCGTGGAGGCGGAGGATCCGATCCAGGCGGAGCGGTGGGCGATGAGGCTCGACCGAATCGCGCGCAGCGTGCGGGACGAGATGGGGGCACGCGACATCGCGATACAGGGTCCGGCGCCCGCCACGGTGCGACGCGTGAAGAAGCAGTACCGGTGGCATCTGGCGCTGCTGAGTCGACGAGTCGGGGCGGTTCACGCGGCCGCGCGCGCCGTCCGCAAGGGGTTCGTCGCGGCGCGCCCTCCCGAAGGCGTCGCGCTCAAGCTGGACTGCGACCCGCACGGGATGTACTGAGACTGCGGGCTACGCCGTGCTGCCGGTCCGGTAGCAGGCGAGGTCGAGGGTCACGTACCGGTAGCCCACGGCCGAGATCGCCTGCACGACATTGCGTCGGATCGCATCGTCGAGGAACCTGGGCAGGTCCGCCGCGTCGATCTCGATGCGGCAGAGGTCGCCGTGGTGCCGTGCGCGATACTGCCGGAATCCCAGCTTCTTGAGCGTTTCCTCGGCGGCCTCGACCCGGGCGATGTCGTCCTTCGTGACGCGCGTCCCTTTCGGGAACCGCGATGACAGGCAAGCGAACGAGGGCTTGTCGGCGGTGGGGAGATTGCGACGGGCGCTGAGGACGCGGATCTCCGCCTTGGACAGCTCGGCCTCTTGCAGGGGCGCGACGACGCGGTGCTCAGAGGCGGCTTTCGCGCCGAGGCGGGTGGGGTCGAGCAGATCGTCCACGATGGCGCCGTAGGCCAACGTCTTGATGCCGCTGCGTTCCGCGTAGCGCTGCATCTTCGTGAACAGCTCGGTCCGGCAGTGGTAGCAGCGCGTGCCGTCGTTGCGTAGGTAGGCCTCCTGGTCGAACTCCTCGGTGGGAATGATCTCGAGGTTCCAGCCGCGCTCCCTGGCGATGGCGATCGCTTCGTCCTTCTCGGAGCGGGGCAGGCTGGCGGAGTCGCCCATGAGGACGCGGGCGTCGGCGCCGAGGGCGTCGTGCGCGACGTCGGCCAGGTAGGTCGAGTCGACGCCGCCGGAGTAGGCGATCACGATCGGGCCGTAGCCAGTGAGCAGTTCTTTGAGCCGGGCTTCCTTCTCGATGGCGGCGGCCAGCAGGGCCTCGTCAGACGGGGCAGTGACACTCATGGAGATTTCCTATCATGATGTCGCCGAGCGTTTTGGTGAGGGCGACAGGTGCGATGACATTGGTCAGGTCTTGATCGGAACGAACGGCCGCCCGGACGTAATTCCCGGTGTAGCCGGTCCAGTGGCCATGGTCCTGCTGCTCGAACAAGACCTCGACGGCGCGGCCGACGTAGCGTGCGTTGAAGGCGTTGCGTTTGGCGGCGCTCAGTCGGCGCAGCTCGGCGCCGCGGGCCTGCATGACGCGCGGGTCCACCTTGTCCGGCATGCGGACGGCGGGCGTGTTACGGCGTTCGGAGTATTTGAACACGTGAGCGTAGGCGATCGGGCTGTGCGCAATCAGCTCGCGGGTGTCGTTGAAGTCCGCGTCCGTCTCGCCCGGCATCCCGACCATCACGTCCGTTCCGATGCAGAGGTCGGGCACGCGGGCGTCGGCCATCTCGATGAACGCGCGGAACTCCTCGCGGGTGTAGCGTCGATGCATGCGTTCGAGCGTGCGGTTGGCGCCGGACTGGAGGGGGATGTGCAGGTACGGGGCGAGCGCGTGGTCGGGGTCGGCCATGCGATCGAACAGGCCCTCCGGGATGGTGGTCGGCTCGATGGAGCTGATCCGGATGCGGGCCAGTCCGGGTAGGGCGTTGAGCGCATCGACGACATCGACGATGTCGCGGCCGTCGTGGGCGTAGGTCCCGAGGTTGACGCCGGTGAGGACGATTTCGCGCACGCCGTGTTCGGCGAGGAGCCGGGCTTCGTCGATCAGGTTGCCAAGTTCGCGGCTTCGGGCGCGGCCGCGCGCGAAGGGGATGACGCAGTAGGTGCACATGAAGTCGCAGCCGTCCTGGATCTTCAGGTTCGACCGCGTCGTCGGGCCGGAGGCGAGGTCGCCCGTGCCGACGTCGATGGTGAAGTCATCGCGCTGGATGCGGTCGCGCACGATAAGCGGCTCAGCGTTCTTGCGATCGCCGACGTACTCGAGCAGGTTCAGCTTCTCCTGGTTGCCGATGACAGCGTCGACGCCGGGGATGGCGGCCAGGGCGGCATAGCCGAGTTGCGCGTAGCAGCCGATCACGACGGTGAACGCGTGCGGATTTGCGCGGATGAACCCTTTGATGGCCTTGCGGGCCTTGGCGTCGGCTTCACGCGTGACGGTGCAGGTGTGAATGATGCCCAGATCCGCCGGCTCGCCGAAGGGCACGACGGCGTAGCCCGCCGCGCGCAGGCGCTCGGAGATGGTCTGCGACTCCGACTGGTTGAGTCGGCATCCCAGCGTGTGGATGGAAGCCCGTTTCATGTGCGTGACGTGCATTGCGCTCCGTGTGCGTGTCCGCCTCAGGCGATGTCGCCCGCGAGCCACTGGGTCAGCAGGCGAACGCCGTAGCCGGTCGGTTGCTTGGCATCCAGATAGGGAACGTTCTTCACGTCCCACGCCGTTCCCGCGATGTCGATGTGCGCCCAGGGGATGCCGGCCGTGAACGGCTGGAGGAAGGCGCCGCCGACGATAGGCACGGCGTCCCGGGGCGGCCCGATGTTGCAGATGTCGGCATGTACGCCCTTGATCAGCTCGGCGTGGTCTTCCCAGAGGGGCAGGCGCCAGATGCGTTCGCCAGTGACGTCGGCGGCCAGTTCGAGCGCTTCCGCGAGGTCGTCGTCGGTGGCCATGTAACAGGCGGCCGAATGCCCGAGGGCGGAGATTGCGCCGCCGGTGAGCGTGGCCGCATCGACCATGCGCGCGGGTTTGAACCGGTCGGCGACGTATGCCAGGGCGTCGGCCAGGATGAGGCGGCCTTCGGCGTCGGTGTTGTGGACTTCGATGGTCTTGCCGTTGCAGGCGCGGACGATGTCGCCGGGGCGTTGGGCCGTGCCGCTGGGCATGTTCTCGACGGCGGGGATCGCGGCCACGACGTTGACGGGGACCTTGAATTCGCAGAGGGTCTTCATCGCGCCGAGGACCGCCGCCGCGCCGCACATGTCGTACTTCATCTCGTGCATGCCGTCGCCCGGCTTGATGCTGATGCCGCCGGTGTCGAACGTGACGCCCTTGCCCAGGATGGCGAGGATCTCGCCGTCGGGGTTGGGCATGTGCGAGAGCAGGATGAGCCGGGGCGGGGTCGCGGAGCCGCGGGCGACGCCGAGCAGCGCGCCCATGCCGATCTCGGCCATCTGATGCTCGTCGAGGGTCTCGCAGGCGCACCCCACGGATGCGGCCAGCTCATGGGCGATGTCGGCGAGCCGCACGGGCGTGAGCTCGTTTCCGGGCATGGCGGCGAGGTCGCGCGCCCAGTTGGCGTTTTCGCAGGCCCTGACGGCGCGTTCGCAACGCGTCTGCGTTCGGGTCAGGTCGACGCTGCGATGGACGTAGATGGTTGCGTGCTCGACAATCGGCCGCGGATCCTCGTCTGACTGCGATTTGTACCGGTCGCACCGGTACTGGCCGAGGACGATTCCCTCCAGCAGGGCCTCGACGGGCATATCGGGGCGCTGGGATGCGTCGAACACGACGGCGCTGACCTGATGGTCGCGCAGGAGACCGCAGGCGGCGCCTGCCGCGCGGCGAAGGGTCTCGGCGGTCAGCGCGTCCTTTTTGCCCAGTCCCAGCGCGAGCACGCCGCGGTAGCCTTGGTTCGGGGTGGGCAGGAAGTACGGCTTCGCCGTCTTGCCGGTGATGACGCCGGAGGCGTGCAGTTTCGAGAGCGTGCGCGCGTCGTCGGGATTCAGCGCGGCTGCGGCGAGCTCGCGATCGTCTTCGAACACGGGGGCGACGAACGCCGTCACGCGTTCCTCACAGACTGCATGCCCTTGATGGGCGACACTCACCTGCATCATGGTCGTGCTACTCCGGAGATGTTGTTGATTCGTGCGGTCGGCTCAAGCAGGAGAGGATACCGGTCGCGACCCCGCGGAGTCCAGAAGGCGACGGGTCCGCCGGACGGCGAAGGCGCGAGGGTCTCGCTGAAAAGCAGCCGAGGCCGCCTCTCCGATGAGGGACGGCCTCGGATATGGCGATGGCATTCGCGGCCGCATCCCGCGGGATGCCGCGCGAGCCTATGCTGGGCTATCGACGCAGCGTCGAGCGCGCGCCGAGGGCGAGCAGACCGGCGGCCATCAGGCCGAGGGCCGTCGCACCGACGGGGACTTGCGGCATGGCCGGGTAGTCGTTCGCATCGAGCGGGTTCGTGCCGGCGGCCACTTCCGCGCCGTCGCTGACGCCGTCGCCGTCCGTGTCCCAATCGAGCGGGTCAGTCCCGGACTCCAGGGCTTCCACGCCGTCATCGATACCGTCGTTGTCCGTGTCCGCATCGTTGGGGTCCGTGCCGAGCCCATCTTCTTCCTGGTTCGTGAGGCCATCGGCGTCGTCGTCGCCATTCGGGTCGTACAGCGAATGGAGCAGCGCGATTTCCTCGGCCGACAGTGCGCGCTTGAACAGGTAGAACTCGTCCATGGTCCCGGTGAAAGGACGGGCATCGTCGACGTTGTAGCCGACGCGCGCGCCGACGTCCCAGTCCGCGGGAAGCGGGATGGCGTTGGTCGCATCGACCTGATTCACCTGAACGCCATTGATATAGAGGGTGCACTTGCCGGTGGTCTGGTCATAGGTCGCGGCATAGTGGATCCACTCGCCCCAAGGCGGCGTTGCGGACACGACGAAGCTGCAGATGGACGCGCCCTCATCGCCGCGGAGCACGAGACGATAGCCGTCCGTGCGGAACTCCGGATGGATCAGGAACGTGTTGTCGGCCGAGCGGGCATTGAAGATCGCCTGCGAGCCGCCGATGTCCGTCGGCTTGCACCATGCCGCGAGGGTGAGCCCGGTGGTCGGGATGTCGCCGGCCGGGAAGTTCGCGCCGTCGAGGTCGATGTAGCCGTTGTCCGCGAACAACGCGCCGCCGCCGCGCTTACCCGCCGCGTCCTGTGTCACGTTGCCGACGACCGTGCCGTCATTGCCCTTGCCCGACTCGTCCGCGACGGTCGTGCTGACCGAGTCGAACGAGTAGTAGATCACGAGGTCGCCGTCGCTGACGAGCGGAGCGGCCCATGCGCCTGCCGCCAGGCAGACCCCCATCACGAGGGCCAATAAGATGCGCGTATACGTTCTGCTCATTTCCGTTCCTCCCCAAGTTGCTCCAGTTGGCGCTGTACGCCAGTTCCTCCACCCGCCCATTTCCGGTGCGGATGGCGTCTGTTATGATACGCCGTGGGGGGCGATTTCGCAACAGAAAAAGGTTTGGGCAGTTTCCAAGCTGTGGGTCGGCGCGTTGATGGGGGTCAGGCCCGAGGCGCTGCGACATCCGCCGCCTCGGCTTCGAGCCAGTGACCGTGGAAGCCGACGACGCGGACGGGGACGATGTCGCCGATCTCGAAGTCGCCGCGGACGCTCACGGGCCGGTAGCTGTCGGTTCGGCCGTTCATGACGCCGCGTTCGCGGGGGTGGGCGGCATCGATCAGCACATCCTGCTCCGTGCCGACGTAAGTAGCCATCTTTTCGTTGTTTATGCGGTCCTGGAGCGCGATGACCCGCTGCAGGCGCTCCTCTTTGACGGGGGGAGGCACGTCGTCGTGGAGGCGCGCGGCCCGAGTTCCGGGTCGGGGGGAATACATGAAGCTGAAGACCTGTCCGAACCGCACTTCCTCGAGGACACGGAGGGTCTGCTCGAAGTCGGCATCCGTCTCGGAAGGAAACCCGACGATCAGGTCCGTGCTGAGTTCGACGTCAGGCGCGACGGATTGCAGGTAGCGCACCTTGTCGAGATAGTCCGCGATGGTGTGGCGGCGGTTCATGAGGTCGAGGATGCGGTCGGAGCCGGCCTGGAAGGGCAGGTGGAGCTGCTTGCAGATCGTCGGCCGCGCGGCCATGAGGTCGGAGAGCGCGTTGTCCCAGTCGTTCGGGTGGGGCGAGGTGAAGCGGATCCGGAGGACGCCTTCGACTCGGGAGACGGCGTCGAGCAGCTCGAGGAAGCCCCAGCCGCCGGCGCGATAGGAGTTGACGTTCTGGCCGAGCAGCCAGATCTCCCGGGCGCCGCGGCTCGCAAGGTCGCGGGCTTCGCGCAGGATGTTGTCGGGTTCGCGGCTGACTTCCCGGCCGCGGGTGCGCGGCACGATGCAGAACGTGCAGAAGTTGTCACACCCTTTGGTGATCGCGATGTAGGCCTTGCAGCCTTCGACGTGGCCGCGCTCGACCCACTCGTCGGGGATGAAGTTGACCACGCGGTCGGCGGGTTTCGGTTGCCATTGCGTCATGAGGACGCGCTCGCCGGCGCGGACGCGGTCGATCATCTCGGGGAGCCGGAAGCAGTTGTCCGGGCCGAAGACCATGTCGACCGTCTTCTCGCGTTGGAGGATGCGCTCGCCCTCTTGCTGCGCGACGCATCCGCCGACGCCGATGATGAGGTCAGGGTTGCTCTGCTTCAGCGTGCGGAGACGCCCGAGCATGCTGTAGACCTTGTTCTCGGGGTTGTGGCGTACGGAGCAGGTGTTGATGACGATCAGCGACGCGTCCTCGAGGGTCTGGGTGATCTCGTAGCCCGACGACGCGAGCACTTCGGCCATACGCTGGCTGTCGTGTTCGTTCATCTGGCAGCCGAAGGTCTGGATGTAGGCTTTGGCTTCTTCCATCGGAGTTCCGTGCGTGGGCGGTTGCGGGGCGGGCGATCCCTGCGTGGGACCGCGCTATCCAGGGAATATTACCTGCTCGCCCCGTGCCTGCGCAATCCGGAACGCCTGAGTCACGGCGCGGGGCGCGGACCTCGATGACACGGCGCACAGGACGGCAGGTTCCACCTTAGAATCGCCGATCCGTGGTCGAAGATCGGGGGTAGGCGCAATGAGCAGGTGGACGGGGTGGACGGGGTGGACAAGCGAAGGCGGGGGAGGTAGGGGCGCGGCGTGCCGCGCCCGCCATCGGCAGTCGCCGGAAGGATGACCGGCGAGGGCGCCGGTCCCACACAACTGATGACCGGCGAGGGCGCCGGTCCCACACAACTGATGACCGGCGAGGGCGCCGGTCCCACACAACCGATGACCGGCGGGGGCGCCGGCGCCACACAACCGATGACCGGCGAGGGATCGGCCGGCGTCGACCGATCCCCCGAGGGAACTGCGTGGCGGGGTCTATGCCCAGGTCATCTCCGTGGGCTTTTCGCTGATGATCGCCTGTTTGAGGAAGGCGGCCGCCTTGGCGAGGCCCTCGGTGTTCGACATGAGCGAGTCCTCGTGCTCGATGCTGAGGACGTAGTCGTAGCCGACCATGCGGAGCGTGGAGATGAATTCCTTCCACCACTCATAGCCGTGGCCGTAGCCGCAGGTGCGGAAGATCCACGAGCGGTTGATCTCGTCGCCGTAGTGTTTGACGTCCAGCACGCCGTTCACGCGAGCGTTCTCGACATAGACCTTCGAGTCCTTGGCGTGGACGTGGAAGATCGCGTCGCCGAGGGCGCGGACGGCCTCGATGGGCTCGATGCCCTGCCAGAAGAAGTGGCTGGGGTCGAAGTTGGCGCCGAGGCTGTCGCCGCAGGCGTTGCGGAGCTTGAGCAAGGTCTCGGGGTTGTAGACGACGAAGCCGGGGTGCGCTTCGAAGGCGACGCGCACGCCGTGGTCCTTGGCGAACTTGGCCTGCTTCGTCCAGTAGGGGATGACCTTCTCTTCCCACTGCCAGTTGAGGGTATCGAGGTAGTCCTCCGGCCAGGGGCAGGTGACCCAGGACGGGCGCTTGGCATTCTCGTCGCTGCCGGGGCAGCCGGAGAAGTCGACGACGACGCCGATCTCGAGCATCTCGGCGAGCTGGATGGTCTTGGTCTGCACGTCGATGCACTTGTCGGCTACGGCGGGATCGGGGTGCAGGCAGTTGCCGTGGCAGCTCAGGGCGCTGATCATGAGGCCCTCGCCCTTGACCATGGCGAGGAGCTCGTCGCGCTTGGGCTTGGAGGCCAACAGCTCTTCGACGGGCGCGTGGGCGCCGCCGGGGAAGTTGCCCGTGCCCAGCTCGATGGCTTCGAGGCCGAGCGGGCGGATGGTGTCGAGCACGTCTTTGAGCGAGCGATCGCTGAACAAGACGGACAGGAATCCGAGTTTCATGGATGCTTCCTCCTCAGCCGGGCCAGTACCCGGCGGTGCGGGGGCGTGTACGACGGGCCGGTCGCTCGGCCGTTGCATCCGCTCCCCCAATCAGCGCCCGCGGGTGCGGGCGCAGTCCCGTGCGTCAGCTTCCCACCTTTTCCCATTTTCGGCTGGCGGCGGCCTTCTCGACCGTATCCAGCACCAACTGACAAGCGAGCCCGTCCGAGAAGGTCGGGTAGGTGACCTTCTTGCGATTGAGTTGGGTGATGAACTCGAAGACCTCGTGCACGAACAGGTGCTCGTAGCCGATGATGTGGGCGCTGGGCCACCAGGCCTCGGCGTAGGGATGGCCGGGGTCGGTGGCGTGGACCCTGCGGAACCCCTGCTCCGTGCCGGCGTCCGCGCAGTTGTAGTAGTGGAAGACGTTCATGTCCTCCTGGTTCCAGAACACGGCGCCCTTGCTGCCGTAGACTTCGATCGCGTTGTTGTTGCGGCGGCCGGTGGCGAAGCGGGTGGCTTCGAACGTGGCGAGCGTCTCGGCGCCCTTGATGTGGGCGAGCACGACCGCGGCGTCGTCCACGTCGACTTTGCCCTTCTTGCGGCTCTTGGCGGTGCGCTTGGCGGCGATGGTCGCCTCGCCCTCGACCACGGGGCGTTCCTTGATGAAGGTGCGCATCGAGGCGGTGACCTCCTCGATGGGGCCGATCAGGTTGTGGCACATGTCGATGCTGTGCGCGCCGATGTCGCCCAGGGCGCCGGAGCCGGCGACGTTCTTCTGGAGGCGCCAATTGATCGGGAAGTTCGGATCGATGATCCAGTCTTGCTGGTAGCAGGACCGGAAGTGATAGATCTCGCCGAGTTTGCCCTTGCGGATCATCTCTTTGATGCTCGCGACGGCGGGAACGAAGCGGTAGGAGAACCCGCACATGTGCTTGACGCCCGCCTTCTCGGCGGCGGCCAGCATCTCCTTGGCCTGCTGCACGCTGTTCGCCAGCGGCTTCTCGCAGATGATGTGCTTGCCGGCCTTGGCGGCGGCCAGCACCATGGAATGATGCAGGTTGCTCGGCGCGGCCACGTCGACGATGTCGATGTCATCGCGCTCGACGACGGACTCCCACTCGGTGGACCATTCCTCCCAGCCGAAGCGCTCGGCGGCATCTTTCGTGCCTTCGGGATCACGCCCCACGATCACCTTCATCACCGGGTCGGCCGGCAGGTCGAAGAACATGCCCACCTTGCGGAACGCGTTGCTGTGGGCCTTCCCCATGAACTTCGTCCCGATCAGTGCAACGTTCAGTTTTTTCCTGGCCATTTCGCTCCCTCCTGAATGCCAATCGCCCTGATGGGCGCATCGCCCCTCCTGAGAGGGTCATTATCTGGTCAACGCCCGCCGAATGCAAGACATGGCAGGGTTGGGCCCGCGTCTTTCGTCAGGCGCAACGGGTTCGTACGCGTTGCGACACGGCACGCCTCGAGGACAGCGCCTTCTGCAAGCGCGGTCACTGCCACTCCGCGCGTGCAGCGCCGGCGTAGTCCGCGAAGCGGTCAGCCACCCGAGCTTGCTGGGCGTCGCCGGAGTGAACGTAGACGCGGTAGCGGAAGATGATGGAGGCGTCGCCGGGCAGGCGGTAGTCGCCTCGCCGCTCGCCGTCGGTGAAGTAGGACAGGCCGAAGCAATTGGCGGCCATGAGCCCGTAGCCGCGGACGTGCCAGGGGGTGGGGTGGCGCAGGTTGTCAGGGTGGTCGAAGACAGCGATGCCGCGGATGCCCGCGTCGCCGATGGCGCCGGCGTAGTCGCACCAGGGGGACGGCTTGCCCCATGTGTCGCGTTCGCCGACGGCGCCGTCCGCATGCGTGATGACGCCGCCGTTGGGCTCGGTGAGGGCGTCGTGCATGCGCACCGCGACGAGGCCGCCTTCCTTGGTATCGCCGAACAGGGCTTCGCCGTAGGTTGCGCGGAAGGTGACGCGGACGTCGATGAGGCGCGCGTCGGCCGGGGATGCATAGAACCGGTACTCGCGCGACTCGTCGATGACCGGCGCGCCGTCGGCGTCGACCCAGACGAGGTCGAGCGTGACCCAGCCGTAGGCGTCGCCGTCGCCCCAGCGGATGTCTCTGACTTCTTGCACACCGGAACCGGTTCCTTCGGCCCACCAGTCGACGCCGTTGATGTCGCCGTAGGCGGTCCACAGGGACTTCTGGTGCGGATGGTCGTCGCTTTCGACCTTGTCGCCCATGGGCCAGTCGCGGGTGACGTGGACGCCGCCTTCGCCGAGGACGGGCCAGAGGTAGGGCTTCTTCAGGTCGGAACCGTAGTGGAACGAGGTGAACGGTTCGCCGTGGACGCGGATGTCGAGGACGTCCGCGTCGGGCCGCCGTCGGATCTGCACAATTGCGGGCGCGGCGCCGGGATCGACCGCGACTTCCAGGGTCTGCTCCGTCGCCGGCGCGGCATCGTTGATGACAAACGTGAGCTCGCCGTCGCGGAGCGTGGCGGGGAGACGGTCGCCCGTCTCTGGATTGGCCAGGACGATGCGGCCATCGGGGGCGTCGGCGGCGCAGGGGAGGCTGACGGGTGCGCCTTGGACAGCGTGATCGCCGGCGATGAAGCGGATCCGCGCGCCGTCGAGCCCGTCGGGTTGGGCGAAGGCCTGCGCGGCGGACAGGGCGAGGGCGAACGTCAAAAGGGGAGTGCATGTGCGTTGCATGGCTGAAGTCTCCTATGTGAGGCGTATCTGCGGCTCTGTGCAGGGGGCCTGGATGAGCGCGTCGAACGCGGCGAGGAGCTCGCGGTGCGCTTTGAACGGCAGCGGGGGGCGCTCGGCGGGGGCGAAGAAGCGTACGTCCATGGCGTCGGAGGCGGCGACGGGGACGCCGGACCAGTCGGGGATGTAGTAGCCGAGCACGACGACGGCGCCGGAGAGGCGGCTGGGTTGGGTGCTTGCGCCGATGATGCGTGGACCGCGCCCGATGAGGCCGGTCTCTTCGAGTAGTTCGCGGAGGGCGGCGTCCTCGGTGGTCTCGCCGGTCTCGACGAAGCCGCCGGGGAGCGTCCAGTGGCCGCGGCAGGGCTCGACGTCGCGCTTGACGTAGAGGATGGCGTCGCCCTGGGTGAGGATGCAGCAGGCGGCCGGCACGGGGTTCATGTAGTAGAAGCGGTTGCACGGTCTGCAGTAAGGGCGCGGCCGTTCGCCGTCGGATGCGAGTTCGAGCTTTCTGCCGCAGATTGGGCAGTAGTTCCAGGCGAGGGGTGCGGGTTCCCAACTCATGGGAGCACGGTAGCAACCGGGGTTGAGGGAATCAAGCCGCGCGACAGGGCGGAGAGGGGCATGGGCGGGGAAACGGATGGTGGGCGATACTGGACTCGAACCAGTGACCTCTTGCATGTCAAGCAAGCGCTCTAACCACCTGAGCTAACCGCCCAACCGTCGAAGGAGGATAGCAGAGCGGGCGCGGGCGTGTCAATTTCGAGGACGGGGGAACAGGGGGCGCGGAAGGGGCGCAGGGTGAGGCATCGGCGCGGCGATCCGCTGTATTTGGTTGGGGGCGTGTGTTATTCTCGCGAGGAGCTTGGCTAGTGCTACATTACGCATCGAGGCCCGGTGAGCAAGCCCTTTTTCGAAAGCGAGTTCCCGAGTACCGTCGAGGCCATGGGCCCGACGTTGGACCGCGCCCTGCAGGCGTTGGCGGCGCGCGGGTGGATAGACGCGTCGCAGGAGTTCTATGCCCATCTGTGCCTCGAGGAGGCGCTGGTGAACGCGATCACGCACGGGAACCAGGGCGAGGCGTTTCGCAAGGTGCTGCTGCGGATGTCGGAGGAGGACGACCGGTGCGTGATCCGGGTGTTCGACGAGGGCCGGGGGTTCCGGGTGGATGAGGTTCGGTTGGCGGAGACGGACCAGCATGGCGGGCGCGGGATTTGTCTCATCAAGTTCTGCATGGAAGAGGTGTATTACGACCGCGAGGAGAACTGCCTGGTCATGAAGATGCGGCGGAACACCTTGAGCAAGCAAGGGAGTGTCGAGCAATGAGTGAAGCATCGTTGATCTCGTTCGAGAAGCATGGGCCGGTGGTCCTGGGGCGAATCGAGGCGGCCAGCGTGCTCGACGCCATGAACGTGTCGCATTTTGGGGCGGAGCTGACGGCGTACGTGGAGGCGAACGCGGGGGTGCGTCTGCTGCTCGATTTTGAGAACGTGGACTACCTGTCCAGCGCGGTGTTGACCGAGCTGTTGCGGATCAACAAGAAGATCGCGGAGACGAACGGCGGCTTTCGGTTGTGCTCGCTGAACCGTGATATTCGGAAGGTGTTCGAGATCACCAACTTGGACAAGATGTTCGTGATTTACGACTCCGCAGGCGAGGGCCTGAAGAAGTTCGCGCGGGCGATCGAGATTGAGGCTCAGGAGGACGCCTGGGAGCAGATGAACCGAGACACCTGATGGCGCTGCGGTTCAAAACCCGCCTTACGCTGACCACGAGCCTGCTGACGATCGCGACCATTGGGGTGATGGCGCTATTCGTGGTGTGGATCACGGTGTCAGGGGTGTTCGAGCAGCACCATCTTTCGCGGCTGCGCATGACGCGCGTGGCGACGGATACGGTTCAGTACGGCATTTCGCTTCAGGACGGGGCGATGAAGCGGCTGAGCGACCAGATGCGTCTTACGACGATGCTTCTGGCGGAGCTGTCGGATCTTGCGGAATCGGATGCTGAGGGTTTTCCGGACGAGTTGGCGGAGCGTCTGGAACGCGCGCTGAGCAGGGCGACGCGGCCCGGGGAGCCGCAGCCTTTGTCGGATCTGCTGGTCACCGACGCGGAGGGGCGGGTGGTCTTCGGGCTTGGGGAGCAGGCGGATGCGCTCCGGGCGTCTGAGCTTGCGGCAGCCCTGGGCCTGCTGGAGGGGCAGGCGGGGGAAGATCCGCAGGTGCGCGAGCTGCGGACGGGGGACGGCGACGGTCGGCCGCGGCTGTATGGCTTCGTCCGCAATCCCGAGACGGGACGGATTGTGCTGGTGGGGTCGGGCGAGGAGCTGTTGCGGACGATCCGCCGGGAGTATTCGCCGCAGAGCATCGTAGACAAGTTCCGCACGCTGCTGGACCTGACGCTGGTGGTCATTGTCGGAGACGACGGCGAGATCCTCGCCGAGGGCCGCACGCCGGACGCGGCGCTTGCGCCGGGTCAACTGGACGAAGTCAGGCGGTTCTGCCTGGCGTTTCTGCGAGACGGCGATGATCCGTACCGGGTCGCGTCGCTCAGCGGAGGCGAGGGGGCGGTGACGCGGCTGTTCGCGCCGGATTCGGGACGGCCGGCGGCGCTCTATCTGCAGTTCAGCGACGCGACGGCGGGCGACCTGGTGGACCGGCTGGTGCAGGGCTTCTTGGTGGTGAGCGTGCTGATGATTGCGGCGGCGATCGTGTTGAGCATCGTGTTGGGGCGGTCGATGTCGCGGCCGTTGATGGTGCTCGAGGAGGGGGTGCGGCGGTTCGGCGAGGGTGACCTGCATAGGCGGGTCGCACTGGACACCGCCGACGAGTTCCAGGGGCTTGCGGATTCCTTCAACCAGATGGCGGATTCGATCCATCGCTATATGCATGAACTCGAGTCGGAGACGCGGCATCGGGAGCGGCTCGAGAGTGAGATGCAGATCGCGGCGGACCTCCAGCGTACGCTGCTGCCCGAGACGGCGCCGGTGTTGCCGGGCGTCAAGGTGCTGGGGTGGAGCCGTTCCGCGCGCGAGGTCGGGGGCGACTTCTACGATTTCATCCCCATGTCGGACGGACGGCTGGGGGTGGTGATCGGCGACGCGACGGGCAAGGGGCTTTCGGCGGCGCTGTTGACCACGGAATGCTGGAGCGCGTTCAAGGCGTTGGCGGAGAGCATCGACTCGCCCGCGGAGCTGCTGCGGCGTACGAACAACGCGATGTGTCGGCAGACGGGGGCGACGGGGCGGTTCGTGACGTTGTTCTACATGGTGCTGGATGCAGAGAACCGCACGCTGGTCTATTCGGTTGCGGGACACAATCCGCCGTTTCTGGTGAGCGGGAACGGCGGGGGGCTGCGGGACCTGACGAGTGAGCACGGGCTGCCGCTGGGGATCGATTTCGACTGCGCGTTTGACGAGCAGCATGTGGAGCTGGCGCCCGGCGACACGCTGATCCTGTACAGCGACGGGATCACCGAGGCGCGGCATGAGATGCGGGGGCTCTATGGAGAGCGTCATTTCCGGCAGCGCGTGCAGGCGATGCGGGCGCTGCCGATCGAGGGCTTGTCGGACTGTATCATGGCGGATATCGAGATGCATTTGGACGGGGGCGAACTGAGCGATGACATGACCTTGGTGGCCGTTCGTTGCGAGTCGCCGGTCTCGGCGGCCGAGGCGGCTCCCTTCGTCCATGAGGAAGGAGAGACGGGATGATGAACCGAGGGATGGGCATCGCGCTGGCCTGCGTGATCGGGATCGCGGCGGTCGGCTGCGGCACCACGCGGGGCGTACACACCGTGCCGGTGTCGCGGGACTATGCGCGACTCGAGCATGTGGATCTCGACGAGGTGGAGGAGCTGATTGAGGAGGCGCGGCGCAAGGGCGGTCCGAACGACGCGCCGTACGACTACTACGCGGCGGCGCGCTATCTTGCGGCGGCGCAGGGACAAGCGCGGGAACGGGACCGGCGGGGCGCGTGGGACTACAGCATCCTTGCGCGTATGCACGCGGAGAAGGCTGCGTCCGCGGGAAGTGCTCCGGACGTCGGCGCGCCCGCGGCGCCGGCCGACGAGGCCGCATGCGAGGCGCTGTTCGAGGAGCTGAAGGCGGCGTATCTCGCGCTGGACCGCGACCAGGCGCGGTCGGTCGCGCCGTACCTGTACGGCGAGATCGAGCTCGCGCTGAGCCGGGCGGAGCATGAGCTGCTGCAAGGGAACCGGTGGAAGCGGGCGGCGGAGCTGATGCAGTTCGTCCCGACGGACCTGGAGATCATCCGCACGCAGGATACGGACGGCGACGGCGTGCCGGATATGGCGGACGGGGCGCCCTGGGCGCCGGAGGACATGGACGGGTTCGAGGACGAGGACGGCATTCCGGATCCGGACAACGACCAGGACGGCATTCACGATGTGAACGACCTTGCGCTGAATGAGCCTGAGACGCAGAACCGCTGGCATGACCACGACGGCGCGCCGGATGAATACCCGACGCTGGAACGCATCGAGTTCGCGGCGGGGAGCGCATCGATCGGGCCTGAAGAGCGGGGATACCTGCGAGGCATCGCGGAGCTGGTCAAGGAATGGCCGGAGCTGAAGCTGCACATCGCGGGCTACCCGGATGTGGCGGACGAGGAATCACAGGGGATGGCGTTGGCGCAGCGACGCGCGGAACGGGTGTACGCGTATCTGACGGAGGTCGCGGGGTGCCGGGCGGAGCAGCTTGTCGTGACGTTCCACGGGGACGCAGCGGTCGGCGACGGCGCGGTCGCTCGGCGGGTGCGGCTGTTCTTCGAGTAAGCTGGCTCCGACAGGGAGCGAACGGGAGCGAACATGGAAAAGGCGGCGACCGCGGGGTCGCCGCCTTGGCGTTTCGGAGGGGGGGGCGCTATTTGGCGAGGAGTTCGCGGAATGCGACGCCCTTGCCGTCGGGCTGCGTGAGGCGCAGGCAGTAGGCCCAGCCGCCGGCGCCCTGGCTGACCTTCAGGAGGATGCGGTTGACGCCGGGGACCAGCTTCGCGTCCGCGGCGTCGGAATCGGGGGCGAGGCCTCGGTCGACGCGGTTTTCGGTGACCAGTTCGCCGTTGATCCAGAGGCGGTAGCCGTCGTCGCTGCCAATGCGTACGACGACGTCCTGGGCTGCGTCGACCTCGATCTCCGTGTAGGCGTAGGCGAACTTCTGATCGTGTTGGCCGAGTTCCGTCGCCAGATCCACGAGGCCGAAGTCGCTGACCGAGGCGACGGTCTTCCATGTGAAGCTGTTGTCGCCCGACTGGTACGCGGCGCCGAAGTCGATCTCGTTCGGCTCGCCGACGAACCGGGTCTCCCAGTCGGCGGGAGTCTCCCATGCGAACGGCCCCGCGATGCGCCAGTTCGCGACAATGCCCAGTTGCGCCTTCGCGTCGACGGCGGCGCCGAGTTCGGCCATGCGCGGGGTGATGCGGTTGACCGTGGCGATGGAGTTGTCGAGCTCGAGCACGCGCTGGAAGGCTTGCATGGCGGCCTCGCTGTTTCCTGCGCTCGCCTGGTTCTCGCCCACGGCGATCAGGGCGGCGATGGCTTCGGGCCGCAGGGCTTCGTCGTCCGCCGCTTCGATGAGCAGCGCGATGCTCTCGGGATGGGGGGCGGCGGCGAGTCCGCGCAGGGCTTCGCGCTTCAGGGCGGGGTCGTCGACGCCGCGGTAGAGGGCCGTGTAGGCGGCGACGGCGCCGGCGGCGTCTCCGCGACCCTGCAGCTCGCGGCCGAGGTTGCGAAGGGAGGCCGTGGCCAGCGCACGCTCCTCGTCGGAAGCGCTGTGGGCGGCCGCGACGAGCACCTCGAGGGCGTCGGGCGAGGTGATCGCGCCGAGGGCGCGGAGTCCGGCGATCCGGGTGGCGTCGTCGGCGCTCTTGGCGGCTTCGATGACGACCGGCGCGAGGTCGGGGTCGCCGCGACGACCGAACATCTCGATCATGGGCAGGCGGACCGACTCCGGCAGACTGGGATAGACGTCGCGCAGGGCGCGCGCCGCGGCAGTTCCCTTGACCTGTTCGAAGGCGGGCACGAGGACGGCTTCCTGCCGACGCGCATCGGCGCCGCGCAGTACGGTCGCGAGGATCACGGGAATCACGGTCTCGTCGCCGAACCGCGCCATGCCCATGATGGCCGCATCCCGCGTGGCGACGGAAGCGGCGGCGTCGGCCATCCAGCGGTAGAGCGCGATGCCGCGGTCCCACGCGCCGCCGCGGCCCATCAGAGCGTCGAGGTAGCATAGGAAGGCGTCCTCGGCGTCGTGGCGGGTCTCCGCGGTCGCCTGGGTGACGACGGACTGCATACGGGCCTGGTGGGCCGGGTCGCCGGTCCAGGCCAGGGCGCGCGCGGCGGCCGCACGGACTTCCGGCGATCCGCTTGCGGCGAGCGACGCGGCGAGGGCCCCGGTCTCGCGGTCGCGCAGCGCGGTGAGGCCGTCGAGGAGGGCGGCCTGGAACGCGGGGTCGCTGGCGGAGAGGGCGGTGCGGAGCGCGGCGGCGGCCTCAGACGTGCCGGTCTCGACGAGCGCGGCGCGGGCAGGTTCGCGGAGTTCCGGGTCGCTGAGCAGGGCTGCCATGGGTGCGCAGTCGTGGCCTTCGGGCACGGCGACGGGCAGAAGTCGCAGGGCTTGCCGCTTGAGATGGGCGGACTGATCGGGGGCGAGCAGGGCCATCAGTTGATCGGTCAGGTAGGCGCGCTGGCGTTCACGTCCCTTCTTCGCGACGGTGTTGGTGAAGTCCGCGAGGACGTTGTAGGCGGCGCGCCAGACGACTTCGTCCTCGTGGGCGAGCAACGCGCAGAGTTCGGGCGCGATGCGAACGGACTCGTAGGGCAGGAGCTGGCGTGCGCGTGCGCGGGCCAGCTCGTCGGCGCCGGCGAGATCGCTCAGGAGTTGTTCGGGCGAGGCCGCATGGGCGGCGGCGGCGAGCGCGATGAACGCCAGGGCCAGCGCCGCGGCGGCGCGCATGGGCTTCGTGTTTCGCATGGGTCTGTGCGGTCTCCTGTGTGCTGTGTTCCGTGCGTTGTGCATCGTCTTCATCTCCGTCGCTCGCATCCTACAGATGCCACGGCGCGCGATAGGCGCGGGTCAGGTGACGGTTGGCGTCGTCGTCGTGGAGGAAGACTTCGCGTTCGCCGTCCCAATCCAAGCGGCGGCGCGTCTTGAGCGCGATGCCGGCCAGGAGCACGGCGGTCGTGGAGCGGAAGCCTTGTTCGATGTCCGCGGCGGGAAGACGGCGCGACCGCACGGCGTCGAAGAAGTTGTTGTGGTGGTCGGTGTTCGCCCAACTGCGTTCGGGTTCGCCGACGTACTCGGGGATGCCGAGCGATTCGGGGTAGACGCGGTAGGTTCCGCGATCGACGAGCAGCCGGCCCTCGGTCCCCTGGAACTGGATGCCGTAGCCGCGGTTGTCGTGGTCCGGCGAATGGCGTTGTTCCCAAGTGACCGTGCAGCCGGGGTACTCGAGGACCGCCTCGATAGTCTCGTAGTTATCGGCGCCGGCGCCTTCGCGATAGCTGCCGCCCAGGGCCTGTACGCTGAGGGGGCGGTCCTGGCCGATGCCCCAGTGGACGATGTCCATGAGGTGTACGCCCCAGTTGGTGAGCTGTCCGCCGCGGCAGTAGTCGTGCCAGCCCATGAAGCCGAACTGGCGCTGCGGCGAATAGGGAACCCAGGGCGCGGGTCCGAGCCAGAGGTCCCAGTCGAGGCCTTCGGGCACGGGCCGCGGGGTCTCGCCGACGGCGAAGCGGTTCACGTCGATCCAGGCCGACGCGTTGGCGACGTATCCGATCTTGCCGCTGCGCACGACTTCGACGGCCTTCTGGAACACGGGCATGGATCGTTGCTGCGTGCCGACCTGGACGACGCGGCCGTAGCGGCGCGCGGCGGTGACCATGGCGCGGCCTTCCGCGACGGTCGGGCAGACGGGCTTCTCGACGTACACGTCCTTGCCGGCCTGGCAACCGAGGATGGTGATGAGCGGATGCCAGTGGTCCGGGGTGGGCACGAAGATGGCGTCGATGTCTTTGCGGTCGAGCACGCGTCGGAAATCCTGGTAGGTGTCCGGGCGCTTGCCGATGAGCTTCTCGATGTTGCCGACGACTTCCTCGTAGCGGGGCGTGTATACGTCGCAGAGGGCGACGATCTCGCAGTTGGGGTTCTCGGCCATCGCGTACATGTGCGCCCGGCCCATCGTGCCGCAGCCGATCATGGCGACGCGGACGACGTCTTCCGGGGCGACCTTGGCGGGCGTGGTCGCGGTCGTTTCCTGCGCGTGACCGCGTCGGGTCCAGAGGAAGGGGCCGACGGCGGAGGCGGCGATTGCGCCGCGGGCCATGCCTTTGATGAATTGCCGGCGTGTCGGGTGTGGTTTGTGGTTCATGCCTGTCTCTCTCCTGGGCGTCCTTCCGTCCCTATTCATGGGTCCACTTGAGAATCCACGGGTCCTTCGTGCGTTCCTGGAACGCGCGGAGTCGTTGCTTGAGGTCGGCCGCGATCTCCGCGTGGGCGGGATCGTCGATGAGGTTCACGATCTCGTGCGGGTCGGTCTCGAGGTCGTAGAGCTCGAACTTCGGTCGGTGGAGATAGGCCTCGACCGTGCGCTTGCCGAAGTGCGTGGGTTGTCGCTCGAGCACGGCCTGCCAGGTCGAGGACTCGTAGAGGTCCGATGCGAACGGGTACTCGAGCCCGGCGGCGATGTTCCAGATCAGCTTGTAGCGCCGTCCGCGCACGACGCGCATGGGGTAGTACATGGTGATCTCGTGGAACGTGTGCGAGGCGTAGATCTCGTCGAAGCCGTCGGCGCGGGGCGCGCCGACCGCGGGTCGGAAGGAGCGACCGTGGAACCAGGGCTCTTCCGGCAGGGCGTCGGCGTAGTCGAGCAGGGTGGGCGTGACGTCGGCCCAACTGATGAGGGCGTCCGAGGCGACGCCGCGTTCGCGCGCGTGCGGATCGCGGAGGACGCAAGGCAGGCGCATGCCCGGCTCGTACAGGTTCGTCTTCGCGCCGGGGAACGCGATGCCGTTGTCGGAGAGGAAGACGATCACCGTGTTGTCCCACTTCCCGGACGCTTTCAGGATCTCGACGATGCGGCCGAGGCCTTTGTCGGCGACCTCCGCCGACATGGCGTACTTGGCGAGTTCGTCGCGCACCTCCGGCATGTCCGGCAGGTAGTCGGGAACGACGACCTCGTCGGGCGAGACGGGCGTGGCGCCGTCGCGCAGGAAGGGGCGGTGAGGCTGGACGGTGCAGAAGTAGAGGAGGAACGGGTTGTCCGCGTCGTCCTCGATGAATGCGCGGCATTGCTCCGCCATTTCCTCGGGGTCGCGCGTATCGGCGCACTCGTGGTTGGCGAACGTGTCGAACGCGTAGACGTCGCGGGGGGCGACGTGGAACTTGCCGGCGGCCTGCGTACGGTATCCCGCTTCGTGGAGAAGCGCGGGGAGCGTGCGCAGGTTCTCGAACGAGCGGAAGTGGTGGTAGTCGTGGCTGTGGCCGTACTGACCGGTGGCGTGGTTGTGCATGCCGGTGAGCAGCACGGATCGGCTCGCGCTGCAGGACGGCGTGGTGCAGAAGGCTTGGGTGAACCGCGTGCCTTCGGCGGCCAGCGCGTCTACGGACGGCGTGCGGATGTATGGGTTGCCGTAGCAGCCGGCGTCGTCCGTGCCGAGGTCGTCGACGACGTACAGGACGATGTTCGGGCGGGCGGCGGGCGTCTGGGCGTGCGACAGGCGTACGGTGCTGCAGGCGACGGCCCCGGCGCCCATGACCTTGAGAAATGTTCGGCGCGACGGGTTCGTGTCCGACATGGAAACCCCCTCTCTCTGCGGTTGCGTGTGCGGCGCAATGTCACGGCGGGCATTATCCCCCGTGACCCGAGCGGAGGCAAATACAGCACGCCGGACCCGAGGGGCCGGGTCCGGCGGATGCGATGCGTCGTGGGGGTGTGCGCTTACCGTTGTCGCAGATGGCCTCAGCCGTGTCCGCCCATGAGCTGGAGCCAAGTCTTGGACTCGGCGCCCAAGGCGTTGGGGGACTGGAAGCCCGCGGTTTTGATCGGGAACTTGTCGTTGAGGCGGATGAACTCGACGTGTCCGTCCATGTAGAGGACGTTCGAGCCGCCGGGAACGTGGTTGAAGCTCACCACGGCGTTGTCGTAGGTGTTGAAGTGGGCCGCTGTCGCGGCGCCCCAGGCGTCCCACATCACGGGCAGGGTGCTCTGGGACATGGCGCCCGCGGCTGGGTTGTTGATGTCGGTGATGAAGAACCGCTCGATGCCTTCCTTCATGTGGGGATAGCTCTCGGGAAGGATCGCGCCATCGTCGTCGCGCCAGGGACTCGCGGCCGGACCGGCGCCCGGGGTGAAGCTGGCGCCCAGAGCGTGCAGGACGGCGGGGATGTCGCCCCGCCCGCGGACCTTCCAGTCCAGAACAAGGGCCATGTTACGGCACGGGGTGTTCAAGAGGTCGGCATTCCCGTAGATCTCGACGCCCATGTCGATGACGCCCCAGTTGCCGAACATGTTCGCCGCGTGCATGAGCTGGCTCTGCGAGCGGATGGCGTAGGGGAAGTAGATGTACGACACGGGGTGGGACAGCAGGGCCGCCCGACAGGCGCGTTCGATGGGGCCGTCGCCCACGACGTCGCGCACCTGCTGGACGTAGTCCTCGTCAATGCCGGCGCCCCATGTTCCGCCCTGGATGTTCCACTCGCGGTCGGCGCGGCTGTCCGAGGGGCAGATGGCGATGTTCGGATCGTTCCAGTAGTCCGGATACAGATCCTCGCCGGGCAGGCCGGCGAGCCAGCCGATGCCCATGGTGTTCCAGTGTTGGCCGTCCGGGAAGGCGCCGCGGTTCTCTCCGGAGTACATCTTGAAGATCAGCCCGAACTGCTTGAGGTTGTTCTGACAGGATGCCCGTCTGGCGGCTTCGCGCGCTCGGGCAAGCGCGGGAAGCAGGATAGCTGCCAGAATGGCGATGATCGCGATCACGACCAGGAGTTCGATGAGCGTGAAGCCTTTGGCTCTTGCCGTAGTCATGCAGGTATTCCTCCATTGCTGGGTTGGGGGGGGCGTGATGGTTCGTTCTCGCCCCGACCCCCACGACAAAGTCAAGACAGCACCAATGACGCTCATGCGCAAGCATTTCCTGCTGTTCAAGGCGTTTATCTACATACATAGCGGGTAATACATGTGTTATTTTGCGTGCTGTGCGTATAATTCCCGTTATTATGTGTGTGCGAGGTTTCCTGTGAGACGGGGATTCAGGACTGGGAGGGCCGGCGACGGGCGTCAGGCGTCAGGCGTCGGGGGGCGGCGGAGGCGGTCGAGGCGGTTGAGGAAGCGGCGTTCGCGGGGGCTGACCTTGCCTTCGGGGCGGCTGTGGTCGAGCGGGGGCTGATGCCAGAGGTCGGGGCCGTAGATGCGGGCGGCGCGGACGAGCCAGCGGAGATGCCCGACGACGACGCGGACGGCGGCGCGGGTCGCGACGAGGAGGACGCAGCGGGGGATGGGGATGATGCGCATCTCGCCGTCCCAGCATACGAGGCGGCGGGGGCGGGCGGCGGCGCCGAGGAGTCCGAGGCGGAGGCTGTCGAACATGACGATGAAGAGGTCGGCGCGCATGGCGCGGAGGGCGCGGAGGAAACCGAGGAAGCGGCGGACGCGGACGGGGGAGTAGGCGGCGGGCTCGGCGGCGTGGACGTGGTCGACGCAGGCGCGCTCGCCGTCGGACAAGGTCTGTGTCGCGGGGATGACGGCGGTAATGCGGGCGTCGGGGAAGGCGCGACGCGCGGCGCGGAGGCGGGCGGCGTAGTCGGCGTCGGCGCTGTAGAAGACGACGATGCGTTCGGGGGGCGTCATCGCAGGGCCTCCTCGAGCAAGGCCGGGTAGTGGCGTTGGATGATCGCGGCCCAGTCGTTCTCGGCTTCGACGCGGGCGCGGCCGGCGGCGCCCATGCGTGCGCGCAGGGCGGGGTCGTCGAGGAGCGATGCGAGGCGCAGGGCGAGTTCGGCGCTGTCGCCGGGGGCGAAGAGGAGGCCGGTCTCGCCGTGGCGCACGTTCATGGGGAGCCCGCCGGCGCGGGAGGCGACGACGGGGAGGCCGGCGGCCATGGCTTCGACGGCGACGAGGCCGTAGGGTTCGTCCCAGACGGAGGGGACGACGACGATGTCGGCCTGATGGTAGAGGTCGCGGATGCCGGCGTGGTCGCGCCAGCCGGCGTTGCGGAGCCAGGCGTTCTCGGGGAGCGGCTCGGCGGAGGTGATCCAGACCTCGAAGTCGTCGCGGACGCCGGAGAGGCCGAGCCCGGCTTCGATGAGGACGTCGGCGCCCTTGAGGGGGTCGTCGGCGCGGCCGACCATGAGGATGACGGTCTTGCGGCCGGGGGCGTCGGGGCGCGGCGCGGGCGGGGGGTAGGCGGCGAGATCGACGCCGCCGGGGATGCAGCGCACGTCGGGGCAGAAGCCCTCGATACGGGTCTTGGCGAGGTCGTTGTTGACGATGGCGGTGCGGACGTTCCCGACGGTCTGGCGGAAGAGGCGTTCGTAGCGGGGCGTCCAGGCGCGGGCGCGATCGAACTCGAGGCCGTAGGTGGTGAACTTGCCGGATCGCAGGTCGCGCGACCAGCAGGCGAAGGCGCAGCGACGGCAGGCGGGGCCGGTGTGGAAGATGTCGTTGGGGCAGGTCTCGGCGGCCTTGTAGAGGGAGAAGTCGCGGATGCAGAGGTGCTCGTACATGTAGTAGCGGGAGATTTGGGGATAGCGGTTGAGGGCGGCGAGCACGTGGGGCTTGTAGTAGCGGCCGAAGCCGGCGAAGACGAGGTCGGGGCGCCAGGCGTCGACGGCGTCGCGAAAGGCGCGGGCCATGGGCGCGGGGCGGTAGGCGGCGTTGGTGAACCAGAGGGGCGTGGCGGGGAACGGCAGGTCGTCGGGGTCGAAGGCGTTGAAGGCCCACTTGAAGTCGTAGCAGGGGGCGAAGAGATGGACGTCGTGTCCGAGGGCCTGGATGCCGCGGATGGTGTAGTAGAGATCGGCCTGGGCGCCGCCGGGGGGCGGCCAGGAGAAGAGCAGGTCGACAAAGGCGATGCGCACGGCGTTGGGCTCCTACAGGTGGGCGTTGCTGCCGTACCACTGGCTGCCGCCGTGGTCGAGGTGCAGCACGGGTACGTCGAGCCAGACGCAGGGTCCGTAGCGTTCGATGATGTCGCGGCCGAACTCCCAATCGGCGCCTTCGAAGTGGTCGTACTCGTTGTAGGGCACGTGTTCGAAGCAGGCGGTGCGTACGCACTGACAGAAGCCGACGGGTATGACCCCGCCTTCGCGCTGCTCGCCGTAGCGGTCTTCGCCGGGCCCGTGGAGGAGGGCGTCCCAGTCGCGCCAGGGAGCGGCGTCGCCGAGGAGCAGTCGCGCGGTGACGTCGCGGGTGAGCATCTTGCGGCCCATGGGCGCGGCGAAGTGTACGTCGTTGCCGAGCGCGCCGAGACGGGCGAAGAAGTCCGGCGGCAGGACGATGTCGGCGTCAAGGAGGACGGTCCAGTCGCCGGAGGCCATTTCGACGGACCGGTTGATGATGAGGCCTTTCGACTTGAGGTGCGACTGATGGAACGGGGAGCGGAGGATGCGCAGGTCGGGGTGCGTGAGTTGCATGGAGGTGATGAGGTCGTCGACGGCGTCGGCGCCGGGGACGTAGCCGACGATGACTTCGATGGCGCCGGGGTCGACGTCGTGCTGATGGGCGATGCTCTGGAGTACGGCCTGGAGGCGGCGGGCGTAGCGGGTGCAGACGACGATGACGCTGAACCGGACGCGTTCGCGCGCGGCGGCGGCCTCGGGCCTGCCTTGCCAGACGACGGGATTCTGGGTGCAGAGGGCGCCGTCGACGTTCCACATGGCGGTGCGCAGTTGGATGAGGCCGGGGAGGCGCCAGGGGACGAGGGCGGCGCCGCGGAACTCGGTGGGCTTGACGATCTCGCCGTCGCGGAGGAGGACGTAGCGGCCGTCGGCAGTGACGTGGAGCACGAGCTGATGCGCGAAGTCGAGCATGGGGCACATGAGGCGGATGGTGTCGCCGATGGCGAAGCCGATGAAGTCGGCGAGGCCGCCGCCGAAGGTGATGGATGCGGTGAAGGGCGGCTCTTCCCACCAGAGGGGCGTACTGAGGAGTTCGCGGTCGAGGAGGGCCAGGTAGCGGCGTGCGCCGGGCATCCGCATGGAGTAGGCGTTGACGGGGCGGATGTCGTCGAAGCCGAAGGTGCGGGCGGGCGCGGCGTTGTTCATGATGTCGTGGGCTTCGCGGGCGAGCTCCGCGAGGACCTCCGGCTCGGCGGTCCGTTCGCTGTCGACGGCGTCAAAGCGCTTCGGCTGACGGGCGAGGAGGACGGCGGGGGAGGCGACGGGATCGCCGGAGACGGCGACGATCGGCAGACCGGGGAGTCGCTTGCGGAGGTCGGGCGTGTCGCCGTCGCAGACGCGACGCAGGGCGCACGCGCCGCATACGGGGTGGTCGGCGTCGGGGATGGGGAGCGCGGCTTCGAGCGCGGCGCGGTAGTCGTCGGCATCGCGGTCTTCGGGGCGCGGCGTGCCGGGGAGGAGGCGCAAGCCGCGGATGTAGCGGGAGATCAGCATGAGGGCCTGGTGGGTCATCGACTTGTTGCCGTCGATAAGCCACTTGAGCAGGCGGCTGTCGGTGGGGGCGCTGTAACTCGCGCCGTGGGCAAGGAGCGCGGCGACGGCGATGCTGATGATCGCGGGGTGTCGGGGGTAGAGGGCCAGCGCGAACCGGTAGGACGCGGCGTGGTACTGCTGGGGGTCGAGAAAGAACCGCCGTGCGCCGCCTGCGTGGTCGCGCAGGTCCGGGTCAACCGCGCACAAGGGGAGGCCGAACAGGTTTGTCTCGATGCCGCGTTCGTGGAAGGCGCGGGCAAGCGTGCACATGGTCGCCGCGATGCGGCGGGATTCGTCGGGGGAACGGGCCGGGGGCGCGGGCTGGAACGGGTCCGAACGGCAGACGTTGAGCATGCGGACGCCGGCATCGGCGGCGCGCGCGGCGAGGGCGATCGGGTCGAAATCGGGCGCGAACGGCGGTTGGAGCTGGAGGCGGATGGGCAGTTCCGCTTCCGCGGCGGCGTCGAGCCAACGGGGGAGGCCCGCGGCGTCGGGCCGAGGCGGACAGAGAAACACGTCGAGCAGGCCGAGGTCGCGGAGTTCGGCGAGGCCGTCGGGGGGCGCGTCGGGGCAGTCGGTGCGCAGGGAGAGCGGGATCATCGCCGCGGGCCGGGGGAGGTCCTGGTGCGGGTCGACGGGGCCCATGCCCATGGCGACGAGGTCGGGCAGACGCTTGGGCGCGGGGCCGTGGACGAGGAGGTCGCATTTGAGCACGTGATTGCGGGCGCGCTCGATGCGCAGCCAGCGGTGGAGGTCGCGGTCGGCGATGGGGCGCCCCTTGCGGTTGGCGACCGGGACAATGCCCCGAACCGGGAGCAATGCGGATGAATGGCTCATGGCGTCTCGTTGCACAGGGCGGCGCGGGCTTCCACAGGGTCAGCAATCCCGGCGTCCAGGCGGTCGGGGGGACGCAGCCGGCGCGGGAAATGCACTATAGGAGACGGGTTGACTGCGGGTCAACAGGGGCGGCGGCGGAGTCGCGGACCAGGAGCCGGGTGGTGAGGCGGACGGTCTCGAGGGGGGCGTCGGGCTCTTGGATGCGGCGTTGGAGGAGGCGCCAACCGGCCGCGGCCATCTCGGCGACGGGAAGCTGGATCGTGGTGAGGGGGCGCTCGGTGTAGCCGGTGTCTTCGATGCCGTCGCAGCCGATGAGGGAGACGTCGTCGGGAACGCGGATGCCGAGGTCGAGCAGGCCGCGGTAGGCCCCGAGGGCGATGTCGTCGTTGTAGCAGAAGATGCCGTCGGGGGCGCCGCGGTCTCGGACGTAGGCGCGGATGGCCTCGCGGGCCTCGCCGCGCTCGCGGGTCTTGATCAGGATGTACTCGGGCTCGCGTCCGGCATTGAGCACGGCATCGCGATAGATCGCGTGGCGGGTCTCATCGGGTTCCTCGGTGTAGTGGGCGTGGACGAAGTAGGCGATGCGGCGGCAGCCGATGTCGATGAGGCGTTGCATGGCGGCCTGCACCCCGGGACGGAGGTCCACCTCGACGGCGTCGAGGTCGTCCATGACTAACCGGCCCATGGCGACCATGGCGGCGCGGGGGCGGTGGGGGCCGCGGACGTAGGCGGCGACGATCGGGCCGGGGTCGACGAGGAGCACGCCGTCGACGGGCCAGTCGGAGAGGCCGCCGTTGTCAGGGTCGAGGACGCTGGGGGCCATGACGTCGCGGACGACCATTTCGTAGCCGGCGTCGTTCACGGGACGCCAGGAGGCTTGCAGGACGGCGATGGCGTAGCTGCTGGAGAGGCCGGAGAGCCAGAGCGCGATGGTGCGGCTTTTGCCGGTAGACAGGGCCAGGGCGGCGCGACTGGGACGGTAGCCGAGTTCGCGCATGCGGCGGAGCACGAGGTCGCGGGTGCCGGGGTTGATGTCGGAGCGCCCGTTCAGCGCGCGGTAGATGGTGCCGGTGGACACGCCGACTTCGCGGGCGAACTCGTAGATGGTCATGCGTCTGCTCATGGAGACTCCCTGCGTGCGGCTGGCGGCGGGTCGTTGGCCGGCGCGCCGTCGTGGAGCAGGATACTCCGGCGGGATGGGCGGGTCCAAGCCCAAGGGGGAAGGGGAATGACCGGCGAGGGCGCCGGTCCCACACAGCGGGGGAAGGGGAATGGCCGGCGAGGGCGCCGGTCCCACACGCGGGGGAAGGGAATGACCGGCGAGGGCGCCGGTCCCACATGCGGGGGAAGGGAGTGACCGGCGAGGGCGCCGGTCCCACACGCGGGGGAAGGGGAGTAACCGGCGAGGGCGCCGGTCGCACACAACGGGGAAGGGGAGTGACCGGCGAGGGCGCCGGTCCCACACAACGGGGGAGGGGAATGACCGACGAGGGCGCCGGTCCCACACGCGGGGGAAGGGAATGACCGGCGAGGGCGCCGGTCCCACACGCGGGGGAGGGGAATGACCGGCGAGGGCGCCGGTCCCACACGCGGCGGAAGGGGAGTGACCGGCGAGGGCGCCGGTTCCACACGCGGGGGAAGGGGAGTAACCGGCGAGGGCGCCGGTCCCACACGCGGGGGAAGGGAGTGACCGGCGAGGGCGCCGGTCTCACACGCGGGGGAAGGGGAATGACCGGCGAGGGCGCCGGTCCCACACAGGCGGCGCCGGTCCCACACGCGGGCGTGCCGTTGCGAGGGCTGGGCGGCGCGGAGAGGGTCTTGTGCCGCGGGGGAGGGGAACATAGAATGGGCGGGAGGCTCGGGATAAAAGGAAAAGGAGCGGAGAGATGATTGGTCTGTGGTTGGGGAATGTGAGCGCACAGCGCAGCGCGCCGGCGGATGCTACGACGCGGCGGGACTGGTCGTCAGAGTTGCGGGGGTTGGAGCAGGAGGTGGAGCGGCTGAAGCTGCTGAACCAGGCGTTGTGGGAGCTGATCCGGGATCGGACGGACCTGACGGATGCGGCGCTGGCGGAGAAGGCGCAGGAGGTGGACCTGCGGGACGGGATGGAGGACGGGCGGATGGCGCACACGCGGCTGAAGTGTCCGAAGTGCGGACGGGTGTCGTCGTCGCGGCATTGGCGGTGTCTGTACTGCGGGCTGGAGTTTGAGAAGCCGCTGATGGGATAGCCTTTTCGGACAGGGCGGGGGCGTCCTGTATACTCTGCGTTCCTGTGTGCACCGGATGTCCGTCGTTTGGCCGAGAGGAACCGCTTGCCCTGTGAGACTGCTGACCAGATATACGCTGCGTGAGGTGGCGATCCCGTCCGCGCTGGCGCTGGTGGTGATCGGGTTCATCGGGGTGGCGGCGGAGCTGCGCGAGCGGCTTCGGGGGATGAGTCTGACGTTCTTCGAGCTGATGGACTTCTATCGGCTGGCGGTCTGGTTTTTCCCGACGCTGCTGCCGTATGTCGTTCCGGTGATGTATCTGCTGGGAACGATGATGGCGTTCGGGGGGCTGGCGCAGAACAACGAGATCGTCGCGATGAAGGCGGCGGGGATTCCGTTGAAACGGATCGTCGCGCCGGTGCTGGCGCTGGGGGTGTTGCTGAGCGCGGGGGCGTTCGTGGTGCAGGACCGGGTGCAGCCGGAGGCGCTGAAGCGGATCAGCCTGTTGATCTATCGGGAGCTGCCGCAGCGGGCGACGCTGGATGTGCTGACGCCGGGGGTGATGCATGAGCTGGACAAGTGGCGGGTGTATATCGGGGGACGGGACCGGGCGACGGGCATGCTGCGGGACGTGGATATCCTGGAGACGCAGGACAGCGGCGAGGTGTGGCTGTATCACGCGGCGGAGGCGCGGTTCACGCATGAGGACGGACGGCCGGAGCTGCGGATCCCGGACGGATACCTGATCATGCCGGAGGAAGGGGGTCGGGCGAACATCACGCGAATCCAGGGGTTCCGGTTGCGGGCGCCGGCGCCGGAGGTGCGAGACATCCCGACGCTGAAGCGGATGCTGACGACGCGGGAGCTGTTAGCGCTGGATAAGGAGCTGAGCGATACGGTGCGGCGGTCGGGAGGGCTGGCGGATCTGTCCGCGTTGTACGCGATTCGCGACTTGGCGGGGCATCCGGAGCGGTTGCCGCAAGGGGTGTCGATCGACACGGTGGCGGACCTGTATGAGGTGCGGTCGGAGCTGCGCGAGCGGGTGACGATGCCGCTGGCATGCATCGCGCTGTGCCTGGTGGCGGCGCCGCTGGCGGTGCGCGGCGGCCGGGGGGGGCGGTCGTGGGGGTTCGCGATCGGGTTCGCGGTGTGTCTGGCGTACTACGTGATGTGGGTGGCGGCGATTCCGCGGGGGTTGTGTTCGTTGGCGGAGTCGCTGGCGCGGGGGGCGGCGCCGAGCGTGGCGCTGGCGTGTGTGGGGGCGGTGCTGATCTGGCGGGTGGACCGGGTGTGATGACGACGCTGGATCGGTACTTCGCGGGACGGTTCCTGGCGACGCTGGCGAAGGCGCTGCTGACGCTGCTGGCGTTGTACGTGATCATCGATCTGCTGGCGACGCGGGGCGGACTGGTGCAGAAGCACGAGGTGCCGCTGCGGATCGTGGGGGCATACTACTTGATGATGGCGCCGGGGATCATCATCGACTATCTGGCGCCGTTTTCGGTGTTGACGGCGTGCCTGCTGGTGCTGGGCGATGCGGCGCAGAAGAACGAGGTGACGGCGGCGCTGGCGTGCGGGATCAGTTTGCGGCGGCTGGTGCGGCTGCCCGTGGCGCTGGGGCTGATCGGAGCGATCGGGCTGTTCTGCGCGCAGGAGACGGTGGGGGTGCGCGCGGCGGAGCGGGCGGAGGCGCTGGATAACAGCTACTTCAGCCGGAACGACGCGGCGGAGCGCGTGCCGATCAGTTGGGCGAATCTGTCGGGGATGTGGACGTGCCACGTGATGAAGTTCAACCGGCTTGCGCTGACGGGGGAAGGGGTGTTGATCCACGCGTTCACGGCGGATCGGCAGTATCAGATCAAGGCGCGGCGGATGTACTGGGATCCGGAGGCGGCGTGTTGGCAGTTGGAGCGGGGCTGGTGGCAGGAGTTTGATGCGGACACGCATCAGCGGCTGCGCAGCGAGCGGATCACGATTCGGCGGGCGCCGTTCGATGAGAAGCCGGATGCGTTGTTCGCGCTGGATCGTCCTCCGGAGACGTTGCCGGCGCAGGAGCTGCGGCGGCGGATTCTGGCGGCGGAGGAGCACAACCGGCCGGTGCAGGGGCTTTGGGTGGACTACTACAGCAAGTTCGCGAAGCCCGCGGTGAGTTTCACGATGGTGCTCTTGGCGGCGCCGTTTGCGATGCGGATTCGGCGGGGCGGATTGGCGATCAGTTTCGGCGCCAGCATCGCGATCGCGATCGCGTATATGTTGGTGTTCGCGGTGGGCGTGGGGCTGGGGCAGATCGGGCAGTTGCACCCTGTCGTGGCGGCGTGGGCGGCCAACGGGCTGTTCCTGGCGGTGGGGACGATACTGTTTCTGCGCACGCCGACGTGATCCGCGCGGCGGAGCGGGACGGGCCGATCCTGGGGTAGGATGTAGGTATGCTCTCACGGCATCGCCTGATCTGGTACTTCACGGCGGCGGTCGCCGCGACGGCGGCCGCGGTGCTGCTGGCGCGCGGTCGGGCCGATGCTCCGTCGTCGGCGACGGATCGCGATCCCGATGCGGTCGTGGAGGAGATGCTGGGGGCGCTTGACGCCGATCCGCGGGTGCAGCGCGAAGAGACGCGGGCGCTGGTGGTGCGGGTGGCGGAACTCGCCGAGGAGGGGCGGCTCGATTCGGCGGAGGCCGCGCTGGCGCTGGGGCTGCTGCGGATGAACCAGGGGGACGCCGCGGGGGCCGAGGAGGCGATGCGGCGGGCGGCGGAGCAACGGCCGGACTGGGGATGGCCGCACACGATGCTGGGGATCGTGCTGTTCGGGGAGAAGCGGTACGCCGAGGCCGAAGCCTGCTTCCTGCGCGCGATCGAGGCGGAGCCCTCGTGGAGCCGTCCGCACAATGATCTGGCGATTCTGTTGCGCACGACGGGACGGTTGGATGAGGCGGAGCGGCATGCGCTGCGGGCGATCGCGCTGGAGCCGGACAACGTGGCGGGGCAGAACAACTACGGCAACCTGTTGGTGGAGCTGGGGCGGCTCGACGATGCGGAGGCGGCGTACCGGAAGGCGATTGCGCTGGACCCGGACCACCCGGCGCCGCATTACAACCTGGCGTGCCTGGCGAGTCTGCGGGGCAGACCGGAAGCGGCGTTCGGTCCGTTGCGACGGGCGGTGGAGCTTGATGATGCGTTTCGGCGCGAGGCGCTGAAGGACCCGGACTTCGACGCGCTGCGCGATCTACCTGAGTTTCAGGCGATCGTGCACGCGGGACCGGACTGAGTCGGCCGGGGGCTACGGTTCGACGGAGAGCGCCACGCGGGTCTGGAGCAGGCCTTCGGGGTCGTCGGGCGCGCCTGCCTGGAGCGGGGCGCCGTCGCGGTCGTAGGCGGTCACGACGATCGGGTATTCGCCGGCGGGCAGCTCCGGGGGCAACGTAACCGTGCGCGACCATACGCCGTCGCCGGCGATCGCGTCGCCCTGCCCGCCTGTGTCGTAGAGGTCGGTCACGATGGGGTCCGGCGTGTCGATGCGGACGGCGAGGGTGTCGATGCGGCGCTCGGCGTCCGTCACCGCGACGGCGATGTGGATCGCGTCGCCGGGCTGCGCAGTTCCGGGGGTGAGGGTCGGCGTCGCGAGTGCGAGAAGGGGCGCGGGGTCAGGCGCAGGCTCCGGCGCGGCGTCCGGCTGGGGATCGGCCGCGCTGTCGGGGGCGGCGTCTTGGGCGGGGGCCTCGTCCAGGGATCCGACGGTGATGCTGTGCATTTCGATGGGGGCGTCGGTCTGTTGTCCGTCGTTCGCGGGGATCTGGGCATCGGTGAAGCCCAAATCGCGCAATCGGGCGAGGACGGCGAGGATCTCGTCGATGTCGCCGGTGAGGGTGACGGAGACTTGCAGCTCCGCGGCGGCGGCGGTGGCGAGGGCGAGGGTGAGGGCGAGGAACAAGATGCTCGATATGACAAGGGTCCGGTGCATGGGGTCTGTCCTCCTGGGTTGAATCGGCCGCCCGCGCGTCAGTGTAGCACATGGGACGGGGGCGCGGGGACTCGCGGTCAGGTCTGGGAGACAGTCTGCGCGAGGGCGATGGCGCCGAGGACGCCGGCGCGGTTGCCGAGGGCGGGAGGCACGATGTAGGTCTCGGGATGCTCGAGGAGGGCGGGGTGGCGGACGTAGCCGCCGAGGAGCTTCTGGACCCTGGTCCGGATCTTGGGGAGCAGCTCCTGGCGCTCCATGACGCCGCCGCCGATGATGATGCGCTTGGGGGAGAGCATGACGGTGATGTTGACGAGGGCCAGGGCGAGGTAATGGGCCTCGAGGTCCCAGGCGGGGTGTCCGTCGGGCAGATCGCGGCCGGAGGCGCCCCAACGACGCTGGATGGCGGGCCCGGACGCGAGGCCTTCGAGGCAGTCGGCGTGGAAGGGGCACGAGCCGAGGAAAGGATCGGCGTGCGGGTCGCGGGGCAGGCGCATGTGGCCCATTTCGGGGTGGACGAGGCCGTGCATGAGGCGTCCGTTGACCATGCCGCCGCCGCCGATGCCGGTGCCGATGGTGAGGTAGACGAAGGTGTCGAGATCCTGGGCGGCGCCCCAACGGTGTTCGCCGAGGGCGGCGCCGTTGACGTCGGTGTCGAAGCCGACGGGGAGGCCGAGCTCACGCTGGAGCGCGCCGACGACGTCGGTGTTGGACCAGCCGGGCTTCGGGGTGGCGGTGATGTAGCCGAAGGTGGGGGAGGCGGGATCGGGGTCGACGGGCCCGAAGCAGCTTACGCCGACGGCGCGAAGGCTGCCGGCCTTGAGGCGCCGGCGGAAGTAGTCGACGGCGCGTCCGAGGGTCTCGGTTCGACTAGTTGTGGGAAAGCGCACTTCATCGCGCAGGTCGTCGGGGCCTGAGCCTACGGCGCAGACGAATTTGGTTCCTCCGGCTTCGATGCCGCCCCAGTCAGCCATGGGGTGTGTTCCTCCGAGCGCCGCCTCGATGCGGGAAGAGACGCGAGCATGTGTTGGTTGGCGTATCAGGTTGGTCGTCCGTGCAGGCGCTTGAAACGCCGTCGAGCGACACACAGGAGCGGATCGTACCGGAGGGGCGGCGTCGGGTTCAAAAAGGGGATCGAAGGTCCGTCGTGCGTTGTGTTTTGTTGCTCGGAGGTGATATTCTGGGCTGCAATGGCGGGGTGATGGCGCACTCGGCGGCGGTGTAGCGACGGCGGGATGCACGACCCTGAGGCATAGCCCGGCGTGCGGCGGCGCCGACGGTTTTGGTCGCACGCGGGTTCCTCTGTGCGAGGCGATCCGTGGAACGTAAGGGAAGCGCGTCGACGGGGAGCGCGTTGAGTGCGCTGGCGCTTGTCGGGCGGCTCGGGTTGTCGATCGCGTTGCCCGTGACGGCAGGGACGTGGCTGGGCGTCGAGGCGGATCGCCGGCTGGGCACGGGGGTGATTTTCCTGTTCGTTGGGCTGTTCGTCGGGCTTGTCGGCGGCGGCTATGGCGCCTATCGGATGATCATGAAGGAGATGCGTTGAGCACGTTGAGGACATTCCGGTTGCTTGCGGTGCGGCTGGCGTTGATCGTGACGGCTGTGCTGGCCGGCGTGCTGTGGCCGTTCAGCCCGATCGCGGCGAAAGGACTGCTGGGCGGGGGCATTGCGGGGGTGCTGGCGTTCTGGGTGTTGGCGCTTCGGTTTGAGAAAGTTGCACCGGGGCAGGGTGTCCATGTACAGTATACGCCTTTGCGTTGGGCGGTTCTGCGCCTGGCCCTTTTCGCCATCGTCCTCTTCTGGGCATACACCCTGGACCGAGAAACGTTTCACGGATTCGGCGGGGCGGCGGCGGGCCTGTTTGTGATGCAAGTTGTGATGGCCTTGCTCGGTCTGACCGGGTGGGACCTGAAAAAAGAAGGCGACTCGGATGGAGCACATCGGTGAACGGCTGATCTGGTACTACGTACCATTTACCGACATCGCGATGCCCGGCGGCGGGCTGAACGTGCTCACGGTGTTCAACACAATCGTGACGATGGTCACGTTGTGGGTGTTGTTCTGGCTGGGTGCACGCAAACGGGCGGAGGTTCCGGGACCCGGGCAGGCGGTGGTGGAGATGATCGTCGGCGCGTTCGACGGGCTCGTGGCGAGCTCGCTGGAGTTTGAGGAGCGGGAGGCGAATCGGAAGTTCTTCCCGCTGATCACGGCGTTGTTCGTGTTTCTGCTGCTGAGCAACTACATCGGGTTCCTGCCGACGCAGTACTTCGAGGAGCCGACGGCGGACATCAACACGACGCTGTCGCTGGGCATCATGGGGATGGCGATCGCGACGTACTGTGGGTGCCGTTCGAAGGGCGTTCTGGGGTATCTTGCGGAGTTGTGCGGTCCGATGTGGGCGGAGCCCGGGATCGCGGGGAAGTTGTCGGCGGTGTTTTTCTTTCCGCTGAACGTGATCGGCGAGCTGTCGAAGATCGTGTCGATCTCGTTTCGTCTGTTCGGAAACATCATCGGGGGCAGCATCATCATCATCGTGGTGTCGCAACTGACGTACAACCTGGTGGTTCCGATAGGGCTGGATCTGTTCTTCGTATTCTTTGTGGGCGTTATCCAGGCGTTCGTGTTCACGATGCTGACGCTGACGTACATTTCGGTGGGCATCAAGTAGGGGCTGCCGTGATGCCGCGATGTCGCGGCGCGGGTCTGGGGCGCGGGTCGCCGGCCCGGGTTTTGAGAGGTGCGGGCGGTCTGCTTTTCGGCGGGTCGCTGGGATTGCTGGGTAAGACTGAGACGAGGCCACGGTGGAAATCGATCCTCATCACATAGAGCTAATCGGCCGTTTGGCGGGCGCGGGCTTCGCGCTGGGTCTGGGCGGGGTCGGCGCGGCGATCGGCATGGGCATGGCCGCGGGAAGCGCGGATGAGGGCATCATGCGCCAGCCGCAGGCGCAGTCGTCGATGTTGCGCACGATGCTCATCGGCCAGGCGGTCGGCGGGAGTCCGTCCATCTTCGCGTTGGTGGTGGGGCTGCTGATTTTGTTTGTGCCGGCCATGGACCTGGCGCACGTGGGCGGGAACTTCATCGCGATGCTGGTCGGCGCGGGGCTGGCGGTCGGCTTCGGCTGCTTCGGCAGCGGGGTAGGGTGCGGATTCCCCGCGGCGGCGGCGTGTGAAGGGCTGGCTCGGAACCCGAGCCGGAGTTCGAGGGTGACTTCGGTGATGGTGATTGGGCAGGCGGTGGCCCAGTCGCCGGCGATTTTCGCGACGGTGATTGCACTGATTCTGTTGTTCTTCTATCAGCACCCGGGCACGGACTGGGCGATGATGGGGATATGCGTAGGCGCCGGAATCGCGATAGGCGCGGGCGCGTTAGGTCCGGGCTGGGGCTCGGGCATGACCGCGGGCGGGGCGATGTCCGGCATCGGCCATTGGCCGCGTTCACACGGGGTGACGCTGCGCACGATGCTGGTGGGCCAGGGCGTGTGCGAGACGCCGGCGATCTTTGGGATGCTGGTTGCGTTCATCATGCTGTTCGCGATGCAGAACCTGCAGAACGACATCGTGGGGTTCGCGAAGGCGGTGGGCGCGGGGATCGCGGTGGGATTCGGCGGAATCGGGCCGGGCATCGGCAGCGGCATCGCGGGCAAGAGCGGCGCCGAGGCCACGGCGACCCGGCCGCGTTTGGACGCGCTAGTGTTGCGCACGATGTTAATTGGTCAGGCGGTGTCGCAGTCCACGGCGATCTACGCGCTGATCATTGCGTTGGTTCTTCTGTATGTGATCTAGCTATCGCGTGGGTTCGGCAGCGGGCCGCGACCGAAGCGCGTTGCAGTAGACAAGACCCCCGGATGCAGGTGCTTTGGGGCTGAAGGTGAGAGGACTGGAGAAGCGATGGACCTCACGACACTGATGACAATAGTAGAGGCGGGCGTCGGGCAGACGGCGGATACGGCGGCGTCGGCGATCACGGGCGTTGATCTGCGGACCGCGGGCGCGATGATCGGCGCCGGGATCTGCATGGGGTTCGGGGCCATTGGACCGGGCATTGGCGAGGGCTACGCAGCGGGCAGGGCTTGCGAGGCGATCGGACGTTCGCCGGAGAACGCGGGGCTGTTGACCCGTACCATGCTGATTGGTCAGGCCGTGTCGGAGTCGACCGGGATCTACTCGTTGGTTGTGGCGTTGCTGATCCTGTTCGTGATGAGATAGCCGCAGACGTCACGCAAGGAGCGGCCGCAGAGCCATGGTCACGCTGAACCTGACACTGATCGTACAGCTTGTGCTTTTCCTCGTGTTTTTGTGGGGAATGGACCGGCTGGCGTTCCGTCCGACGCTGGAAGTGCTCGACGCGCGCGATGAGCGGATCGCGCGGGACGAGGAGGCTGCCGCGGCGGCGACGAGAGAGGCCGCGAAGCTGGAGGGCCGGTATGCCGAGGAACTGGCGGCGGCGCGACAGGAGGCCGCGGCGATGATCAGCGAAGTGCGGCGGGAAGCGGTGGATGAGCGGAACGCCCGGTTGGCGGAGGCTCGCCGGAAGGCCGATGAAGCTGTGGCGGCGGCGCGCGCGGCGGCGCAGGAGGAGCTTGCCGGCGAGCGGGCTCGCTACGATGAGCTGTTGCCGGGTCTGCTGGACGAGATGCGGCGAAAGATGAGTCTGGGAGGTTCCGACTGATGAGCGCCGGCAAGATCAGTCCGAAGAAATTCCTCCTGATCTATTTCGTTGTGTACCTCGTGATATCGGCGGGGTGGGTGGCGATCTACAAGTCGCCGGCCTTCTCCGCGGCGTATCTAGAGGAGTATGGCGAGGACCACGAGCGGTACCTCGAGATCGTCAAGAGCGAGCCGTACAAGCACTATACGCAGCGGCCGCATCTGATCGAGCAGTACTACGAGGGCCATCCGCAGGCGATCCTGTCATACGACGAGCTGATGGCAGGCGTCGCGTTCGTCGAGGAGTATACGGCGCGGCCGGAGTATCAGGCGGAAGCGCAACGCACCGCGCGGTACAACCTCTTCTTCGATTTCTTCAACGCGCTGGCGGTGGCCGTGCTGGCCGGCTGGTTCGGCTGGCGGCCGTTGATGCGGTTCCTTGACCAGCAGATCGAGGGCGTGCGGGCGCGGATCACCCGAGCGGAAAACCGACGGAAAGCCGCGGTTGAACGGCTTGAGGCGGCGAAGGCCCAACTGGACGGGCTGGACGAGGAGCGGGGGCGGATCCGGGAGCAGGCGATGGCGCTTGCGGAGACGGAGCGTGCGACGGCGGCGGAGATGACGGAGCGCGTGCTGGCGCAGGTGGAGCAGGAAGCGAAGGAACGCGCGGAACTCGAGCGGGTCGCGGCGGCGCAGGAGCTGCGGGCGGAGCTGATTGGGCAAGCGGCCGAGAAGCTCGAGCAGGAGCTTCGACGCGGGGCCGACGAGGCGACGCAGGACCGGATGGTGCATGAGTTCGCGGAGGGCCTGCGCGCGCACATGTCGGCGGGAGGACGGACCGGGTGAGCGACTATCTCATCGCAGAGCGCTATGCGCAGGCGCTGGGCGAGGTGATTGAGGACGACGGGGCGCTGGATGCGGTTGCGGCCGACCTGGATGCGCTGAGCGCCGAGTTCTCGGATCACCACGACCTGCATGCGTGCTTGTTGAGCCCGGCGATCGACGCGGACGTGCGGAAGCGCGTGCTGGACGGCGTCCTGGACAAGATGGAAGCGAGGCCGGAGGTGCGGGGGCTGGTGCACGAGCTGCTGAGTCGGCGTCGGATCGCGCTGCTTCCGCTTGTTGCGACGGCTTTCGGTGAGGTCGCGGATGAGCGGCAGGGGCGCGTGACGGCGCGGGTGAAGACGGCGCTGCCGATGACGTCGGCTCAGGAGGCCGAGTTGCGGGCGAGTCTTTCGGCGTACACGGGCAAGGAGGTTCGGCTCCAGAGCGAGGTGGACCCGGAGCTGCTGAGCGGCGTGGTGGCCTATGTCGGAGGCGAGGTGATCGATGACAGCCTGCGCACCCGACTGACGAATTTGAAGAATGCCTTGGTCCTGGGCGAGTTGGCCTAGCGAGACCAGTAGCGCGTCAGGCGCGGCAATGCGCCAGGGAGACATTAGTCGATGAAGATCCAGGCGACTGAGATCACCGCCATCATCAAAGAGCACATCGCCCACTACGAGTCGACCATTGACATCGCGGAAGTGGGAACGGTGATTCAGGCCAGCGACGGCACGGCACGCATCTACGGGCTTGAGAATGCGATGGCGGGCGAGTTGCTTGATTTTCCGCACGACATTCTCGGCATGGTGCTGAACCTCGAGGAGGATAACGTCGGGGCGGTGCTGTTCGGCGACTACGAGAAGATCTCGGAAGGCGACACGGTTCGCCGGACGGGACGCGTGGCGTCGACGCCTGTGAGCGAGGGGATGATCGGGCGGGTGATCAACGCGGTCGGCGAGCCGATTGACGGACGCGGTCCGATCGAGGCGACGGAGTACAACCCGATCGAGCGCATCGCTCCGGGGATCGTGGAGCGGCAGCCGGTGAAGGAGCCGTTGCAGACCGGGGTGAAGGCGATCGACGCGATGACCCCGATCGGGCGCGGGCAGCGTGAGCTGATTATCGGCGACAGGCAGACGGGGAAGACGGCCATCGCGGTCGACACGATCATCAACCAGCGCGGCGGGGACGTGATCTGCATCTACGTGGCGATCGGGCAGAAGGAGTCGACGGTGGCGCGCGTGGTGGAGGATCTGCGCGAGCACGGCGCGATGGACTACACGATTGTGGTGTCGGCATGTGCGTCCGAGGCGGCGCCGTTGCAGTATCTGGCGCCGTATACGGGGTGCGCGATCGGGGAGTTTTTCCGGGACCAGGGCAAGCATGCGCTGTGCATCTACGATGACCTGAGCAAGCACGCGGTGGCGTACCGGCAGCTGTCGCTCCTGCTGCGCCGGCCGCCGGGCCGCGAGGCGTTCCCCGGCGACGTCTTCTACCTCCNNCGGCGCTGCCGATCATCGAGACGCAAGCGGGCGACGTGAGCGCGTACATTCCGACGAACGTGATTTCGATCACGGACGGGCAGATCTACCTTGAGTCGAACCTGTTCTTCTCCGGCGTGCGGCCTGCGGTGAACGCGGGGATCAGCGTGTCGCGCGTGGGCGGCAACGCGCAGATCAAGGGGATGAAGAAGGTTGCAGGCACGCTGCGGCTGGACTTGGCGCAGTATCGCGAGCTGGAAGCGTTCGCGCAGTTCGGCAGCGATCTGGACAAGCAGACGCGGGCGCAGTTGAACCGGGGCGAGCGGCTCGTGGAGATTCTGAAGCAGCCGCAGTATCAGCCGGTCCCGGTGGCGAAGCAGGTGGCGGTGATCTATGCGGCGACGACGGGGGCGTTGGACGGGTTGCCTGTGAGCGAGGTGGATCGGTTCGAGCGGGAGCTGTATATGCGGCTCGACAGCGAGCACCCGGAGATCGTGGAGGGGATCCTCAGCACGGGCGAGATGAGCGACGAGGTGAAGTCGAAGCTGGACGAACTGCTGAAGGATCTTGCGGCGAGCATAACGGGAGAGAGCGCCTGACGACGGCGGGCGCAGGGCGCAAGCTGCGAGCGAACCAAGGTAGGCTATGCCAAGTCTGAGAGACATCAAACGGCGCATCAGCAGCGTCAAGAGCACCCAGAAGATCACGCGGGCGATGAAGATGGTGTCGGCCGCGAAGCTGCGACGTGCGCAAGAGTCAATCGAGCGCGCCCGGCCGTATGCGTATCACCTGCGCGACATGGCGGCGCGCGTGGCGGAGCGTACGCCGGGGTCGGCGCATCAGTTGCTGGGGGCGCCGAAGGGCGACCGGGTGGCGTTGATTGTGCTGACGAGCGACCGCGGGTTGTGCGGCGGCTTCAACGCGACCGTGATCAACGAGGCGATGCGCCTGTTGCGGACGGATCTGAAGGACAAGGACGTCACGCTGACGGTGATCGGTCGCAAGGGAGTGGAAGCGCTTCGTCGGCGGCCGTGCACGATCAGCCGGACGTATGTGCGCGTTCTGGATGACGGTCGGCCGTTACGGGCGGCGACGGACATCGTTGAGGACCACATCCAGGCATTCCTGGAGGGCGAGTTCGACGAAGCGCTGTGTCTGTACAACGAGTTCAAGTCTGCGATTAGTCAGAAGCTGACGCTTGAGCGGGTGCTGCCGATTGAGCAGCCGAGCCAGAGCGAAGTTGTGGTGGATTATCTGTATGAACCTTCGCAGGAGGCGGTGTTGGGCGAGTTGCTTCGCCGGAATCTGCATGTGCAGATGCACCGAATCCTGTTGGAGTCTGCGGCCAGCGAGTACGGCGCCCGGATGACGGCGATGGAGGCGGCGACGAACAACGCCTCGGATGTCATCGACCGGTTGACGCTTGCGTACAACCGCGCCCGGCAGACGGCCATTACGTCCGAAGTGATCGAAATTGTGAGCGGCGCGGAAGCCCTCTAGCGGATACGTTCCGCGAACCGGAGGCAAGCATGAAAGAAGGCAAGATAACCCAGGTCATCGGCCCGGTGGTGGATGTAAAGTTTGACCCGGGGCATCTCCCCCCCATCTACAACGCCCTTACCGTAGACCGCGAGGACGGATCGACGTTGGTGCTGGAGGTCTCGCAGCACTTGGGCGAGAACACGGTGCGAACGATCGCCATGCAGTCGACGGACGGGTTGCGCCGGGGCATGTCGGTCGTGGACACGGAAGCCTACATCACGACGCCCGTTGGCGAGGGCACGCTGGGCCGGATCATAAACGTGGTGGGCGAGCCGGTGGACGAGAAGGGCGAGATTACGTACACGGATCGCTGGCCGATTCACCGGCCGTCGCCGTCGTTTGACGACCTGGACACGACGTCCGAGATCTTCGAGACGGGGATCAAGGTGATCGACTTGTTGGCGCCGTACTCGAGGGGCGGCAAGACGGGCCTGTTTGGCGGCGCGGGCGTGGGCAAGACCGTGTTGATCATGGAGTTGATCCACAACGTCGCGACGAAGCACGGCGGATACTCCGTGTTCGCGGGCGTGGGCGAGCGTACGCGCGAAGGGAACGACCTCTGGCTCGAGATGA
>DIWA01000057.1 GCA_002422525.1 Candidatus Hydrogenedentes bacterium UBA6118
GCCGCCTTCGGCGGAGGGGGGGAATAACCGGCGGGGGCGCCGGTCCCACACGAGGGGGGCGTGGAATGACCGGTGAGGGCGCCGGGGCCGCACGAGGGAGGCGCGGAATGACCGGCGAGGGTGCCGGGGCCGCACGAGGGAGGCGCGGAATGACCGGCGAGGGCGCCGGGGCTTCGGAGGGAGGGAAAGCGGCAGCAAGCTGCCGCAGTCCAAAGGCGCGGCTGGGCCGCGCCGCAGGGGGGAGTATGGGACGGGGTGGGGGCGTGGGGTGTCGGCGATCCGTTCGGTCTGGGCTGATTCGGTATACTGCCGGATCGGATGGATGGATGGCTTGGTTCGACCAAGGCGAGGAGGAGTACGGCGATGTCCGGCATAGGTGTAGTAGCGATTGTAGGCGCGGCGATATCGGCCGCGGCGGGACAGGGGGGGCTCCCCGAGCTGGCGGCGCCGGACACGGGAGCGGCGGTTGCGGCGTGGGCGCCGGACCGCGCGCCGTGGTACTTCACGTTGCTCAGCCAGTACGACCCTGTCGACCCGGGTCCCGTGCGTGAGGCGACCGAGGAACGACTGTCCGACGGTGCGGTGCGGCGCGTGTTCACGTATGCGCGCGAGGAAGCGCCGGCGGTCGAGGGCGTGTTGGCGGTGACCGAGGACGCGGACGGGTCGGGCGTCACGTTGGAGCTGACGGTGACGAACCGGGGCGAGGCCGAGATCGATGTCGTGGGACTTCCGGGAGGGCTGACCGCGGCGCGGGGAGCGGACCGGTTTCTGGTGCATCCGTTGGAGAGCGGCGTGCTCGTGCCGTTGGACGAGCGGTTCGATCGGATCCGTATCTACGGCAACCTGCCGTTCGTGACGGGGTATCCGAGCAACCGGGCGTCGATGCAGTGGTGCGGGGTGCAGACCGGTGAGGGCGCGGTGATGCTGCGCAGTCTCGATCGGTTCGGGATGCTGAAGCGGATCGGCGCCGAGCCGGAGGGCGATCGCGTGCGGTTCGTGTTCGAGCACCAGGTCGCGCTGCGTCCGGGCGAGACCGTGGCGCTTCCGCCGTGCCGGATCGAGCCGCTTTCGGCGGAGGGCGCGCCCGCGTATGCGCGGATGGCGGCGTTGTACCGCGGGTGGGTGCAGGAGCGCATGACGGAGGACGGGATGGCGGTTGTCGACGCATCGGGCCCGGTTCCGCGGGTTCCGCTGCAGTTCGCGCCGTTCTCGCAGAAACGCGCGGCGCGGCCGCACGCCGACCGCCTGCGGAACACGCACGGGCATCCCGAGCACGCGTTGCGGCCGGACCCGACGACGCGGGAGCCCTTCGCGTACCTGGCGTACGGGGCCGTGCTGGAGCTGATGCGCGGGTTTGAAGAGGTGTACGGCGTGAAGGTGACGCCGCAGTTGTGGAGCTTCACGCATGCGGACGAGATTCATGGGAGTTGGCCGCTGTTCCCGATCGATGCGTTGGCGGAGGGCGATGTGACGCACCATGGCGTGACCTTCGCGGGGGCGACGCTGGGCGAGCTGCTGCGCGGGCTGCGCGCGAATGACGACTTGTTGTTGCTGTACACCAACCCGACGTTCTGGAGCTATCTATCGCCGACGTTCAACGAGCGCGAGATGTACGATCGCACCGGCGCGGGCGACATCGTGGTCGGGGGGTACGCGGCGCAGGCGTCGGAGGATCTGGCGTACGTCAGCCCGCGGGCCGTGCGGGAAGCGCAGGTTGCGCAGTTGGGCCAGCTTGCCGGGTATGAGGGCGACCCGGAGGCGCGGGCGTTGGGGATCATGTTCGACTCGTCGCAGGCGATGGGCGGGACGCTGTTCAACGACAGTTGTCTCCGCCGCGACGCGCAGGGGTCGTGCATCGACCGCAACCCGAACGCGCAGTACTTGGAGCGGTACGGCTACGTCGGGCGCGACAGCTACGTGCAGGACCGGATCCAGCGCGACCTGGCGTTGCACGCGGCCACGCCGAATGCGTCGAAGACGGGCGAGTGGGTGAACGAGTGGACCAGCATATATATGGATCTGAACGCGGGGAGCATCGACCTCGTGCGGGAGTATCCGGACGGGACGCCGCGCCCGGCGGAGGACAACGTCATCCCGGTTCCGCTGTATCAGATGGTGTTCGGAGACAGCCAGATCTTCACGATTCGGGTGGCGGCGGCGTGCGACTACGGGATCGGGGAGTTGTCGCCGGAGACGTCGCGGCGCTCGACGGCGCTGTTCGGCGGAGTGCACCAGGTCGCTCTCTGGGGAGGCGTGCCGTGGGCCGGTCCGGCGTACCACCGACTGCATGCGCGGACGTACCTGATCACGCGGGACGATGTCGCGCGGCGGGAGCTGTTCGCGCGACGGGCCGGGTTCCGCATGCGGGACGCGCAGGGGCGTCCGACGGCGGGGCTGTTCAGCGTGCGCGAGACGACGTGGTTCGACGACGCCGGCGGGGCGCTGGGGATGCACTGGGACAACAACACGGGGGAGACGGCGGCGTTGGCGCTGGACGATGCGCCGCTGGGGCGGGTCGCGTTCTCCGGGCTGTGGGGCGAGATGCGGGCGTTGGAGCAGTCGCTTGACCGGCTGCGTGCGGGCGCGACCGCGACGCTGCTCGCCGACGGGCGGTTCGTGTTCTGGGACTTCTCCGGCGCGGCGACGTGGGGTCCGTATCGCGTGGAAGTGACCGACTCCGAAGCGGACCCGGCCGGGCTTACGGTGATCTGGGACGGAGAGCGGGTCAGTCTTGGGAACGCGGCGCGCCGCGCACGCACGGTGACGGTGTCGATGCCGTGGGACGATGATCGGCCGGCGCCCGCGGCGGTGGCGCCGATCGAAGTCGCCGGGCCGGACGGCGCCGTGACGAAGATCACGTATCAGGACGTGGAGAACGCGTCGGTGCGGGTCGCGTCGGGCCGACTCGAGATCACCGTGGAGCTGCCCGGGGCGTCGGTGGCCGGGTTGGCGCAGTACGCGGGCGTGCCGACGACCCTGGCGACCTTCACGACGGCGGAGTAGGGAACGGCGCGCGCTACGCGACCGGGGTGCGGATCCACTGACCCTCCTCGCGACGCACGACCTCGCGCTCGATGCCGTCGGGGCGGACGCGGACGACGATGTAGTGGTGATGGCCTCCGTCGCGGACGGCGCTGTCGAGCGGGGCGCCCGCGCCGGCGGTAAGCGTGTAGCGCACGCCGTCGAACACAGCGGTCGCGTAGCCGTGGATGTGGGCCATGAAGACCTCATCCACGCGGCAGCGGGCCATGAGCGCGCGGAAGGCGTCCTGACGTTCCGTGAAGCCGCGGCGCGGGTTCGTGGAGAACGTTTCCTCGAAGAAGCGCGGGGGGATGTGCAGGAAGACGAAGCGGCGGGGCGCGGCGGATGCGGTGAGCGCCTGTTCGAGGAACGCGAGGTCGTCGTCGTCGACGCGGGCGCGGGTGCTGTTGTTGAACCCGACGAAGCAGGCGGGGCCGCAATCGAAGGCGAAACGGTCGGACCCGTAGAGCGCCTTGAAGGCGGCGAAGTCGCGTCGGGCGCCGCGTTCGTGGTTGCCGGGGGTCACGAACATGGGGATGGGGGCGATCGCCTCGGTCAGGGGGATGTGGCGTTGGAGCAGCTCGCGGGCCGTGCCGCGGCGGATGATGTCGCCCGTGTTGACGATGAACGCGGGGTTCTCCGCGGCGGCGGCTTCGTAGATCAGGCGGCCCGTGCGGACGTTGCCGCGCGTGTCGCCGAGCGCGACGAAGGTGAGCGCGTCGTCCTGACACCGCGAGCGGGCGACCTCGGCCATGCGGTCGAAGGCGTAGCGATCGCGCAGTTGTTCGAGGCGCTGGACGCCGCGGTGGGCGGCGACGACGAACCACAGGTAGCGCAGGAGCACGAGGCCGAGGGCGATGGCGAGCAAGGTCGCGCCGACGGCGAGGCCTTTCCACCAAGCGACCATGCCGCAGACGATGAACAGCGCAATCAGCGCGAGGCGTTTTTTCCGGAACAAGGCATTCTCCTCAAGGCATTCTCCTCTTGCAGCGGGCGGGGATGTTGCGTGCGCGGCGCCGCCCGGCTGGGGTCGTTGGATAGTAGCGGCATTGGGGCATGCCGCTCAACGCGACCGGATTGGCCGCAGTCGGGCGTGGTATCATGCGGCTATGCACGCCGATACGACCCCCGATGACCTCCTCACTTCCCAAGAACCGATGATCATGCTGCGCGGCATCGCGCGCTACGACGGCGTCGTGTTCGCCGGATGGCAGATCCAGCCCGACCAACCCACGGTGCAGGGCGCGATCGAGTCCGCGTTGAGCCGCATCGCGCGGCGTCCGATCCGGATTCTCGGCGCGTCGCGCACGGATGCCGGCGTGCACGCGTTCGGCCAGGTATTCTCGTTTCGATGGCCGGCGGCGCTGCCGTGGGACCGGCTCGCGTTGTCGGTGTCGCAGCTTCAGCGGCCGCACTTGCGCATCGAGCGGATTGAGCCCGCGCCGGCGGGGTTCCATGCGACGCACGACGCCCTGGGGAAACGCTACGCCTACACGATCTGCATGGCGCGCGCGCTCGATCCGTTTCTGCAAGGCCGGGCGTGGAGCATCCCGTGGCGGTTGGATACGAAGGGCGTGGCGCGGCTGGCGCGGAAACTCGAAGGCACGCACGACTTCGCGGGATTCCAGAGCGCGGGGTCGCCGCGTCCGACGACGGTGCGCACGCTGTACTCCGTGCGCGTGCTGGACGGCCCGTCTTGCGGTCCGCTGGACGCGCAGGACACCTGGCGCATCGAATACGTCGGGGATGGCTTTCTCTACCGCATGGTCCGCAACCTGACCGGCACGCTGGTCGACATCGCCCGAGGTTACCGCAGCCCCGAGTGGTTGGACGAATGCCTCGCTTCGCCGGGTCCGTTCAAGGGGCTGTGCGCTCCGGCGGAGGGGCTGGCGCTCGTGCACGTGTACTACCCGGGGGACGCGTTCCCGGGGTAGGGCGGCGGTTAGCGGGCGCGGGAGAGGAACCAGCGGAAGAGGGCGTCGGGCAGGAAGCGGCGGAGGAGGAGGGTGGGGCCGGCGAGGCCGCCGGCGGGGTAGCGGAGGCGGGGGGATCCATCGGTGGCGGCGCGGTAGACGATGCGGGCGACTTTCCCCGGGGGGGAGCCCATGAGGTGTTCGGAGCGTTTGAGCGCAGCGAGCATGCGGTCGGCGTAGGCGTCGTAGACGGGGAGGTCGGGGTCGCGGGCGATGTCCATGGATCGGCCGAAGAAGTCGGTGCGGATGGGACCGGGTTCGATGATTTTGACGCGGATTCCGAGGGGTTCGAGTTCGAAGCGGAGGGCTTCCGAGAAGCCTTCCACGGCCCACTTGGAGGCGTTGTAGAGGGCGCCGAGGGGGATGCCGAGGCGGCCCACGACGGAGGAGAGGTTGACGATCACGCCGGCGCGGCGTTCGCGGAAGTGGGGCAGGATGGCGCGGGTGACTTCCATGAGGCCGAATACGTTCGTGTCGAACTGGCGGGCGGCCTGCTCGCGGGAGATGGCTTCGAACGGCCCCATGAGGCCGTAGCCGGCGTTGTTCACGAGGGCGTCGACGGCGCCGAAGGCGTCGATGGCGGCCTGCACCCCGGACTGGACGGAAGCGGGATCGGTGACGTCGATGCGCAGGACGCGGATGCCGTCGCGTCGCAGCGTCGCATCGGCGCGGTCTGGGTCGCGCATTGTGGCGGCGACCTGCCACCCGCGGTCGGCGAAGTGCAGGGCGGCGGCCTTGCCGATGCCGGAGGAGGCGCCGGTGATCAGTACGGTCTTGGGCATGTGGCGGTTCCCGTGGGTTTTTAGAGGCGCCCGAGGAGGCGGCCGGTCTGGTAGAACTCCTCGCAGATGTGCAGCCGCGCCCGCGGCGGGAGGTTGTTGCCTTCCTGGAGGATGAAGCGACCGCCCTCGAGGACGCCGGAGTTCATGATGCGCACGACCTCGTCGATGATGGGGTCGGGGGTTTCCTCGAGGAAGTAGGTGATGCGGGGTCCGCCGGAGATGAGCACGTCGGGTCCGAGCTCGCGGCGGAACTGGCCGAAGTTGACGGGGAAGCCGGTGTCGAAGCCCTGGATGCCGAGTTCCTCGTGGAGGGGGAGGAAGAAGCGCTGCACGTCGCCGCAGATGTGCATGCCGCGGCCCTCGGATGTGCCGAAGGCGTCGTAGAAGCGGCGATGGCGGGGCAGGACGAACTCGCGGTACTGATCCACGGAGAGGATCTCGATGGTGTCGTCGGCGGACCAGAAGCCGGGCTGGCGGACGGGCATGTCGAGGCGTTCGCGCCAGGCGGTCATGCGGGCGATGAGGGCGTCGCAGACGTAGTCGAGGAGTTGGCGCGCGTAGTCCGGGTCGGCGAGGAGGTCCATGGCGAGCCCCTGGGGCCCGCGGAGGGAGGCGGCGACGGTGAAGATGCCGTCGCTTCCGATGAAGGGGACGTAGGAGGGCGGATCGACGGGGCGGTCGAGGAAGGTCCAGCCGGCCGCGCAGCGTTCCTTGTAGTGATCGATATAGGCGAGGGCGCGTTCGGCCCATTCGCCCGCGAAGGGTTCCGGGATGCCGCGGTCGAAGAGGAGGTTCTTGCGGTCGTCGGTGAGGATGGGGGTGGTGTCGGGCACTTGGCCGGCGCGGTAGTGAATCGGGCAGCCGAACCAGACGGCGTCGTAGTGGTTCTGGAAGTCGATGGCGAGCGTCCAGCGCTCCGGCAGGCCGTACTCGTGGTCGCCGGGAAGGAAGCAGCGATGCCAGTACTGGAACTCGAGGATGGTGCGGGCCATGACGTCGGGGTCGGTCATGTAGGTCGCGTAGTCGATGCCGTTGACGTTGTGGGCGGGATCGAGCATAAGCATGCGCGGATTGGTGTTAAGACGAACGGGGACGCGTTTGTGGACGCGTTCGTTGAAGTCGGCCCACAGGGCGCGGACGTCGGCGTTGTGGGCGTCGTCGTCGCGATCGGGTCGTTCGGGAAAGGCGAAGAGGAATCCGTTGTCCGGGGCCGGCATGGCGCGTGCTCCTTACTGCTGCGAGTTGCGGCGATTATGCGGATTGAACGGCGGGGGATTCCAGCGGGGACGGGTTTTGACATCCCGGAAGGGGCCGGGTAGGCTTGCGACCGGGGCCGATCGGGGTCCCGAATCAAGGAGAATGCGACGATATGCCACGACCTCCCATACTGCCGACAGTGGACTGGCGGGCCCTTTTTGAGCGGGGCAAGGACTATGCGACGTGGATCCGCGAGGCGGAGAACGCGGAGAACGCGCAACAGATGGAGGCGTTGCGGAATGCGCAACGCGCGCCGACCCGGATCATCGATTTTCTGCGCGCCGTGCCGCGGCCGGTGCATGTGATCGCGATCGCGGAGGACTGGTGCGGGGACGTCGTGCGGCACGCGCCGGTGCTGGCGCGGTTGGCGGAGATCTGCCCGAACCTGCGGGTGCGGTTCGTCAAGAGAGAAGACAGCCCGGAGACGTTCGCGCGGTTTCTGACGAACGGCGGCGAGGCGATACCGAAGTTCGTGTTTTTGAGCGCGGACTTCGTGGAGTGCGGCAACTGGGGCCCGATGCCGGACGCGTGTCGCGAGTACATCGCGCGCGGGAAGGCGTGCGGGGACGTGGGCGCGGCGCGACAGTTGGTGGGCGCGGCGTATGAGGCGGACAAGGACCGGACGGTTGTGGTGTCGGAGCTGGCGCGTCTGATCGACATCGCTTCGAGCACGAGTCCGGATCCCGAGGCGAGCCTGCTCGCGAGGATGATGGCCGAGTGAGGCGCGTGCGCGCGAAGGGGTAGGGGGACGTGCGCACGGACGAGTTGGACTACGCGCTGCCGCCGGATCGGATTGCGCAGGAGCCCTGCGATCCGCGCGATGCGGCGCGTCTGCTCGTGTTGGATCGGGCGTCGGGCGCGTTGCACGAGGACCGGTTCCACAATGTGGCGCGGTATCTGCGGGCGGGCGACTGCCTGGCGATGAACGATACGCGGGTGATCCGGGCGCGGCTGCACGGGCGCAAGGCGACAGGCGGGCGCGTGGAGGTGTTCCTGCTGACGGAGCGCGAAGCGGGGCTGTGGGAAGCGCTGGTGCGTCCGTCGGCGAAGGTGAAGCCGGGGACGACGGTGGCGTTCGCGGGGGGCGTTGAGGCGGAAGCTGGCGAGACGGTTCCCGGCGGGCGGCGGCTGGTGCGGTTCAACCGGCCGGACGTGATCGCGCGGCTCGAAGAGATCGGAGAAGTGCCGCTGCCGCCGTACGTGCATCGGGACGGAGCGGATCCGCGCGACGCGGAGCGCTACCAGACGATCTACGCCGCGAAGCCGGGGGCGGTGGCGGCGCCGACGGCGGGGCTGCACTTCACGCCGCGGGTGTTCGAGGCGATCGAGGCGGTGGGCGCGACGCGGGCGTACCTGACGCTGCATGTGGGGTACGGGACGTTTCGTCCGATCCAGACCGAGACCGTGGAGGCGCACGCGCTGGAGCCGGAGACCTTCGAGCTGTCGGAGGAGACGGCGGCGCAGTTGAACCGCACGCGCGCGGCGGGGGGGCGGGTCGTGGCGGTGGGTACGACGTGCACGCGGGTGCTGGAGACGCAGTATCGCGAGGGCGCCTACCGCAGCGGCAGCGGCCAGACGGCGCACTACATCCACCCGCCGTACACGTTCGCCGCGGTCGACGCGCTGCAGACGAATTTCCACCTGCCGCGGTCGAGTCTGCTGGCGCTGGTGTGCGCGTTCGCGGGGCGCGACCTCATCATGGAAGCCTATCAGTACGCCATACGGGAGGGATTCCGGTTCTACTCGTACGGCGACGTGATGCTGATTCTCTGATCCGCACGGAGGCGTTCTAATGGCGGAAACACGCACGGTGCGCAGTTGGGTTCGGATTGCTGTGTTCGCGGCGGGGATCCTCGCGGCGGGCGGGGCGGCGTTCGGCGACGCAGCGGCGTCCGCGGACGACGCGGCTGGAACGTGGGAACATCCGTTCTTCCGTCGACCGGTGTTGTTGGGCGCGCATCGCGGGGGGATGTACTGGCGGCCGGAGAACACGCTGGTCGCGTATCGGGATGCGGCGGCGCAGTGGCCGGAGATCGTGCTCGAGGGGGATGCGCGGCTGACGGCGGACGGGGCCGTGGCGCTGCTGCACGACGAGACGGTGGATCGCACGACGGACGGCGTCGGGGCGGTTGCGGAGATGACGCTGGCGGAAGTGCAGCGGTTGGACGCGGGGTATTGGTTCACGCCGGACGGCGGCGCGAGCTATCCCTACCGCGGGCGGGGGATCCGCGTGCCGACGTTGCGGGAGGCGCTGGATACGGCGCCCGGGCATCGGTTCCTCATCGAGATCAAGGGCGGCCCGGAGATGGCGGAGGCTGTGCTGGGGGTGATTGCCGAGGCGCAGGCGGAGGACCACGTGTTGCTGGGCGCGTTCGACGAGGCGACGATGGACCGCGTGCGGCGCCTGGCGCCGACGCTGCCTCGGTGCTTCTCGATGGTGTCGGCGATGGAGATGCTCACGGCGTATCGCGCGGGGAATTGGAGTGCGTATGCGCCGAAGGACGACGTGTTGACCCTGGGACCGGCGCATCTGAAGCAGTTCGGGATCACGCCGAGTCTGATCGCGGTGATCCGGGAGAAGGGGGTGCGGGTGCAGCTCTATGACATCAACACGCCCCGCGAGATGCGGTCGGCGCTGGCGATGGGGGTTGACGGGATCCTGACGGGGTTCCCGGAGCGGCTGGCGGCGATGATCGACGAGGCCTCGGGGAACATCGCCCCGGGGGAGTGAGCTCGGCGATCAGCGGGGGATGCGGAGGAACTCGTCCGCGAACTGCCGCGCGACGAGGGGGGAGTGGATGATGAGGACGTTCTCGTCGTTGCGTTCCTCGGCGGACTTGCTGAAGTTGTAGCTGCCCGTGACGACGGTGCGTGCGTCGATGACGATGACCTTGTGGTGCATGGTGTGGGGGTTGGCGTCGAGATGGACGACGGCTCCGGCGGCGCGGAGGTAGTCGTCGCGGCTGTGGGCGGAGCCGGCGCTGCGCGTCTCGACGATCCCTTCCACCGTGACGTCGTAGGGGATGCGGCGGGCCATGGCGTCGGCGATTTCCTGCGATGTGAACACGAACGCCATGAACCGGATGGATCGGTCGGCGACGTTGATCTCCTCGATGATCTCCCGTGCTACGTCGTCCTCGGGGGCGAAGTAGTTTTCGACGCGGATGCCGTCGATGCGGAGTTCGGGATGGGGGGTATCGCTGGGGGAGGAGGGTCCGAAGCGGCGGAGTTCGAACATCTCGCGGAACTCGACGAGGTAGTTGCGGGCGAGCGCGGGGGCGGAGATCCGGAGGGCGTTGTTGTTGTTGCGACGCATGCCGTTGAAGGTGACGTTGGTGGAGCCGGTCCAGACGTGTTCGCCGTCGACGATGCAGAACTTGTTGTGCATCAGGGCGCCGCGCTCGTCGAAGACGACGGGGATGCCGGCGTCGATGCAGGCTTGCAGGGGTTCGCGGCGGCGGTAGTCTGAATCGGTGACGAGGCGGACGTCGACGCCCTGCCGGCGCTTGCGGATGAGGACGTCGGCGGCGGGGGCGAGGTCGAGGTCGTAGAAGGCGGCGTGGATCGAGGTCTGGGCCTGTTCGAGAAAGGAGAGGAACGCGGCCTCGATGCCGTGGGGATCGTCGGGGACGCCGGGGGCGAAGTAGACGGCGATGGCTTCGCCGTCGTGCATGGTCTCCGGTGCGGGCGTCTGTCCGGCGGGTCGGCGGCTGGTCGCGAGTTCGCGGAGGGGGTCGACGATGCCGTCGAGAAGGGTCTCGCTCTCGCGGGCGAGCCGCGCGGGCAGCTCGCCCGTGTGGCGGGGCAGGTCCGCGATGCGGTTGCCGCGTTCGAGGTAGAGACCGAGGGCGGCGAGCACAAGGATGAGGGTGAGGATGACCGCCAGGCGCAAGCAGCCTGACCGGAGCATGCGCATACGCGGGGACGGGGCGCGGCGGCCTCGGTTCGACGGCTTCTTCCGAGGGGACGGCTTGGCGCGCTTGGACGTTGATTTCGAGGCGGACTTGCGGGAACTGGCCATATCGTCAGGTGGAGTCGGGGTGATCGTCTCTGATGATCACGACTTCCTCGCGGAGTTCGATGCCGAAGCGGGCGCGGACTTCGGTCTTGCATCGTTCGATGAGGCCGAGGATGTCGGCGAACGCGGCGTCGCCTTCGTTCATGATGAAGTTTGCGTGCATGGGGCTGATGACGGCGCCGCCGAGTCGTGCGCCTTTGAGGCCGCAGGCTTCGATGAGGCGGCCGGCATGGTCGCCCTCGGGGTTGCGGAACACGCTGCCGCAGCATCGGCCCTGGGGCTGCTTCTCGATGCGGCGGCGGATGTAGTGGTCGTAGATGGCGCGTTGGTCCGTGTCGGCGGGGGTGAAGCGGAAGCGGCCTTCGAGGATCAGCGATCCGGGCGGACAGAACGTCTGGCTGCGGTATCCGTAGAGGTCGGGGGTCATTGGGACGTCGGCGACGCCGTCGGGGCGGGCGACGACCACGGATTCGAGGAGCTGGCAGGTTGATCCGTTGACGGTGCCGGCGTTCATGTAGATGGCGCCGCCGACGGAGCCGGGGATGCCGGTGAGGCCGCCGACGCCGTCGTAGTTATGGGGGAGCATGACGTCGCGGACGAGGCGGTTGAGGGGGACGCCGGACTCGACGGCGAAGCGGTCGTCGCCGAGGTCCGTGATTCGGGCGAGTTCCGTGGTGACGAGGACGGCGCCGTCGTAGCCGGCGTCGGAGATGAGCACGTTGGAGCCGCCCCCGAGGATGAGCTTGCGGCCGGGCTGTTCGGCGAGCCAGGCGTAGGCGGCGCGGGCTTCGTCGAGGGTGCGGGGGAAGAGCGCGACGCGCGCGGGCCCGCCGACGCCGTAGAGGGTCAGCGGGGCCAGCGGCTCGTTGATGCGCGCGAAGTCGAAGGGTATCGGGTCATTCATGGGGGCAGCATATCCCACTGCTTGGGGCGTTCCCAATCGCGTGTTCGCGGGCGGCGGCGTTGATCAGAACTTCAGGGTCGCCCAGAAGAACATGTAGTCGGCGTCGTCCTGTGCGGTTCCGCCGGCGAAGTCGGTTCCATTGAAGAAGACATAGCTTCCATCCTGGGCGCCCTGTTTGGCAAACAGGTGTCCCCAGTACCAGCGGAATGTAAGGTCGTCGGAGTACTGATAGCTGAGCAGGACGCAGGTGCTGTAGCCGAGGTGGTCGTCCGACGGCGTGGTCCAGAAGGAGAGGGCGGGGGCGATCGGCACGCGGAACCGGCCGACGGAGAAGTAGACCGGCCAGTCGAAGGGTTCGTCGACCCAGACGCTCTGGAGGCGGACCAGGGCGGAGACCTTCTCAGCGGGGCGGAAGGAGACGCTGGTTCGGATCTGCTTGAAGTTGCTCATCCAGGCGTTGTCCTGGAAGGCGGGGCAGTAGTTGACCTGGCCGAAGAGGCGGTTGAAGGAGATGCTGGCGTCGGGGCGGTGGAACGGGTTGATCCACTCGAGGAAGGAGAGGTCGCGGTTGTCCTCGCCCTCGAACCAGGCGGCGCCGACCATGACGCGGGGCGCCCAGGGGGCGTCGAAGGTGTAGCCGAGCTCGAGGTCGGCGGCCCAGTTGTCGAAGCGGGCGCGGTGGTCGCCGTAGAGGAGGGGCTTGTAGTAGTAGCCCCAGGCGTCGGCGTTGCCGGTCTGGTAGGCCAGCTCGAGGTCGTAGTCGAAGCCGGCGGNNGAGTCGTGCGCCGAGGGTATGGAGGTTGGAGGGGTCGTAGTCATCCAGGCCGAGCCAGCCTTCGATCCACTCGGCGGGCCACTCGTAGTCCGTGTCTTCGAGGGCGCGTGCGTCGCGGAGCCACATCCAGTAGAGCGAGGCGCTGAGGGCGTCGAGTCCGGCGTAGGTGGCGTAGACGCCGCTGAAATCGACGTCGCCGTCTTCCTCGGCCAGGCCGATTTCGGCGAGTTTGGCGTGCCACGCGTCGACGGTCCATGCGTCGCGCTCGTAGGTGAGGCGGATGGCGTCGAAGGACTGGCGGGCCGTGGGGGTGTTCTTCTCGGCGACGAGCCAGCCTTTGCCGAACTGGAGCGTCTGGCGGCCGATGCGGGCGCGGACCGGGAGGTCGAAGAGGTCGCGCACTTCGATGTAGGACTGGAGGAACTCGACGTCGTCGGTGGTGACGGCGCGTCGGTCGCGGCCCGTGACGTGGTCCGAGCGGAAGTCTTCGCCCCAAGTGTGCGCGTCGTAGAGCTCGACGAGGCCGGCGACGTTCGAAGTGAAGTCGGCCTTGACGTTGAGGGAGATCGTGCCCTCGACGAACTTCCATTCGTTGCCGCGGCGGTCCCAGTCGACCATGCTGGCGACGCCGCGCCGGGCGTTGGTCGGGCGGCCGCCGGCGAACCAGCCGATGGGACGTCCGGGCAGGAGGGCGCCGGGGATGCGGACCTCGACCATTCCGGGGGAGTTCCACGTGTTGCGATGCATGCGCCAGCGCCATTCCATCAGGCCGCCGATCTCGACGTTCTGCAGTTCCGCCGCAGCGGACGCGGCGAGGCAGATCACCCCCATGACGAGACATAGTTTGCGCATAGTAACCCCCAGTTCCGAACAGGTCTGAGTCCACCCGGACGAGCGGAGACGGCCTGTCGGCGCGTCGGTCGAGCGGCCTGCTCCGTTCGTGGACATTACGACTGCGGGCGCGGGCGGATCAAGCGAGGGGGATTGGGGGAGGAGGAAAAGGAATGAGTGGACAGGATTCACAGGATGGACAGGATGGGTCCGCCTTCGGCGGAGAAGGGGGGAATGACCGGCGGGGGCGCCGGTCCCACACAGGAAGGGGGCGGGACGGATCGGGGAGGGAAAGCGGCAGCAAGCTGCCGCACTCCGAAAGCCGCCGCTGGGCGGCGGCGGGGGAGGGGCGAAGGAATGACCGGCGAGGGCGCCGGTCCCACACAAGGGGGGCGGGACGGGGTCCTTGAATCCGTTGTATCCGGTCTCTATGATCGTTAGTTGCGTCGTCCAGTGCGGTCGGCCCCCGTTTTCGCCAAGCAATCGAGGAGTTCCCATGGCTGATGTGTTCCCGTTTCGCGGTGTTCGGTACCAGCTCGACGAAGTAGGATCCTTCAGCGACGTCGTTACCCCTCCCTTCGACGTGATCGACGCGCGTACGCGCGTGCTGCTCGCGGAGAAGAGCCCGGTGAACATGGTGCACATCATCCTGCCGGAGGGGGCGCCGGAGGCGGATAAGTACACGATGGCGGGGCGGCGTCTGCGGCAGTGGATCGGGCAGGGGGTGATGCGGCGGGATGCGGCGCCGGGGTACTACCACCTCGTGCAGCGCTACGAGGGGCTTGACGGTCGCACGCATGAACGGCGGGCGTTTTTCGCGCGGGTTCGCGTGCCGGAGCCGGGGGAAGAAGGTGTGGTGCTGGGGCATGAGCGGACGTTCGCGCACAAGATCCAGGATCGGCTCGCCCTGACCAAGGCGACGAAGGCCAATCTGGGGGCGGTGTTCGGCCTGTATGAAGACCCGGAGGGCCGCGTGACGTCGGTTCTGCAGGCGGCGGAGAGCCGTCCGCCGGATGTGGAGGCGAAGACGGTCGACGGCGTGGAGCAGCGTCTGTGGCGCGTGGATCCGGACGAGGCGATAGGGGAGCATCTGCGCGGGAAGCCATTGTACATCGCGGATGGGCATCACCGGTTCGCGACGGCCGTGGCGTATCGCGATTGGGTGCGTGAGCAGGAGGGGTCGGATGCGCCGGGCGCGCACGACTGTCTACTGATGGGCCTGGTGGAGATGAACGACCCCGGGCTGCTGGTGTGGCCCACGCATCGGGCGCTGGATCCGCCGGAGACGTTTCGGGCCAAGGCGTTTCTCCGGCAGGTGGACACGTGGTTCGACCCGATTCCGGTGTCGCGGGAGGCGCTTCCGGCGGTGTTGGAGGGCGCTCCGCCTCAAGCGGTGGGCCTGGCGATCCACGAGATGGGGTGTTTTCTGCTGCAGCCTCGGCCGGAGCGGATCGAGGAGCTGCTGGACGCCGAGGTTCACTCGGTGTTCCACGACATGGACGTGGCGGTACTCCATCGGGGGATCCTGGAGCGGGTGATGGGGCTCGAACCGGGGATGGAGCTGGTGTACGAGCCGAACATGGAGAAGACGTTGGCGCTGGTGGAGCGGGGGGAGAAACGGATGGCGTTCTTCCTGCGGGGCATTGGGCCGCACCGGATCAAGGCGGTTGCGGACGCCGGTCAGTACATGCCGCAGAAGGCGACGTATTTCTACCCGAAGCTGCCGACGGGCGCGGTGATCAACCTGCTCGAGGACTGACGCGGGGACAGGGCGCGGACTACTCGGCGTCCGGCGCGGCCGTGCCCCAGATCATCATGGGGTCGCTCCAGTAGGGGCTCTCGCGGAGCTCGCGCATGGAGCTGATGATCTGTCGCTGGGCTCCGGGGTCCGAGACGCCGGTGCGCTCGAGGATGTCGCGCATCTCGGCCGCCTGTTGCTGCTCGACGAGCAGTTTGAGGTTGGCGCGGTTCTGGGCCACGGCCTGCTGGATCGCCGCGCGTTCCTCGGGGGTCTTGGCGGCGCTCATGGACTTGTACAGCTCACGGACCTGTTGCAGGTGGGCATCGATGTTCGCGAGGCGGTCGACGGTGGCCTGATCCTGGGCCGTGGTCAGGTCGCGGGCGATGATGTCGCCGACGCGCTCGCGGGCTTGCGCGGCTTCGTCGAATGACTCCGCATAGGCCGCTTCCATCGCGGCGTCTTGCGCCTGGGCTGTGTCGGCGGCGGCGGGGCTTCCGGAAGACGAGGCAACGCGCCGGGCATTTCCGGAGGCGCCTTGGGGGCGGCTGGAGGCGGCGGTCGCGGTCTCGCTGCCGGCGGAGTCGGTAGTCGCGCCGGACGCCGTCGCCGCGCGCACGGACGGCCGCGGCGCGGCGGCGCCGTCGAGGGCGGCGGTCTGCTCGCGGAGCGACATGTTCTCCGCTTCCACCCACTGGAGTCGTTCCGCAGCGAAGCGGAGATCGGAGCTGATGCGCTTATTGGTCTCTTCCACGTCGGCGAGCTGTTCGGCAAGGGTGTTTACACGGGGGAGGTATTGCATGCGCGTGAAGGTTGCGCCGCCTACGACGCCTACGGCAACTGAGACGATACAGAGGATTGCGGTACGCATAGCCTGTCAGACTCTCCGGACTTTTTTGACGCTTACGGGCTGCGTGGGGGCGGGATCTCCCCCAGGAAGGCCCGCCGTTTTGTCGTTTCGCGCAGACGCAGTCCACGCGCACGACGGCCGTTTCATACCCCGATGCGTTTCGCTGTGGAAACGCAGCGCCGCGGGTGCAGGTTGACGGGGGCGGACGCAGCGCGGGGCGCGGCGTCACCGCCAGTCGGCGTCCGCGGGGAAGCAGGTCGTGAACTTGCGGGTCTTCCGGGGCTCCGCCATCATGGTTTCGACCGCATCGCGCCAGGCGTGGTAGTGGGGCGTCTCGCGGTGCAGGGCATGGGCGTCCGGCGAGCGGTAGATCTCGTACAACATGAAGCGGGTCGGATCGTCTTGTTGCTGCATCACGTCGAACCGAAGGATCCCCGGCTCTTGCATGCTGTTCCGGGCATTTTCGAGCGTGGCCGTGCGGAAGGCGTCCACGCATTCGGGGAGTACATGCACATCCACGACAAGCGCCAACATATCGGTTGATCTCCTTTCTGGGGGACTATACCGTTTGGCGTGCAGGATGTTAGCACGGGGGTGCGTCGGTTGCAGGTTGCGGCGGGGGTGGACTATGATGCGAATTCCGACTAAGATGCCTCAACACCGACCAACGCCAAGGAAGTCTGTCGCGACGTGGTTGGCTCGTTTGATCAAAGCGCTCCCTGGCTGGACGATATGTCGCCGGAGGAGCTGCGGCGCGTTGTCGATGCGCTCGACCGCGTTCACCGCTTCATCTCTGTGATCACGGATGCGGATGCGCTGCTCGAGCGGGTGATGGCGGAGAGCAAGGAGGTGGCGGAGGCGGAGGCGTGTTCGCTGATGCTGTACGACGCGGATCGCGACGATCTGTATTTCCACGTGGCGTTGGGGGAGTCGGGCGACCAGCAGGCGCTGAAGTCGTCGGTTCGGCTGCGGGTGGGCCAGGGGATCGCCGGGGCGGCGGCGCAGGAGCGGCGTTCGCTGAGTGTGGAAGACGCACGCAGCGACCCGCGCTTCTACGCTTGGGCGGACGAACTGACCCGGTTCCACACGCGGGCGGTGTTGGCGACTCCGATGTTGGACCGCGACGAGCTGGTGGGGGTGCTTGAGGTGTTGAACAAGCGCGGGGGCGGGGCGTTCACCGAGGCTGACTTGCGCGTGATGGAGATTTTCTCGAGCCTGGCGGCGACGGTGATCGCGAATGCGCGCCTGATCGAGCGGAATCTGCGGGCGGAACGGCTGGCCGCGATCGGCGTGGCGGTGGCCGGGCTGTCGCACTACGCGAAGAATTTGATCACCGGGATCAACGGGAGCATTGAGCTTCTGGATGCGGCGATTGCGGACGACGATCGGGAGACGGTGGTGCGGTGCTGGCCGATGCTGCGGCGTTCGGCGGCGCGTTTATCCAGCTTCGTGGAAGACATGCTGGCGTTCTCGAAGCCTCGCGAGCCGGTGCGCGAAGAGGTGGTTGTGGCGGAGGCGCTGGAAGAGGCGGCGAGCGCCTATCGGGACGTGCTTGCGGGGCGGAGCGTTCGGCTCGAGATTGATTGCAGCCGCGCGCCCGGTTCCTTTCCGCTGGACGCGCGGGGCATGTATCGGTGCCTGCTGAACCTGATCATGAACGCGGCGGACGCGGCGCCCCGGGAGGGCGGCGCGATCTGGCTGACGGCCTGGGAGACGCAGGACGGCCGGTTGGCGATCGAGGCGGCGGACAACGGTCCGGGCATCCCCCAGGAAGTTCGAGAGCGCGTGTGCGATCCGTTTTTCTCGACGAAAGGGTCTCGGGGAACGGGTCTGGGTCTTGCTGTGACGTCGAAGATTGTGGCGGAGCACGGCGGGGTTCTGCACATCGGCGATCGCGCAGGGGGGGGCGCGTGCATTACACTGGTCATCCCGCCGGGGAACAGCGCAGAGGAGTCCTGAGGAGTGGCGAAACCGGCTCAGAAACCCACGAAGGTCAACGCAGCTTCCTTGTTGGATACCGCGGGATGGCCGTTTTGGGTCATCACCTTTATTGTTTTCCTTATACCCTTCGGCTACTTGGGCTACGTCCTGCGATACGAGCAAGCGCCCATCGGGTCGGTGGTCGCGGTGGTGGTGATGGCCGCGGCCGTGACGGCGGGCATTTTCACGTGGGCCGTGAACACGGTGGTGATGTACCGGGCGAAACGCCGGCACATTCAGGAGCGCAAGCTCGCGAAGAAGCGACGGTAACCGTCGGTCGATACGTCCGACAGGGGATTCCGGTCGGTGCACTATTCGGAACTGGCGCGGTATGTGGCGGAGCACCCCGATGACTTTGAGCAGCGGTGGCGCCTTGCGAAACACCTGTACATGGCGTGTGCGTATCGCGAGGCGCTGGGTCATCTGCGGGAACTGCAACGCGGCCGACCGGACCATCTGAACGTATCGCGATATCTCGCGGCGACGTACTACCGGCTGGGGATGTACGACGAGGCAGAGGGCGAGCTTCGCGATGCGTTGGCGCGACGTCCGGACGAGATTCCGGTGCAGCGTCAGTTGGCGCGTGTTCTGGAGCGCGCGGGCCGACGCGAAGAAGCGGCGATGGTGTGGCAGCGGATCCTGGAGCAGGATCCGGACATACCGGGGGGACGGGACACGCTGGAGCGTCTGCTGTCGCCGGAGTCGGAGCTCGACGAGGCACGTGCCGGGGGGCCGGACAGCGGCGGAGCGATCAGTCTGAAGCCCGGGATCGTGTGTCCGGGATGCGGGGCGTACAACGACGACACGAACGAGGCGTGCTGGCAGTGCGGGGGTTCGTTGCAGCAGGACGACGGGGCGACGCCGCTGCCGGAGGCATCGGCGCGGAGTGCGGCGCCGGCGATGGCCCCGCCCTGGCTGCGCACCGTGATCTCCGTCTTGGCTACGGTATGCCTGTTGGCCCTGAGCGTGCATCTGACGCTCGCGAGCTACGCGATGGGTCGGGACGAGGTGATGGTCTTCTCACGCATGCCGACGGTGCAGGAGTTCGTTCACCACGAGCTGCTCATCCCACGGCTATTCACGGGACTCGCGCTGTTGCTGGGCTGGCCGCCGGCGCTGTGGATCGCCGCGCGGACGCTTGGCCCTGGCCGGATGACGGGGGGAAACGCTCTCGTTATCGGCGTGCTGCTGGCGGCGGGGAGCTACGTTCTGTTCTGGGCGCCGCTTCACCTGATGCCGTTCGCCCTGCTCCTGCCTGGAGTCGGCTCGTTGTTCGTGATCATCATGGCATCCACGCTGACCTTCGCGCAGGCGGTGCGTGTGTGGATCATTCAGGGGGTGATCGTGACGGTGCTTGCGGCGGGGGCGTTCGCGGCGTTCCAGGGCGTCTACCCGTTCTCCGAGTTTCCCGCCGCGTTCAAGTACAGCTCCGAGGACGACGCAGAGCGGGCGGAGGCGCGGGCCTCGGTGGATCGCTTGCCGGTCAGGATCCCCGTGACGTTTGAGTCTTCGGGATCGACGTGGTTGGATGCGCTCTGCTCGACGACGGGGTTCGAGATCGACGCGGACCAGTCGGCGGGTCCGGTGCTTGTCGAGCTGCACCATGGCGACAAGACGGTGTATCGTGAGACGGTGTCCGCGTTTCCCTACCGTTTCACGTATCCCGTGGACGCGCGGGCGGCGTACACGCTGGAGATTTCCGGGGCTGAGGCGACGCCCACGCGCATTCGGGTGCGGAGCGCGCTCCGGCCGCGGCTCTCGCGGTAGGGGCTAGGGTTTGCGTACGACGTGCTGTGTGCCGCAGCGCGGACACGTGACGGAGGGGTTGCGGTAGGTCGGCGGCAGCTTGATCCGCAGACCGCACTCGCAGTCGACAAAGGTGTACCGGTTCGCCTTGCGCACCGTGTTATAGGCCTCGCGCATGGCCTTGCGGGGCGACGCGTCGTCGGATGGGGCGGCTCCGCGCAGGGGGGCCGCGGCGAGGCCGAGCGCCGACTGGGGAACGATGTTCGACGCGCGGCGCGTGACGTTGCCGTAGGCGCCCTGGTAGGCCTTGAAAGAGGCTTCGCCGGAGCCGCCCATGCCGCGGAGGATGGCGATGCGTTCCTCGATCGGGGGGTGGGTCGAGAACAGGCCGACGGCGCTTCGGCTGAGGGGGTTGTTGATGTAGAGGGGGGCGGTGGCGCGGCTGACGCCGGGGATTGGTTCGCTGGAACCTGCCGCGATGATCTCGAGGGCGGAGGCGAGGCCTTCGGGGTAGCGCGTGAACACGGCGGCCGAGGCGTCGGCGAGATACTCCCTGCGGCGCGAGGCGGCGAAGTAGATGATCTGTCCGAGGACCGGCGCGAGGATGGCGAAGACGATGGCGACGAGGATCATGACGATCTGGAGTTGATTGCCGCCGTTGGATGAGCGCGACCGCCGGCCCGCGCCGAAGAAGAAGAGCTTGCGCAGGAAGACCTCGGAGATCAGCACGATTGCGCCGAGCATGACGCTGAGCAGGGTCATGAACAGGATGTCTCGGTTGCGCACGTGGCCGATCTCGTGGGCGATGACGCCCTGCAACTGGTCGCGGTTGAGTTTGGCCAGGAGCCCGGCGGTGACGGCGATGGCGGCATGGTCGGGGTCGCGCCCGGTGGCGAAGGCGTTGGGGGCCATGGTGTCGATGATGTAGACGTCCGGGGTTTTCTTGAGGCCGGCGGCGATCTGCATCTCCTCGACGACGTTGTAGAGGCGGGGGTTGTCTTCGCGGCTCACTTTGCGCGCTCCGCTGAAGGCGAGCAGGATGTTGCCGCCGGAGTAGTAGCTGACGAGCGCCATGACGGACCAGACGATGAAGGCGATCACGAGGCCGATGAGGCCGGCGCCGGGTTGCGAGGCCTCGCCGATGACGAAGCCGAGCCCGAGCAGGAGCAGGGCCATCGTGATGACGAGGACGACTGACCGTCGCCTGTTCGATCGAATCTGTTCCCACATGGCGTCGGGTCCCGGTTAGAACGAGGCCGCGGGCGCCTGCCGCGCGCCGGGGTCGTCGATCTCGAAGAACTCGCGTTTGCCGAAGCCGAAGATGCCCGCGACGATGTTGCTGGGGAACGACTCGATCTTGGTGTTCAGGCGCATCACCGAGTCGTTGTAGTACTGGCGCGCGAAGGCCAGCTTGTTCTCCGTGGAGGCCAGCTCTTCCTGGAGCGCGAGGACGTTGGCGCTGGCCTTGAGGTCGGGGTAGGCCTCGATGGCGACGCGGAGCTGCCCGAGCAGGGAGGTGAGCATGTTCTCGGCGGCTGCCTGGGGACCGACGCCCTGGGCCGCGACGGCGGCGCCGCGGGCCTTGGTGATGTTCTCGAGGAGTTCGCGTTCGTGGCGCATGTACCCCTTGACGGTTTCCACGAGGTTGGGGATCAAGTCGTGCCGGCGCTGCAGTTGCACATCGATCTGGGCCCAGGCGTTGTCGGTCTCGTTCCGAAGGCGGACCAGGCCGTTGTATAGTGCGACCACGGCTGCGATGGCCGCCGCGGCGGCCAGCGCGATGACAATCAGGACCTGACTCACACCATCCTCCTCTCGGGACGTTCCGGGGCTATGCGCCGAACAGATCGGCGAGGAATGCGGCGACGCGACCGCAGGCCTCGTCTGATCCGCTGGCGCGCGCGATGGCGGCGAGTTCGCCCTTGTCGAGCCACACGCCGTGTCCCTTGGGGCAGGTGTCGTAGATCACCTCGGGCGCGCCCGCCGGGCAGTGCTGGGTCATCCGTGCGCCGCACAGCGGACAGAGGCGCTTGGCGGCGCTCGGGTCCACGGAGGCGGACTCGCCCGAGAGCAGACGCGCCAGATCCGGCGCATCCAGCAGCAACTCCAACTCGCCCGCATCGAACCAGAGGCCGCCGCACTCAGTGCAGTAGTCGACCTCGAGTTCATCCCATTCGAGCGCGATGAGCGGCTCCTTATCCACCGGACACTGCACGAACGCCTCCTCTCATGCTTCCGGCCCGAACCGCGGACCGTCGATCGTCTCGCCCAATATAGGGGCGGATCGCCTGCGACTCAAGCTCGTTCACTGTCAGATGCCTCCGCCTTCGGCGAGGTGATGGTCCATCTCGAGCGCGGGGGCGGGCGTGCGGGGGTGTCCGACCACGCGGGCGGGGACGCCGACGACGGTTGTATGCGGGGGGACGTCATGGAGGACGACGCTGCCCGCTCCGACCCAAGCGCCCTCGCCGATTTCGACGTTGCCGATGATCTTCGCGCCGGCGCCGATCAGGACGCCTTTGCGCACCTTCGGGTGTCGGTCGCCGGTTTCCTTGCCTGTGCCGCCGAGCGTCACTTCATGCAAGAGGGACACTTCGTCTTCGACCACCGCGGTTTCGCCGATGACGACGCCGGTCGCGTGGTCCATCAGGATCCCCTTGCCGATGCGGGCGGCCGGGTGGATGTCGACGCCGAGGACCTGGGAGAGGCGCGTCTGGAGGAAGAGGGCGAGCGGCACGCGTTGCTGGGTCCAGAAGTGGTGCGCGACGCGGTGGGTCTGTATGGCGTGGAAGCCCTTGAAATAGAGGAGGGGCTGGCTGAGGCCGCGGCATGCGGGGTCGCGCGTGGCCACGGCCTGCAGGTCGGCGCGTATGGCTTTGCCGATTGCGGGATCGGCGGCGAAGGCTTCGTCGATGAGATCGCGCAGCATGACGGCGGGCATGGTTGTGCTGCCGAGTTTGGTGGAGAGAAGGAAGCTGAGGGAGTCCTCGAGCGTGGCGTGGTGCAGGACGCAGCCCCAGAAGAAGTTGGCGAGCATGGGCTCGCTTTCCATGTCTCGGCTGGTTTCTTCCCGAATTGACTCCCAGACCGGGTCTTTCCGCTTACTCGCCATCAGGCGGCTCCCTTCTTTCAGCGCTACGGCATGCATGTGGACGGAGGCGCGATATGCGTGCGCATCCAAGCTACGCAGTGTACCGAGAGGCGGGTCCGCGTGTCGAGGAGCGGGGCCTGGGTGGTGGGGAACGCAGAGCGCCCGGCCCGTCGCGATGTGGCGACGAACCGGGCGTTCGTTTCCGCTCAGGTCAGTCCTTCCCCAAGGAGGCGGATCCTAGAGACGTCCCCAGTAGGCTTGCAGCGCCGACACCGGGAAGTCGTTTGATTCGTCGTAGCGCTTGAACTCCACGTGACCGTCCATGTAGAGGACGTTGCAGCCGCCGGGCATGTGGTTGAAGCGCTCGCGGTACCGCTGGGTGGTCGGGCTCGTCACGATGCGGTCCCACATGACGGGAACCGCGCTCTGGGCCGTCGCGCCGCTGGCGGGGTTGTTGATGTCGGTGATCAGGAAGCGTTCGATGCCTTCCTTGATCTTGACCAGCATGTCACGACCCGCCGTGCCCTGGGCGCGCCGCTCGAGGGGCAGGTTGTACAGCGCGAGCCCCTCATCGATGTCGGCCTGGACCTGGTCCTTGGACCGATAGAGGAACGGGTTGTAGTCCGTGTTGAGCGCGCGGTCCACCGCTACGCGTAGCGGGTCGGCGGTGTGGGAGGCGTAGTCCGAGCCGGTCGTGTACTCGCCGCCGGCCACGGCGGTCGCGTAGGTGCGCAGGGTGTTGACGCAGGACACGAAGGCCCCGTCGCTGTCGAGGACGTAGCCATAGTAGTAGTAGCTGGCTTCCTCGGCCTCGCCGACGCGGGCCGGGTCCAACCCCAGGTAGGTCGGGTCGTCGGGGCAGACCGTGTTGCACCAGTCGCCGTCGGGGCACTCCGAGGCCGACGCCAGTTCATCGGCGTTGACCGCCGAGGGGCATATCCACAGGTTGAGGTCGGAGATGTACTCCGGGTAGACGGACGGCGCGTACACGCCGGCGCGCACGCGGCCGATGCGGCGGGCGCCCGAGGCGTCGCGGGAGTAGTCCTGGTTCAGCACGCGGGGCCAGACGCCGCCCTTGCTCTCATTGGCGAACATCTTGAACACCAGTCCCCACTGTTTGAGGTTGTTCNNTCGCGATGATCGCGATCACGACGAGGAGTTCGATCAGCGTGAACCCCTTGTTCTCCGGTTTCTTCATGGTCATGTCACTCCTCTTGTTTGTCGGTTCGCGCCCGGGGTGGGTCCCGAGCGAACGCGCGTATTGTCCGCGACGGATGTTCCGGCAATTCGAGCGCGAGGTTAGTTTTGCGTTTGGATGCGCGGCGCCTCGCGCCCGGGGAGCGTCGGGCATGCGGGGAGGGGAAGCGAGGGATTCGGGGAGCGACGGGGATCAGTCCCAGTGCGTGCGGAGGTCGTGTTCGCGCGCGCCGTCGGGGTTGTCGAGGCGGAACCGGATCCACCGCGCATCGCCGGAGGTCTCGAGGACGGCGTCGACGGGCGCGTCGCGGAGGGTGACGCGGCACGCGGTCGCGGTCGGGGGGATGGGGCCGAGGCGGATGTCCCAGGCGTCGACCGGGCGGTCGGTGCGGAGGAGGAGGCGTTCGCCGGCGCCGTCGGGCAGGCGGGAGAGGCGCATGTCGAGCAGGACGCGGGCGGGGGATCCGCCGGAGGGCGTGCAGACGGGGAAGCGTTGCACGGCGACGCCGTCCCAATCGGCGGGGATGCGCGGCATGATGAGGACGCGGTCGGGGTCGATGTCGTCGATGCCGGCCATGAGGACGGCGGTGTAGGAGGCTTCGTTCATCTGGTAGAGGTTGCCGAGGTCGCCCCAGCGGCGCCATTGGCTGTGGTCGGAGGCGATGGTGATCCCTTCGGGCACGCGGTAAGGGTGGGGCTGTCGCGGCGCGAAGCAGAACCGGGCGAGCCATTTCACGAGCTGGGCGGCGTCCTGCATGCGATCCAGGCCGAGGGCCGCTTGCGTGAAGTAGCCCTGGCCGTAGCCGAAGCCGGCGGGGGCGCACCAGTCGGGCTGCAGTTTCTCGCAGGCGGCTTCGTAGCCGCGGCGGGTGCGGTCGCGCCAAGGCTCGGGCATGCGGGACATGGCGTCGGCGCCCCAGTAGTCGAGACCGAAGAGGAGGGGGGATAGAACGCCCTGGTCATAGCCCCAGCCGGCGGCCTTGGATGCGTCCCAAGTGTCGCCGGACGGGTCGGATTGCGCGGGGAAGTAGGCTTCGATGGCCGTGAGCATGCGGTCGGCGAAGGCGCGCCAGCGGGCGGCGGCCTCGGTCTGTCCCGCGGCGTCGGCCATCTGGATGTAGGCGAGGAGGCCGAGGTAGCAGGGGATGTTGCAGTAGAGGGTGACGGCCTGCATGCCGCCCTCGCTCTCGCTGTAGAGCAGGCCGTGTTCGGAGAACGAGCGGTCGGGATGCTCGACGCACCAGAGGAGGTAGTCGGCGGCCTCGCGAATGGGTTCCCAGCGGGCCTCGACCCATGCGGGGTCGCGTCCGGTCTTTGTCCAGGCCCGCCAGTGGGCGAGCATCTGGAAGCCGTGTCCGTCGTTCTCCGGGTTGCCGAAGTCGCGGGTCTCGTACCGCGTGGGCCAGCCATGCAGACGGAGTTCGTCGAAGTATACGTGGGGCTTGTTGGCGATCACCGTGGTGTGGCCCGGGACGGGCTCGCCGCCGAGCTGCAGGTCGGGCCAGGCGTCGGGGAAGTACATGAGCCAGCGGTCGAAGAAGGCGATCACGCGCTCGGCTTCGTCCTGGAAGCCGAGGCGACTGAGCAGGAGGGGCGAGCGGTTGCGCGTGTAGGCGGCGCCGTAGAAGGCCCCGAGGCCGGGGGTGTAGCCGCCGAAGCCGCCGTAGTTCGCGGCGCCCTGCGCGGATTCGTGGACCATGCCGTCGGACTCGACGCGGGCGCGCATCTCCGACACGGCATCCACGTAGACGTGCGTGAGGATGTCGGCTTCGGGCGGGCCGGAGAAGACGATGCGGGGCCCGGGGAAATCGGCGAGGGCATGGTCGGGAGGCGTCCGCGCGACGGTCTCGGCGGTGATGTCCTCGTCGAACGTGGCGACCAAGCGGGCCAGGTTGGCGACGGCATCCTGTGCGGCGGGAGGATAGGGCGCCTCGGAGGCCACGGCGCGCGCGGTCAGGTCGGTCGGGTCGCCGTCTTCGGCGCAGGGACGGCGCTCGATGCGGGGGTCGTCGGGGAACGCGTCGTCGGGGACGCCGAGGAACGTGAGGCCCTCGGTGACGACATGGCCGACCTTGTCGGGGCTGTCCGCGATGCGGAGGGCGGCGAGCGGTTCGTCGCGGAGGGCGATGGTCAGGACGTAAGGCGCGTCGGATTCCCAGCCGTCGACGGCGTTGGCGAGCCGGAGCGCGCGCGCCAGGACCTCTCGGGCGTCGGGGTCGGTTGAGAACGGCGCGGGACTGCGGCGGTAGGGCTCGCGCCACCAGACCGTAGCGCCGACGATGAGGGGTACCGCGTCGACCTGGCCGGAGGCGTAGGTCAGTTCGATCCGGCCGATGTCGTCGCCGGGAAAGAAGGCGCGGGCGCTGTCGCCGCCGCCCCAGGCGGGGTTCGCCTCGTCGACGGTGTTGGTCATGCCGAGGATGCAGAGATGCGTGGCGCGGAGACGCGGGACGTCGGCGGTCGCCGCGGCGCCTTCGTCGTCAGCGGCCCAGAGAACGCGCCGCCGGAAAGGGACGCCGGAGACGTGGATGTCTTCGGAGACGTACGGGAGGGACTCCCAGCCTTCGGGGACGTCGCCGTCGTTCGCGGGGAGCGGTAGCACGGGCGGCTCGAGGCGGCCGAAGCTGATCCAGGCCCAGCCCGTGCCGGTGTCGCCGTCGACGATTTCGATGCGGACCATGCGACCGGCGAGGTCGGCGAGATCCCATTCGAGGCGTTGCGCGGGGTTGGCGCGGGGGGTGTCGGCGCGGCGAAGCTCCTCGCCGGTCGCCGCGTCGATGAGGCGCGCGTGGTTCTTGTGTTGGTTGCTGTAGCCCGCCATCCAGAAGGCGAGGCGCTCGGGTGCGGCGAAGGGGGCCGAACGCAGGATGCCGGTGCGGGTTTCGCCGGTGACCAGGGTGGACAGCAGGGGCGCGACGACGCCGTCGGCGCAGGGATTCATCTCGACGCCCCACGCGGGGGATTGGTCGAAATCCGGCTCGAACAGCGCGCAGGGGGCGGCGGAAGCGGCCGCGGATGCGAGCACCAGGGCGATGGCGTGAGCAGTCATGCGTCGACCTCCTCCGGGACGCGTACGTCCGGACGATCACAGTAGCGCGCAACGGCGCGGCGTGTCCAACGGCGTGCGTGTTGGTTCGGGGGCGTCAGGCGTGGCATGGTTAGGTCTGGTCTGAGGGTTGGCGGAACGCAGCGGGAGGAGATCTGACATGGCCTACGCATTGCTGCTCGCGGTTTTGTCCGCAACGTCGTCGCAGATGGCGGCGGACGGGGTCACTGATGACACCGAGGCGATCCAGCGGTTGCTGGATGCGGCGGCGGAGGCGGCTCCGGGCGAGGTCTTCCTGCCCGCGGGCCGGTATCGGATTGACGGCACGGTGTACATCCCGGCGAACGTGACGTTGCGCGGGGCGTATCAGGGGCCGGGCCGGGGCGCGGGCACGGTGTTGCTGGCGACGGGCGGCAAGGGAACCGAGACGGGACCGGGCTGCATCGTGCTGCGCGACGGGCCGGCGTGCGTGCGGAACCTGATCATTGAGTACCCGGAGCAGGACGCGCAGGCCGAGGCGGCGACGCCGTACCCGTATGCGATAACGGGCGGCCACAGCTCGCGCATCGAGGAGATCTTTCTGCTGAACGCGTACCAGGGGATCAACCTCGACGGGGCGCACGCGAACCTTGTGCGGAACGTCTGGGGGGAGCCGCTGCGCGTGGGGATCAACGTCGATCACTGCTACGACATCAGCCGGATTGAGAACGTGCACTTCTGGCCGTACTTCACGCTTGAGAAGCCGCTGCGGGCGTGGGTGCAGGCGAATGGCGTGGCGTTCCAGTTCGGTCGGTCGGACTGGCAGTACTGCTTCAACCTGTTCTCCTACGGGTACGGGACGGGGGCGCGGTTCTACGCGACGGAGGGGATTGAGGAGAAGGGGTATGCGGCGGGGGTGACGAACGGGAACTTCGTGGGGTTCGGGGCCGACCGGTGCGCGGTGGGCGTGGACGTCGAGGATGTGTTCAGCATCGGCGTGAGCTTCACCAACAGCCTGTTCGCGTCGTTCGCCGTGGAGGACGGGCGGGCGATCCGGCTGGGTGAGGGAAACACGGGCAACCTGACGTTCACGAACTGCAACTTCTGGGCGGTGACGGGGGCGGTCGCGGAGGTTCAGGCGGGGAGCCTGACGCTGTCGGCCTGCAACATCGAGAGCTGGGCGCTGCTGACGAAGGAACGGGCGTGCTTCGTGGCGGGGGGCGGCCGGTTGAACGTGCAGGGCTGCACGTTCAACACGGGCGGGCTGGTCGCGGAGGTGACGTCGCCGGAGGCGCGGGTGAGCATCGTCGGGAACACGAGCCCCGAGACGATGCGGGTCACGCATGCGCCGGACGCGCCGCTCGTGACGGGGATGAACAACCCGGCGGTCGAACTGACGCCGACCGCCGAGCAGAACTAGGCCCGCTCTTACTTCGTCTCCGCGACGGAGAGGGTCAGCGCGGCGCCGTCGATGTCGAGCTGTTTGCCGTCGGACGCGGAAGCGGCGTCGGAGTCGGCGATCTCGAAGGCCTCGGCGAGGACTTCGCCGCTGATCAGGTCGGCGCCGGCGCGGAGCACGTCGGCAAGGACGGCGTCCGTCGTGGCGACGCGGAGGCGGATGCGGGCGTCGTAGGCGAGGCCGCGTTCCTTGCGGACGTCCTGGACGGCGCGGATGAAGTCGCGGACCCAGCCTTCGTGGCGGAGTTCTTCGGTGATCTCCGTGGCGATGACGACGACCATGCGGCGTCCCTGGGCGGCGGCGAACCCTTCCTTGGGGGTGAGGCGGACGTCGACTTCGTCGGGCGTGAGCTCGATGGTCTCGCCGTCGACCTCGATGTGGAGGGATCCGGCTTGCAGCGCGGCGCAGCAGGCGGCCGCGTCGCTCTTGGCGAGGGTCTGCTGGATGGTCTTGACCTTCTTGCCGAAGCGGGGGCCGAGGGCCTTGAAGTTGGGTTTGATCTCGTAGGAGACGTAGTCCTCGGGGTTGTCGGTGAAGTCGATTTCTTTGATGTTGAGTTCGCTGCGGATCAGTTCGAGGTGACGCTCGAGACCAGGCCGGGCGTCGTCGCGGCTGAGGACGAGTTCGCAGCGGCTGAGGGGCTGGCGGACCTTGATGTTCGCGGTGCGGCGCGCGCTGAGCCCGAGGTTGACGGCTTCGCGCGTGGTGTCCATTTCCTCGAGCAGGCGGGCGTCGATCGTTGCGGGGTCGGCGTCGGGATAGGATGCCAGGTGCACGCTGGATGCGGCGCCCGGCAACGGCGCGGCGAGGTTGCGCCACGCGACTTCGGCGAAGAAAGGCGTGAAGGGGGCGGCGATCCGGGCGAGCTTGAGCAGACACTCGTAGAGCGTCCAGTAGGCGTCGGCCTTGTCGGCGGTCCAGTCGCTCGCCCAGAAGCGATCGCGGCTGCGGCGGACGTACCAGTTCGAGAGGCTGTCGACGAAGCCGGAGATGGCGCGGGCGGCGGGATAGGGCTCGTAGCGGTCCATGACGCGGCGGACCTCGACGACGGTGCGGTCGAGTTCGTGGAGGATCCAGCGGTCGAGTTCGCCGCGCTGGTCGACGGGGTTGAACGCGGCCGGGCCGTCGGCGTCGGTGGTGGCGACGGCGTCCGGATCGGCGGCGGCGTCGCGCAGGAACGGCAGGGGCGCGTTGCACGGGTCGAAGCCGTCGAGGTTGGCGTAGATGACGAAGAAGCTGTAGACGTTGTACCAGCGGATGAGGAGTTCGCGCTGGGATTCCTCGACGACCTTCTCGCTGAGGCGGCTGCTGCTCGTGGGCGGGTTTTTGGCGATGAAGCTCCAGCGGAGCGCATCGGCGCTGTACTTCTCGAAGAGGAGCGCGGGTTCGCTGTAGTTCTTGAGGCGTTTGGACAGCTTGAGGCCGTCCTCGCCGAGGATGTGGCCGAGGCAGATGCAATTGCGGAACGGGTGGGGCGCGGGGACCTTGTCGCCGAAGAGCATGGTGCTGATGGAGAGCAGGGCGTAGAACCAGCCGCGGGTCTGATCGATGGCCTCGCTGATGAAGTCCGCGGGGAAGCGCTGGGCGAAGCGCTCTTCGGAACCGGGCTTGTGGGGATAGCCCCACTGGGCGAAGGGCATGCTGCCGGCGTCGAACCAGACGTCGATGACCTCGGTGACGCGGCGCATGCGCGCGGTCGAGTCCTTCGGGCTCTGGTAGGTGACGGCGTCGATGTAGGGCTTGTGGATCCGGAGATGCTCGTTGAGATCCGGGTTCGCGGCGCGGGCCTGTTCCCAGACCTCGAGGCCCTGTACGTCGGGCTTGGCCATGAGTTCGGCGTAGGAGCCGACGCACTCCATGTGGCCGGTCTTCTCGCAGATCCACACGGGCAGGGGCGTGCCCCAGTAGCGTTCGCGGGAGATGGCCCAGTCGACGTTGTTCTCGAGGAAATTGCCGAAGCGGCCGTCGCGGATGTGCTCGGGCTGCCAGGCGACCTCGCGGTTATTGGCGAGGAACTGGTCTTTGAAGTCGGAAGTGCGGATGAACCAGCTCTTGCGGGCGTACTGGATGAGGGGGTCCTCATCGGCGCGGGGGCAGAACGGGTAGGCGTGGCGGTAGGTCTCGTGCTTGAGGATGGCGCCGCGCTCCTTGAGGAGGCGGATGAGGCCCTTGTCGGCGGCCTTGCAGAACTGGCCGGCGAAGGGCGTCTGGTCGTAAGGATCGACGTCGGTGACGCGGGCGTCGAAGGTCCCGTCGGGCTGGACGTAGCAGAGGAAGCCGATGCCTTGTTCGCGGCAGGCGCGGTAGTCGTCCTCGCCGAACGCGGGGGCGAGGTGGACGATGCCCGTGCCGGTCTCGAGGTCGACGAAATCGGCGGTGATCACGACCCAATGGCGTTCGGAGGGGGCGCCGCCGTCCATGGAGACGGGCGCGTCGTAGTCAAAGAGCGGCGCATAGGACAAACCGGCCAGCTCCTGGCCGGAGAACGTGGCGACGATCTTGGCGTCCGCGCCGAAGTAGCGCTCGACGACGGGCTGGGCGAGGATGAGGTATTCGATCCCCGCGGGGCCGTGGTGCTCGACGGCGGCGTACGTCATGTCGGGTCCGACGCAGGCGGCGCAGTTGCTGCTGAGGGTCCAGGGGGTGGTGGTCCAGATGAGGAAGTGGGCGGGATGGTCCGGGAGGCCGAGGCGATCACGGCTGTCGTCGGTGAGGGTGAGGCGCACGGTGATGGCGGGGTCATCGGTCTCGCGGTAGCCTTCGCCGACCTCGCCGGCGGACAGGGCGGTGCCGCCCTGGGCCCACCACCAGACGACCTTGTGGCCCTGGTAGAGCAGGCCGCGATCGAAGAGTTGCTTGAGGGCCCACCAGACGCTTTCGACGTATTGCTGGTGGTAGGTGACGTAGGCGTCTTCGAGGTCGACCCAGAACCCGATGCGATCGGTGAGGTCTTCCCATTCGCGCTGATAGCGGAAGACCGACTCGATGCAGGTGCGGTTGAAGCGTTCGACGCCGTATTGCTCGATGGCGGCCTTGCCGCCGTCGATGATGCCGAGCTCTTTGCAGACCTCGATCTCGACGGGCAGGCCGTGCGTGTCCCATCCGGCCTTGCGCTCGCAGAGATGGCCCGTCATGGTGCGGTAGCGGGGGAAAATGTCCTTGATGGTTCGGGTGAGGCAATGGCCGGGGTGCGGCATGCCGTTGGCCGTGGGGGGGCCTTCGTAGAAGATGAACCGGGGCGCGCCCGCGCGTTGTTCGAGACTCTTGCGGTAGATCTGGTTTTGTTTCCAGAACTTGATGGTCTCGCGCTCGGCGGCGGCGAAGTCAAACGGCGAAGGTACGGGCGTGAACGAACCACTCATGGGACACGGATTCCTTAGGCGAACGCGTTGCACGGAGGCGTCTCGACGGGCGGAGACGGGAGCTCGCCGGTGAGCGCTTCCAGAGAATTCCTTATTATGGGGACGAATGATGCGCATTGCAAAAGCGTGCGATGCGACGCGATCGGGAGGATGGGGCGATGCATGGGGAACGGTCGATGTGGGGGCTGACGTTTCGGAATCTGTTTTTCCCGCAGTTCTGTCACTGTTGCGGGCGGCGGCTGTTGACGGAGGAGAACCCGTGCTTCTGCGCTACGTGCTGGGATCTGAGCCCGCGGGTGGAACGGCCGTTTTGTCCGAAGTGCGGGCGTCCGCATCCGCCGGCGGCGAACTTCAGCACGCGGCATCTGTTCTTGTGCGGTCCGTGCGCGGCCGGGACAACGGCGTTGCCGTTCCGGCGGTTGTATGCGGCGGCGATCTATGACCGGGGGGAGGCGTGCGCGATCGCGGGGGCGATCAAGTTGCTGAAGTTCGGGGGCAGGCGGGGGCTGGTCGCGCCGTTGGCTGAGGAGCTGCGGCGGGTGATCGCGACGGAGATGGATCCGGATCAGTATGACGCGGTGATTCCGACGCCGCTGCACCCGGTGCGTTTGCGGGCGCGTGGGTTCAACCAGTCCGAACTGCTGGCGGAGGCGGTTGCCGGGGCGTTTCCGCGGGCGCGGATCGAGCGGGGCCTGCTCCGGGTGCGGCCGACGCGAACGCAGAGCCGGCTGCGGGACGCGGATGCGCGGCGGGCCAACGTGCGCGGGGCGTTCGCGGTGGAGGCGGGGGCGATCCGAAAAGGGGAGACCGTGCTGTTGGTCGACGATGTGGTGACGACCTACGGCACGGTCTCGGAATGCACGCGCGTGCTGCTGGCGGCGGGGGCCGGCGCGGTGGATGTGCTTGCGGCGGCGCTCGCGGCGCGGTCGGCGCCCGTGTGAGCAGCGAGACGCGGGGGATGGTTACCCGCGCATGCGCACGCGGCTGATCGGACGCTCTTCGAAGTCGCCTTCCTCGATGGAGATGTTGCCCATGACGCGGATGACGTTGCCGTCGTCGTTGCGGAACGCGACGCACCCGTCGCTCATGGCGGGGGTCTCCTTGGTGTAGTTGACGAGCGCCGGGCTGCCGCCCGACCACAGGGTGATACGATAGGTCTTTGCCATAGGTCTGCCTTTCCGCTACCTTCGGACACCGCGACGATCCCGCGCGCAGCCGCAGCGCGCAGGGAGTCCCGACGGACTGCTGGCCTGAGTATACCAGACGGGCCGGGCGGGGCCGCCAATGGGGATCGGCGCAGGGGTCTTGATACGATGCCGGCGGGGCGGTAGAGTGGGGCATAGCGGGTAAGCGCCGGATGGGGCGCATCCGGGAGGAGCGAGAGATGATTGCTGTGCTGATTGCGATGGTTGCGATGGTCGGGGGCGCGGAGGATGAGACGGTGCTGCTGGGCGGCGGCGCGGAGGCCGCGGCGCAGACCGATGCGGAGGGTTCGGGGGCGCCGCAGCTTTCGGCGGAGCTGGATGGAACGGACCTGATTGTGCGCGTAGACGGGGCCGAGTTCACGCGATATCGGTTCGCGCCGACGCAGAAGTACCCGTATTTCTGGCCGGTGAACGGCGTGGTCACGGGCAAGACGGTGACGACGGAGACGAGCGAGCCGTATCCGCATCACCATTCGCTGTTTTTCGGGTGCGACCGGGTGAACGGGGGGAACTACTGGCAGGAAGGGCTGGATCGCGGGCATATCGCGTCCGAAGGGCCGCGGATCGTATTGTCCGCTGGGGACCGGGTGCAGTTCGAGGATACGTGTCTGTGGCGGATCCCCGGCGAGGAGCCGGTCATTCGGGATACGCGTGTCGTGACGGTGTCGGCGCCGTCGGCGACGCTGCGGATCATCGATTTCGCGATCACGCTGGAGCCGCTGGTTCCGGTGACGATACTGAAGACGAACCACGCGCTGTTTTCGGCGCGGGTCGTGCCGGAGCTGAGCGTCACCGAGGGCGGCGTGCTGATCAACTCGGAAGGCGATCGCGGGGAGCAGGAGACGTTCGGCAAGGCGGCGCCGTGGGCGGCGTACTACGGCGCGCGGGACGGGGTCGTGGAGGGGATCGCGATCTTCGAGCATCCGAGCAACCGCTGGTACCCGTCGCCCTGGTTCACGCGGGACTACGGGTTCTTCTCGCCGACGCCGATGTTCTGGCTGGAAGGGGATCGACTGGACCTGGCGGAGGGCGAGAAGGTCCCGCTGCGGTATCGGGTTGTGGTGTTTGCGGGCGACCATGGGGAGGCGAACCTGGCTGCGCTGTACGATGCGTACGCCGCGGAGGCGATGCCGTGAGGAAAGAGACGGATACGGTTCGATGGGCGGGGCGGGGCGATCTGTCGCGCCGGACGTTTCTGGCGGGGACGGCGGGGCTCGCGGGTCTGGTGTTGGGAGGCGGCAGGATGTTTGCGGAAAGCGCGTTTGCGGAGTCGGAGACCCGGCTGACAATCGAGCGCGTCGAGCTGTTCCCTGTGCGGTATCCGACGGTGATGCGGTTCAAGTTTTTCGAGGGGCCGACGTCGGGCGGGGGACGGCCGGCGGTGCTGATCAAGATGACGGCGAGCGACGGCTCGGTGGGTTGGGGCGAGAGCGTGCCGATCCCGCGTTGGAGCTATGAGACGCTCGAGGGGGCGGTGAGCACGCTGGAGCGGTATCTGATCCCGGTGATTCTGGGGAAGAGCATCTTCGACCTGGAAGGCATCCACGCGGTGATGAACCGCGAGGTGGCGCCGTCTTTTTCGACCGGGGCGCCGATCACGAAGGCGGGGATCGACCTTGCGCTGCACGACCTGATCGGCAAGGCGACGGGACGGAACGTGGCCGAGCTGTGGGGACGGACGCTGCCGGAGGACCTGGTGTTGAGCTGGACGCTGAACCCGGTGACGTTGGACGACATCGAACCGCTGATCGAGGCGGGTCGGGAACGGGGCTACGCGCACTTCAACGTGAAAGTGGCGCCGGATCCGGCGTTCGACGTGGAGATGTGCCGGATTGTGAAGCGGCTGGTTCCGGACGGGTTTCTGTGGGCGGACGCGAACGGGGGCTACGACTTGCCGATGGCGTTGACCGCGGCGCCGCGCCTGGCGGATATCGGCGTGCCGGTGTTGGAGCAGCCGCTGCCGTCGAACCAGTTGACGGGATACCAGGAGCTGCGGAAACAGGGCGCGCTGCCGATCATCATGGATGAAGGGGTGGTGTCGCCGACGGACCTGATCGAGTACATCAAGCTGGGGTGTTGCGACGGGGTGGCGATGAAGCCGGCGCGGTGCGGCGGGCTGACGTCGTCGGTGCGGCAGGTGGAGATCCTGGAGGACGCGGATCTGATGTTCCTCGGGAGCGGGCTGACCGACCCGGACGTGTCGCTGGCGGCGTCGCTGATTCTGTACGGCGCGTTCGGCTTGCAGTATCCGGCGGCGCTGAACGGACCGCAGTTTCTGGGCGAGAGCGTGTTGCGCGATCCGTTCACGGTGACGGGCGGGCGGGTGCGCGTGCCGCGCGGGCCGGGGCTGGGCATCGCGGTGGACGAGGAGAAGGTGCGGGATCTGGCGGCGCGGTCGGCTGCGTAGGAACGGCGGGGCGGCGGCGCGGGGCGGGGCTCAGTCGGGCGGATCGGCGCGTCGGTGGAGGTCCCACAGGCGGGCGTATTTCATGAAGACGGAGAACGCGCCGAGGCCGCAGAGCACGGCGCCATGGAGACCGTCGCGGTAGCCCTGCTGCAGGAAGAACATGCGGATGAAGCGTGAAGCGGGACGGACGGCGAGGTCGAAGAGGCTCGCGCGACGGCCGCGGTCGTAGAGGTCCTGCGCGCCCCATGACGTGAAGCGATGGAAGGTGGCGAAGTACTCGTCGAAGCTGCGGTAGGTGTCGTGCATCATGGGTTGGTCGATGCGGCCGATCTGGCCGTCGACGTGGACTAAGGCGTGGACGCGGCGTTCCTGGTAGCGGCTCGAGCGGGTGCGGAACAGACGCAGGTTGTAGTCGCGTTGCCAGCCGCAGCCGCGGATGAGACGCCCGAAGAAGATCGATTCGCGGCGGATGCGGTAGCCCGCGGGGCCGTGGCCTTCGGGCGCGGCGATGACGTCGCGGATGCGTTTGGCCAGGGCGTCGGTGATCCATTCGTCGGCGTCGAGTACGAGGGTCCATTCGCTGGTGATCCGCGGCAGGGCCCAGTTGCACTGCGCGGCCTTGTTGACGTACTCGTGCACGACCACGCGGTCGGTGTAGCGGCGGGCGACTTCGTCCGAGCCGTCGGTCGTGGCGGGGTCGACGATGCAGAAGATCTCGTCGGCCCACGCGACGCTCTCGAGGCAGCGGGTCAGGCGGTCGCCGGCATTGGGGACCAGGGTCAGTACAGTCAGGGTGCTCACGGGCTCGTACTCGTCGTCTGCGGCGCAGAAAGACCGGCGGGGGCGCCGGTCCCACACCTGCATTCTAGTCGCGGGGGCGGGGCTATCTCCAGCGGGGGCTGACCGGCGGGGGCGCCGGTCCCA
>DIWA01000046.1 GCA_002422525.1 Candidatus Hydrogenedentes bacterium UBA6118
CCGATCAGCACCGGGTTGTTCTTCGTCCGACGGCTCAGCACCTGGATCACCCGCTCGATCTCGCCCTCCCGGCCGATCACCGGATCCAGCTTGCCTTCGCGCGCCAGCTCGGTCAGGTCGCGACCGAACGTGTCGAGCGCCGGCGTGGGCGACTTCTTGGCCGTCGCGGCCTGCTGTCCGCCCTTGCCCTGTTCACCCAACAGCCGCAGCACCTCGTTCTGCAGACGATCGATGCCGATCTTCATGTCCTGCAGCACCTTCGCCGCGATCCCCTCGCCCTCTTTCACGAGCCCGAGCAGAATGTGCTCCGTGCCGATATAATTGTGGTTCAGTCCCCGAGCCTCCTCGACGGCCAGCTCAAGCACCTTCTTCGCCCGCGGCGTGAAGATGATCTCATCTCCCGACACCACCGCGTTCCCGCGCGTGATCTGGGCCTCGATCTCAATCGCCAGCGCCTCGACATCCACACCGAGGTTTTCGAGCGCGCGCGCCGCGATCCCTTCCGGCTCGCGGCACAGCCCCAGAAGGATGTGCTCGGTCCGCACATACTCGCTGCCCAGCCGCGTCGCCTCTTCACGAGCCGCACTTACAACATGCTTGGCCCGCTCGGTGAATCTATCCCACATAGACCTGACTGTCCTTTCCTGTCGATTGCATTCGCGATGCCGCCGTGCACACCGCCCCTGTGCATCTCCGCGACAAGAGGGGGCCTGATGCGGCCGCGCGCCGCGCCGGACGTCTGCATGCCGCGCGTCTCGGCTCAGGCATCGGCCTGGGCGCAACACGTCCGGAACAGCGCCGCCCGTTCCATGCTCTGCGCCAGGTCGTCGGCATCCCGCGTCAGTCGCGCGCGCACATGCGCGGGCCGCGACAGCACCAGCAGATCGTTCAGCGCGCGCCAACTCAGACCGGAGATCGCGCCCGAGGCCGCGCCCCAGCGCAACGCGGAGATCACCGACAATGCCTCATCCGCGTCCAGCAAGCGCGCCGATTGCGCCGTGCCGAGCGCCCGATGCACCCGGTCCGCCACCATGATCGGCGTCTCTTCCATCATCCGCGCGCGCGCCCGGCGCTCCTGCTCGATGAGCGCCTGCGCGAGATGGCGAAAACGGAACACCAGTTCCTCTTCGCTGCGTCCCAGCGAGACCACATTCCGTAGGATGTACAAATCGCCTCGCCCCTGACGCTTGCCGCCGAACGCATTCTCGAGCGCATGGCGCGACGCCCGCGCCGCTTCCTGCTGCTCAGGGATCTCGTTCGCCATCGCCAGTCCCGGGAGATGGAGCAATCCTCTCATCTCGAGCCCGGAACCGGTGTGCGCCAGCGACGCAGTCAGATAGCCGAACTCCTCGTGGTAGGCGAAGTCCAGCGCCATGCCCAGGCGATCGTCGAGCCCATCCGCCTGCCCCCAGGCTTCCTGCGCCTGAAGACCGGCCAGCGTCACCGCCGTCCGGATGTGATCCTCGCCGTTCACTATCACGCTCAATCGCCGGTCGCGCCCGATCAGCACGCCGGAGTCGCCTTCCCTGTCTAGACAGTCCGCCGGAATCCACTGCCCTTCCGCCAGAAGCCGCAGCGTCTCTTCGTCGACCCTCTCGAGAACCACATAGCGATCGCGATCGATCTCCGGCGCAGACTCCAACGCGCTCAACACCCGCTCTTCAACGGACCGGCGTTCGTACTCCGTACAGTGGGCAGGGAAAGGGAAATCCGCGACGTTTCGCCGCAGCGACGCTGCGGTGTACACCACTACGTCGACTTCGGGTCCGTCCCCATCGCGCCACGTTGCGGGCGCTTCCACAAGCGTCTCGCGTAGCATGGCTCACTCCTCCGGCCCCGACGACCTCTCACCAGACGAGGCGCCGGCCTTCATCGACGACCCCTCGCCCAGAGAACCCTCCAGATCACGGATGCTGTCGCGCAACCGCGCCGCTTCCTCGTAGTCTTCTGCGTCCAGAGCGCTCCGCAGCAACGCCCGTTTGGTCTGCAGCTCCGCGCGGAACCGCTCGCGCGAGTCGTCGAAACGCGGCCGCTTGCCGATATGGCGGGCGCCCACGTGCATATCCCCGAGCACCGTGCGCAGGCGCGGCGCGAAATGATCGTAGCAACGCGCACAGCCGACCCGGTTGCGGTCCAGGATCTCGTGCCACTCAACACCGCAACTCGGACACGCCTGAACCGCCGAAGCGGGATCCTCCGACAGCGAACGGAGCCTGCGTGATCGACGCAGCGGGGCCTTCCCGGCGATCTCAAAACCCGCCGAACCGCCCTGCACTACCTCGGCGTGACACGACGCGCACAGCATCAGGTGAGAGACGCGACCGTCCACCACTTCAGCGTACCGTATGCTCGCTTCGTTCCTATGGCACCGTTGGCAGATCATATCCAACCTCTCTAACGTATGATTATAGCATCCAACCGGGGGGGTGTCTAACGCCGAACGCCCGCCCACAGCCCCCTCGAGCGGCCTCTCAGGGCCCTCCGCTCGGGTCTTCTTGAAGCCTCGCAGGCCCGCGCTTCCGCGAACCTTGCATTCCTTCATCTGATTCACTAACACTCCCGCCAGGGCAATCAATCCTGGCAAGCCGCGCCTGCCGACGCGCATCTCGCGGACCCAGGAAGCAGGGCGACCTGACCGCCGCACGGCCGCCGGCGCGATCGGCAGCCTGAGGAGAACACGCCACATGACTCGTTCCTGTCGTTCCACTGTCACTGCCATCGCCGCGGCGCTGATGCTCGTCTCCGCATGGCCCGCCGCCGCGCGGGAGATCGCCCGCGGCATCGTTTTCCACGATCTCAACGCGAACAGCCTCCGCGACGCTGACGAGCCCGGCCTCCCGGATATCCGCATCAGCAATGGCGCGCAGATCGTCCTGACCGACGCCGACGGCGCCTACGAACTGCCCGTCTCAGGCGACGCCGACATCTTCGTCATCAAGCCTTCGGGCTGGGCGCCTCCCCTGACAGAGCACAACACGCCCGCCTTCTACTACATCCATCGACCCGACGGATCGCCCGACCTGAAGCATGGAGGCGTCGCCCCGACCGGCCCGCTCCCGGAGTCGATCGACTTCCCGCTCATCGAGCGTCCCGAGCCCGACCGCTTCCGCGCCCTGTTCTTCGGCGACACCCAGGTCCGCAACATCACTGAGGTCGAGTACCTCAGTCACGACGTCCTCGAGGAGATCCGCGACAGCGGGCTCGCTCACGCGGAAGACATGCTCTTCGGCGTCACCCTGGGCGACAACGTGTTCGACAACATCCAGGACATGGAGGCCCTTCGCGGCGCGTTCGGAACCGCCGGCGTAACCTGGCGCAACGTCCTCGGCAACCACGACATGGACTATGACGCGCCCGGCGACGAGTTCAGCACAGAGACGTTCACGCGCGTCTTCGGCCCGCCGACCTATTCCTTCGAAATCGGCAAGGTCCATTTCGTCGCCCTCGACGACGTGATCTGGGAAGGCGACGAGTACCACGGCGGGCTATCGGAGAACGACCTCACGTTCCTTCGCAACGACATCGCCCTCGCCCCGGAGGACTACCTTGTCGTGCTCCTCATGCATATCCCGATCTACAACACCGAGACCAGGGAGGCCGTGTTCGACATCCTCTCCGAACGCGAACACACCTTCTCCGCCTCGGCCCACGCCCACGTCCAGGCCCACCAGTTCCTCGGAGCGGATGCGGGCTGGAAACGCGAGGAGCCCCACCATCACCTCATCGCGGGCACGGTCTGCGGCTGCTGGTGGCAAGGCGTCAAGGACGAGCGCGGCATTCCCCACGCCACCATGCCGGACGGCGCGCCCAACGGCTATCTCGTCTTCACGTTCGACGGCGCGGACTACAGCTTCGAGTTCAAGGCCGCGTCCCGCCCCGCCGAATACCAGATGGCCATCCATCTGCCCGAGGAAGTCCCCGCCGCCGAGCTCGCCGACACGGAGGCGCTCGTCAACGTGTTCGCGGGGAGCGAGCGGTCGACCGTGCGGATGCGCGTCGGCGACGGCGCCCGCTGGATCCCCCTCGAACACGTCATGGGAAGGAAGGATCCCGCGTTCGAGCGCATGAAGGCCCTCGAGGACAACCAGCATGACTCGCTGGGGCCCAAGCTGCCCAACCCCGCCGACGTGACGCATATGTGGAGCGGCAGGCTCCCCGCCGGCATCGCACCGGGAACCCATGTCCTCGATGTGCAGACGACCGACATGTTCGGGCGGGTCTACACGGCAAGCCGCATCTTCCGCGTGAAGTGAGCAATTCAACGGATCACCGCGACCAACCGGAGCGCATGCGGTAAAACACAGAAAAAGGGGGGACCGCCGGGTCCCCCCTCACGATGTGCGGCCGCTCGCGCGCGCCGCTTGAAAGCGGGCAGGGCGGAACCGGAAGGATTCGAGTCGGGGTGTTTGGCGGGGTGCTTCGAATCCAGAGGGGTGCCGAGTTCCGCCCTGGGGTGAAGAGCTATTTCATCATTCGGGTCTCCGTACCCATCCCTTTGTCGGTATCTATACCCAAACGTCCCTCAAAAGTTCCCGGAGTATGCGCATTCATCTCGGACGCGGCGCCCACTACGGCTCGGGCTTCATGATCAGCGCCGCCGCCAGGTAGATCACGCCGACCGGCACGAACCCGGTCATCACGAACGTCACAATCACCGCGACCCGGATCCAGAACGTCGACAGGTCGAACGCCTCCGCCAGTCCGCGGCACACGCCGAATATCATGCCGCGCCGCGAGCGATACACCCCTCTATATCCCATCCCCTGCGTCATAGTTCCATCCTTCCTCCGTTTCCGGTTCCGGGCGCATCCCGACGCCCATCCAGCCTCGCTCCGCCAGCGGCCTACCGCGCGGAGGGCGACGCCTTCTTCAGGCTCTCCAGCTCCTTGTCGATCTCGTCCTCGGTCAGCAGGTCCTCGAATTCCTGTTCCAGGCTGCTCTTCCGCGCCGGCCACGTCCCGTCGTCCACACGACCCAGCCGCTCATCGAACGCCTCGAACCGCGCCATCGCGTCCGACGTGTCGTAGCGCCGCAGGTGCTGCTCGACTTGCCGCACCTTCTCCGCTCGCTCGTAGCGCTGCATCAGGATCCGCTGCCGCTCCCGCGCCGTCGCGAGCTTCTCCTCGATCTGAATGATATCCGCCTGGTACTGATCGACCAACTCGACGTACTGCCCAAGCTCCACCTCGACCGCCTTGATCTGGTCCTGGTACTTCCGCCGCTCCATCAACGCCTCGCGCGCCAGTTCGTCGCGCCCCTTGTCGACGGCCAGCTTCGCCCGGTCCGTCCACTGCTCCGCCTTCGCCGCCAGCGCCGCCTTCTGTCGCTCCGCCCGCTTGCGCGCCGCCATCGCCTCCGCGCACGCCCGCTTCAGCCCGACCAGCGTATCCTCCATCTCGCGAATCATCAACTTCACGAGCTTCTCCGGATCTTCCGCCTTGTCGAGCATCGCGTTGACGTTCGAACCCACCACATCCCGCACCCGTGTGAAAATACCCATCGTGTCGCCTCCTTCTTCGTCGGAACCGGCCTGTCGCCGTCCGCCGTGCTGCACAGTGTCCATCTTCCAGGCCGGTGCATCATCACCGAACCAGTGCTGAAACTGCCATGCGAGCGCCTCGGGGATTCGCTGCGGCGGCGGCCCTGCGTCGCTTGCGGGTTCAGGGTTCGGGTTGCGGACCTCCGTGGGTCCAGACTACACATCCGGCACAGAGCCGTCTGCCGCACCGAACCCCCGATATGCGCTCGGATTGACCTCTCTTGCGTTCAACTTCGCCGTGCGCGCCGCGCACAGCTCAACTGAAGCAATCGACATGCCAAACCAGGCACACCACGCGAACCCCTTGCAATAACGGGACTTGCGTTCCAGACCCCGCTTGCGATTTCGCTGGCGCCTCATGGCACAAACTGCTAGAATGTGGTTCAACCTGCCACATGGAGGCGCGCATCGCGATGACCGAACGAATCCCCACCCCCAACATGGGGCCCAACGGCCCCGCCGTACGCGAAGCCCTGGGTCAGTCGGAAGCCTTTCTCACGTTCCAGGAGCGCCTCTCGCAAGTCGCCCGCGTGAACCGCCCCGTCCTCATCGTCGGCGAACGCGGCACCGGAAAGGAGCTCGCCGCCAGTCGCCTCCACTTCCTGTCGGAACGGTGGCAGGAGGCGTTCGTCGCCCTGAACTGCGCCGCCCTTCCCCCGTCCCTCATCGAGTCGGAGCTGTTCGGCCACGAGGAGGGCGCGTTCACGGGCGCGTCCCGCCGACGTCGCGGCCGCTTCGAGGCCGCCCACGAGGGCACGCTGTTCCTGGACGAGAT
>DIWA01000045.1 GCA_002422525.1 Candidatus Hydrogenedentes bacterium UBA6118
ACGCGAGAACATCTACCTGAACGGCCGCATACTCGGCCTCGCCCGCGCCGAGATCGACACCGCCTTCGACGACATCGTCGCCTTCTCCGGCCTCGCCGAGTTCCTCGACCGCCCCGTCACCACCTACTCCAGCGGCATGTTCGTCCGCCTCGGCTTCTCCGTCGCCGTCCATGCCGACCCCGACGTCTTCCTCGTCGACGAAGTCCTCGCCGTGGGCGACGAGGCCTTCCAGCGCAAGTGCCGCGCCCGCATCGCCGAACTCCGCGCGCGCGGAAAGACCATCGTCTTCGTCTCCCACGACCTCAACGTCGTCCACGCCCTCTGCGACCGCGTCATCCTGCTCCAGCGCGGACGCATGATCGTCCGCCGCACGCCGCGCGAAACCATGGAGTACTACCTGCGCCAGATCGGCCGCGAAGACGGCATCCACGCCATCGCCCGCGGCCCTGCCGAAGCCGTCTTCAGCCACGGCCGCCTCGCCCTCTACCACGACGGCGCCGAGGTCACCGCCCCGGAAGGCATCGTCTTCCGCGTCCAGTCCCTCGGCCAGTGGCACGCCACCTCCGACGCCGACTGGCGCGCCCACACGCGCACGCCCGACGCCTGCGCCGCGACCGCCCCCTTCGCCCGCCTCCCCCTCACGGTCCACTGGCGCACGGAGGCCACCGACGAGGGCGTCCTGCTGCACCTGGAACTCGAAGCCGAACGCCCCCTCGACATCGAAGCCTTCGAACTGCTCGCCCATCTGCCCGCCCGCTACGCCCGATGGATCTACGCCGACCTCGAAGACGCCTTCCCCGATATCCACCCCGGCGACAGCGCATGGACGACCGTCGCCGCGCCCGAGGAAGGCTGTCTCGATACCGTCGCCCTCCCCAACGCCGGCGACGCCGCGCCCCCCGTCTACGTCCGCGTCACGCCGCATCAGCCCCACATCGGTCTCGGCTGGATCAACAGCGCCTACGCCCTCAGCAACCGCATCCTCGTCGCCGGCAGCCGCATCCCGGAGACCGACCGTCCCCTCCCCGCCGGCCGACACCGGATCATGTCCGTCGCCTGCGCCTGCGGTCTGTCCGAGCAGGAGGCCCGCGACCGCGCGACCGACGCCGTGCGCCGCGTCCGCATCGAGTCCGGTCCGGTCTGCGCACGCTTCCGCCGCGGTCAGATCGCAATCGACTACGCCGGACGCGAGATCACCCACTACGTCCGCCTGTACGCCTCCATGCGCATCGGCCACCTCTGGAACGACAGCACGAACCTGCGCTGGTACGCCCTCCAGCGCGACGCCGACAGCCTCCTCGCCAGCGGCGCCTCCCGCCGCTTCGCCTTCCGCCAACACTGGCGCATCGCGCCCGTCGACAACGGCATCCGGCTGTCCATCACGATCGAGACCGACGAGCCCATCGAGGTGCAGGAGTATCACGTCTCGGCGGGTCTGCTTCCCGCCTATGCCCGCTGGGAGACCGACTGCGAGTCCGGCGCCTTCCCCCCCGTCCCCCCCGACGCCCGCGACTGGACCCACCTCAATCGCGACTACCGCCCCGGAGTCCGCATCCGAGCCTTGAGTCCCGAACTACCCTCTGTTATGCTGCTCTCCGATGCTCCCCAAGGCGTCATGCGCCCCACGGCGATCAACGCGGACTACCAGCATCAGACCCGCGTCCTGCAGGCGCTCCGTGCCGGCGAAGGCGGTCCAATCGTCTTCCCTGCGGGCCTGCACGCCCTGTTCGAGGGCCGGCTCCTGCTGGAAGCGGCGCCCGCGGACGGAAGAAGCGCGGCGTCCGGCGTGTTCCCCGAGTAGGGGCGGCCGACCCAGTCGCGCACAACCGCTTCGGAAAGTCCGGACACACATGGCTACGGATCTCCAACAGACCCAACCCCATCCCGTCGCACCGCCTCCCCGCTGCGAGAAAACCCGAAAGCGCACCCTCACCCGCCGCGCCGTCATGTGGCTCGGCCAGACCTGCAACGCCCGCTGCTACTTCTGCTACTTCATCGACCGCATCCGCAGCGCCCATCATCCCGAGCACCCCTTCATGTCGCTCGACAAGGCGAAACAGATCTGCAAGACCCTGCGCGAGTTCTACGGCTGCACCGCCATCGACATCCAGGGCGGCGAGCCCACCATCCATCCCGACATCCTCCCGCTCATCACCTATTGCCGCGATATCGGCCTCTACCCCACCCTCATCACCAACGGGATCCATCTCGCCAAGCCCGGCGTCCTCGAGCAGTTCCGCGACGCCGGCGTCCGCGATTTCCTCGTCAGCCTCCATGGCATCGGCGAAGTCCACGACGAGGTCGTCGGACGCAAAGGCGCCTCCGAGAAGATCATCACCGCCATCGAACGCATGCGCGACCTCGGTATCCCCTTCCGCTTCAACTGCACCATGTCCAAGCCCGTCATCCCCCTCCTGCCCCAGATCGCCGAGAAGGCCATCGCCTACGGCGCCGAAGCGGTCAACTTCATCGCGTTCAACCCCTTCGGCGACCAGGAGACCGGCCGCCGATCCGCCGAGAACGTCGCGCGCTACTCCGACATCAAAGATACCCTCGCCCGCGCCATCGACATGCTCGAAGACGCCGGCATCGAGTGCAACGTCCGCTACATGCCCCTGTGCATGGCCGAGGAGCGCCACCGCAAGAACTTCTACAATTACCAGCAGCTCTCCTACGATCATCACGAGTGGGAGTACAATAGCTGGCTGTGGACCATGATGCAGAGCCAGATGATGCGCTCCGGCGACCCCGCCCCCCCCATCGTCATGGGGCCCTACGACCGCCGCATCCGCCACATCCCGGGCACGGTCCTCGGCGACCGCGCCAAGGCCCGGCCCCTCCTCTACCGCACCCTCTACGCACTCCAGCACTTGGGCGGCCGCGCGATGCGCCTCTACCACGGCAAACACGGCATGTACCGACGCGAAGCCATCTACCGCGCGGCGAACGAGTGCAAGTACCGCTACCATCAGGCCTGCGCGTCCTGCGCGCTCCGCCCCATCTGCGACGGCTTCCACGGCGACTACGCCGGCTTCTTCGGCACGGACGAGGCCCGTCCCATCACCGACATGGACCCGGTCAACGACCCCCTCCGCTTCATCCGCGACCAGGAGAAGATCGTCGAACCCGAGGACGCCTCCTGGGCCCTCTGACGCCCGATCGGCCGAACGCCTGCCCCAAGCGCCCGGGACGCCTCCGTTCCAGCCCATGGCGTCTGCGCCCCCGTCACAGCACCACCCACCCGATCACCCCGTACACGACCGAACTCACCATAGCCACGGCGGCGGTCGTCAGCGGATGCACGAACAGATAGACTATCAGACAGCCGAGCGACAGATCCCACGCATACCATAAATAGTATACATATACGATACCCACGAGGCCTACGAGGATGAACATGAACGGGAACGGCGCCATGAGCAGGATCGTCTGCATCAACGCAAGACCGGCCAGCACCAGCGCACTCGGCGCCAACAAGATCAGGTTCTGCAGGAAGCCGTCCCCCGGCAGCCGCCCAGTGTAGTAGAGCACCACCGCCAGCGTCGCGCCGTGTCCCGCCACGCCGAACACGATCATCAGCGGAACCAGCATCCACCAAACGACCCTGCCCATCCCCGACGCCTCCAACCGATGCGCCGCGGCGGCGTACTCCTCCTCGCTCCGTTCAGGAATCCCGCCCGTGTCAACGAACGTGAAGACGATCGCGAGCGCGATCACAAGAAGGGCCAGCGTCCATAGCGCGCCGCGAAACAGCTTCGGGTGTCCCTGCGCGAACTGCGGCACAGGCGCCTTGCGGTCCATCGGACGCACCGGCGCCGCGCCCTGGTCCAACTGCAGCGAGGACTCCGGCGCCAGCTCCCCCACCGGCGCCTCCTCATAGATCGGGTCGTCCTCCCGCACCAACCGGTGGCAGACCAGACAAACCGTCCCCTCCGGCGCCGGGTTCCGGTCCCAATTCCCCCGAAACGCCCGTCCGCACCGCGCGCAGTGCGTCGGCGGCGCGGCAGGTTCGGCAGGCGCGGCAGGTTCGGCAGGTTCGGCAGGCTCGGCAGGTTCGGCCGCCGCCTCCGCCGCGTCAGCCTGCGCACCAAACGGGCGCGTGTTGTCCGCGCGCACCTCCAACACGGCCCCGCACTCCGCGCACCGCCCCGTCGCCCCCATGGCATGGGCCGACGCCCGCATCTCGTGGCCGCATTGGTCGCAGATCAGAACCAGGTCGTCCATCCCGTTCCCCTCTGGACGTGTCGACATGGATCATGCGGCGGCGCGACATGCGCCTCCCGCTCTCTTGCGTATACCCCGGAAACCGGGGATTATTCAGCGCGCCCGCCCCTCCGCGTGCAACTGCGCCATCTCCGCCGCGTAGTCCGGGTCGATCTTCGGGAACAACACCTCAGGCGTCCCCAGCGGCGCCCCCGCCGCCAACGGCCGCTTCGCCTCCTCCCAGGCGTCCGGACCCCCGTCCGGTCCCCCTTCCGACAACGTCACGCCCAGCACCTTCGCCAGCCGCGACGCCCCGTCCGGCACGAACGGCGCCATCGCCGTGCACAACGCGCGCACCACCTGGCAGCACACATACAGCGTCGTCGCCGTCCGCTCCAGGTCCGTCTTCCGCGTCACCCAGGGCTGTTTCGTGTCGAAATACTGGTTCGCTCGCCGCCCGATCTCGATGAACCGCTCGAGCCCCTGCCGGAACCGGAACTGCGCCAACGAACCCGCCACGCCGTCCAACTGCTCCGGCAGCGACGCCAGCAGCGCCTCATCCTCCGCGTCCAACGCCCCCGGCGTCGGCACGGCCGCCCCGAAGTTCTTCACCGTCATCGTCAGCGAACGGTGTACGAAGTTCCCCACCACGTCGCACAGCTCGCCGTTGTACCGGTTCATGAACTCGTCCCAGTCGAACGCCGCGTCGCGCGACTCCGGCATGATCGCGCACAGGTAGTACCGGATCGCATCCGTCGAGAACCGATCCGCGAACCATTCCACGCTGATCATGTTCCCCTTCGACTTCGACCCCTTCTCCGCCTTCCCCGTCTCCCGATTCAGGATGTTCAGGTACTCGTTCGCCACCACGTTGTCCGCGAGCGTGTAGTCTCCTTGCCCCATCAGGTACGCCGGAAACAGCACCGCATGGAACGGTATGTTGTCCTTCCCGATGAAATGCACGATCCGCGAACCCGCGTCCTTCCACCACGGAACCCACGCTTCCGGGTCCCCCTTCGCGTCCAACCCCCACTGCCGCGTGTTCGTCACATACCCGATCGCGTTGTCGAACCACACGTAGAACCGCTTCGACGCCGCCTCCGGATCATCCAACGGAATCGGCACGCCCCAGTCGGTATCCCGCGTGATGCACCGCGAACGCAGATCCTCGACCCACGCATACGCGATGCCCCGCGTGTTCGCCCGCCATTCCGGGTGACTGTCCAGCCACGCCTTCAGCGGCTCGCGGAAATCCTGCAGCCGCAGAAACCAGTGGTTCGTCATCCGCAGGATCGGACGCGACGAATCGCCGGGGATGTTCGCCCGCGGCTCAATCAGATCATGCGGCGAATACTGCGCCCCGCAATTCTCACACTCGTCCCCCGTGGCATCTTCGTAACCGCACTTCGGGCACACGCCCTTCACATACCGATCCGGCAGGAACCGATCCGACTGCTCCGAATACCACAGCTCCATCTCCTGCTTCTCGATGTGGCCGCCGTCGTACAGCTTGCGAAAGAAGCCCTGCACGGTCTCCGTATGAATCGGCCACGACGTCCGCCCAAAGATGTCGAACTGCACCCCCACCCGCCGGAACGCCGCATCATTCGCCGCGTGATACCGGTCGATCACATCCCGCGGCGACACCCCCTCCTTCAGCGCCGTCAACGTGATCGGCACGCCGTACTCGTCCGACCCGCATACATACAGCACCGGATGCCCCTTCAGGCGCAGATACCGCGCATACACGTCGCCCGGGAGATACGCGCCCGCAAGATGCCCCAGATGGATCGGTCCGTTGGCGTACGGCAACGCCGCCGTGATCAACGTCCGGTCGAATCGGCCTTCCTTGGACATGGCTGTCCCTCTCTAACTTTCCCAGCGAATGAGTTGTCCGGCTGCGCGCCGGCCCGGTCTAGCCGATCTCCCCGGCCGATGTGACGATCCGCGCGATCAACCCGTACTCCAGCGCTTCCTGCGCCGACATCCAGAAGTTCCGATCGCTGTCCTTGCGAACCTTTTCCAGAGACTGCCCCGTCTCCTCGGAGATGAGCTGATTCAACCGCTCCCGGATCTTCAGCAGCTCCTGCGCCTCGATCCGAATGTCCTGCAACGCCCCGCCCGCGCCCCCGCTCGGCTGGTGCAACAGGAACCGCGTATTCGGCAGCGCCAGCCGGTTCTCCCGCTTCGCCGCGAACATGATCGGCACCGCGATGCTCGCCACCCAGCCCGCGCCGATCGCCACCACCTCCGACTTCACAAACCGCATCACATCGTGGATCGCATACCCCGAATCCACGTGCCCCCCCTGCGACGTGATGACCATCCGGATCGGATCCTGCGATTCCGTGTCCAGAACCAGCAACTCCCCGATCACCCGCTCCGCGAGCTCCTGATCCACCTCCCCCGTCAGCAAAATCGTGCGCGCCTTCAACAAACGCGACGCCACCGCCTCCGACCGAGGCGTTGCCTGCTCGGGGTCCTGCGGGCATTCCATGTACGTCAAGTCATAACCTCCCATGGGAAAACGGGTTCTCTTCAGTAGATCGGATATTGTGCCATGCCCCCCGATCCGCGTGCAAACCGCGGATCAAGCCGTCTGTGTCGGACCGGCAGTGTGAGTGTGGCACCGACAGTGTGGGACCGGCGCCCCCGC
>DIWA01000027.1 GCA_002422525.1 Candidatus Hydrogenedentes bacterium UBA6118
GCAAATACATGAGTCAGTACACTAGGTGCGCGAGTGCCGGTTGTGGGTACGGCTGTAGCTGTTGCCCGCGGCGCATTGGGTAGATTGCCGAATTGCTTTGCGCAGAATAGCGCAGCACTTTGCCGCAGTGCCGGGACGCGCCTGTAGCACGACGGATTTGGGTTGTGCCAGCATCAGTCTGCTCCCTTCACCTTGTGTACCGCGTTACGACCGACTGTGCCGGCTGTAGGTTCGACTATAGGCCTGAAGCTGCGCACCAGTCTGTGCCATCCGAACCGCGTTCTGAACGATGCGGTTCGCCTTGATGATCCTGGACGGCTGGGTATTGAGTGCGGCGTTTGCGGTCGGTTTCATGGTTCATCCTCCCTAAGAGCCCACTGCTCAGTGACAGTGATTCTAGCAATGCGATAGGGAACTGTCAAGCGAGAAACGGAGAGTAGCTATAGTGGAGTATGGCTTGACGTAAGTGCTTGCTAGTGTTCAGCTTGCAGTGTGTCGCAATTCGACCGTCAACGCCGTGTGGTAACGCGCGTGATGACAGGCAGTTATAGCGCGCTATTGTCGCTATGATGGGGTGGCGGAATGGAGTCTGTGAGGTCCTCGTGCTGCGCTTCGAGGAGGATGCGGGAATCCCCGGTGTTCTGTGGTCTGACAGTCGGGTTAGCGTGGTGCGTAGAGTGGAGGAGACCATCGCGGAGGACCTGTCGGCGTTTCTGGCGAAGGCGTCGTAGGGGAGAGGGACCGATTGGCGCAATGGCGGGGGGAGGCGCGAAGCGCCGGCAGGCAGGTGCTGTTGTCAGGCATCTGGTTCTCCGTCGATGTAGTGGGACCTGAGGGCTTTTCGAGACGGGGGTGGGAAGCGCTCGCGTCCGCGCTACGCGATCACGCGATGGAGAACAACTTGGCGTCTGCCGTCAGAACGCCGTTGGGCATGCGCTACGTGGTGGAAGGACCGGTAAAGGCTCCGGACGGACGCTCGCCGAACATGCGCAGCGTCTGGTTTCAGGAAGGCAACTTGCCGCCGCGCCTGGTCACGGCATATCCTTTGGAGGAGAAGCCTCAATAGAGGCGGGATGACGCCTCGTGAGGAGAGCACACCGATGATAGGTGAACTGGACCGCGTGGTCCTTACCACGGACCTGCCCGACGAAGGCCTCAAGGCCGGCGACATCGGCACGGTCGTTCTCGTCCATGGGGAGGCGCAAGGCTACGAAGTGGAGTTCACGACCCTCGACGGCAACACCTTCGCGGTAGTCACCGTCCTCGCCGGCCAAGTCCGCCCCACGCAGGCCCGCGAACTCGCCCACGCCCGAATGGTGTCTTGACGCGCTGGATTGCGGAACTTCCATACGCGCTGGCGGATATGTTCGAGCGCGCCGGAAGCGAGGCGGCCGGCCGGGCGCGGCTGGGGATCGCGGAAGACCTGTCGGCGTTTCTGGCGAAGGCGTCGTAGGGGAGAGGCGGACCGATTGGCGCAATGGCGGGGGAGGCGCGAAGCGCTCGGCTGAGTGTCAGCCCTGATGTGCTCCGGTAAGGCGGCCGTCCGCGGCCTTGCCGGAATCGCACGCAGGGCTTTGTTCTGTGAACTCGCTCCTGTGAATCACGAGATAGACGATGACTACGATTCCGAGGATGGGGCCAATCGGGGGGGAGCTGCGCAGCCAGAGGATGGACAGAACCCACAGCGCGGTCAGGAACCAGGGCGCACGATACCGGACACCGAAAAGCGCGACGAGAATCAGGATGATTCCGACCAGTGCAACAACGGAACCCACGGCCGTCGCGTAGAGGACCATGCCCATGTCATTCGCCAGTGCCGCCCGGTTCCGTTATTTCCGTCTGTGCAAGTCGGCCGAAGGCTCGGACCATGCCGATGATCGTACCGAGAAGCCCGACCACGGTTCCGAGTTGCAGGGCAACGCCCCAGATCGCGAGGTTCTTTCCCTTCTGATTCATCTTGTCGCCCTCACAGAACATCGCGCTTCAGCCTGAGGCGCCCTTCGGGGAAGCGATAGACTGGAAGCGCTGGTTCGGTGTTCTGTTTCAGTCCGTTCGGCTCTCGCGTTCAAGAAGGAGGTTGACGCCTCCTTTGACTGACGCCAGTGTGCGTAAGCTGACTTCGCCGGAGAGCCGGTTGAGTCGCCAACCGTCCTTACCGAATGCATTCAGGGCATCAAGAAGCTGCGTCTCATTCTTCTTTCCTGTCGTCAGCTTCAGAAACTCGATTCGGTATTCGTAGGTCTTCATTATTCTCTTCCTGGTGCGGGCTGAGTAAGCCGCGCTCAATCGGCTATTCGGGGGCGTCGACGTTCATGCGCTGGATTTCGTCTTCGTCGAGGTCGTCGAGGTTGCGGTCGCCGACGACGGTGCCGTCGTCGCGGTCGTCGCGGACGGCGGCGCGGAGGTCGCGGAGCATGCGGCGGAGGTCGCCGATGCCGCCGATGCAGAGCCAGAGGGCGATGACGACGGAGACGGTGAACATGGCGTAGCACCACCATTTCCAGACGATCATCCATGTGCTGTCGGAGACGGTGAAGGTGAGGGCGTAGAGGGTGCCGCCGAAGAAGATGGCGAGGAAGATGAATGCGTACGCGTAGGAGCCGATGACGAGGAGGCGGTCGGCGAGGGTGTATTCGGGGCCCATGGCGAGGGCGCGCCAGCCGGTGGGGGGCAGGTCGGTTTTTTCGCGGGCGTATTCGCCGCGGTGGAGGATGCGGTCCATGTTGCAGGCGCGGCCGCGGCCGGTGACGAGGGAGACGACGACGTAGACGAGGGAGGAGGCGACCATGGCGTAGAACCAGAGGACTTGGGCGGTGATGGGGCAGCGGGGTTCGAGGAGTTTTGGCCATGCGGCGACGGCCCATGCCCAGAAGGCGGGGGTGCAGTTTTCGAGGACGGCTTGGGTGTTGGGCCAGAAGTAGGTCATGTACCAGCCTGCGATGGCGAGGGCCATGCCGGTGACGGCGGCGGTCCATGCGCCGGCGGTGTTGCCGTATTTCCAGTAGAGGCCGCCGATGATGGCGGCGCCGGCCCAGCCGAGGTAGATCGTGCCGGTGAGGGCGAAGTACATGAGGATGTCTTGCTGCTGGTTGAAGAGCAGGCTGAAGAGGAAGATGAAGACGCAGACGCCGATGATGGAGGCGCGGAGCCAGGCGATGTGCTGTTTTGGGGGAAGGGGGGCGATCTTGCCGCGGACGGCGTTGCGCACGGGGAGGGCGACGTCTTGGACGAAGATGCTGCCCCAGGTGTGCAGGTAGGTGTCGTGGGTGGAGACGAAGGCGGCGAACATGACGGCGGCGAACCCGCCGGCGAGTCCCATGGGGAAGAAGTGGGCGAGGGCGACGGTGACGGTGAGCTGGGACCGGATCTGTTCGTTCGCCACGGTGTGCAGGACGCTCTGGGCGTCGGCGGCGTAGTCGGCGTAGAGGGGATGGTGGAGGATGACGAAGGCGGAGATGGGGAGGAGGGCGAGGGGGAGTGACTGGATGATGGGGCGGAGGTTGCCGATGATGCGGCCCATCTTGGCTTCGTGGGGCGATTTCGCCGCGCAGTAGTAGCCTTGGTTTCCTTGCCAGGCCATGTAGGAGTAGAACGCGCCGAAGACGGCGATGAGGAAGTAGGTCATGTTGAAGTTGTCGGTCTCGCTGGTCTTCATGGGGTGGATCATGGAGGCGTTTTCGGGCGCGGTGGACAGGGCTTCGGCGACGGTGGCCCAGTCGAACCGGTAGAGGAGGTAGAGGCCGAGGATGACGAACATGATGTTGCAGAACGTGCCTTGGATGAAGTCGGTGACCATGACGACGATTTGTCCGCCGGAGAGGGTGAACCAGAGCGAGATGCCGAGGATGAAGAGCATGATCGCGGCGAAGACGAGATCGATCTCGAGGATTCCCAGGGAGACGGTGTAGGAAGGGAAGCCGCAGAAGTATTGGAAGAAGCGGCCGCCGACGGCGGGGAAGATCGCGAAGTTGATGGTTCCGGAGAGGAAGGCGAGCAGGCCGGCGAACACGCGGAAGCCGCGGCTGTAGCGGACCTCGAAGAACTGGGCCATGGTCATGGCGCGGGTTTCGCGGTAGCGGTACTGGACCCAGCCGGTTACGGCGATGAGCACCATGACGACGAGGGTCATCATCTGCCACCAGACGGCGGTGAAGCCGGCCTTGTAGTGCATCTCGAACACGGCGATGATGGAGATGGCGCCGAGGCCCGCGACGCCGTCGGCGACGCCGAGGAGGTATTTGCCGGCGCAGCGGTTGCCGGAGAGGAAGTCGGAGACGCTGCGGGTGTGTTTGCCGGTGACGAACGCCGACCAGCAGATGAGGATGATCACGCCCCCGAGCACCGCCCAGTCCAGCATGTACAGGTTCATCGCTGTTGATCTCCCTTCTGTGTCTTCGGGGCGTCGCCCGCGGATGCGCTCTCTGCTATGTCCGCAGGCGGCGTCTCAGCTCATCCCACTCCGGCAGCATCCGCACGACCGAACTCGGGTTCTCCCTCATCCAGTCGCGCAGTTTGTTCCGAAACGCGCCGGGCGCGTCGATGCCGTGTGCAGCGAGCCACGCAGCCATCGCTTTCATCAGGTCCTTCCCGGAGAACCACGTGAGGACGCTGTGCGCGTCCGCGAGGCAAGCGTCCGTGAAGCGTCGGGTATGAGAGCGGTAGGCTTCGCGTACGGAGTTTGCGTCCAAGGCTGTGTTGACATTCTCACGGTACCGGGAGACGTGATCCGACAGCCAATGCGCGGTGGCCTGTTCATCGAGGGCGTCTGGAAGGTAGAACTCGGCGCCGGTTCGTCTGTTGGGGTGGTGCGTCCGGAGCCGGTATGGCGGGGGAAGCTGGGCGCGCGCCAGGCCGATGGCCCACCGGGCGGCCTCATAGAAGCGAATGCGCATCGCGGCTTCAGAGAGGGCCTGGACGTATGCGTCCTGGGAAACGCCGAGGCATTGCGCGACCAGTGCGGGTTCGAGCATGTAGTTTTCGATTTCGTGCCGCGCCCATCGCCAGCCGAGGGTCCGGCCTTCGTGTTTGCGGTCGACGACCGGCGCGGAGAGATCCTCTGGCGGCTCGTAATCGAAATCCCGGTCGCGGAGGTAGCAGCAGCGGGCTTCGCCTGTCTTCTCTTTCGCGCGTTCTTCCAGGGTTCTTGGGGCGAGCGCGTGTTTGGATGCCTTCAATGCTTGCACGACTGGGCGTCCGGCGAACAAGGGCGCCAGCAACTGGGCGTCCAGCTCTCTTTCCACGAACAGCCTTGTCACAGGCATACGTCGCCCCCCTTCAGTCGGACCTCCTGTTCATCGGGTATGACCTCCTCGAGGTACGGGGAGTGGGTAGTGATGATGAACTGGCAGTCGGGGCCGATGGCGGGAAGCGCGGCGAGGAGGGCCTGTTGCTGCGGCGGATGGAGGTGGAGCTCGAGTTCATCGATCAGGACGACCGATCGGGCGATGTCCAGGCGCACGAACTCGTAGAGCAGGGGGAACACGGCCTGCTCGCCGGAGGACATCTCGGCGATGTCGAAGACGCGTCCGTCTCGCTCGAGCAGGAAGTAGAAGTCAGACACGCGGCCGGTTCCGTTGCCGTCGCGCGGCATGATGCCGCGGAACGTGGAGCCGGGGAAGACGCGCTGGAAGTGTCGCTCGAGCTCCGGGATGTAGTCCTTTCCGCCGCGTCGCTCGGGGGAAGTGTGGTATCCCCACCACCCCACGAGATACTCGCGGAGTTGCTCGATGCCGGTCTCCCAGGACTCCCCGCCGTTCCGCTCGTCGGCGCCCGCGTCCTGACGCGCCATCGTCGTGGAGACGTTGCGGTTCTGGTCGAACCAGAACACGTCGCCTACCACAGGAAACCTCTGTCGGAACCATGGCTGGGTTTTGGCAAGCGCCTTGATGTAGTACCGACCGAGCAGTTGGTTCTGCGCTTCGTACCCTTGCGCGCAGGACAGGCGGCCGGACTCGTAGATAAGCGTGATCTGGGACAGGTCCGCAGGCGGGACGATCCGATGGGTCTGCTGGTACTCGTTGGACAGGGTGTCGCGCCACGCCGCGAAGAGCTCGTTGGTCGTGGCGATCTCCTCTTCGTCCAGCGCGACGTCGAGTTCGACCCGCGTTGGGCCGAGGCTTGACACCCGGTCGGACATGAAGCCCGGCCAGTTCAGTTCCTGCGGGGGGCGCGTGCGCCGCGTGGCGAGCGAGAGTACGAGCGCGACGGCTTGGAGAATCGTGGTCTTGCCGGAACCGTTGTCACCGATGAGCGCCGTCAGCGAGCGGGGACCGTCGGCCGACGCGAAGTCGATCTCGAGGTCCGAGATGCACCGGAAGTTGGACAGATGGAGTCGACCTACTCTCACATCCTGTGCTCCTTCTCTCGTGCTCCAGCGGCGCCGCAGACGCGCCGGCGGCGACGCAACGGGGTCACCGCGGCCCCGCCCAGTCTAGCACGTACAGGTTCATCGCTGTTGATCTCCCTTCTCAGTCGTCGTTGAAGTAGTCTGAGTCGAGTCGTTTGACCTCGTAGACGTCGGTGGGCGTGACGCCGATATTGTGGTCGATCATGAAGCGGGTGAGCTGCCGGCCGTCGATGAGGACGATCTTGGTTTCGATGCGGGAGACGTAGTCGTGGGCCTCGGCTGAGAACTCGGAGGTGGTGATGAACACGCCTTTTCGGGCGCGTTGGCCTTGCAGGGCTCCGGCGAACTTCTGGATCTCCGGGCGGCCCACGGTGTTGTCCCAGCGTTTGGCCTGGATGTAGATGATGTCCAGCCCCAGGCGGTCCTCTTTGATGATCCCGTCGATCCCCTCGTCGCCGCTTCGCCCGATGGCCTTGCCTGCGTCTTCGAGGCTGCCGCCGTAGCCCATCGCGACGAGGAGATCGATGACGGTCTGTTCGAACTGACTGGGCGGGCTCGCCTTGAGTTGCAGGAGGAGCTCGTCGGCCAGCTCGTCGCGCAGGGCCTGATACGCCGTTGCGAGGGCCTCCTCGGGCGTGGGATCGGAGTCCCCGTTGGTCGTGGAGTCGGTGGACTCGTCGTCCTTACGCCGGCGCGTTCTGAAGACCCGGAATTCCTCGAAGCGGCTAAGGAATCCGACGTCGATGGCCGGAGGGGCGTTGCTCAGGACGTGCCGCCCGCGTTCCGTGATGCGGAAGATCCCCCGCCTGGGCGCCTCGAGCAACCCGGCCTTCTTGAGGTAGGTCACGGCCCACCCCACGCGATCATGGAGTCTGGGTTTACGTCCGCTGGGGAGCAGCTCCTTGCGCTCCGCCTCGGTGATACCGAACTGCTCGGCCATCGTTTCGATGGCGTCGCGGAGCGTGTGGTCGCGCCCGTCGCCGGCGTATGTGAGCACCGGCAACATGAATGCCTGATAGTTTGGAATGGCCAACGCGTTCTCCTCCTCGCGTCTAGCGGCCAGAACGGCGGCGTGCTTGCGTCAGCGGGGCTTCTTGACGAACTCGGAGAAGTGTTTGGCGAATGTCGGCGCGCCGGGACCGGCGGCGGCTTTGCGCAGGGCGGCGAGCTCGTCGGGGGTCGTGACGGCGCCGAACTCGAGGCGGAACGTGCGCGATTCGCCGGGGGCGATGGCGTCGACGAGGCCGTACTTTTCGTCCACGGCCTTGCCCTCGACGCAGCAGTTGCAGGGTTCGAGGCCGATGACGTACTCCTGTTCGCCCATCTGCTTCCAGTGGGCGAAGCGGGGCAGCTCGGATTTGTAGTACTTCAGGTATACGCCGAAGCCTTCGCCGGCGTCGAAGCCGTTGTTGACGACGGCGCAGGTGACGGAGCCGTCGGCGGCGGGGGCCATGTCGTGGTAGTAGACTTTCTCCGCGTAGCCGTGGATGGGGGCGTCGCACCGCGCCCAGGCTTCCTTGCCGTCGGCGGCGTCGGCGTCGCGGGGGGCGATGGTCTGGACGGGCGCGAGCACTTGGGAGCCTTCGTCGACGGCGGGCCAGCCGACGTTGCAGTGGTAGAGGAGCTGGAACGGGGTGTCGTCGAAGCCTTCGTTGGCGAGCGTGTCGCAGATCTGGAAGCGCTTGGCGCCGAGCTTGGTCGAGACCGTGCGGGTGAGGAGGAGGTTCTCGCCGAAGACGCGGGTTTCGCGCATGGATCCGGTGACGCTGAGGAGGTAGTCGTCGCCGTCCCAGGCCTGGCGCACTTGCACGTTGCGGGCGGGCGCGTTGCCGATGCGTCCGTGGAGGCCGTTGCCGGAGACGGGGCTGTCGTCGGCGGGGGCGCCGACGTTGATGAGGCCGCAGGTGGTGACCATGCCGCCGAAGTAGCTGCGGAGCCAGCGGAGGCCCTCGGGCTCGTAGAACTGGGGCGCGATGTCGCCGGTGGTGGACCGCCACGCCATCGGTCGGCCCTGGAACGATGCGGCCGAGATGTCGAGACAGCGATCGAGGAGGACGGTGAGTTCGAGTCCGCTGCCGGTGTGGATGACCGCGGCGCGGCCCGGATGCTCGGGACCGTCCTGGAGCTGCACCGTGCGAATGCCGGCGACCTGGTCCATATTGCCGATGCGCTGACGCAGTTCCCGCGTCGCGTAGTCTTTCCCGTACATCTTCATGGGTAGCGTTCCTCCGCGTTGTTGGATCCACTGTAAGATACTCCACTTCAGGGGGGAATGGGCAACTTGGCGTTGGACCGCTGTGCGGCGTCCGCGGGGGAGACGGTAGAATGGCCGGCGGGAACAAGAGGAGGCGCTATGAGTCTACAGACGGCGCGGGACCCGCTGCCGCGCGGGGAAGACGACGTGCTCGACTATGCGTTGCCCGGGGTGATCCTGGCCGCGGAGGCGCTGGCGCGGGGGCCGGCGGGCGCGGGGGAGGCGCACGATGCGCTGACGGCGGTGCGGCGGGCGCTGCTCGCGACGGACCCGGCGGGGGAGACGATCTCCTACGACCCGCGGCAGGCGTTCGCGGGGATGGCGGACGCGTTGGCGGGCGTGCCGATCGCGGCGGATCTGGAGTCGGTGACCGAGCGACGGGGGCATCCGGACAGTCTGGCGGCGATTGTGCACGGCGTTGCGTCGGCGGCGCGTTTGGAGTCGGGGGCGCGGCTGCTGCTGGAGTTATATGAGGAGCCCGATCGGCACGGCGGGCCGCTGCCGCGGATCGCGCTGACGATCGACGGGACGGGGGCGTTCGACGCATGGTTCCTGCTGTTCGGCGCGGATGTCGTGACGCCGCGGGCGTGGGCGGAGCGGTGTTGGACGGAGGCGACGCGGGGCGGGCGGATCGACTGGAGCATGGGGCGGGTGGAGTTGCTGCTGTCGGGCGAGCGCGAGGTGGTGGCGCGGGAACCCGCGGCGGGGGCGTTGCGGGAAGGGGTGGAGTCGGTGTTGCACGCGCTGCGGCTGTATGCCGCCTGTGCGGAATCGGGCGGCGAGGACGCGGCCGAGGCGGCGGAGGCGCTTGCGGAGGCGAGAGGGCATGTTGACGGGATGCTGACGGCGGCGCAGGGGGCCGGCCCGGAGCCGTCGAATGTGGCGGCGGCCGCGGCGGAGAGCGAAGGGAGGATGGGCGCGCTGCTGGAAGCGCACGGGGTTCGGACGGAGTTGCACTGCGAAGGGGCGATTCCGGCGATCGCGGTGCGGCGGCGGACGCTGGTTCGGGCGTTCGACTGGGCGCAGCGGCTGGCGGTCGCATCGCTGCCATCGGGCGGGATCGTGACGATGCTGGCGGAGTACGAGGCGGGGCCGCGGAGCGCGGCGCTGTTGTGGACGTACTCGGGGTTGAAGTGCACGCTGGCGGAGCGCCCGTTGCTCGGCGCGATTCGGTGGGCGATTGCGACGGCGCACGGCGGGGCGTTCGCGTGGGCGGCGGGGGCGAAGGAAGGGGATCTGGAGATGCGGCTGCCGGACGGCGTGGGGAGCGCGTTAGACGAGCGGCTGCCGGGGTGGGATCGGCTCGGGGCGCGGGCGGCGCCGATGCTGCGGCTGTTGTGGAGCGGGGAGGCGGCGCCGCCGGAGGAGGTGGTGTTGCCGGGGCTGCTCGAGCACGTGTTGGAGCAGTGGCTGCTGCCGCGGCTGGGGGAGGCGCGGGCGCAGCACTTGGCGCACGAGCTGGAGAAAGAGGCGAAGGCGCTGGCGTGGCGGTCGCCGGAGCGCATGGCGAAGGCGCTGGGTCAGGTGCGGCGGGGCAAGCCGCGGAAAGAACTGGCCGAGCCGGGGTATGCGGCGGAGCTGATCTCGTTGGCCCGGAGCGGGGATGCGGCGCGGCGGGTTCTGGGGTTGGAGGCGGCGGACGACGGCGAGGTCGAGGCCTTGTGTACGGCGCTCACCGCGGACCCGATCGATTTCCTGGCCTGTCTGCGGCTGGTTGCGGGCCTTCTGCCGAGCGAGGGCATCGCGTAGAGAGAAGGGGCCGCCCGAGGGGAAGGGTCCCTTCGGGCGGCGTGCACACTGGATTGCCTGGGTTCGCCGCAGAGGGGGTGCGGCGAAGTGTGTGTTCAGGCTACCGCGCGCTGAGGCTCGAGACTTGGACCGGCTCCTCGACTGAGGCCTCGGGGGTCGCGGCGACCTCTTCGGTCGTGGTCTGCGGCAGCAGCACGCGGTCGATCACGTGGATACGGCCGTTGTCGGCGACGAGGTCCGACCGCAGCACGGTCGCTTCGTTGACGGTGAGCGTGCCGCAGCCTTCCTTCTTGTTGATCGCCATGGAAGCGCCGGTGAGGCACTTGATTTTGCCGGCGCACTCGGCCAGCTTATCCGCGCAGTCCGCCTTGTCGGCGCAATCGGCTTTGGCCGCGCAGTCGGCCTTGTCGGCGCACTCGGCCTTGTCGGCGCAATCGGCCTTGTCGGCGCAATCGGCCTTGGCGGCGCAGTCGGAGGCCGTTTCGGCGCAGACGTTGGCCGCTACGACGTGGCCCATGAGCACCTGCCGGAGCTGCTCAGAGTCGTTGAGCAAGGCGGCGAAGGTCTGCCCATCGAGGTTGTCGAATGCGGCGTTGGTGGGCGCGAAGACGGTGATGGGCGACTCGGTGCGCAGGAGATCCGTGAGGCCCGCGGCTTGCGCGGCAAGCAGGAAGACGCGCAGGTCCGGGTTCTCCGCGGCGACCGCGACGACATCCCGCTTGGCTTGCGCGGCCTTGGCGCCGCAGGCGCCGGCGGTCATGTCAGCGCATCCGCTCTTGGCGGCCTTGGAGAAGGCGCACCCTCCGGCAGCGGGGGTGAGGGCGGCGGGGGCGAACATCTGGCATGTCGCGCCAGCGAGCTGGGCCGAGGCCGGTGCGATCCCTTGACCGCAGGAGGCCTTGGTTTCGGCGCCCTTGTTGTCATCGACGACCCCGGCGAACACGGCGCCGGCGGCGACGGTCAGGGCGATCGAGAATACGGCGCCGGCCTTTAGCGCGAGAATGAGGGTCTTTTTCATGGGCGATCCTCCGGCGGGTGTTTTTAACCCGGGTTAACCTTGCTATGCGGATCAACTCCGGAGGGGGTGTTTGTATTCCCGACGCGACGGCGCCGACGGGCTATTCGTCGGGGTACATGTCGGGTCGGAGGCCGATGTTGACGATGGCGCAGGCCTGGATGACGTTGAGGCCGCGGGCTTCGGCGGCGGCGACGAGTTCGGGGCTCTCCGCGCCGGGGTTGAGGAAGAGTTCGGCGGGGGCTTTGGCGGCGATGTCGTCGATCATGGCGAGGCCGGCCTTCGGGGGCACGTACATGGCGACGCGGTCGATGGGTTCGGGGACGTCGGCGATGCCGGCGTAGGCGGGCAGGCCCTCGATCTCATCGGATCTGGGGTTGACGGGGAACACTTCCCAGCCGCCGTCGCGGAAGGCGCGGACGGCCTTGTTTCCGTACTTGCGTCGGTTGTTGGAAGCGCCGACAATGGCGATGCGCTTGGGCATGGGATGGTCTCCTGTGGTTGCGGAAGGTCGGGCATGCGCCGACGGCTTCCGCTGTTTGAGGTTGCAGGGTAGTGCTCCGCGCGGGACGGATGCAACGGGGCGCGATTCCGCGCGGACTTGTCTGCACGGCGGGGCTCTCCTACGATATGCGCCAGTCCGCCCGCGGCTTGCGATGTATGGCAGTGGAACTGAGAGGAACGATCACGATGGCTTTCGATCTCGAGATGATACAGACGGTGTACAAGCGCCTTCCCGCCCGGACGGCGCAGGCGAGGCGGCTGGCGGGGCGTCCGCTGACGCTGGCGGAGAAGATTCTGTACAGCCACTTGTTCGCCGGCGACCCTGCTCAGGTATATGAACGCGGGACGGACTACGTTGATTTCGCGCCGGACCGGGTGGCGATGCAGGACGCGACGGCGCAGATGGCGTTGCTGCAGTTCATGCAGGCGGGCAAGGCGAAGACGGCGGTGCCGTCGACGGTGCACTGCGACCATCTGATTCAGGCGCGGACGGGGGCGAAGAGCGACCTGGCCGCGGCGATCGAGATCAACAAAGAGGTGTACGACTTCCTGGCGTCGGTGTCGAACAAGTACGGCATCGGGTTCTGGAAGCCGGGGGCGGGGATCATCCATCAGGTGTTGCTGGAGAACTATGCGTTTCCCGGGGGCATGATGATAGGGACGGACTCGCACACGCCGAACGCGGGCGGTCTGGGGATGGTCGCGATCGGGGTGGGCGGCGCGGACGCCGTGGACGTGATGGCGGGGATGCCGTGGGAGCTGAAGTTCCCGCGGTTGCTGGGGGTGAAGCTGACGGGCCGCCTGCAGGGGTGGACGTCGCCGAAGGACGTGATCCTGAAGGTGGCGGATATTCTGACGGTGAAGGGCGGCACGGGATACATCGTGGAGTATTTCGGGGAAGGCGCGGAGTCGATGTCGTGCACGGGCAAGGGGACCGTGTGCAACATGGGGGCGGAGATCGGGGCGACGACGTCGCTGTTCGCGTTCGACGACTCGATGGTCCGCTACCTGGAAGCGACGGATCGGGCGGACGTGGCGGCGGCGGCGGACGCGGTGCGGGAGCATCTGCGGCCGGACCCGGAGGTGTACGCGCATCCGGAGGACTACTACGAGCGCGTGATCGAGATCGACCTGAGCACGTTGGAGCCGCATCTGAACGGCCCCTTCACGCCGGACCTCGCGACGCCGATTTCGCAGATGAAGGCGCGGGCGGCGGAATCGAACTGGCCGCGCAAGGTGGAGGTGGGACTGATCGGGTCCTGCACGAACTCGTCGTATGAGGACATGGCGCGGGCGGCGTCGGTGGCGCGGCAGGCGCGGGAGAAGGGGCTGACGGCGAAGGCGGAGTTCACGGTGACGCCGGGCTCGGAGATGGTGCGGTACACGCTGGAACGGGACGGGGTGCTGAAGGATTTCGAGGCGATCGGGGGCGTGGTGCTGGCGAACGCTTGCGGTCCGTGCATCGGGCAGTGGGCGCGGCATCGCAACGGCCCGGACGATGAGCCGAACACGATTGTGACGTCGTTCAACCGCAATTTTGCGAAACGCAACGACGGCAACCCGAAGACGCACGCGTTCGTGGCGTCGCCGGAGATGGTGACGGCGCTGGCGTTGGCGGGGGATCTCGGGTTCAACCCGGTGACAGACACGCTGGAGAACGAGCAGGGCGAGGCGGTTCGTCTGGAGGCGCCGGTCGGCGAGGAGTTGCCGACGCAGGGATTCGCGGTGGAGGACGCCGGGTACGCGGCGCCGGCGGCGGACGGAAGCGGGGTTGAGGTCGTGGTGCGCCCGGACTCGAAGCGGCTGCAGTTGCTCGAGCCGTTCCCCGCGTGGGAGGGGACCGACTTGAAGGGTCTGCGGCTGCTGCTGAAGGCGAAGGGGAAATGCACGACGGACCACATCTCGATGGCCGGGCCGTGGCTGCGGTTCCGCGGACACTTGGACAACATTTCGGATAACTGCTTCATCGGGGCGATCAACGCGTTCAACGGCGAGGCGAACAAGGTGAGGAACGCGCTGACGGGCGCGTACGGGGCGGTTCCGGAGGTGCAGCGGGCGTACAAGGCGGCGGGCATCGGGACGGTCGTGGTGGGCGACGAGAACTACGGCGAGGGGTCGAGTCGGGAGCATGCGGCGATGGAGCCGCGACATCTCGGGGTGCGGGCGATTCTGGTGAAGAGCTTCGCGCGGATCCACGAGACGAACCTGAAGAAGCAGGGGATGCTGGCGCTGACGTTCGCGGACCCGGCGGATTACGACAAGGTGCGCGAGGACGACGAGATCGACATTCTCGGGCTGACCGAGTTCGCGCCGGGGAAGCCGTTGCAGGTCGTTCTGCACCACAGCGACGGATCCAGCGATGGGTTCGCGGTGAACCATACGTACAACGCGGCGCAGATCGCGTGGTTCAAGGCGGGCAGCGCGTTGAACCTGATCCGGAAGCGGGCCGCGGAGGCGTAGACGGGGCTGTTTGGTCCGCCGGATGCGCGGGGTTGATGCGGGATCGCGAGTGGGGTAGCATCGCGATCGCGTGCGGAGGGCGCGCGCGAAGGAGGCAGTATGAGCGCGTTGTTCAGGATGGTCGCGGCGGCGGCGTGTGTCGGGTTGATCTGCGGGGCGGCATGGACGGCATGGGGGCAGGCGCCGGAGGAGGTCGGGCGCTACGCGGACCGGACCGCGCTGTGGGAGCAGGTCGGGGGCGATCTGCTGCACGGCTTCTACAACATGTACAACCTGCACATCGTGCGGGTTTCGGAGGACGCGGCGTATCCGTATCGCGGCTGGTTTTTCGGATGGTCGGTGGGGAGCTGCAACCCCGGCTATCCCGGTTGCGACGCGATATTCGCGGCGCGCGCGCCGATGCTGGAGGGGCCGTGGGAGGTGTACCGCGGCGATGGGGAGGACGGGCCGATCTGGGACGCGGACATGGACCCGGCGCGGTGGGTTCCGGTGATCGCGGGGGGCGAGACCAACTATGACAACTGGCACAACGGGGACCCGTCGGTGGTGCGCAGGGAGGGGGTGTACTACATGGTCTACAGCGCGACGGGGCACAATAAAGACGGGATCCCGTATGGCCAGGAGGGGGACACGGACTCGGACATCAGTTGCGTGATGGGGGCGACGTCGCGGGACGGGCTGCACTGGGAGCGCACGGAAGCGCCGGTGCTGGTGTACGCGCCGAACTGGGGACAGGCGCCGCGGGCGCCGGGCGACTACATGCATGAGCGGGGGCTCTACCATCGGCCGACGCTGCTGTGGGAGGAGGGCACGTGGCGGGCCTGGTTCGATTGTTTCCACGGCAACGCGGACACGGATACGTATATGTTCTCGATGGCGTACGCGGAGAACACGGGGGATTTCGCGAGTTCCGAGGACTGGCGGGTGATTCGGGGGATGGACGCGCCGTGCATCCTGCAGTTCCCGAACCCGGACGTGGTGCGCGTGGGCGCCGTGCTATTCGCCTACGGGGATCCGGGCGGGTACGCCGGCGAGGGATGGGCGACGCGGAAGACCGCGGAGGCGGCGTCGGTGAACGGCCGGGACTGGGTGTTGCTGGGGTATATGGAGCCGGACGCGGATGTGCAGGCGAACCAGGTGCCGGAGGCGTACGTCGAGGAAGAAGACGGGAAGACGTGGATCTATCTGACCTACGGCGGGCAGATACCGGGCGACTATCGGTACGACCGGATCCGGATGAAGCGCCGGAGCGTGTCGGAGGAGGAGCTGGCGGCGCTGCGGAAGCTGTGCGCGGGGGCGTCGGGCCCGGCGCCGTTCGAGCGGCGTCCGACGGAGGAGTAGGCGGGGACTCGGCGCGCGGCGTTTGGGATGATGCAAGCAGCCGGCGCTCTCGGGGGAGGGCGCCGGCTGCGTCGATCCGCGATGGACCTGCGTGCTAGATGTCGTAGTAGAGCTGGAACTCGTACGGGTGCGGGCGGAGGTTCATCTGGAGCACCTCTTCTCGCCGCTTGTAGTCGATCCAGGTGTCAATGACGTCCTTGGTGAAGACGTCGCCCTTGAGCAGGTACTCGTTGTCGGCCTCGAGGTGGTCGAGGGCCTCGGCCAGGCTGCCGGGGGTCTGCTCGATGGTGGCCTTGACCTCCGGCGGCAGGTCGTAGAGGTTCT
>DIWA01000083.1 GCA_002422525.1 Candidatus Hydrogenedentes bacterium UBA6118
GGCTCGCCGATGAGGATGATCCCGCCGGCGTCGAGGCTCCGCGCCAGGAGCGCGATGCTCTCGGCGACGCCGCCGCCGATCCAGGTGGCGCCGACGCAGGCCGCCACGCCGACCTTCTCGTCGGAGACGTAGCCGGCGGCATCGTCGTGGATGAATGTGACCCGGTCGGCGACGCCGAGTTCCACCGCGCGGCGTTTGGCCTGTTCGGTGAATAACGGACTCAGGTCGACGCCTGTGCCGATGATGCCGTGGTCGCGCGCCCAGGTGCACAGCATCTCNNCCCGGTTCCAGACGCAGCGCCGCGCCGAGCGTGGCGAGTTTCTCGGGCGTGATCGGGTTGTGGATGCGGTGCGCGCTCTCGGTGATGTTGAATATGCGCGGGATGTCCATTGCGGCGGACCTCCTTACGGGCGGGAATCGACCGGCGAGGGCGCCGGTCCCACACACGTCTCACTGACCGGCGAGGGCGCCGGTCCCACACACGTCGACCGGCGAGGGCGCCGGTCCCACACACACGTCTTCATGTGTCTCACTGACCGGCGAGGGTGCCGGTCCCACACTGCCGGTCCCACACATCTCGCGCGGGGTCAGTCGATCAGCAGCAGCATCGGCGTCATGGGCGCGAGCGTGAGGGCCATGGGGTCCACCGTTTCGCCGGAGAGCAGGTCGCGCGCCGATCGCCCGGCGAACGCGGGCCATTGGACCGTGACGTCCTCGGTGTTGAAGCTGATCACGGGCGCGAGCGTCTTTCCGGCGTAGGGGAGGGTGCGGTACTCGACATCCCAGCACAGCGCGCCGGACGCCGCATCCCGCGCCTCGGTGATCTCCGTTCCGTGGTGCGCCAGCAGGTCGCGCAGCGCCGCGTGCACCGCCGCCGTATCGTTGCCCTCGTCGAGCAGGCTGAACGCCGGGGCCTCCGCCAGACGCGGCGGCAGCGCATCGCGCCGCCGGTGGTATGCGTCATACGCCAGGTTGTCGTCGCCCAAGTGCAGCACCTTCCCGCCCGCCGCCGCGAACGCGTCCAGCGCCGCGACGGTCGCATCCGACACGTGGGTCGCCTTGGGGAGCGCGATCCACGCGACGTCCGGCACGCGGCCCTCGCGCAGCATGGTCTCGCTGACGAACGTCACCTTCTCGCCGAGGAAGCTGAGATGGGTGTAGGCGTCCCAGATCGTCTGCCGGTAGTCCTCCTCCCAGAACACGGAAGGCATTGCGTAGAGCAGGGCGAACCGCGGTTGCGCCTGGTTGACGGCGCTGACTTCGCGCGCGAACCGGTTGATGTCGAGGAAGGCGCGACCCGCCCCGTAGACATTCGCCGGACGGAAGTAGATGCTCCCCTTGAGCGCCGCGTCGCGGGCCTCATCCCACACCCACGTCGTCGTCGCGGCCTGGTGGTGCAGCGCGCCCTGCCAGAATTGCGCGCGCGTCATCGTCATGGGGAGGTGGACCTGCCCGGTCCCGTCGGGGATGATGTGGTTCTCGCTGTTGAACACGGGCTGCCCGCGGAACGCATGGAGCAGGTCGTACCAGAAGGCGTGCCCGTGCCACTGGAACGACGCGTAATCGCCGGCGGGAAACGCGTAGGCGTCGCATCCGGCGATGTCGCTCACCTCGCAGAACAACTCGGGGTCCACGCCCCAGCCGAACTTGTCGCGATCGAAGCTGAAAAACACCATTGGTTTGGCATGGATCGGCGTGTCGGGCAGGTTCTTCCGAATGATGCCGGCCATCCATGCGTGCCAGTCGGCGAAGTGCCGCTGGTTGAACCGGGCCCAGTCGTAGAACGCCCGGTTCCTGGCCACGTCGTCGGTAATCCCCCAGTCCGGCGGGGCGATCTCGTCGAACCCGTCATAGTCCGTGCCGTAGAGTTCGTTCAGCGTGGCGATCTCGCCGTGAATCCGCGCCAGATACGCTTGGTACAGCGGCAGGCTCTGCGGATCCCGGCCCGACCCGGAGTAGACCGGCTCGTTCGTGAGGCAGATGCTGAAGAGCGCGGGACGGTCCGCCAACGCGGCCGAGATGCGGTCCGCCCACGTGCCGACGACCTCGCGCGCGATGGGGTGGTCGATGTTGTAGCCGAAGCCCAGCCCGTCGCGCAGCCCCTCGCTGTCGGGAAGCGCAAACGCCCACTCCGGGAAGTAGTGCGGCGAGAGCAGGTGGTCCACCCGGACGCCGTGGCGCGCGGCCTCGTCGAGGTCCGCCAGCATCGACGCCACCGTGGTCGCTTCGTCGTCGGGGTCATCGACGAACCCGCCGTCCGGCCGCATGGCCGACGGGCCCAGACGCCCGTCCTGGACCAGCGTGACGCCGAGGCGCCGCCAGTTGGGCAGATCACGGAACACCTGCCCGAAATGTCCGAAGCCGTAGAAGTAGTAGGGGAGCCGCTCCCCCGTGGTCGTGTCCACGTGGAACAGCCCGTCGCGGATCTCAGCACGCCCATCCGTCGGAAAAGGGTGCGGCGCGACGGCGACCTGCCCCGAGCTCACGCGTTCCAACCGTCGCTCGGTCTCGTCGAGGACCGTGCCCACCTCGGCGACCTGGAAGATCGACCACAGGAGCGACTGCTCCGTCGTCTCATCGGAAACGCGGTCCAGGAAGCGTTCGGCGATGTACAGGCCGAGTTGCGTCGCGGCGTCCTCGGCGGCGCCCGGCGTGGTTGCGGCTTCGGCGCGCACCGCGTCCAGTCGGCCGCGCTGCGCGTTGATGCCCTCCCGCAGGCTCGCGATCGCCTCGTCCCTCCGCGCGTAGTCGGTGCGCACCAGCGTCATCTGGATGTCGTCCACGTAGAGCGCCTTCGTCTCGCTCTCCAGCAACACCATGAGTTCGAAGGGGTCCGACTGCTCCTCGCTGAACCACTCGGCGCTGACAAGGGTCCATGTATCGTAGGTCCCCTCCGGGATCGGCGCCCGCAGACGCCAGCCGGGCCCGCCGCCGATCCATGCGATGCCGATGTCTTCTCCGCGCACGCGACAACTGATGCGGTAGGTCGAGTACGGCTTGATCCCGCCCACGTGCTGGAAGATGCGTCCGTAGACGTGGGGCGCGAAGCCGGAGCGGTTGGTCAGCTTGTACGACGCCTCGCCGACGTACGCCGTCTCCGTCGTGCGTTCTCCGGAGGCGTCGGCCCCGCTGGAGAAGAACGCCCACCCTCCGTCCTCGGAGAAGTCGCCGTTCTGGACGAGGTTCTCCCCGGGGGCGTCCTCGGCCGCCGATGCGTCGACCGAGTGCAAGATGACCAGAGCGGCCAGCGCGCCCAGCGTGACCAGGTGATGCGAAGCATGTGACTGCATGGCGGTACGTCCTCCTTGAAGGCGATCCTACTCGCCGTTCTCCTCTCGCCGCCGCAGGCCCCTGGATCAGGTCAGGTGTTCGGCGATCGCCTCCTGCATGCGGTCCGGCTGGATGCCGTGGTGAGAGGCGGTCCAGACGGCGCGCCCGGCGTGGACCAGCAGGATCTGCGGCGATTTGTGCGGGACGCCCAGGCGCTCGGCGATCGCGTTGGAGACCGGCCGCGATTCGATCACCTTCACCAGGAAGACCGGGGGAGCGGGGGCGGTCTGCGCCGAGAGGAAGCGCTCCACGCGCGCGTAGGCGCCCGCCGAGATGGGGCAGCGGGTGCTGTGCTTGAACAGGAACAGCGGCGCGGCGTCGGACGACGCGAGGCGCGCCTCAAGCTGTTCCAGGGTCGTGATCTCTTCCATCGGTCTACGCCTCCTGAGGCCGGGGCCGCGGCGCCTAGTACGGCCAGAAGTGGTACACGCTCGTCTCCATCACGATGCCATAGATGTTCCAGAACGATCCTACCATGAAGTCACCCATGATCAGCCCGACGAAGAACGGCACGGCCGGGCGGTAGGCCTTCACGCCGCCGTATTTGAGCAGCAGGGCCTTGACCGCCCACGCGACGAAGATGCACAGCCAGAGCTGCTGCATCGCCCAGGACCCGCTGATCGCGTATCCGACCGGGTGGAACGGCCACCAGGCGAGGTTCATGCGGAGCGTGGCCAGGCCGAGCGCGGTCAAGAGGCCCGTGATCACGGCGATCAGGTTCGCGTTCTGATGCGGGGGCGGGGCCGTGAACAGGACGTGCGTGGCTTCCCACGGTTCGCGGCCGAAGATCTCGCCCGGACCCAGGATCTGCGCGGAGGCGCCGTACTTGTTGAAGGCCCAGAGCATGGCGAAGAAGGCGCACGCCGTTCCGAGCAGCACGGCGAGCCCCATGGCCGCGAGCAGCCGCCCCTGGCCCATGCGCAGGCGTTCCGCGATGCGCATTCCTTCCATGCCGTGCGGCATGGGGTGGCCGCGGTACGCCCGGTTGAACGTGCCCAGGAACGCGAACATCGTCAGGTCGAAGGGATTCGCCCGCCGCATCGACGTGGCGCCGAAGAACCGGACGATCTGTTTCTCCGGGCCGATCGCGTGCAGGTCGTGGCAGGGCGGCCCCAGCTCCGCCCGCATCCGCGTCACGGCGATGGAGATGAGCAGGTAGAGCGCGAAGAACAGGGCGACCACCCAGAACGTCATGCCCGCGTAGAGACAGAACCAGAAGAGGAATGCCAGCCCGCTCGCAATCAGGCCGGCGGCGATCCAGGCCTCCTTGCGGTCCCAGGGGGTCTGCCCCTCGACGTGTCGGCCCAGCAGGGAGCCGGCGATGATCGCCAGTTGGCGTCGGCTCACCCAGAGCGCAATGAGCGCGACCGCGTAATAGCCGCCGGCGGTCTGCTCATCCACGAACGGGAACCCGACCATGCCGTGAATGCCGATGTGGCTGGCGATCACCCGTTGCGCCGCCCAGAAGAAGAAGAAGAACCAGCAGGAGAACGCCAGGTCCAGCGGCATGAAGAAACACATGCCGATCGCGAAGGGGTAGAAAGACACCCATGCGGGGCCCATGTCGACCCAGGGGCGTTCGGAGAACAGCGTCTGCACGTTCAGGATCTGCACGATGGGGATCTGCGGCATCAGCGGGAAGAGCGCGTTGAGCCCATTCACCAGATCGATGATCCCGGCGATCCCGAAGCCGATCCAGAACAACCGGCTGCGAAGGAGCTTGCCGGGCGCCATGGCCAGCATCATCGGCACCTCGATGATCGGGAACGAGAGTTTCTCGTGCGAGGTCCACTGCTTCCGGAACAGGAGCATCGAGCCGCCGAGCAGGGCGCACAGGGCGATTACGAACCCGAACCACCACGCCAGCGGTTTCAGCCAGGGGATTAGGTTCGGCGCGTCGAAGATCGACTCCTGCCCAACGTAGGCGCTCTGCAGCGCCGTGGCGTCCGACACGACCAGCCAGTGCGGGACATAGGGCATGAACTCGCCGAACCGGCGCTCGATCGGCTCGAACCGATGCAAGTGAGACACCGTCGGCACGAGGATCTGGAGCATGTCATGGCTGGCGAGGGCGCTGGCGATGCACAACATGACGTAGACGACGAGGATCTCGCGCCCGTCGAGCGCCCACGCCGGACGCACGCGCTTCAGGACGAGATTCGCCAGCGTGAGCAGCGTGATCAGGAAGACGACGTTGTAGAACAGGCTGATCGTCGTCGGCTCGCCCGAGTACCAGACGATCTCGGACAGCACCAGCCACATCGCGTTCAATGGGATCAGGAGCAGACCGATAGTGATAGCGCGATAGGTGACCCCCAATGTACTGCTCCTGTGAGTGGTCCATCTGCGAGAAGCAAACAGGTAATACCACGTCCTCTCGGCCCTGTTCAACCCGCCCAGCGGCCGCGTACGTGTCGGCGGATGCTATACTCGGATCTATGGAGACCGCATATTCCGGGTCAGATGCGCCTGAAACCCTCGCGCGTGCGCGCGCGTCGCGTGTCAGGGCCGAAGCCGCGCGCCAAGGTTTCGACGCGTGCGCGATCGCCGAGGCCGCGCCGCCCGATCCCGACGGCGCGCTGGCCGCGTGGCTCGCTGAGGACTTCCACGCGGACATGCATTGGATGGCCGAGACGGCGGCGATCCGCATGAATCCGGAGCGGCGGCTGCCGGGGGCGCGCTCGGTCGTCACCCTTGCTCGTCTGTACCGCGCGCCGCGTCCGGAGCCCACCCTGGGTTCGGAGCCCGCCTTGGGTTCGGAGCCCACGGTGGGCCCCTGCGGCCGGGTCTCGTGTTACGCCTGGGGTCGCGACTACCACCGCGCGTTGAAGAAGCCCGTGCGCCGACTGGCGCAGTTCATCGACGCGCTTGAGCCCGGGGCCCGGTCGATCGGGTCGATCGACAGTGCGCCCGTGCTCGAGAAGGTCTGGGCGGCGCGCGCCGGGCTGGGCTGGATCGGCAAGAACAGCCTGCTGATTCGTCCCGACCTCGGCTCCTATCTGTTCCTGGCGACCGTGATGACCACGGTGCGGCTCGCGCCCGATGCGCCTCAACCCGACCGATGCGGCAGTTGTCGCGCGTGCATCGACGCCTGTCCGACGGGCGCGATCCTCGACGGGGCCCGAGTCGACGCGCGGAGGTGCATCGCCTACCACACGATCGAGAACCGGGGGGACGCGCCGTCGGATCTGGCCGCTCGTTTTGGCGACTGGGTGTTCGGCTGCGACATCTGCCAGGAGGTGTGTCCCTGGAACCGCAAGGCCCCCGAGACCGCCGACCCCGACTTCCATCCGCGCCCGGGGTGCGCCAACCCGCCGCTATCCGATCTGATCGCTATCGACGAAGAGACGTTCCGCGAACGTTTCACCGGCTCCCCGATCATGCGCGCAAAGCCGGAAGGGATGCGCCGCAACGCCCGCGTCGCCGCCGAGAACATCCGCGCCGGTCGCAACGGCGCACAGGCGGGTTAACAGAAGTTTATCCGGGAATGCATGCCTATCGCCCTTCGTTTCTTGCTGATCAAGGGGAAGCCGCGCTTCCCCCACGACCCAGGGCACGCAGATGGAGGAATCGGCGGACATGCTGTCGCAGGAACAGATCGAGCAGTTCAAGCGGAACGGCTATCTAGAAGCGGTACGGGCCGTCAGCGATGAAGAGGCCGACGCGCTGCGCGAGCGCATGCACGAGGTGCTTGAAGGCAAGGCGAGACGGGGCCCGGAGTCCAACCGCAACCTGCTGGGAGAGGAATCGCAACGGGTTGTGCACCAGATTGTGAACATCTGGGAGGCGGATGACCTTTTTCTCAAACACGTCTACAACGAGCGCATCGCCGGCATGGTGTCGCAACTGATGGATCATCCCGTCGTTCGCGTGTGGCACGACCAGATCCAGTTCAAGCCGCCGAAGGTCGGCGGCCCGACTGACTGGCACCAGGACCATCCCTACTGGCCTATCATCCAGCCGCCGGATCTGGTGTCGGCCTGGATGGCCCTGGACGATGCCACGGTGGAGAACGGTTGCATGTGGATGGTCCCCGGCAGCCATCTCTGGGGATCCTACAAGGACGGCACGATCGGGACCGACCCCGACACCTTCGACCCGACGCCCGACTTCTCCCTGCTGCCCGAGTGCGCGCGCATCGAGAAGGTCCCGTGCGAGGTCCCGAAAGGCCACGTCATGTTCCACCACTGCCTGACGTGGCACGGCAGCCCCTGCAACAACTCGGAGCGCGGTCGTCCGGCCATCGCCGTGCACTACATGCCGGGCTACACCCGCTACGAGCCGCGGCACGGCCACGTGATGGAGCGACGCGTCGAAGTGAAGCCGGGCGAGGTGCTGCAGGGCGAGTACTTCCCGACGGTCTGGGACAACGGTCCCGTCGCGCCGGTCGCCGTCGGCTGATCCTTCGGAAGACCTCCTGAGATCACACGCGCCGGCGGAACTGACTGGGTCAGGCCCGTCGGCGCGCGCCCATCTGGAGACAATGGGGAGGTTCTACTCCTCGGGGGGGCGCGGTATCTGCGAGAGCGCGGTTCGCAGGATCTCGGCGATCAGATCGTTGCGGCTCTTGCCCTCGATGCGCGCAGCGATGCGCAGGGCTTCGTAGAGGTCCTCAGGCATCTCGACGGTCATCTTCCGCGTGCCGTACTCCGGCGTCAGCGCAACGTCCACCGGCTCCCCGAAGAGTTCGCCCTGCTCCGGCGCCTGCGTGTGGAGCTCGCTGAAGTCCTCGCCCGGAAAACAGATCTCCAGCACCTCCGCGTTCGTCTTCCCTGACTCGATCAACTCCTGCACCCTCCTCCGTCCGCCCATGCTGCGAAGATGACGGGCGATGCCGGCCTGCGTCAGCGCGAACCCGCTGCGATGCACGAACTCGATCGCGGCATCGCCCTCGAGACCGCGTCGTACGGCTTCGATCACACGTTCCTGCTTCTGTCGACGATGTGCGGGCATCTCGGTCCCCCCCGCGCCATTCTAGTAATCACTTGACAACAATACAAGAAGGATGCGTTTCTCGTCACTGCCAATTGCTCCCGCACCACCGGATGTGGCGAATTCGCTTGAGATCGAGGGCCCCGCAACGCTCTAATGGGAGCGCTTTGGGCTGTCGCGACGCGCAGAGGAGGCGCGCACGCACGACCGCGGGAGATACCGGCATGCGGAGGAGAGATCTCTTGAAAGCTGCGCTGGCGATGACGGGACTTACTGCGTGCGCTCATCTCGGGGAAGACGCGTCTGAGACGTCTCGACCCAACGTCCTGTGGCTGTTCACGGATGAACAACGCACGGATTCGCTCGGGTGCTATGGCTCGCCCTGGGCCCGGAGTCCCGCCATCGACCGGTTGGCGCGCGAGGGCGTGACTTTCCAGCGCGCCGTCACCCCGGCGCCCGTGTGCGGTCCGGCTCGTCTGTCGCTCTTCACGGGACAGTACCCGACGCAGACGGGGGTCTGGGACAACATGGCGCAGCTATTTCCCGAGTCTGAGCACCTTACCGCGCTGTTCGAGGCGGCCGGCTATCAGACCGCGGGCATCGGCCGGAACCATTTCATGTCCAGCAACCCGCCGTTCCAGACCGTCTGGTACAAGCATCTCAGCGACCAAGTCAGTTGGTTCTCGTATGCCGAAGGGTTTGACGAGGCCGAGTATGACGTCGTGAAATACCCCGGAGAGCCATACAAATGGATCTTCGGCGGTCGCTTCCCAGGCCCGATCGAAGCCACGTCGGAGTGGCAGACCATCGAGGAGGGGAAGAGGTGGCTCAAGGGGCGGGATGCCGGCGCGCCGTTCTTCCTGCGCCTGGCGTTCAACGCCCCGCACACGCCGGTCTCCGTGCCGCCGCCGTTCGACGACTGCATCCCTGAGGACGCCGTGCAGTATCCCGCCGACGTTGAAGCGCCCTCGCCCGCCGAGCCGTCGTGGATACGCGATGGACTCCGGCGGTCCGCGGACGCGCGCCTCATGTCTCCCGAGCAGATCCGCAAGGCGCGCCGCTACTACTATGGGTTCACCGCGTTCGTCGACTGGGTGATCGGCAGCATGCTCGCATGGATGGAGGAGGAGGGACTCCTCGACAACACCATCGTCGTGTTCGCCGCCGACCACGGCACGCACATCGGCGACTTCGGGCTCGTGCAGAAGCAGACGTTCTACGAACCTTCCGTCTGCGTGCCGTACGTGTTCTGGCGACGCGAAGGTCTCGCGCGCGACGTCCGCCTGACGACGCCGGTCGAGACGCGCTCGCTCCTGCCGACGCTGCTGGACCTCGGGGGCATCGCGCAACCGGAGGCGACGGCCGGTCTCAGCCTGGCGCGCTGTCTGCGCGACGGCGTCGAACCGCCCGATGATCCCGTGTTCAGCATGTTCACGTTGGCCAGCTTCCCCGAACTCGAACACGACGACCCGCTGATGATGGTTCGGGAGGGGGCGCTGAAGTTGTCGGTCCGGTTTGCGCCGGAGCCGACGGACGTGGTCTTGACCGATCTCGACGCCGACCCGCTGGAGCGCGAGAACCGTGCAGACCGGCCGGCGTACCGCGACGCACGCGACCGGCTGCTGGCCATGGCCATCGCCCGCATGGAAACGGCGGAGCGCTGAGGATGCACGAGCCCGAGGCGTCCGCCTCCGTGCCCGCCCATGCGATCACGTTCCGGAGCATGGTCATCGCCGTGCTGCTCATGCCCGTGAACGCCGTGCTGCTCGTGCTCATCGAGGTGCTCTGGGCCAGCAGCGCGCCGACCGCCCTCAGCCTGTTCTACAACGTCGTCTTCGTCCTGTTCTGGTTGGTGATCGCCAACGCCGGCGTCCGGCGCGTCCGGCCGAGCTGGGCGTTGCAGCCCGGCGAGCTGTTCACGATCTACACGATGCTCACCCTCGCCAGTGCGCTGGCCAGCATCGATATGCTCGATATCCTTGTGCCGACGCTCTCGCATCTGCACCATTTCGAGCCGATCGAGCGGCGATACGGCGACATCATTGAACACGTGCCGAAGTGGCTCGTCGTGACCGACCGCGACGCCGTCCAAGCCTATTACGTGGGGCAGGAATCGGTGTTCGACCCCGCGCTCATCGGCCCTTGGATCAAGCCGCTCGCCATCTGGACGCTCTTCGTGTTCGCCGTTTTCATCGTGATGGGCGGCATCGTGCTCCTGTTCCGCAGGCCGTGGACGCAGCATGAAAAGCTGGCGTACCCCGTGCTCCAGGCGCCCATGCTCCTCGTGAACCACACCGGCGAGTTGCTCACGAACCCAATCTTCTGGATCGGGTTTTCCGTTGTGGCGGCGCTGAACGCGATGAACGGCCTCCACACGCTCTACCCGTTGATGCCGCACATCCCGGTCGTGCAGGTGGTGAACTTCCAGTCGTTCTTCCCGGAGCGTCCGTGGGTCGACATGGGGCCTGTAGTTGCGTCGTTCTACCCTTTCGCGATTGCGATGTGCTTCTTCATGCCGGTCGATCTGGCGTTTTCGTGCTGGTTCTTCTACTTCGTGTTCAAGCTGCAGCGCGTGGCCGCGAGCTGGTACGGGGTGCATGGCATGCCCGGCTTCCCCTATGTCGAGGAGCAGACCGCCGGCGGCTACTACGCGCTTGCACTGCTCGCGCTGTGGATGACGCGGCGCCATCTCATCCGGTCGGTGAGACTGGCCTTTGGCGCTACGCTGCCGGACGCGGATGTCGATGAGCGGTCCGACGCACGGCTGGCCTGGTCGCTGATCCTGTTCGGCGGCATGTTCCTCATGGCGTTCAGCCTGTACCACGGGATGAGCCTGTGGACGTCGGCCGCGTTCTTCGCGGGATACTTCGTGGTATCCACCGCCGTGACGCGCATGCGCGCCGAACTGGGCTACCCCTCGCACGACCTGCACGCGATCGGACCGAATGTGCAGATCGTCAAGCTCGTCGGCGCGGCGTACATGGGCAAGCACTACCCGAAGGACCTGGTCATGTTCGGGTTCTACAACTTCCTCACCCGCGCCTACCGGGCGCACCCCATGCCGCACGGCCTCGAGGCGTTGCGCATTGCGGAGCGGGTCGGCATGTCGCACCGGCGCTACATGGTCGCGATGGCCGTGGCCGTGGTCCTCGGCACGGTCGCCGCCTGGTTCGGCATCCTGTGGGTCTTCATGAAGTACGGGGGATCGCACATCACCGGCATCGGCGAGTACTTCGGGCGCGAGACCTGGGAACAGGTGGATCGGTGGTTCACGACGCCCGAACGGCATCTCTGGCAGCCGCTCTACGCCATGGCGCTCGGCCTGTTGTTCAGCCTGGGACTCGCAACGCTGCGGCTCAACCTGGCCTGGTGGCCGTTCCACCCCGTGGGCTACGCCGTGAGCGGCTCGTGGTCGATGGACCAGCTCTGGATGTGCTTCATCGTCGCGTGGGCGATCAAGGTGGCTTTGCTGAAGTACGGCGGCGCGCGGGCCTATCAGCGCGCGACGCCGTTGTTCGTCGGGGCGATGCTCGGCGACTTCACCGTCGGCAGCTTGTGGAACATCTACGGCGTTGTGGCCGAGATCGATACCTACCACTTCTGGCCGTACTGACCGCGCCCCTACCGACAACGAGCGGCCTGGCGAACGCGCCGGACAGGGGCGCGCGCCCCCCTACCGAACAGACTGATGCGCCCGCGTTCCCCCTGCATCGGTCAGCAGACGAAAGGCCCTGCGAACGCGCGGTTCGCAGGGCCTTGATGGATCCTTGGACGGCCTCTCGCTCGTCGCTTACTTCACCGGAACGCCCGCCTTGGCGCGTGCGTAGCGGCGACCCGCGCCCCAGAGGGTCAGCAGCGCGAACCCGAGCAACGCCAAGTCCGCCGCGAACCCCGCGCCGGTTGACGTCGGCAGAGCGGTCGCCGCATTCACCGTGTTGACGGCGCCGAGCTGCACCACACCGCCGTGACGCACTTCGATGCCGTAGTAGGTGACGCCGTCGATCTGCTCGATGGCCTCGCTGCCCGGAACAAGCCATCCTTCGACGTCCCGCGCGGGATGCCACGCGCTCGCGTCGCCGTCCTCCAGGTAGTAGAACGCGGCGAGCTGCTCAGCCCGGACGCCCGCCGGTACGGGCAGCCACACGCGCTGCGGCGCATCGAACACGATGGCCGGCGCCACGGCGTAGATGGCGCCCACGCTCCCCGCGAAGGACGGCGGCGTGTCGGCGTCGCCAACCGGCAGCGTCTGCAACGTCGCTTGCGCCTCGGGCGTCTGCCCCGCCGCTTCGCCGACGCTGAACTGCCGAACCTCAGGCGACACGACTGCGCCGTCGACGGTGCTCGCGCCCGCCGCCACGGTGATCAGCGCGCCTGTCTCCAGCGGCTCCGCAGGCCAGAATACGACCCAGCCGTCTGTATCGGAGACGGGATACCAGACGGTCATGCCCGCGATCGGCGCGCTGCCGACCACCTCCGCCCAAGCGGAATCCGGGTCGATGGGTGCATCGCTGCGCAGGCGCACGGCCAGCTCGGAGTCGCCGTTGGCCTTGTACAGGCCGCTCGCGACCTGACGCGAAGGCAGCGCCTTCTCGTAGACTCCCGCATCCTTGCCGAAGAGCCCGCCGGACCCGGCATAGCCGGCATCGGGACCGGCCGTCGGGCTCTCGGTGCAGTCGGAGTAGGCCGCGACCCAGTAGTAGTAGGTCTTGCCTTGCGTCGAACCGCTCGGCGCGCAGGCGAACGGATTCGTGGAGGTCTGTTTCGCGGCTGCGGCTGAGAAGTCGTCGAACATCGTTTCCGCCCAGGAGCCGAGCAACGTGGCCGCGGCCTTGTCGTTCGACTCGGCACGGTAGATGCGATACCCGTCCGCGCCTTCCACCGCGTCATAGGTCACGCGGACGCGGTCGTCGAACTGACCGTCGGACGCCTGCACGCCCGCGGGCGCCTCGAGCGGCGGACAATACCGCTCGAGCACGATGTTAACGCTCGCGGCGTCCGACAGGGGCGGCGCGCCGTCGTCGGTCACCGTGAACATGACCGTGTAGGAGCCGGGCTGTGCAAACGCGGTGTCCCACGTGAACTTCCCGGTCGCGGGGTCGATCTCCCAGCCCCCGCCGGCGCCGGGCACGTTTGCGGCGTACAGCAGGTCGTCGCCGTCCGGATCCGACGCGATGACGTCGATCACGATGACATCGCGCTGCGTCGCCGTGATATCGTCCAACGGCTCGATAACGGGCGATGCATTCACGACTTGCACCGAGTTGCTCGGCACCCAGCGACTGCTCTCAATGCCGTCGGACACGCGGACCTCCGCGCGCCACATTTCGCCCGATGCGGTCTCGCCGGCGGGGAGCGTCAGAAGATTCGCATATTCCGGAGCCTCCTCGTCGTTCCGGTACCACCGGGTGCTGACCGTCTTCTGTTGACGGCCAACCGGGCTGAAGTACGTGAAGGTCACCGCCAGGTCATCCGACGCCGTCGGCGTCAGCGGGCTGATCAACACGTCGAGCAGCATCGGCCGCGTGCCGCTCGGCTGGGTCACCCGCAACGTTGCCGTACGTCGAACGACTTCGTCGTCCGTGACGTTGTGGAACGTGACCGTGTCGAAGTACGGCCCCATCAGCAGCTCGTCGGCCGACTCGTTGAGTGAGAGGGTTACGTCAGCCGTCGCACCAGGCGCCACCGTTCCGGACGGCGGCGTGACGGTGATCCACGGCTGCAGCGACTGCACCTCGAAGTCGAACGCCGTCGCGCGATCGTTCGTGATCGTGTAGGTCTGCAAGGCGGGGGAGAAGGGACCGCCTTCGGGCCCTTGCACCATCCAGCCGGTCTGCGGGGCCACGGACCAGTCCGTGGCGGTCTCGGACTCAAACCCGTAGATGGAGATCGACCACTCGTTCAGCGTGCCGACGTCCATCTCTTCCATATCCGCGATGCGGAGCGTCCACTCGCCGTTCGGGTCCTCGCCCCAGTGAGCGACCGACGTGAACTTCACCTGGCTGATGTCCGCGAAAAAGTCATCGGGATTCGCGGGAAGCAGCGTCACCGCGGTGCCGCTCGGGCTGGTCAGAACCAGTTCGAGGTCGCCGCGCCATGCGTGGGTGATGTCCACGATCACCTCGACGTGCTCCGTGAAGAACGCGCTGTCGCTCTCGATCTCGAGCGATTGGATGATGCCGTTCGGGCTCCCGTCGGGGATGTTCGCGTTCGGCGCATCGGACGCCTCCAGCGGGGTAGCCTCCGGCGGCACGTTGACCCAGTCGGCGGCCGCCGTCACCGCCGCGGTGGCGTCGACGCGACCGAACCCGTAGTTCACGTTGTACATCCGGCCGGAGGCGTTCGAGAACCAGCCGGCGTGCTTCGGATCGTTCTTCGTGGACGTGTCAACCAGAATGTGCTGTACGTCGCGCCACGTCAGTTCGGGGTTCGCGTCAAGCATGAGCGCTACGATGCCGCTCACGAGCGGCGTCGCGGAGGAAGTGCCCCCGAAGTCGTTCGTATAGTCGTCCGGGCTGCTGCCAGCGGCGCCGACCAGGTCGGTCGTCGTGATGCCGCCGCCCTGGTAACTCGAAGGGGCGTTGACAAGCAGCGCGGGACCGTAGTCGCTGTAGTAGGCGTACGCGCCGTCCGCGCCCGACGCGGCGACCGCGATCGTGTAGCGGCTCGAGGCGCGTGCGTCTCTGCTCACGTGGAAGCCGTACTCACGGTAGTTCCCCGCCGCGAAGAGGTACACGACGCCCTTGCCGCCGCGGCCGACGGTGACGCCGTTGCGCAGCGCGGCCTCGCTCAGCGGACTAAGGACCTCCATGAAGGGGTAGTAGCCGGCGATGCCCCAAGAGTTGTTGCTCACGTCGGCCTGATTCGCCGGGAGGTTCGCGGTGACCTGATGGCTCAGCGCGTCGGCTTCCTGCTTGTCTGTGAACGCTTCCCCAGTGACCAGGCGCGCCCCGATGATGTTCGCCTCGAACCCGGACCCGATGACGCCAAGATCATTGTCGCCTACGGCTGCCGCGACGCCCGACACCGAAGTGCCGTGACTGTCGGCTGACGTCCCGGGGGACGGGTCGGGATCGGTGTCGAAGAAGTCGAAACTCAGGTCGGGACGCATGTTCGCCGCCAAGTCCGGGTGACTCTCCTCCACGCCGTCATCGACCACAACGATGTTGACGCCCTCGCCGGTCGCCATGTCCCATGCATCCACGATGTTCACGTCCGCGCCGACCAGCGACCCGGCGATCTGGCCCGTGTTCCGCAGGTGCCACTGATCAGGGAACAGGGGGTCGTTGGGTTCGAACCGGAGCGCATAGCGCTGGGCCGTGAGCGGGTAGGCGAAAACCGTTTCACCCGACTCATATGCGGCGTTGGCCGCCTCCAGCGCTTGGAACGGGCCGTCCGGGGCCTCGAGAATCCACGTGCCCGCACTGTACGCGACCTGTTCGACGACCTTCAGGCCGAAGCGGGCCGCGATTGGGTTGATGTGCTCGCCGTCCGGGACCTTCACCACGAGCTGGTTGGTAAGGCGGATGCGTGTAGCGTCGTCTTGCGCCTTCTCCGCCAAGGGGTACGCAACCGCTTCCACGGCAAGTCCCGCCGCGCGCAGCGTCGCCGCCTGCGCCTCGAGCTCGGCCATGCCGCCCGCCGCCGTCGCCAGGCTCACCAAGCGGCGCCCTTGCGGGTCGACCGACGCGACCTGCGCGTCGCCGATGAGCGCTTTGAGTTGCTCATTGAACTGGCTGGGAGCGAGCTTGGCTTGACCCTTGTCGGTGACATAGAGCTCGTCCATCGACAGCGCCAGATCCACACGCGACGCGCCGTTGTAGTAGTGCACTGGCAGCGAAACGCCGCCCGCTGCGTGGGCAGGGGCGGCATCAAGCGCGGCCCAGCCGCACAGCGCGGCAACCGCTACCGCGCAGACGAGATACAGGATCGGACGATGGTGTTGTGGCGATCTGCCGGTCGACATGTGCATGGTTCGACTCCGTTGTGTCATTTCTCCGGCCCGAGTGGGCGCGTCACCCGCCAGCGGCGAGGACCGCGAAGTCTTCCGCACGGTCCAGACGCAAACCCCCATAGTTCAGTGCGGCGTCATTGTACGCGCCCTCGCCCTCAGAAACAACAGCTTTGTTTGCTTGACAACGTCCAGTATTCGCACTGATGGCAGTAGGCGTCCACCGCGCCGTGCTCCGTGCTCCTGGCCGCTCTCACTTGACCGGAGGCTTCCCATCGTGCTAATACTTGCCACGTTAGCCCTTCCTTATCTTCGGCACGGTGGGAGTATCTGCGTGGTGGGAGTCTCGATCCGAAGCATCGCCCTCGGAATTCTGCTCATCCCCGTGACTTGCATGTGGGTCTGCCTGGCCGAAATCATGTGGTATTCCGGGCAACCGACGACGGTCAGCGTTTTCTGTCACGTCATCTTCATCCTGTTCGTCCTGATCCTCATCAACCTCCTCATCAAGGCCGTTCGCCCCAAATGGGCGCTCGAGCCGCCCGAGTTCATGGTCGTCTACACCATGCTGTGCCTGGCCAGCGCCGTGTGCGGCCACGACATGGGCGAGATCCTGATCCCGACGTTGGCGCACCTCCACTATTTCGGTCCCATCGAAGGGCGCTACGGCGAATTCACGAACCTGCTCCCGAGCTGGCTGGTGGTGAGCGACGACACCGCGTTGCGCAGCGCCTACATCGGCCAGGAGTCCATCTTCGACCCGGCGAACTATACGCCTTGGCTGCAGCCGCTCTTCTGGTGGTTCCTCTTCACCATGGCCCTGTGCTCGGTGATGTGGGGGCTCAATCTGCTGTTCCGCAAACAGTGGACCGAGAACGAGAAACTGGCCTATCCGGTGATCCAGTTGCCGATGCTGCTGGCCACCGAGACGCGCGCCATCCTGACCAATCGCCTGTTCTGGCTCGCGTTCGCCATCGCCGGGACCATCGGCGTCGTCAACGGGCTGAACGTGCTCTTTCCTCTGCTGCCCAGCATCCCCATCGTGCAGGTGGTCGACCTCCTCTCCTTCTTCCCCGAGCGTCCTTGGAACGCGATGGGAACAACGCCCGTGTCGTTCTACCCGTTCGCCATCGGCCTGTGCTTCTTCATGCCAGTCGATCTCGCGTTCTCGTGCTGGTTCTTCTTCATCTTCTGGAAGCTGCAGCGCGTCTGGGCCAACTACATCGGCGTGCAGGGGATGCCCGGGTTCCCCTTCGTCGAGGAGCAGACGGCGGGCGGTTACTACGCCATCGCCCTGATCGCCCTCTGGATCAGCCGCAACCAGCTCTACCGCATGTACCGCCTCCTCATCGGGCGTGAGATCGAGGGCGCGACGCCCTGGGAGCGACAAGAGTCGCGTCTGGCCGCGGTGCTGATCTTCGTGGGCGCCGCGTTCTTGTTCTGGTTCTGCGTGGTCGCGGGCATGGCGCCCGGCCTGGTCGTCGTCTTCTTTTTCCTGTACTTCATGATCAGCATCGCGGTCACTCGGATGCGCGCCGAACTGGGCCCTCCCGCGCACGACTTGCACAACATCGGCCCGCACAAGCAGATCGTGCGGTTCATCGGCGCGTCGAACATGAACTCCGACAAGATCAATCCGCGCTACCCCACAACCCTGGCCATGTTCGGCATCCTCAACTTCTTCAACCGCGCCTACCGCGGCCATCCCATGCCGCACGGGATGGAGGCGTTCCGTATCAGCGAACGCCTTCGGATGGATCACCGACGCTACCTGGTCGCCATGGGCATCGCCCTCGCCCTGGGGATCGTGTCCGGCTACTTCGCCATGCTCTGGATCTTCAACAAGTACGGCGCCTCCGCGCAGGCGCTGGGACCCGCGGAGGTCTTCGGCAGGGAGCCTTGGGATGTGTACGTGAATCCGTGGTTCACGGCCCCGGAGCCGCACAAGTACCAGCCGACCTACGCCATACTGATCGGTCTGGCTACCGCGCTGGGGTTGTCCGCGCTGCGCATGAATCTGGCTTGGTGGCCCTTCCATCCCGTAGGCTATGCCGTAAGCGGCGCGTGGTCCATGGACATGCTCTGGATGTGCGTGTTCGTAGCTTGGCTCATCAAAGTGTTGCTGTTGAAGTATGGTGGGGCGAAGGCCTACAAGCCGGCGATCCCGTTTTTTGTCGGGCTCATGATGGGCGATTTCGTCGTGGGCGGATTCTGGCAGATCTACGGCATCGTCATGGAGACTAAGGTCTATCATTTCTGGCCTTACTAGACCGATGAAAAAAGCACTACACGTCATCATCTGGACCCTCATTTGCGTAGCGGGTCTCGCCATCCAGGTCTACGTGGCCAAATGGGCGACCGAGACCGAGCGAGACCCCGATCTCGACGAGACCGTGCAATTCGGGCCGGAGCAGTATGCGGAGGTCGCCGGTCGCATCACGCCCGAGTCGTTGCAGCGGCATATCACGGCGCTGTCCTCGATCCCATCTCGAGTGACGGGCACGCCCGGCGCGGAGCAGGCCGCCCAATATGTGATGGAGCAGTTCCGCGCGCTCGGATGCGGCGAGCCGCAGGTGCAGGAGTTCGACGTCGTCGTGCCGGTGCATGACGTCGCGGAGATGCACACCGACCAGGGCGTTTTCCCCATCCACCCGCTGTACCCGAACGGCGTATGCCCCGCGGCCTTGCCTGAGGGAGGGCTTGAGACCCGATTGGTGTATGCCGGGTTCGGACGCCTCGCCGATGTAACCGGCAAGGACGTGGAAGGGTCCGTCGTCGTTGTCGAGATCGGCGGCCGCGAGAGCTGGCTCTACCTCTTCGACCTCGGCGCCAAGGCGATCATCTTCGTCGAGCGAGAGCGCCCCGCGCGCAAGATGGACCAGGATACGCAGACCAACTCGCACCAGAGCGTGCCGCGGTTCTACATGACCGCCGAGGAAGCCGCGCCGCTGCTCGAGCGGCTGCGCAGCGAAGACATTCCCGCGACCCTGTATTCGGACGCCCGTTGGGAACAGCGCACCGGCAAGAACATCTGGATCGACATCCCCGGGGTCAGCGATGAGCCGCACAACCAAGAGGAGTTGGTCGTCCTCTCGGCCTACTACGACTCGATGTCGTTCGTCCCCGGCTTGGCCCCGGGCGCCGAACAGACCTGCGGGATCGCGTCGCTGCTCGAGTTGGGGAAGCTCATCTCCGAGTACCGGTTCGAGAAGACGGTGCGGCTGCTGGCGACGTCAGGCCATTTCCAGGCGCTTGAGGGCATTCGGCAATACGTGTGGGAGTACGTCGGCCAGCATGACGCGCCCATGCGTGACGTGTCGCCCCAGGGCCATGCCGCCTTCTTCTCGCTCGACTTGAGCTCAAACTCCGGCCGCGTCGGTCTCTTCTACGGCGGCCACTTCTTCCAACAGATCGTCAGCAATCTCAAGCCGCGCGTAGCCGACTTGGGGCGCCGCGCATCCGACTACGCGATAGACATAGCCGACGCCTTCAACACGCAGGTCGAGTCCCTTTTCGTGGACACGATCAACCCGGTCGCCGGCAAGGACTGGCCCACCTACCTGCCGACGCCGCTCGCCCTCGAGCATGAAGCGGCGTTGCTCGCAGGCATCCCGGCCCTCTCGTTTGTGACCACCAACGACAGCCGCTACTTCGCCGGCACGCCGGTGGACGAGTCGGTGCGGATCGATAACCTTGTCACACAGGCCCGTCTGCTGGCCTGCATGCTGCCTAACGCGTTCAACGTGGAGGGGCGTTACGTCAAGCGTTCATTGCCCCGCAGCATCGCTCGGGTGAGGGGCCGAGCGGTCTCGTTCGACCCGCGTGCAGGCTACTTGCCCGACAAAGCGGCCCCGGGCGCCGTGGTCACGACGCGGCACCAGGGCTGGCCGACCATGTTCGCGGGCAGCGTCGCGACGCGACCGCAGGCGATGACGAACGACAACGGCGAGTTCGAGTTCGTCTGCCTCGGGACCAGTGCCGAGATTCCTCCGCACATGGCCACAATGGCCTTCGAACCCTACGTGATTGAGCGCGGGCGCATCACGTGGGCGCCGGACCTCGGCCAGATGGGGAACGAGAGCTACCCCATCACCACCATGCCCGTCCAGCGCGAGATGGAGCTGATGTGCGTGGTGTTCGAGTGCAAGGCGCTCGATCTGTACAGCCTGATCGACCCGCGCAACCACAACTACCTGATCTACCTGGACGTGCTCGAAGCCGGCAGCAACTCCGTGCCGCCGGTGTGGGGCACCACGTTCTTGTCGCCCGCCTGGTGGTCGTATCATGCGCCCACCGCCGGCATCTTCGCTCCGTCCGGCACGCGCCTGAAGATCTCCGCCGGCGCGGGCGCCATGCAGAAGCGCCTGCTCTTCCTGAATGCGCCCGAGGAGACGCCCGAGGGCGAACGCTTCAACACAGGTGAGGGTTTCCTCATCGACGAGACGCCCGCGCTGACGCACTCGTCGCTCCGCGCCGCCCTCGACATGTGGCGCCTCAATGAGTCGCGCATCCAGTTCTTCGGGCATCACGGCATCGAGAATGCCCGCGTGACGCAGCTCCACGAGGAGGCCGGGGCCGCGATCGAGAACGCGGAACGCTTCCTTCAAGAGAAGGACTACAACCACTACCACACGGAGACGCGCCACGCCTTGAGCCTCGAGTCCCGGGCCTATCCCGACGTGGTCGGCATGGCGAACGACACCGTGCGCGGCCTGCTCTTCTACCTGGCGTTGCTCCTGCCGTTCGCGTTCACCATGGAGCGGCTGTTCCTGGCGGGGCGTCGCATCGAGACCCGGATCCTGGGGATCATCCTGTTCTTCCTGATCATGTTCTTCCTGTTGCGGGTCACGCACCCGGGCTTCCTGATCGTGCTCAGTCCGCTCGTCGTGTTGTTGGGGTTCGTGATCGCCGTGCTGTCCACCCTGATGATCTCCATCGTGATGGGCAAGCTCGAGACGCTTGTCTCGAAGCAGAAGGTCGAGCAGCAGGGCGAGCACGAGTCCGGCGTCCAGGCGGTGAGCGGGTTCACGCTCGCGCTCGAGATGGGCATCGCGAACATGCGACGTCGCAAGGCCCGCACGGTCTTGACCAGCATCACCCTGATTGTCCTCACCTTCTCCGTGCTGTCGTTCGTGTCTGTCACGGAGCAAGTGCGGATGCAGCGCTATCGCTACACGGACGGCGACACGCCGTACCCCGGCGTTCTGCTGCGTACGCGGAACTGGGCCCCGTTCCCATTCGAGACGTACACCTCGCTGCGCAGCGAGCTCGAAGACCGCGCGTTGGTCATCCCGCGTCGCTGGTACTACGGCGCCCTGGTGCTCAACCAGTCGGCGGTCGAGGTGCAGCGGGGATACATGCTGCGCACCCTCCGCGCACTCATCGGCCTCACCTCGCATGAGCAGAACTTGTTCGATTTCTCCGAGGCGCTCATCGGACGCAGCCGTTGGCTGAGCCCCGAACAGCCGGGCGTGGAACCGGCCAACGAGGTGCTGTTGCCGTACAACCTTGGCGTCGACTTCGCCCTGGAAGGGATGAGTCCGGAACGACGGGCGGAGCTCGCCAACCGAATCATCGGCCAACAGATCGACGGGTTGGGCCGGGAGCTGCGCGTTTCCGGCGTGTTTGATCCGGATCTGATGGCCAATGTCGCCCGAACCAGCGACGAAGAGGTCCAGTACTACGACGTCGCCACGGTGATTCCGCGGCAGCTCTGGAAGATCATCACGCCTTACACCCAGGTGGTGTTCATCAACGCCGACGAGTACGAGTCCACGCTGGCCGGCCCGCCGGAGATGGTCGCCGAAAACGAGCAGTACTCTTGGGGTCTTGCCGGGATGGGCGGCGTGCGCCCTGACCAAGCGGCGACTTTCAAGCCGGTGTTTGTCGGAGACAGTCGCATGCCGCGGCCCGGCGAGGTGATGATCCCGCTGAACTTGGCCGTGGCCATGGTGCTCGGACGCGACGAGCTGGTGAACGAGGTGCTCGGCTCGCATGTGTCGATGATCGGACGCGAGTTTGAAGTGGTCGGCGTGTTCGACTGGGCCGCGATGAACGAGATCGTGGACATCGACGGCGAGACGCTCACCCCGTTCGACCCGATCCAGATGGAGCAGAAGGCGCAAGAGGAGGGCGTGCCGGATCCGGAAGAGATCCAGCGCTACATCCACCATTCCTTCAAGGACGTCGCCATCGTATCCGAGCGGGTGCTGGGGAACCTTGGCGGAGACGTGCGGTCGCTCGCGATCTTGCCCAATGATCCGAACGACCTGGAGAGCCTGGTAGAGGGCCTTGTCCAGCGGATGGACTACATCCTGTTCGCGAACATGGACGGCGTGCCGATGCTTCTCTCCAGCCGCGACTCGACGAGCATCTCCGAGTACTGGAACCTGATCATCCTCACCATCATCGCGGCGCTCATCGTGTTCAACACGATGCTGGGTTCGGTCTATGAGCGAACCAAGGAGATCGGCACCTACACGGCCCTTGGCATCGCGCCGTCCCACATCGGGCGGCTGTTCCTGGTGGAAGCGGGGGTGTTCTCGATTATCGGCGTGATGGCCGGGTACGTGCTCGGGCAGAGTGTCGCCCGCATCGTGTACGTAGCGGACCTGCCGGTGCTCTCCGCGCTGAACCTGAACTACAGCAGCCTCGCCGGCGTGTTCGCCTGCGTCATCGTGATGGGCGTGGTCCTGCTCTCGTCGCTCTATCCCGCGCGCAAGGCCAGCGAGATCGGCGTCCCGGACATCGAACGCCGTTGGAAGCTGCCCAAGACCAAAGACGCCCGGGTCACGCTGGAGCTCCCGTTCACCGTGTCTCACCACGAAGCGCCGGGGCTTGTGGCCTATCTGAAGGAGTACTTCGACTCCCATGTCGACGTCTCGGTGGGCTCGTTCTACGTCGAGAATGTCGAAGCGGGACCCGAGGTCGCGGACGGCGCAGGCACCGGCGTCCGCGGCCAGTTCTGGTTGACGCCCTTTGATCTAGGGGTGAGCCAGTACACTACCATTGTCCTCCATGACCTGGAGGGTATGGACGTATGCGGCGCTCAAGTGCAGCTCGAACGGCTGAGCGGCGACGCAGGATCGTGGCGTCGCGCAAACAGCCGATTCATGACGGACATCCGGAGCCAGTTCCTGATCTGGCGCAACCTGGGACCGGACGCGCGCTCGACCTACGTTGAGCGTGGCGCCGCGTACAAGATCGCATGAGCACGGACCTAAAAGACGTACCGATTCAGGATCTGCGCGAACAGCCCTATGAGAGCGGATTCACGATCCGCTCCATGATCGGCGCGGTGTTCGTCGCCTTTGTGATGATGCCGGGCAGCATCTACCTGGGCCTCATCGCCGGGCAAGGCTTGGGGCCTGCCGCCCAGTGGGTGACCATCATCCTGTTCACGGAGATCGCCCGCCGATCCTTCACCACCCTGAAGCGCCAAGAGGTGTACATCCTCTACTACATGGCTGCGGCGCTCGCCACCGGCGGCGCGGCGGCGACCCTGGTCGCCGGCGGCCCCTTCGCGGCGATGCTCTTCAACCAGTACTTCGTGCAAAGCTCCCAAGCCATCAAACTGGGCATCGCGGACCAGTTGCCGACCTGGATCGTGCCGCCCCGCACGTCGGACGCGATCATCACGCGGAACCTGTTCCACCCGGACTGGTACTACCCCATCCTGTTGACCACGTTCCTGTGGATCATGGGGCGCATCAGTGCGCTCACGATCGGCTACGGGTTGTTCCGGATCACCGTCGATGTCGAGCGTCTGCCTTTCCCGTTGGCCCCGATCGCGGCCGAAGGCGCCACGGCGCTCGCCGAGACCACCGCCAAGAAGGAGAGCTGGCGCTGGAACGTGTTCAGCGTCGGCGCCGCCCTGGGCCTTGCATTCGGCGCGGTCTACATCGCCATCCCTGGTTTCACCGGCGTGCTCTTCTCCGCGCCGCTCCAGATCATCCCGATCCCCTTCGTTGACCTCACCAAGACCACGGAGACGTTTCTCCCCGCCGCTTTGTCGGGCGTCAGCATTGACCTCGGCATGGTCATCATGGGCATGGTCCTGCCGTTCCCCATGGTGGCCGGCCTGTTTCTCGCTGCGGTCACGTCCGCCTTTGTCGTGAACCCCATCCTGCACAATTACGGGATGCTGACGACTTGGCGGCGGGGCATGTCGCTCATCCCCACCAAGCTGGCGGTCGACTTCGACTTCTGGATGAGCGTGGGTATCGGCGCATCGCTCTGCGTCGCGATGATCGGTATCTGGAACGTGATTCGCAGTATGCTGAAGCGCCGCAGGGCCGCGGAGAAGAGCCTGTTGGAGACCCCGGAAGGCCGCGGCGACATCGGCCTGCACTGGTGCGTGATCGTCTACGTTGTGGCGAGCATCACCTACATCTCCCTGTGCCGCATCCTGCTCAAGGACGATGTGTTCCCGTTCTGGATGTTGCTGGCCTACGCGGTCGTGATCACGCCGGTCATCTCGTATGTCAGCGCACGCATGATGGGGCTGACCGGTCAGCCGATTGCGTTCCCCTTCCTTCGTGAAGGCAGCATCATCTTGTCGGGCTATCGTGGGGTCGACATCTGGTATGCGCCCTTGCCGCTGGCCGACTACGGCCTCACGGCGCAGATGTTCCGCGAGCTGACGCTCACGCGCACGAAGTTCTCGAGCCTGGTGAAAATTGAGCTGTTCATGCTCCCGCTCGCCATCGTATGCTATCTGCTGTTCCTCGCGTTCTTCTGGCGGATCGAAGCCGTTCCGTCGGCCACCTATCCCTTCACCGCCAAGATGTGGCCGTTGCAGGCGACCTACCAGTGCCTGTTCATCACCGCAACGATGGACGCCGAGACGAGCGAGCGCATGATCCGGTCGGCCGAGGCGAGGAGAGTCCCCGGCGTTTCGCCCGAGGAAGAGATCGAGGTGTTCACCGACCGGTCCGAGCGACCGGAACCGGAGCCGGAACCGGACTCGGACGCCGTCCCCGCCGGCGAGGCGCCTCCGAACTTCCTCGCGCAGGCCATCAAGCTGCCGTTGATTCTCGGAGGCATCGGGTTGGGGTTCGTCCTCCTTGGGGCGACTACTGCGCTCGGACTGCCGCACTTCTTCTTCTATGGCATGGTGGGCGGTCTCGGCGCCATCCCCAATGTGGCGATCCCCATGTTCGTCGGGGCCGTCGTGGGCCGAAAGTACTTCTCGAAGCAGTACGGGCAAGAGAACTGGCGGCGATACACGCCGGTGCTTGCGGCCGGCTACGCCTGCGGCGTGGGGCTGATCGGCATGCTCGCCGTAGCCTTCGCCATGATCGCGAAGACCATCTCCTCGCTTCCGTTCTGACGCTGTTCCGTCCGGGGCGCATCGACGACGAGTCGGTGCGCCCTGCTCGCCTTCGGCTGCGCAGCGCTCAGCCTGATGATCAGACGGTTCGATCCTTGGGCGAGAGTCGGATCGTGAGGCCTTCGCGCGCGACGTCCGTGTTTGGAGAGCGCCCCCCTGCAAGTTCCCCGATCTCGTCCAGGAACGCGTCTGAGTGGCTCGGGTCGTGGTGGAAGAGCACCAGCCGTTTCACTTGGGCGCGTTGCGCGACCCGGACGGCCTCCTGCCACGTTGAATGGCCCCAGCCGACGTGCCCCTGGCGATACTCCTCGTCGGTATACGTGGCGTCATAAATGCACACATCCGCGTCGGCGGCAAGTTCCAGCACATTCGCATCAAAACCCGTCTCGGGGTGTTCCGTGTCTGAGATGTACGTGACGATACAGCCGCGCCACGCTACCCGATAGCCCAGCGCGCCTCCCGGATGGTTCAGCGCCGCGGTCTTCACGCGAACGTCGCCAATCTCCAACTCGTCGCCCGCGGCGACGTTCCGAAAGCTCAACTCCGCGCCCATTCGCACCAACGGCACCGGGAAGTTCGGATGGCGCATCTGTTCGGTCAGGTGTTGCTCGATCCCCGCCGATCCGACGCTGGGCCCATAGATCCGCAGCCGGTTCCCGGGCGTGAAGGCGGGAACGAAGAACGGAAACCCCTGGATGTGATCCCAGTGGATGTGGCTGAAGAAGAGCGTCAGCCGAAGGTCATCGCGTCCGCGCAGGTGATCGCCGAGCATCCGAAGGCCGGTTCCGCCGTCGAAGATCAGGTGCTCGCCGCCGGCCCGCATCGCCACGCAAGGCGTGTTGCCTCCGTAGCGAACCGTGTCCGGCCCGGGGCAGGGGATGCTGCCGCGAACCCCCCAGAAGTGCACGATGAACTGCTCGGCCATCCGGTTCGCCTCCCTCCAGGCCTCGGCGATATGCGTCGGGCGCCGGGTTACTCCTGTTGCTCGCGGAGGCGTCTGCGCTGTTCCGCGATCTCCCGCCGGTAACGCGCGACCGCCCGGTTGTGTTCCGCCAGGGTGGCGCTGAACGTGTGCGTGCGTCCGTCCGCGTTCGACACAAAGAAGAGATAGTCGGTTTCCGCGGGGGCCAGCGCCGCTTCAAGCGAGGTCCGGCCCGGACTGGATATCGGTCCAGGCGGCAGCCCCCGGTTCCGGTAGGTGTTGTACGGCGAAGGGGTCCGCTTGTCTTCGTCCAGCATGCGTTGCCCGTACTTGCCGAGCGCATACTGCAGCGTGCTGTCCAGGTCGAGTGCCATACCGCGACGCAGTCGGTTGTAGATGACGGACGCGACGAGCGGGCGCTCCTCGTCCACGCGCGACTCCTCCTCGACGAGCGAGGCCACCGTGACGACGTCGAGCAGCGTCATGCCTTCCGGTTTCGGGTGGACGGCCAAGAGCTCCGCGATCTCCGTTTCGAAGTGCGCGAGCATGCGTTCCACCACTTCTCGTTCCGTGGGCTTCTCGGAGAAGAAGTAGGTGTCCGGCATGAGAAACCCTTCCAGCGAGTTCGTTCCCAAGCCGAGTCGGGCCGTCAGCTCCGGATCCGCGGCTGCGTCGAGAAACGCCGCGGGGTCGTCGAACAGCGCCGCCATCTGCGCCAGGCTCAGGCCTTCCGGCACGGTGACGCGCAATTCGTTATCCAGTGCGTCGGGATCAAAGGGTGCGTTCGGTCCGTGATAGAGGCGCTCGAGGAGTTCGAGGGGGGAGAGGCCTTGCGGGACCAGGTAAGTCCCATGCTTGATCGTTCGGTTCTCCGGCGGCGTCTCGATCCGGAGGGGGAGGCGATCCTCGTGTTCCACGAGTCTCAACGCGAGCCGCATCGGCCACTCCGCATCGAGCAGCCCCGCGTCGACCAGGATGCGCGCGGCATCTCGCCCCGACGCGCCTTCGGGCACCTCGATGCGGACCGGCGCTCCCGCGATCCCCGGTCGGGTGACGTAATCATAGGCGAGATACGCCGCGGCGCCCCCCGCTACGCCCGCCAACAGGATGAGCAGGAGAAGGGCGACGATGAGTTGCACGAACCGCCGCAGCCATCGCCGCCGTTTGCGAAGGGGACGGCCCGTCGGAAAGGCTGAGCGGGTCTCCGCGCCCCGGGACGCTTGGTCTTCCCGTTCTCCCACGAGGCGCTTCAGCTCCTGCGGTTCCGTTCCCGGTCGAGGTACGTCTGCAGGATCTGTTGCGCGGCGACGATGTCGATGACCTTCTTGCGTTTCGCGCGGCGCATATCGGACTGGATGAGGCTGCGGCGCGCGATCGCCGTCGTGAAACGCTCATCCATGGTCACGACCTCGACGTCCAGGGCGGCGCGGAGCATCTCGACAAACGCCAGCACCCGTTCCGCCTGATGCCCGGTCTCGCCCTTCTCGTTGAGCGGCAGCCCGACAACCACGCGATACGCCTCGGCCTCGGCCACGGCGCGTTTGATCGCTTCCACGTCCTCGGCGGGCGTGGTGCGACGATACGACTCCCGCGGCTGCGCCGTCAGACCGAGCAAGTCGCTGGCCGCGATCCCGATCCGAACGTCGCCCACATCAAGCGCAAGCACGCGACCTTCCACTGGCGCGGTCTCCCTGGTCATGCGTTCAACAAGGCGCGAACCACGTCCGCCGCCTGGCCGATCGCCTCCGGCACGCGGTCCGGGAGTTTGCCGCCCGCTTGGGCCATGTCCGGACGGCCGCCGCCGCCCCCGCCCACCACGGGCGCCAGCCGCCCCACGATGTCGCCCGCCTTGATGCGGGCCGTCAGGTCCTTGGTCACGCCCGCGCAGAGCGACGCCTTGCCGTCCGCGCCGCTGCCCAGCACCACCACGCCCGAACCGATCTTGTCGCGCAGCGAGTCCATCACCATCCGCAGGCCCTTGGCGTCCTGACCCGCGATCTCGACGGCGAGCAGACGCACGCCGTCCACCTCCTGGACCTGACTCATGTAGTCGACGGATCCGCCGGTCGCGGCCGCCTGCTTCCACTTGTCCACTTCCCGCTGGAGCCGCTTGTTCTCCTGCAGCAACGCCTCGACGCGGGCCGCCAGTTGGTCGGCTGTTGTGTTCAGCAGTCGAGCGGCGCCGTCCAGCGACGCCGCCCTGGCCTGCACGGTCTCCACAGCACGGTCGCCGCAGACCGCCTCGATGCGGCGGATGCCGGCCGCCACGGAGGATTCCGACAGGACCACGAAGGTCCCGATCGCCCCCGTGCGCGGCACGTGGGTGCCGCCGCACAGCTCCATGCTGACGTCGTCCACCTGCACGACGCGGACCGAGTCCTCGTATTTCTCGCCGAACAACGCCATCGCGCCGGCCTGTCGCGCCTCCTCGAGCGCCATGGTGCGCGTCTCGACGGGCAGGTCCGCGCGGACGAAGCGATTGACCATCCGTTCGATGTCGCGAAGGCGTTCCGCGTCCAGCGCCTCGAAGTGCGTGAAGTCGAATCGCAGCCGGTCCGGCGTCACCAGACTGCCCGCCTGATGCACGTGGTCGCCCACGATATCCTGCAGCGCGGCCTGGAGCAGATGCGTGGCCGTGTGGTGGGCCTGGGTGGCGCGGCGCGCCTCCGTGTCCACGACGGCGCGCACTTGGTCGCCCACGGCCAATCGTCCCGACGTGACGCGGACCATGTGCACCGTCGACTTGCCCGCCTTGCGCTGCACGTCCTCGACCTGCGCGACGCCCTGCGCCGTCTGGATGGTCCCGTGATCCGCCGTCTGCCCGCCCGATTCCGCGTAGAACGGCGTGCGATCGAGCAACACCTCGCCCCGGTCGCCCTCTTCGATCGCGTCCGACTCCTTCGCATCGCGCAGGACGGCCACGACGCGCGCCTCGCAGTCCAGCGATTCGTAGCCGACGAACTCCGTGTCGCCCAAGCGGTCGCGCAGTACGCGGTACACGGGGTTGATCGCCTGTTCGCCGCTCCCCGCCCAGGCGCTCCGCGCCTGCTCGCGCTGCCGCCGCATCGCCGCGTCAAAGCCCTCGCGGTCGATCGTATAGCCGCGATCTTCAGCGATGTCGGTGGCGAGGTCGAGCGGAAAGCCGTAGGTGTCGTGCAAACGGAACAGCTCCTCTCCGGGCACGACACCGCCCGTTCCAACCTGCTCCAGGATCGTCTCCATCAGATCCATGCCGCGCGCGAGGGTGCTTTGGAACCGCTGCTCCTCGGTCTGGATCACGCGCTCGATCTGACGTGCGCCCTCACTCAACTCCGGATACTGGTGCGACATCAGCTCGACCACGGTGCGGCTCACCTGGAAGAGGAACGGAGCCTCGAACCCGAGCTCCCGGCCGAACCGCGCGGCGCGGCGCAGCAGACGTCGCTGCACGTATCCCCGGCCCTCGTTGCTCGGAAGTACGCCGTCCGCCACCATGAAGGACAGCGCTCGTACATGGTCCGCGATCACGCGGAACGGCGTCGGGTTCTCACTGTAGCGGGTCGAGCACAAAGCCTCCGTCGCTTGGATGATCGGAAACACGCCATCCGTGTCGAACACGGTCGGCGCGTTCTGCAGCAGCGCCGCCACGCGTTCGAGCCCCATGCCCGTGTCGATGCCGCGGTTCTTCAGCGGGGGGCGCGAGCCGTCCGGCTGTTGGTCGAACTGCGGAAAGACCATGTTATAGAACTCGATGAAGCGCTCATGCGGGTCGTGCATCAGCGTCGCATCGGGGTCGATGTCCGCGCCGCGGTCCAGGTGCATCTCCGAGCACGGGCCGCACGCCCCCGTGTCGCCGGCGGGACCCCAGAAGTTGTCCTTGGCCCCGAGACGGAAGATCCTGTTCTCGGGCAGCCCGATGCGCTTCGACCAGATCTCATGGGCCTCGTCGTCATCCTCGTACACGGACACGACGATCCGTTCCGGGGCGATGCCCAGCGTCTGCGTCACGAGTTCCCAGCCCCACGAGATGGCCTCCTCCTTGAAGTAGTCGCCGAAGGAGAAGTTCCCGAGCATCTCGAAGAAGGTCATATGGCGCGAGGTCTTGCCCACCTCATCGAGGTCGTTGGCCTTTCCCCCTGCGCGGAGGCACTTCTGAGCCGTCGCCGCCCGGCGATAGGGCGGCGGCGTTTCGCCCGTGTAGTAGGGCTTGAACTGCACCATGCCGGCGCTGGTGAAAAGCAGGGTCGGATCGTTGCTGGGCACGATCGTGTCGCTGCGTTCCACCACGTGGCCGCGCGCGCGGAAAAACTCAAGGAACGCCGCCCGGATATCATCACTTCTCACAAAGCATCTCCTGCCAACTCGCGACTGCCGGTCAAGGGTACGATCCTTACCAGAAGATGCGCATGTAGTCAATCGCGGGCCGGGCGCCGCCCCGCGCCTCGCGATGGGATGACCCGGCTGTTGGTCGCCCATCGGGGCGATCCGACGCGTTGAAGGCCCGGATCACGCCGTGCTATACCCTCTCCACCATGACGTTGGCCTGTGTCATCTGCACGAAGGACCGCCCCGCTGAGCTTGCGTCTACCGCGTTGGCTTCCATCGAGCGACAGACTCGTCCCCCGGACGAGGTGGTCGTGGCCTATGCGGGGTCGGAGGAAGCCGCGCACGTCACGGCGGAGTTCGCGACGCGCAATCCTGCCGTCCGTGTGCGTTGCATCCGCTGCGCGCCGGGACTGACGCGCCAGCGCAACGCAGCGATCGACGCGGCCACGGCCGACGTGCTCTTCTTCCTGGATGACGACATTCGGCTGGAACCCGACTGCATCGCCGAGATTCTCGATGCCTTTGCGCGGCATCCGGCGGGCGAGCTCATCGCGGTGAGCCCGATGATCAGGGAGCCGCGATTGGGTCCTCTGAACAGGTTTGTGCACAGGATCTTCATGCTGCCCCATGAGGGCGACGGCGTCCTCCTGCCCAGCGGTCACACAAGCGCTCCCTTCAGCCTGCCCAACGCGCCGGAGATGCGCATCGAGATCGCAGCGGGCTGCTGCGCCTATCGGCGGTCCGTCTTCGACGCGGAACGGTTCGACGCGTTCTTCTCCGGGTATGGGTACATGGAGGACCGCGAGTTCTCGTTGCGCGCGCGCCGCCATGGCGATATCCTGCTGGCCCCCCGCGCGGTCACGCATCACCTGCAGACGCCCTGCGCGCGTATCGACAAGGAGCGGCTTGGTCGAATGATGGTTGTCAACCACTGGTATGTCGCGCAGCGCCATCTGCCGCACGACTGGGTGCACAGGTTGTGCTTCGCGTGGTCCGAGTTTGGCTATGGCGTGTTCCACCTGCTTAGGGGGCTTCGCCGCGGCGACTGGCGCCAGCTCCGGGGGTGGCGGCAAGGCATCCGCGATATCCGGCGCGGCGATGCGCCCAAGCCCGCGCCCGATGCCCCGGATGACCCCGAATCCGCGTGAACATGGCCGGAACACGGCCCATGCGTTTGCATTGCCTGCACGCCCGTCGTAGAATCCAACAGGTCTGCACGTGCCCTGAGTGAATCCACACCAAGTGCGTTGCCCGTCCGGCGAGCCCGACCGAGACCATGCCTTGTCGCGAATCGAGATCAGCAAGAAACTGGTGCTCATCAACTCTGCGAGCTCATTGGCGACGCGGATGCTCAGCCTGTCCGTGCTGGTCTGGCTGCAGCAGTACCTACTCAAGCGCATCTCGCCCGAGGAGTACAGTCTCCTCCCGCTGCTCTACTCGATCATGGCCTTCGCGCCGCTCATCACCACCGTCCTCACCGGCGGGCTCGGGCGTTTCATCACCGTGGCCTACGCGCGCGACGACGACGAGGAAGTCACTCGCATCGTTTCGACCATGTTCCCGATCCTCTGCGGCGCGGGCGTGCTGTTCCTCGTCGGCGGCTGGACCTTCGCATGGTACATCGACCGCTTGCTGGACATCGCCCCCGAGCGCGTATGGGATGCCCGCATCATGATGGCGATTCTCATGTTTTCGGCGGCCGTCCGGCTCCCCCTCGCGCCCTTCGGCGCGGGGTTCTTCGTGCGTCAGAAGTTCGTGCTCCAGAACCTCATCCAGGTCGGGACGGAGCTCTTTCGGCTTGCCCTGCTCTTCACGCTGCTCTTCGGCGTCAGCACCCGCGTGCTCTGGGTGATCACCGCCTCCACTGCGGCGGAACTCGTCAACCTCACTATCACGCGCAGCATCTCCATGCGTCTCGTCCCCGCGCTGCGGTTTCGCATCAAGGCCATCCACTGGCCGATCGCGAAAGAGATCACCAGCTTCGGGGGGTGGAACTTCGTAGGCCAGTTGGCTAACACAATCCGCACCAGCGCCGACGCCATCATCCTGAATAAGCTTGCCACCCCACTCGATATGAGCTGCTACCACCTGGGTTCGCTCCCGTTCAAGCACGCCCAGGGAAGCGCCGTTGTTCTCAGGGCGCCTCTGTTACCGAGTCTCACGGCGCTCTACGCGACGGGTGAGAGCGATAGGCTGCAACGCGTTTTTCTTCGTGGTTCTCGCTATGGGCTTTGGGGTTCGCTATTGCTGGTCTTGCCCCTAGTGGTGTTTTCCCGCGACATCATGGCTTTGTATGTCGGACCCGAGTTCGCCCAAGCGAGTCAGGTGATGGCGCTTCTCCTTTGGGTTCTGCCGGTCGCATACGCGACCTTGCTGAGACCGGAGCTCGCTTCTGTCACAGGGAAGGTGAGGACCAACGCGCTTCGAACCGCCGCCATGCAGATTGGCAACTTGGGCCTGACGCTCTACTTGGTCGGCATCCTCAAGATGGGCGCACTGGGGAGTGCTCTTGGGACGCTGTGTGCAAGCCTTCTCTTCTATCCCTTGCTCCTGTGGCCCATGTCTCTGAAGCTGGCAGGGTTGGACTGGAGCACATGGTTGCGACGTGCTGCGTTTCCGGGAGTCGCGCCCGCGTTACCTGCCGTTGCTGTCTGGGTTCTGTGCCGCTGGGGCCTGCAGCCCCAGTCATGGGTCACTCTCATCGGGGCGGCATTGCCTGGTCTGTTGGTGTACTTGGTTGCTCTGCTCACGGTATGCACTGAGGCTGAGGACAGGGCTTATCTGCGCCAGTTGTGGCGCCGGGTGCTGACGCTCTCGGATGGACTACGTGCGTGCCGACCCTGGCTGCGTGCTCCATGATGAGGGTCGAGAGCCGCCGTACGGTCTCAGACGTGCGCCAAGCGGCCTTCCTCTGTCGGCTCAGGCGACGCATCCATGGCGCGGGCGGTTGGTTTGGATTGCCAGGATGTGTGATTTGCGAAGAGCACTAGCCGGCCGTCTACTTCGGTTGACGGAATCAGCGTTGGCACGTAGGGCCCGACGGGGTGCAGACACCGGCGCGGTGTTCCGGAGTCTAGTCTGCCTGCACAGTGCGTTGGATGGGGCGTTTTTCTGGGAGCAGCGCGCGGTCGCTATCGCCCGCCTGGTTCACTGGCAATTGCGCACGACTTCCCTGTACTCCTTTCGCCGTTCCATCCATCGGATCGAGAAAGGGTTGGCGACGCGCCCCAGGCGAGAGGTGTTCGCCGCAGATTACATCGGAGAGACTGTGGCGTTTCTAGGGCTGCTTGCAGAAGCGTACGAGGAAGGCTGCACGGAGTACAGGGAAGACATAGCGTGGGGCGCGACGGCCCTTCGGGCGTACTTCGCGGCCGTGAAGGGAGAGGACCGGGTCGAACACGCACGGGAGGCGTTCCAGCGGCTGGCACTGCCGGCTGGGCTTGTGGCGAACGGCGGGGAAGGCGGTGTCGTGCGTCCGAAGATGCCTGAGTACGGTTTCGGCATAGCGGACCTGCTGCACCTGGCCCGTACTCGACACAGTATCAGAGACTACTTGGACAGACCTGTGCCCCGGGATGTGATCGATGCCGCGATCTCCGTAGCGATCGAGTCCCCGAGCGCGTGCAACAGGCAGGCGTTCTCATTCCGCGTCTTTGACGAGCCCGATCTTGTCCGCGAAGTTGCGAAGATTCCTATCGGAATCGACCATGCAGACCATCAGATTCCGGTACTGGTAGTGCTGGTTGGGAATCTGGGAGCGTACCCAGAGCCGCGAGACCGGCACCTGATCTACATCGACGTGTCTCTGGCGGCGATGGCATTCGTGTTTGGGCTTCAAGTTCAGGGCGTCGCCTCGTGCTGCGTCAACTGGCCGGACATTCATGAGCGAGAGAAGCGGATGCAGGAGTTGCTGGGCCTGGCCTCGACGGAGAGGCCTGTGATGCTCGTGACTGCGGGGTACTTGGATCCTGAGGGGTTCGCGCCGTCGTCGGCCAAGCGGTCCCTGGAGGAGATGCGTGTCTACAACCGTACGGTAGCCGGCGGGTCAGCCCACCGTGCCGGGGACAGGGTGAGAACGCCATGAAGGTGCTCGTCGTCGGCGGCGGCTTCGTAAACAAGGGGGCGGAGGCGATGGTGAAGACGGTGCAGGCTGAGATCGGGGCGCGGGTACCGGGCGCATCGTTCTGCATGGCGCCGTCGGCTGCCTCGCCGCCGGCTGTACTTGAGGCTGAGGGGATCGAATGTGTGAAGCTCCCTCGAGGCGTAGCTGCTGGGTTGAAAGCGCTGATGCTGGCGGGATCGCGTCCCGGTCGGTTGCCGCGTCTGGTACGCCGATCATGGCGGGAACCCGTCGCGTTCCTCTCCCAGGCAGATGCTACGCTCGACGTCAGTGGCTATGCGTACGCCGATCCCTTCGGCATACGCTATGCTCCGAGGGCGAACCTTGCGGTGTACAGCCGTGGTCCCATGGGAAGACCTTACATATGTATGCCTCAAGCGTGGGGTCCATTCTCGCGACCTGAAGTGGGACACATCGCGCGGGAAGCATGTCGTCAGGCCACGCTTACGTTCGTGCGCGATAGTGAGAGCCTTGACGCGCTCTCCTCGCTGTTTCCTAGAGGCCTTCCACCCCAGGTGAGGGTCTCGCCGGATATCGCTTTTCTCTTCGCTGCGAGTGATCCAAGATGCGCCGATCGACGCCTCGCGGAGATAGGTCTTGCGGACACGGGCAGACCCTTGGCGGCCGTAGCGCCCAATATGCGTGTGTATGAGCGTTCCCAGGGGATCGGCACGCGCAACGCGTACGTCCAGGATCTCATTGCGGTCAGCCGCCGGTTGCTCGAACGGGGCTATGCCGTGCTGTTCGTTCCGCACGAGGTCTCGCTCTCCGACACCGGCAGCAAGGATGACCGCCTGCTGTGTGCCCTGCTCGAGGCTGCTGTCGGAGACGACAGAGCGAAGGCCTTCTTGGATCCCGCGCCAGCAGCGGAGATGAAGGCCGTGATTGGGAAGACGGCTTGCGTCATCGGGTCCCGGTTCCATGCGTTGGTCGCGGCGCTGTCCCAAGGGATTCCTTGCATGGCGTTGTCCTGGTCGCACAAGTACCGGGAGCTGCTGAAGCCTTTCGGGCTGGAGAAGTATGCCGTGGAGAGCGTTGACGGGGTTGGCGGTGGTGCGGTCATCTCTCTGTTCGATGAGTTCATTGAGGGCGTGCCCGCGCTCAAGGCCGGTGTCGAGTCGGCACTGCCTGACGTGCGAAGGCTGGCGGCAGAGACCTTCGACCTGACGGCGGAGGCTTTGCAGAGGAGGTGAGTTGACCTCGACGGATGTGGAGACCGGTGGACACTCGGTGTCCGTTATCATTCCCGTATACAACGCGGAGCGGTATGTGGCGCAGGCGGTTGCGTCGGCGCTGGCGCTGCCGGAGACGGGCGAGGTGTTGCTGATCGAGGACGGCTCGCCGGACGGGGCGCTGGCGGTGTGCGAGCGACTGGCCGCTGAGGATGATCGCGTGCGGCTGTTGCGTCACCCCAATGGTGAGAACCGGGGGGCGGGGGCATCGCGGAACTTGGGGATCGAGGCCGCGCAGTGCAAGTACGTCGCCTTCCTCGACGCGGACGACTACTTCCTGCCCAACCGCTACGAGAAGGCGCTGGCTATCCTGGAGTCCGATCCGTCCATCGACGGGGTCTACGAAGCGGTGGGCGTGGCGTTTGATTCCCCGGAAGCGGAGGCGTGGTGGACCGTGCATCGCCCGGACGGGGAGGTCACAACGGTGTCGGAGGGCATCGCGCCCGAGGAGCTTTTCGAGCGCATAGTCGGCGGCGGCCACGGCTATTTCTGTACGGATGGCATCATCGTGCGGCGCACGTTGTTTGAGCGGACCGGGCTGTTCCCGACGCACCTTCCTATGGCGCAGGACACATGCATGTGGTGGAGGATGATGCTGGCGGGGCGCCTGGCCGGCGGCACGTTGGACCGCGCCGTTGCGATGCGGCGTGTGCATGGGGAGAACAGGATCATCCGGGACGCGAGTGTGCACAGGCTCTACGGATATCTCGCGGCGCGCGAAGTGCTTCGCTGGATCCCGAAGGAACTGCGCACGCGGGAACGCGTGCGGTTGATCCGCCAGCGGCAACGCAGCTATCTGTACTGGTATGTGCGAGGAACAGCCGGGACGCTGTTACGGCGTCTTGGACTCATGCGGGCGAGGAGCTGAGTCGTGACGGAGTCGCGTGACCCGACGGACCGTCCCCTCGTTTCCGTCGTCATCCCGACTCACAACCGCCGGGACCTGATCGTGGAGACGCTGGACTCCGTGCGCGCGCAGACGTACCCGCACTGGGAAGTCGTCGTGGTGGACGACGGCTCCACGGACGACACGTGGGCATACCTGGAGCAGGCGTCGCGGGAGGAACCGCGTGTCCGTCCGTACCGACGCGAGGGAGAGGTCGGCAATGCGAACGTGTGCCGGAACCAGGGGGTCGCGCACAGCAGCGGCGGATACGTGGTCTTCCTTGATTCGGACGACCTGCTGGCCCCGGACTGCCTGGAACGGCGCGTCCGCGATATGGAGTGTTACCCGGGGCTGGCGTACATCGCCTACCTGTCGGAGCTGTTCGCCGAAGCGCCCGGCGATCTCGGCATCCTGTGGAACGTGTTCACGACCGAGTCGGACCTGACGCGATTCCTGCGTGTGGACAACCCGTGGCACACGACCGGCCCGATCTGGCGGCGCGAAGTGATCGAGCGGTACCCGTGGGATGCGTCAGTCCTGAGTTGGCAGGACGGCGATTTCCACATGCGCGTGTTGGCGAGCGGCGTCGCGGGCGGTCGCGTGAACATGGCGGACAACTACGTCCGTCGCTCGCCGCAAGGGGCGGACCGCATGTCGCAGAAGGACTCCAGCGCCCCGCATATCCGCAGTCATGCGCGCAGCTTCCTTGGCGTCGCCGGGCTGCTGCGCGATCAGGGGGAGATGACTGACGAACGGGCGCGGTTGATTGCTCGCGTGACCTTCAGCAAGTGCGTCAGCCTTGCTGTGCGGGGCTATCCCCGCGAGGCGCGGGCGTTCTGGCGGCAGGCCGCGGCGTTGCGCCTGCCTGGCGCGGCGCCGTCCGTGATCGGGCAGGTCGTGTTCGCCGTCTGGAGTCTGCCCGGCGGCGGGCTCATCTCTGCAGCCTGTCGTGGTGCGCGCGATCAGTGGCGAAAGCGCAAGCCGCTCGATCGCCGGACCTCAGGTGAGGGTATACTCAGTCCCGGGCCGCGGGTGAGGTTATAGAAGCGCCCCGACGTGGCTGGTCAGGGAGTCGAGGGCGGCTCGTTCTACTGTCGTCGATCACCGCGCGTTGCGGCGGCGGAGGATCAGCGCGCCGATGCCGAGCAACGCCAGACCCGCCGGATAGGCGACGATCGGAAGCGGGCCCGGATTCGGGGACAGGGGGTCCAACGGGTCGGATCCTCCCTCGATCTCGTCGAGGTCGTTGAGGCCGTCGTCGTCGGTATCGGCCAGCAGCGGGTTCGTGGCGACCCCCAGCGTGCCCATGATCTCGTCGTAGTCGCTGATGCCGTCGCCGTCCGTGTCCGCTGAGTCCGGATCCGTGCCGTAGCCGTAGTCGCCGCGGATCTCGGCGGCGTCGGTCAGTCCGTCGCCGTCGGTGTCTGAGTCGATCACGACGCACGCGTAGCGCTGGAACGCGCCCACGTCCATCTGCGCCGCGCCGTTCCCGTCGTGCGTGAACAGCACCACCGGCGTTGCGTCGGGCGAGAAGGCGGCGGCCGTCGGGTTCTGCACGAACGCAGGCAGCTCCACCGCGAACGACGCCGGGGGCGCCGCGGTGAGCACGTCCGTATCCACGTCGATGTCGTAGTTGTGCAGATCGAGGTAGTACCGGCGCAGCCCCGCGTCGGCGAAGGCGCTGACCCCAATGGTCGACGGCGCGGACGGCGCCTCCACGAGTCGCTCCGTGTCTGCCGTGAACGCGTCATACTGCGCGCGCCAGGCATCGAGCAGCGCGGGCCGGGCGTCCGTCGCGAGGTAGTAGTCGCGTCCCGCGTTCGCCGTGATCCGCAGAATGTCGCCCGTGAGGTCCGCGGTGCAGGGCCCGTCCGGATTCTCGGCGAAGTTGCCCGACTCCGGCAGATACATCCCGCTGTCGCCCGTGATGATGAGCTTTCCGCCCTGATCCAGCCAAGGCTGGACGACATTCGCGGCGTCGTCCGGGTCGAAGACCAACGCATGCGGGATGATCAGTACGCGGACTCCTTCGAGCGCCTCCGGCGTCAGCGACCACTCCGGGATGTAGCGGTACTGCTGATGCATCTCGCCGAGCATCGTCCCGATGCCCCAGATCGCGAACTGATGCGGCTGGTCGTTCATGTTGAGAAACCCGCCCGGCGCCAGTTCGCGAAGGATCGACGATGACGAGTAGTACACGCCGACGTCGTGCGCTGGGACGCGCGCGCCCCACTCGTCCTGCACGGACTCAACGAACGCGAAGAAGGCCGCGTTGTCGGCGTCCGTACCCGCGACGCGGGGGTTTCCTGGGTGGAACATCGGCAGCGCGTGGTTGGCCAGCATTTCGAAGTAGAACACGCTGAGCAGGTTGGGGTTCAGTCGGTACGATGCGAAGGGTCCCTCGAGGTAGAGCCAAATGTTCATGATCCGGCTTTTCGCGTGTTCGCGGCCGAGACGGTACACCGGCGCGAAACGGCCCAGCGGCGGCAGCATGATGCCCCGGCTTCCGGCGCCCATGTGCCAGCCCGGCGACAGCTCCGTGCTGACCATGTCCAGCTCCCCGCGACACCATCCCAAGCTGTAGAAGGGGATGTCATTCCCCGCGATGAAGAACGCCGAGTTTCCGGCGTCCTCGGCTGCCCGCTTGACGGTGTCGTAGTAGCCATCGAGCGCCGCCGTGCCCGTCTGGCGCTTGTGTATGAGGTAAGCGCGCCAGAGCGGGTCGTCCATCCATCGCGCGTCGCGCCAGACGCTGTGGTTCAGCGACGGGGTCGACACCCCCGACCACGTCTCGGCCTGGGCGATGAGGTACGCGGCAATGTCGAACGCGGCGGGATCGGCGACGCCCATCGCGCTCAGTTCGTCCGTTGTGAAGTGCGCGGCGAGGTAGTCGCGGAACGTGGCGACCGACCAGTCGCCGAAGCCGCGCTGATTGGGACCGTAGCCGAGACTGTCCCACGGACTGAAGTTGTCCGTCCACATGCCGTCCAGCCCGTTCCCCGCCGCGAGGCGCGTCGACGCATAGACGTAGTCCAGCCAATGCGGACAGGCGCTGTCACGTCCGAACATGAACAGCCCGGTGTAGGCCCCGTCCACCTCGAACAGACCATCCAGCGGTCCGACGGGCTGCCCGGTGTCGGGATCGATGGCGTTGACCGCCGCGTTGAATGCGTACTCCGTGCTGATATCGCCGTAGATGCTCTTCGAACACGCGGCGTCGAACACCCGGCTGTTCCGCGGATCGGTCTCCGGCCCGTCGTATCCCGTGGCCTCCGTCCCGTCCGGATAGCGCATCGGCGGTCCGCCGTACACGGGGTGCGTGCGGGTGTAGGGTCGCGCGAATTCCTCATCGTCGAACCAGTTCTGCACGCCCACCCAGTGGATCGGGCCGCCGGAGTAGGCCTGCCATCCCCAGTGCTGATGGAGGATGGGCGCGAATTCCGCGTCGCCCTGTTCGCCGATCTCGGCGATGTAGCAGTAGGACTGCCCGAACGTCTCGAAGTACGACATCGTGCGGATGCCGGCGCCGTGGAAGGCGTTGCGCACGTGGGGACGCCGCCCGTTCATCTGGCCGTACGTGCCCCAGCCGGGGTCGTTGTCGGTGGCGCACACGCCCACCGATGCGTGATGGTCCTGGGCGATGCCGACATCCAGCGTCTCGACGATCCGGGGATAGTCGTCCCACCAGGGCAGGCTGTCCGCCCACGCCCCCACGCCCGCGGCCGACACAACTCCCCACGCCAATGCCGCCCGAAACATCATCGCTCTACTCCCCGGTCTGGCCCCGTCATCGTTGCGCACGGATTCGACGCGCAACAACGGAATGCTACCATGCTGCGCTCGCGATGCCAACCGGAACGCGTTGGAGCGTGGGCGAGGCCGTGGAAACTGGGGAGAGGGGCAGCCTACCGACGTTGGCGACGGCGTATGCGCGCAAGGAGGGCCGGCGCGCTCGCTACGAGGAGCAGGGGCGTGATGCCGGCGCCGGAAGCCTTGGGGTCGCCTGCCGCGCCGCAAGCGGGGGCGGGCGGACCGGACGGGGCGTCGAAGAACCAGATTGGCGCGGAGATCGCTTCGTCGCCGCGCCCGCTTCCCGATGAATCGTCCGTCTGCGTGACGATCACGTAGTAGTAGTCATCGCCTTGCCCGTCCGGATCGCTGAACGCGGCCTCGACCGGGTTCCCCGCGACCTCCGCCGTCTGGATTACCTCGCCGTTCCGCAGCAGTCGCACTTCGGCGAACGCGTCGCCCTCCGCGTCCCATGCCGTCACGGCGAACGTGCGGGGGAGTCCCGTGAGCCGCGACCCCATTGGGTGGCCCGACGACCGGAAGTCCAGGTGCAGGCCGCTGTCCTCGGTCGCGTAGAACCGGCGCGCGAGGAACGCCTGGGCGATGCCCTCGCGGGTAAGCTCGTCGGCGAGCACGCCGACGCGGAAGTCGTTCGTCAGGCCCCAGTCCGCCCGATGGTTGTCCTGTCCGCCGCTCGCCCCGACGCGCCATCCGCGCTGATTCGCGAGGTCGTAGTACGGCAGAACGCTGCTCCAACTGCCGCCGTAGTAGTAGCGATCGAAGCCGGAATTCGTGTTCCACACCTCGATCCCCGTCATCTGGCGCTCGGCGATGGGGAAATGGGCGAACCGGTAGAACTCAACCCCGATGAAGTCGAAGTCGCCGGGGTGGTTGAAGACGCCGAACGCGTCCGCCTCCGCGCTCAGCCAGACGTAGAACTCGCCCAGTCCGAACGGCGCGAGGCTGGTGATGAAGTCCTCGCTGTTCAACACCGTCACATGGCCCAACACCGGGTTGGACCACTCGAAGCCCCAAAGCGCCGCGAAGGCGCCCGGTCGGTCGGCGGCATCGGCCGCGTCGCGAAGGGTCTCCCACTTGTCGTCCCAGGGCCAGATCACCAGGAACTCCGCGTGGTCGGTCAACGCGAAGAAGTCCAGTCCGGCGATGTCGCGGGCCGTGCGATACGCTTCGTACGGGTCGCCGGCGGCGTCGAGCGAGAGCGCGCTGTGGCTGTGCAGGTAGCCGAAGTACGTGCTGTAAGACCGCGGCGGAGCGGGCGCATCCGCGGGCGGCGTCTGGTCGCCCGGCAGCGCCTGCAACGCCGATTCCTTCGCGGCGACAGACGCTATGATGGTTCCCGGGTCCATCGCGGCGAGGCGTTTTGCCGAGCGATTCGCCCGCGCATCCGCGCCGATGCCTTTCGTCCGGAAGCGTTGAACGAATCGGCGGCATTGGTCCCAGGAAGGGCGGGGCTGGTCGCCTCGGATCACGAGCGATAGGACCTCCTCCGCGCCCAGCTTCCACTGGTCGATCAGGGCCCGGATTGCGAGAAAGATCTCCGGCGTCGGCGGCGCATCGTGCGCCAGCATGTACATCGCGACGAGGCGCTCGGGGTCGTCCACGGCCTTGCCCGCGCCCGAGGCTTGCAGCGCGGCGACCGCCTGGCCGATGCCGTCCTGGATGGCCGCGGCGTCAGCGGGAGGTTCTGTTGCCGACGCGACCGTCGCCGCGCACAGGGCTGTCAGGACGAGGCCGACGGTCAGCAGTTGGGCAAGGGGGCGCGGAAGCCGTGCCTGCGTCGCGCCGCGGTCCGTCTGCATGGTGTGGAGGTCCTCCGAGTCTGGTGGTCACGGCGCTTACCGGCGTGGAGTAGAACCGTCGGTTCTCGCGGCGTATTCCGCCGCGTCGGAGGGGGGCGCCGGGCCGCCCCCTCCACCACAACCGCGCGGCGCCTTCGATTCGCGGGAGTATGACGGTCGCCTTGATTGCAGAACGCGCGGGCCGTACCCTTGTGACCCATGGCAGACGGAGTCGGTGCAGCGCTCGTGCGGTTCGACGAATCGCTCAGGAGTCTCCGCCAAGCGCTTGGGGTGGATCCGCGCTTGGCCGAGGCGGTATTTGACGGCGCCGACGCGTGGACAGACCTGCTCTCCTACAAGCTCGTCCCGCAACTTGGCGGAGAGGGGTGTCTTATCGTCGCCGTCGCCGGCGGCACCAACACCGGCAAGTCGACCGTTTTCAATCTCTTGCTGGGCCGGGCGGCGAGTCCTGTGGCCGCAACGGCCGCGGCCACGCGTCGTCCGCTGCTCGCGGCCAGTCCGGCCCGCGCACAGCAGTGTTTGGACGGCAGGTTGACGCCCGAGTTCCATCCGCTCCGCCTCGGCAGCGCCGACGATGTGCTGGACAGCGATGCCCCGGCCGCTGCGCTCTTTGTAGCGGAGAGCGAATCGTTGCCGGATCGTCTGGTTCTGCTCGACACGCCGGATGTCGACTCGATCGAGCGGGAGAACTGGGACGTCGCGGAGCACATCCGGGCCCTTGGCGACGTCATTGTCGCGGTGGTCACGGGGGAGAAGTACCGCGACGAGCGGGTCGTCGCTTTCTTCCGACAGGCGCAGCGCTCCGGACGCGTGATCCTGCCGCTGATGAACAAGGCGGACCCCCGGGACGGCTATGCCGTCGCGCGCCGGCAGTTGTCGGAGTTTTGTGAGGATGTGGGCATCGACGGGCCGTGCTTCGTCGCGCCGCATGACTTCGATCTGGGGACGGACTCGATGGCGCCGATCGCATCGCTTGATGACGGGCGCCCGGACCTGCTGCGGCACCTGCTGGCCATCGACGTGCGTCGCATCAAGGAGGACGTCTTTCGCGGGTCGGTCGAGCACGTGGCGCGGCAGGCCGAGGAGTTTGTCACGCATGCCGGCGCGATCAGTGCGCAGCTCCGATCTACGGCGGACGAATTCCGCGACCGCGCCCGCCGGTCTGCGGAGGACTTTGACCCCCTTCCCGGCGCGGAGGTGGGAGGGTTATTCCACGATTTCGTCCAAGAGCGCCGCGGTCCTGTGCGTCGTTGGATCGGGTCGACAAGCAAGACGGTCGTGAAAGGCGTGACGGCGGCCGGAAGGACCGTGTTCCGTTCCTTCCGCAAACGGTCCCGCCTGGAGGCGGACCCGACGCCGCCGTCTGAAGAGGAGATCCGGGCCGTGCAGCAGCAGGCCGTCGAGCGCATTGCTCGCACGCTCGCTACCGGCTACCTTGAGACGTGTCCAAATCTGCGCGAGCCTGCCGCGCACCTGGTGGACCGAGGCTTGGCGGGCCTCGATGTGGACACGGCGATCGCGCGCGTCGTGCGCGATACGCTGCGGGGCGACCGCATCTCTGAAGAGTTCCGTCAACACGCGCACCGCATGCTCGATGCGTGGTGGAACGACCACCGGGGCCAGCGCCATGTGGTTGAGGCGTTGGATGCGCTGTTGGCCGCAACCCCCGCGGCGATCGCCGTGCCTGTCGCGATCTACACGGGTCCCGGTCTGCCCGAAGCGACCGTCGCGATTGCGGGCCCCTTCGTCGAGCAGTTTGCCGCGCGGGTCTTCGAGTATCAGTTCGGCGATGCCATGTTCGATTTCCTGTCGCCGTGGCGGAAGGAGCGGCGTGCGGCGTTCGCGGAGGCGATGGAGCGACACGTGACCGACCAGGCGCTGTTGCGTCTCGAGGCCGCGTCCGCCCCGCTTGCGGGCGAGGTGATGGCGGAACTCCGGGCCGCACTGGCGGAGTTGACGGAAGCCGTGTCGCGTCGCAGCGCCCCTGTGTCGTAACCGGGGAGGGAGCCCAAATGCGCGGCCGAGATGGCGGCGAATTCGATCCGCGTCGCATCACGCGACCGGTCTCGGGGCTGCTCGCGTACTACTTCGTGATCTGCCTGTTCACGGGTCCCGTGCTCGTGCTGGCGTTCCCGCCTCTTCTGTTCAAGTACCTCACGCTGAGCTATCGGTTCGACGAGAGCGGCGTGGCGATGCGATGGGGCGTGCTGTTTCGCCGCGAGATCTACCTGTCCTACCGGCGGATCCAGGACATCCACCTGACCCGGAACATCGTGCAACGCTGGATGGGCCTCGCGTCCGTGGCGGTGCAGACCGCCTCCGGCAGCGCCGCGCCGGAGATGACGATCGAGGGCATCCGGCAGTACGAGGCGCTGCGCGATTACCTCTATACGGAGATGCGCGGCGCGCGCGGCGAGTCCGTTCGCAGCGCGCGCTCGGACGGCGAGGGCGATGAGGCGCTCGCGCTGCTGACGGAGATCCGCGACCTGCTTCGGGCGCTCCGTTCCGGGGGGCGGGTCCGATGACCGCGCAGGTGCGCCAGGACGGACCGGTGTACGGCACGGTCTGGATCATCTTGATGGCGCTGCTTCGGGTCCCGCGTACGCCGCCGGAGCTTCCCGTCGCGCCGGGTGAGACCGTGGACGCGTTCCATCCGGCCCCGGGCTACCTGCGCTACAAGCGCTTCCGGCTGAATCTACTCCTCGCCTCCGAGCTGCTGGGGGTCATCACCGCAGGTGTGCCCGTTCTGGTGTCTGCTCTGGTGTCCGATGCGCGCGGCATAGCCTCGCTGGCCGCGGGCATCACCGCCGTCTTCTGGGTCGCGCACGCGGTCATCGGACACGTCTGGATTCGGCTGCGGTACGACACCACTTGGTACGTGATGAACCAGCGGAGCGTTCGCCTCCGCACCGGCATCCTCCTGGTCGTCGAGCAGACGTTCACGTTCGAAAACGTACAGAACGTGAAGGTCACCCAAGGTCCGATCCAGCGCCATTATGGCATCGCGGACGTGGTACTCGAGACGGCAGGGGGAGGCGGCGCGACCGGGCAGAACGCGGAGGCGGTGCAGTTTTTCTCCGCGCATCGGGGGCTGCTCTTCGGCCTCGATGCGGCCGAGCAGGTGCGCGATCTGATCCTGTCGCGGATCGGGCGACAAGTTAGCGCCGGTCTGGGCGACGACGGCGAGGCGATCGCGTCCGGGCGGACATGGCGACCGGAACACATCCGCCGACTGCGCGAGATCCGCGATGAGCTGCGCGGAATGGCAACTGGGAGTTGTTGATGAATTCCTATGCAGACCCTGCGGCGTCGAACCCTCCGGGATCGTTCGCCACGGTGCTCGATGTGCTCGACGAGGCTGCGGCCTACGGCGGGCCGTGGCAGCCCCTCACCCGAGAGACGCCGCGGCTTCGCACGCGTCTGAACGAGTTGCGCACGCGTGAGGTGCGGCTCGACGACCTGCTGGTGGTCGCCTTGATCGGCGGGTCCGGCGTGGGGAAGAGCACGCTGCTGAACGCGCTCGCGGGCGACGAACTCGCCGCCACCTCTGAGTATCGGCCCTGCACATCTACGCCGACCGTGTATCATCCCCCTGGGGCGCGGCTGGCCTTTGAGGGCTGGCGCATGGTCTCAGGCTCCGCGTTGGAGCGTCTCGTGCTGGTGGATACGCCGGACTCGGACACGGTCGTGCGGGAACACCGTGCGTTGGTCGAGCAGGCGCTGCGCCAGTGCGACCTCGTGCTCGTTTGCGGCAGTCCGGAGAAGTACCTCGACGAGGCGACGTGGTCGCTGATCCGTCCCTTGCGCGGAGAACGGCAGATCGCGTGCGTCGAGACGAAAGCCCATGGCGCGGATGCGTCTCTGCGGGAGCATTGGCTCGCACAGGCCCGCGCGCACGGCTTCGCGATCTCGGCCTACTTCCGGGTGAACGCGCTGCGGGCGTTCGACCGCAAGCTGCGGGGCGCGTCGCCGTCACCCGAGGAGTACGATTTCCCCCGATTGGAAGGGTACCTGCGTGAAGAGCTGACGCAGGAGCAGGTTGGTCGCATCAAACGATCTAACGCCCAAGGCCTCCTGCGAAAGACGCTGGACACGCTCCGCGAGCGCGTAGGGTCGCACCATGGAGAACTCGTCGAGCTGAACGCACTGCTCGACGCGAAGAGCGAGGCCCTGGCGCGGGAGACGGCACAGCACCTGGCGCATCGCTTGTTCAAGGAGCCGCACCTGTGGGAGCACGCCCTGCAGCACGAGACCGCCGTCCGCGCCAAAGGGGTGGTTGGCTCCTTCCGTCGGGTGTCAAGCCTGCTGCGCCAGGCCCCGTACCGACTTGCGGGTCGGTGGCTCGGGCTGGGTCGCGACGCCGTCGGGCGCGGCGCCGCGTCCCTGCTGACGGGCGAAGCGGCGTCGGTGGAGGCCTTGCGCGGGCTTGCCGCCGGAATGGGACCCGCCTATGACGCGGCCGCGGCCGAAGTCGATCTCGCGTTGGCGCGCGCGGGCTTCAACGTGGATCAGGTGGACCGAGGACGCGACCAGTTCGTGGTCGGCGTGGGAGAACGGGTGGCGAGCCTGCTCAGCGGCGTCGCGCGCGACCGGGTAACGGCGTATGCGCGGCTGCTCACCGGGTGGCCCGCGACGTTGCTGGCCGATGCCGTCCCCCTCGCGTTTCTGATCTTCGCCGGGTGGCGCGTCGTTAGCGCGTTCTATGCGGGAGACGTGTTGTCGGGCGACTTCTTCCTACACGCCGGGGTTGTGTTGCTGCTGCTTCTGTTCGCGGAGATGCTTGTTCTCGGCGGGCTGAACCGGTGGTGTGCGCGACGCGCCCGGGTGCAGGCGCTGGCGGCCTTGCGCGCGGCGCTTGCGGAGGAACGATCCGCATTCCGACCCCAACGGAAAGCGCTGGAGGAGGCGCTACGGATCGTGGAACGATTGCGGCGACTGCTCGATTCCGTGGATGCGCCCTCGCACGCCGCGGACTGAGTGCGCAGGCTAGTCTTCAGGCGCCTCGTCCGCGGGAGACGGCGAGGCGTCAAGGGCGGCGTCGGGCGTCCCGACGCCTTGCAGCCGCTTCAAGTGGTAGGCCAGCTCGGCCAGCCCCACCGAGATGTGTTCGTGTCGCACCACCACGTGGTCCGGCGTCGTCAGCTTCGTGGGGGCGAAGTTCCAGATCGCGCGAACGCCCGCCGCCACCAACCGATCGGCGATGTCTTGCGCCGGGTCCACGGGCGCCGTGAGGATGGCCAGGCGCACGCCGTGTTCGAGGATCGTCTTCTCGAGGTCCTGCATCGGAAGGATCTCGATGTCTCCCAACAGGCGACCATGCTTGTCCGCGTCCACGTCGAACGCGGCCACGACAAACAGGCCGTACTTCGAGAAGTCCGTGTAGGTCGCCAACGCGCCGCCCATGCGCCCCGCGCCGACGATGATGGCCTTGTAGACATCATTGAAGCCGAGGGCGTCGCGGATTGCGCGCATCACCTCGACCGCGCGAAACCCGACGCGTGGATACCCGCGCACGCCGATCGCCGCGAGGTCCTTCCGCACCAGCGTGTCGTCCATGTTCAGGAACTGCGCGATCTCCGCGCTCGACACCGTCAGCAGGCGTTCCCCCGGGGCGCGGCGGCCATTGACCAGATCGAGGCGCTCGCCCACGTAGTAGTAGTAGTGCATGAGCCGTTCGAGCAGTGCGTGCCGCAACGTATCCGTGGCGCGTTTTCTCCCCATGGCGTTCTCAGACGTCCCCCTGGCGGTTCGGCGCGTCCGTTTGCCCCGCCGTCGGGACGCCCCCGCGCACTCGTCCGCCCTGGCCCGTGCCGAGCGCGCGTCCGATCGACTGGATGCGGACCTGCATGCAGAAGCGGCACTCGTTCGACGTCTCGTTGATGCAGACCTTGGCCGGGTAGATCTCGTACATCTCCCGATACTTCACCGGCGTCAGGTTCGGCATCACGACGTTCGCCCCGCGTCGCAGCCCGGTCTCGCGCCCCTGCGCGCGGTTCAGCGTCGCCAGTGCGGTCGTGCTCGGAATGTTCGCCTCGGGCGCGACAAGCCGGGTCAGCGCCACCACTTTGTACGTCATGCCCTCGGTGTTCGGGACCTGCTCCTCAGGGGGGATCTGCCTGCGCCAGCCGCCGGAACCCAGCGGCGTGGCCGGGTGACTGATGTACGGGCCCACGCCGACCATGTCGAGGTCGAGCGCGCGGAACGTATCGATGTCACGGGCGAGCGTGTCGTACGTCTGGCCGGGGATGCCGACCATCACGCCGCTGCCCACCTCGTAGCCCAGACCGCGCAAGACGCGCAGGATCTCCATGCGGTCCTGCCGGGGACGGTCGGCCGGCGTGGGATGGATCAGCCGGTACAGCTCCGGATCCGAGGTCTCGAAGCGCAGCAGGTAGCGGTCCGCGCCCGCCTCCTTCCAGGTCGCCAGCTCCTCATCCGTCCGTTCGCCCAGACTCAGCGTCACCGCCAGCGGCGTCTCCGCCTTGATCCGCCGCACCACGTCCGCCATCCACGCGCACGTGATGCCCCAGTCCTCCCCGGACTGCATCACCACCGTGCCGTAGCCGAACTCCACGGCTTGCCGCGCGCATTCGAGGATCTCGTCCGCGGACATCCGGTATCGATCGATGGACCGGTTGCCGGAACGAAGCCCGCAATAGCCGCACTGGCGGCTGCAGTAGCTCGAGATCTCGATCAATCCGCGCAGATGCACCGCATCGCCCACGTTCGCCTTGCGCGTCTCGTCGGCCATGCGCCACAACGCTTCAAGCCGGGTCGGATCCTCTTCCCGAAGCCAGGCGTGGATGTCGTCGCGGGACACTGTATAGGGTTGCTGCATCATGTAGGTTCCTGTGTGCGCGTCGCCTGTCGCGGCGTTCTCGGCGACAGACGGCGGCGCTATAGATCCTCGCCCGCGCCGGCCGGCAAGGACAGCGCTTCCGCGCCGAACGTCTGGTCGCCATGCTTCATGCGGCGGCGGTATGCCTCGAGCGCAGCGGGGAATGGACTGAGGGCGCGCTCGAATATGCCGAGGCTGTAGGCGATGGTCAGTCCGTAATTCGTCATCGGAACGCGCGCGGCCCGACACCGCAGGAGACGGTTCAGCACCTCGCGCCGGTTGATCGTGCAAGCGCCGCAGTGGACGACGAGCTTGTAGGGCGCCACGTCGTCCGGGAAATCGTGTCCCTGCACATGCAGAATGTCGAGTTTTCCGCCGACGTACTGCGTCAGCCAACGCGGGATCTTCACGCGGCCGATGTCCTCCGCGATGGGATGATGGCTGCACGCCTCCGCAATGAGCACGCGATCGCCCGGGCGCAGCCTGTCGATCGCCAGCGTCCCTTCGACCTGCGCCAGAAGGTCGCCCCGGAAGCGCGCAAACAGGATCGAGAAGCTGGTCATCGGGATCTCGCGCGGCGTATCGGCGGCGACCTTCAGAAACGCCTGCGAGTCCGTGACGACCAGCTTCGGCGGATGCTTGAGCCGATCCAGCGCCATGCGCAGTTCGCGTTCCTTCACCACCATGCAGTAGGCGTCTGAGTCCAGCAAGTCGCGAATCGACTGCACCTGCGGCATGATCAGCCGCCCTTTCGGCGCCTCCTTGTCGATGGGCACGACCAACACCGCCATCTCGCCCGGGCCGACCAGATCGCCGAGGATCGCGGGGTTGTTCACGAACTCCTCGGGCGCGGTATCGAGCAACGCCTGCCGGAACTCGAGCACGCCTTCGCCGCGCTCGGCCACGGTGCGCACGAAGGGGATATCCTCCGCTTCGAGCGCCTGCAGGACGGCCGGATCCGGCTCGGCCAAGTCGACCTTGTTGAACACGACCACCGCCGGCACGTCGCGCGACGCGAACTCGTCGAGGAGGTGCTGTTCGAACGCGCCCCAAGCGCCCGCTTCCGCGACAACCACACCCAGGTCGGTTCGGTCGAACACGCTGCGTGTCCGCTGGATGCGCAAGTCGCCGAGCGCGCCTTCGTCGTCGATGCCCGCCGTGTCGATGAACAACACCGGACCCAGCGGCAACAGCTCCATCGGCTTCTCGACCGGGTCGGTTGTCGTACCCGCATGATCCGACACGATCGAGGTCTGCTGTCGCGTTATCGCGTTCAGCAGGCTCGATTTGCCGACATTCCGGCGCCCGAAAAGACCGATATGGAGGCGAAACGCCTTGGCAGTTCGCTGCATGGTTCAGGATCCAGGGAAACGTGACCGCAGTTCAACACATGGGATTATGCCATACTGGCATGGGGTGATGCCTGCGGGGCGTCAGGCATTGCCCCGCTGCTGAACCCGCGCCCAGGCGTCCTTCAGCGAGACCGACCGGTTGAACACGCGGCGCGTCTCCGTCGAGTCCGGGTCCACGTAGAAGTATCCCTTGCGCTCGAACTGCAGATGCGTGCCGACCTCGCACGCCGCGGCGGCCGGCTCGATCTTCGCGTGCGCGACGACGACAAGGGACTCGGGGTTCAGGTGATCGCGCCAGTCCTCATCCTCGCCCAGATCGCCCATGTCTTCCTTCGTGAAGAGGCGATCGTACAGGCGCACCTCGGCGTCCACCGCGTGCGGCGCCGACGCCCAGTGCAGCGTCGCCTTCACTTTTCGACCGTCGGGCGGATTGTCTCCGCCGCGGGTGGCCGGGTCGTACGTGCAACGGAGCTCCGTCACGACCCCGTCCGCATCCTTCACGACCTCCTCGCACCGGATCCAGTAGGCATAGCGCAGGCGGACCTCCTTGCCCGGGCTCAGTCGGAAGAACTTGCGGGGCGGATCCTCCATGAAGTCCTCTCGCTCAATGTAGATCTCCCGTGAGAAGGGGACCTTTCGCGCGCCCATCCCGGGATCTTCCGGATTGTTCACGCAGTCGAACTCCTCGACCTGGCCCTCGGGGTAGTTCGTGATTACCACCTTCAGCGGGTCCAGCACGCCCATGTAGCGCGGGGCGCGCCGGTTCAGGTCTTCGCGCAGGCAGTGCTCAAGCTGGCCGATCTCATTCAGGCTGTCCGCCCGCGCCACGCCGATCCGGGCGCAGAAGTCGCGAATCGCCTCGGGGGTGAAGCCGCGCCGTCGGAACCCGCAGATCGTCGGCATGCGGGGGTCGTCCCAGCCGCGCACATGGCCCTCGCGAACCAGGTCTATGAGGCGGCGCTTGCTCAGCAGGGTGTAGGTCAGGTTGAGCCGCGCGAACTCGATCTGCCGCGGATGGAATATTCGCAGCGCCTCGCAGAACCAGTCGTACAGCGGACGGTGAACCTCGAACTCGAGCGTGCAGATCGAGTGCGTCACGCCCTCGATCGCGTCCGACTGCCCGTGCGCGAAGTCGTAGGTGGGATAGATGCACCACTTGTCGCCGGTCCGGTGATGGGACGCTTTGAGAATGCGATACATCACCGGGTCTCGCAGCAGCATGTTCGGCGAGGCCATGTCGATCTTGGCGCGCAGCACGCGCGCGCCCGTCGGGAACTCGCCTGCGCGCATCCGCTCGAAGAGGTCGAGGTTCTCCTCCGGCGAGCGATCGCGGTAGGGGCTGTTCTTGCCGGGCTGTTTCACCGTGCCGCGATACGCGCGGCTGAACTCCTCCGCGTCGATGTCGCACACGTAGGCCAGACCCTCGCGGATCAGTTGCACGGCCCATTCGTGAAGCTGGTCGAAGTAGTCCGACGCGTAGTGCTCATGTTCGCCCCAGTCGAACCCCAGCCACCGAATGTCGCGTTTGATCGAATCGACGTACTCTTGCTCCTCCTTGGTGGGGTTCGTGTCGTCGAAACGCAGGTGACACACGCCGCCGAACTGCTCAGCGATGCCGAAGTTCAGGCAGATNNCCGATGTGCAGGTAGCCGTTCGGTTCGGGGGGAAACCGCGTCACGACGCGGCCGTCGTGTTTGCCCGTGCGGGCGTCTTCCGCGACGATTGCCCGGATGAAGTCCATCGGTGCACTGGTCGTGTCGTTCATAGATGCTGCGCCTTTCCTGCGCGCCGCCGGTCGAACGCCGGAAGCTGGGTCGAGGGTGGGGGATAGCCCCGTAGAACGGTACTTGCTCCACACGCGGGAGTCAAGACGATCTCGACGTTCCGGCGATTGGACACGCGCCGCCGCCCTCCTCTAGGCTATGCGCCTTATGCGCAGCTCGTCGACCTCTTCCCGCTCCGTGTGTCTCCGGATATGCCTTGCGGCCTCGGTGCTCGTGGCCGCGGCGGGTTGTCGCGCGCCGTCCGCGCTTCAGGCCGCGCGCCCGCCCGAGCCCGAGAACCCGCCGTTCACGATCACGAACTTGCACGCCGAGGACCGGGTCCTGAGCTTCGACCTGAGCTACACGCCGACGGTGGACATCGAGGCGTATGCGCCCATCGGCATGCTTGTCGTCTACTGCTACAAAAAGGACTTCGACGTCCGTCTGATCGGCCTCTGGCGCGGCGGCGAGGTGTGGGCGTTCCGCGACGACCTGCTGGGCGTCGAGCAGATCTGTTCGAGCATTTGGGACGGCGCTCCCAAGGAACACCTCGGCTCCTGGTGGCACGTACCGTCCGACGAGATCGACTGGACGCAGCGCGAGCAGGTGCGGATCCGGCTCGGATACATTCGGGAGTCCGGCCATATCGAAGGGTCCGGTTACATGATCGTTGCGATGGTCAGCGGCCGCATCGGAGGTCCGCGCATGCCGTTCGTGTTGCTGTCCGACCCCGTGATCACGCCGTACACCCATGTGCCGCCGGCGCCCGAGGGGTCCTGAGCGTTTCCGGTTCGCCGCGCCGATTCAGTACAATGCCCGCCATGCCGACCGCCGCCAAGCCCGAGATCCTCACCGTCAGCCAGGTCACGCGCCGCGTGAAAGGCGCGTTGGAGTCCGAGATCGGCCAGATCTGGGTTTCCGGCGAGATCTCGAACTGGAAGGAATCCGGCGCGGGGCACGCCTACTTCACCCTGAAGGATGAGGCCAGCCAGCTCGACGCCGTCATCTTCAAGGGGCGGTTGATCCGCCTCCGATTTCGCCCCGAGAACGGCATGGAAGTCGTTGTGCACGGGCTGGTTACGGTCTACGAACGCCGCGGGCAGTACCAGATCAACTGCGATGAGATCCATCCAAAGGGGATGGGGGCGCTCCAGATCGCCTTCGAGAAGCTCAAGAAGAAGCTGTCGGAGGAGGGGCTGTTCGACGAGGCGCACAAGAAGAAGCTGCCCATGTTGCCCCGCCGCATCGGGATCGTGACATCGCGTACGGGCGCGGCGATCCGCGATATCCTGCACGTGCTCGACCGCCGATTCGCGAACGTTCATGTCATTCTCTACCCGACCCGGGTGCAGGGGGAGGGAGCGGCCGCGGAAATCGTCGAGGGCATCAGGGCGCTCGACGCCTACGGTGTGGATGTCATGATCGTTGGCCGCGGGGGCGGATCGCTCGAGGACCTCTGGCCGTTCAACGAGGAGATCGTCGTACGGGCGGTGTACGAGGCGCGTACGCCCATCATCAGCGCCGTCGGTCACGAGGTGGACTTCTGTCTCACCGACTTCGTCGCGGATAAGCGTGCGCCCACGCCGTCCGCCGCCGCCGAGATCGTCGTGCGCGAGCAGACCGCGCTGCGTGATGCCGTCGTTCAGCTCCGGCGTCGACTGCGCAAGGCCCAGTCCGCGCGTCTCGAACGCCTCAGAAATCGTCTCGCGCTTGCGACGGCGAGCTATGCCCTGCGTCGCCCCGACGACATCGTGCGGCAACGGCGGCAGCAGGTGGACGACCTGACCATGCGGTTGCACGATCGGGTCGCGGAGCGCCTGGCCGAGCGCAAAGCGCGTTTGACCGCCGCAACCCGTGCGTTGGGCTATCTCTCGCCCCACGTGCGGGTCGCGCGCGCGCGGGAGATCCTGGCGGCGCAGCGGTCGAGACTGGCGCGCGCGGTGGTGCAACGCGTCGCACATCAGCGCGGCCGCGTCGCTCCGCTGGCTGCGCGGCTGAACGCCCTGAGCCCGCTCTCGGTGCTTTCCCGGGGGTACGCGCTGGCGTGGCGTGTGGACGGAACGGACGGCGCCGATGCGGTGTTGGTGCGCGACGCCGCCGCGCTCGCCCGTGGTGACAGAATGCGATTGCGATTCGCACGCGGCGGCGCGGATGCCGTGGTCGAGTCGGTGGAGGAGGGACCCGATGGCCCAACGCAGCTTTGAGAAGGATCTCGAACGTCTGGAACAGGTCGTGAAAGAGCTCGAGGAGGGCGATCTGACGCTGGACGACTCCCTCAAGCGTTTTGAGGAAGGCGTGCGGCTGGCCCGCGCTTGCGAGAAGGCCCTCGCCCAGGCGGAGAAGCGCATCGAAGTCCTCAGCAGGGACAACGAGGGCGACCTCGTCGCGGAGCCCTTGGATGCCGACAGCGAGGACGGCGAGGAGGATATCTCGGCCGCCGATAATGCCCCCTCAGGCGAGGTGGATGCAGGCGGGGATGATGACGAGGAGGCAGACGAGGGTGACGGGAAAGAGGACGAGCTGCTGTTCTAGCTCCGCCTCGCAGCGCGGCGTGCGCCGAGCCGCCGGCTTTCCTGCGGCGATAAGGGGGTGGTCATGGATCCAGTGACGACGTTTCTGAACGCGAAAGCGGAACGCACCGAGAATGCCCTTCGCGCATACCTTGCGGCGTGGGTCGGCGCGCCGTCGTCGCTGGTCGAGGCCGTCGAGTACAGCCTGTTCGCCGGCGGCAAGCGGCTGCGTCCGGCCTTGGCGCTCGGCGCGGCGGAGATCGTGTCCGGAGACGACGAGGCGGCGTTGCCCGCGGCCTGCGCCCTCGAGATGATCCACACCTACTCCCTGATCCACGACGACCTGCCCGCCATGGATGACGACGACATGCGTCGCGGTCGGCCCACGTGCCACATCCGGTTCGGCGAGGCGCTGGCCATTCTCGCCGGGGATGCGCTGCTCACGATGGCGTTTGATGTGATCGCGAAGTCTGGATGCGTCGTCGCCGTCTCGACGCTCGCCCGGGCGGCAGGCGCGGCCGGTATGGTCGGCGGACAGGTCTACGACCTGGACGGCGAAGGGAAGGCGCTCGGGTTGGCGGAGCTGCGGCGCCTGCATGCCTGCAAGACCGGTGCGCTCATCCGGGTCTCGGTGGAGCTGGGCGCCATGCTTAGCGGGGCGAGCGACGCGCAGATCCGCGCCCTCACGCGCTACGGCGAGGAGATCGGGCTTGCGTTTCAGATCGCCGACGACATCCTGAACGTCACGGGCACGGAAGCGGCGCTCGGCAAGCCGGTGGGCAGCGACGAAGCGCGCGGCAAGTCTACCTATCCAGGGCTGCTTGGTCTCGACGAGGCCCGTCGGCTTGGGCGCGAGGCCGTGGACCGTGCGACGGGCGCGCTCGACGGGTTCGGTCCGGAGGCGGACACGTTCCGCGCGTTGGCGGCCTACATCATCGACCGCGACCGCTGAGTCCGCGGCGGGTCACTCTTTGGATCCGGGATCCAGCAGACGCCTGATCTCCGGGTCGTCCATGTTCTCGGCCGTGACCACGGTGACGCCCGTATCGATGCGCGGCGGAACCTCGCGACCTTCCAGATGGTCGACCGCGGCCTTCACGCCTTGGTACCCCATCTCGAACGGGTTCTGCACGATCAGCGCCTGGATGGTTCCGCTCCTGAGCGCGTCGATCTGCCGATCGGACGCGTCGAAGCCGACAAGCTTGATCTCGCCGGCTTTGCCGGAGACGTCGAGCGCTTGGATCGCCCCGACCGCGCCGCTCTCATTGGCCGCGAAGATGCCGCGCAGGTCGCTGTTGGCGGTCATCATGTCTTCTGCCGCGGCCATGGCCTTGCCCACGTCGCTATAGCTGTAGAGTACGGAGACCAGCTCGATCTCCGGATATGCGGCGATGCCTTCACGGAATCCCTCTTCTCGCATCTGAGACGTGGCCGCGCCGGGAACGAAGGGGATCATGCCCACCTTGCCCGAGCCGCCGATCAGCTCCGCCAGCACATCCGCGGCCGCCTTGGCGCCCGCGAAGTTGTCCGTCGCGACGAAGCTCACCGGCTTGTCGGACTTCACGCCCGAATCGATGGTGATCACCGGGATCCCCGCTGCCGCCGCCTTCTCGACCACCGTAACGAGCCCGTCCTGGTCGCACGCGGCCAACACGATAGCGTCTACCCCGCGTGAGATCATGTCCTCGACGAGACTGATCTGCGCCGCCACGTCGGTCTCTTGCGGGGGGCCTTTCCAGATGATGTCCGCGCCGTACTCCGCCGCTGCGGCGTCCGCGCCCGCTTTCACGGTGAGCCAGAACTGGTGTTTGAGCCCTTTCGGCAGGACGGCGAAGGTGTACTTCGCCCCGTCGACGTCGGCGCGGTCCGTCGGCGCGCACGCGACCATCAGCATGCCGGCCAGGAAGAAGGCCATCATGCCGAGCAGGATGACGGTGAGGACTCTCAGCAACGCGTTCATGGGAACTGCCCCTTCAACAGTGTGGTAGAGGGGGGAGAGGCGGTCGGCATCACCCCCATCGCGCCGACGGTATATACACTCGGCCGCCCGATCCGTCACGGACGGCGCGCCAAAACGCAGCAGAAGCGCGGGAGATCACTCCCGGAGCAGGCCGGACCGCCTGCGTCGCCACACATCGTAGGATACCAAGGCGACCACGATGGTTCCCACCATCACGTCCTGCCAGTAGTTTTTGACGTCCATCAGGTTGCAGATATTCACCAGCACTTCCATGATCAACGCACCCGCCGCCGCGCCGATCACCGTGCCCTCGCCGCCCATCAGGCTGGCGCCGCCGATCACGCAGGCCGCGATCGCGTCGAGCTCGCGACCCTGCCCGGAGCTCGGGTCGCCCACGCCCGTTCTGGATGCCAGCAGGCATCCGGCGAAGCCCGCGGTCAATCCGCACAGAGTGAACACGATTATGCGCACTCGGTCCACGGGAATGCCCGACATGCGGGCGCCGACGGGGTTGCCGCCCGTCGCGAAGATGCGCCGCCCCAGCGGCGTGAGCGTGAGCAGCGTGGTGAAGATGAGGCACAGGACCGCAGTGGCCAGCACCGGGATCCACCAGCCGGCGAGCCCCCACACCCGCACCGAACCGCCAAGGATGTTGAAGGCCTTGGGCATTCCGGAGACCGTCTGTCCCTCGCTGATCAGAAACACGAACCCCCGCGCCGCCATCATCATGCCGAGCGTCGCGATGAACGGAGGGACCTTGGCGCGGGCGACAAGCAGGCCGTTTATCAGACCGCAGACCGCGCCCGCCCCGGTTCCCGCGACGATGGCCGCCGCGACAGGCCAGCCGAACCCAGGTTGCGCCAGGCGCGCCGAGACCACGCCGCCCAGCGCCGCCACCTGCCCAACGGACAGGTCGATGCCTCCCGCGATGATCACCAGCGTCTGCCCGATGGCCATGATCGCAATCACGCACGTGCGCATGAGGACGCTCTGCAGGTTGCCGAGCTGCCTGAAGTCAGGCGACACCATCGATATCGCGAGCGACAGCGCCGCGAGGATCAGCAGGGGAGAGTGACGTGCGAGCAACTTGCGCATGGGGGTCTCCGCTTCGGAAATGCGTGCATCCGCGCAATTCTAGCAGGGCCCGCGGCCTCGCCCAAACGCGCGCCGCGCATCATCCCGCCGACTCGGCGACGGCGCTGCGACGCATGCTGCAGACTTGGAAATCGCCGTGCGTTCGACTACCTTAGGGTAGTCAGCGGTTCCTATGCGTAGTCCATGCGATGACAGGGAGACCCAGATGGCAAGCGACCCCGATTACCCCTCAGACAAACGGCCCGTTCGTCCGCAGAAGGCCTATAAGAACCTCGAGTTCCTCTCCAGCCCGGACGCACGGACCATTCGGATGCTCTGCGAGTACCATGAGCCCTTGGCGCGACTCCAGCGGCTTGGCGTCGAGAATGCCATCTGCTTCTACGGGTCGGCGCGGGCGCGACCCTCTGAAGAGACTGCTCCACAGGTCGAGGAAGCGCGACGCTGCATCGCCACGCAGCCGACGCGAGAGGCGCAAGAGGCCTACGACGTCGCCGTGCGCATGCATGCGATGAGCGGTTACTACGACGACGCGCGTGAGTTGGCGCGCCGACTCACCGCGTGGTCGCTCGAACGCAACAAGCCGTGCGAGCAGTTCTACATCTGCACCGGGGGCGGCCCCGGCATCATGGAGGCCGCCAACCACGGCGCCGAACTCGCGGGCGGCAAGTCGATCGGGTTCAACATCAGCCTGCCGTTTGAACAGGCGCCCAATCCGTATCAGTCGCCCGAGTTCGCTTTCGAGTTTCACTACTTCTTCATGCGCAAACTCTGGTTTGTGCATCTCGCCAGGGCGGTCGTCGCGTTTCCCGGCGGGTTCGGCACGTTTGACGAGCTGTTCGAGCTGCTGTGCCTGGTGCAGACGCTAAAGGTGCAGAAGCCGCTTCCGATCGTGATCTACGGAGCCCGCTTCTGGGATGAGGTCGTCGACTTCGATGCCCTGGCGTCATGGGGCATGATCAACCCGACAGACACCGATCTGTTCCGAAGGTGCGATGATGTCGACAGCGCCTTCGCTTTTCTGACCACGTTCTTGACGGAACACTATGTGCAACAACCGGCAGGATGAGGGGACATATGATGGCAATTCAAAGCATGATGCGAAGAGGAGTGGGAGCGTTGGTCATGATCGCGGCATTGGGATGCCTGACGCTGCATGCCGCGGGCGAAACGGTTCGTCTCTACGTCGCGCCGAACGGCGAAGACGCATGGTCGGGACGGATCGACGCGCCTGATCCCTCCGGCCAGGACGGTCCGCTGAACACGCTGGCGGGCGCGCGCAACGCCGTGCGAAGGCTGCGCGCCGAGGGCGCTGCAACCGGGCCGATCACCGTGTTGCTCCGCGGCGGCGTGTACCCCGTGGCGGAGCCGGTCGTGTTCACGCCGGAGGATTCCGGATCGGCTGATGCGCCCGTCACCTACGCGGCCTATCCGGGCGAACGCCCCGTGATCAGCGGCGGGCGCGTCATCGAAGGCTGGCGCGTGGAGGACGGCGTCTGGGTGGTCGACCTGCCCGAGGCCGCCAACGGCGGCTGGGTTTTCGAGAGCCTGTGGGCGGACGGAAGCCGCCGCCATCCGGCCCGCACCCCGAACGAAGGCTTCCTCTTCACGGCGGGCCGCGCCCCGACTCTTGAGGACCCGGAGACGGGCGAGGCCATCGACCGCGGCAAGACAGCGTTCGTCTACGCGCCGGGCGATATCCAAGCGTGGTCGCGCCTGCAGGACGCGATCGTGAACGTCTACCACTCCTGGGACGTCAGTTACGGACGGATCGCCTCGCTTGATGAAGCGGCGCGCGTCGTTACGTTCAAGACCCCGGCGCTCTGGGAGTTCGAGCGTTGGGGCCCGCGCCAACGGTACTTCGTTGAGAACGTGGCCGAGGCGTTGGACGCCCCCGGCGAATGGAGCCTGAACCGCGAGACCGGCGAACTCCGCTACCTGCCGATGCCGGGCGAGTCGCCGGACACGACGACCATCGTCGCGCCCGTGGCGTCGGGCGTCATCGCGCTGGAGGGCGACCTTGCGAACGGCCGGTTCGTCGAGCACCTGCGTTTCGCCGACCTCACGCTCGCGCACGCGGGCTTCCTGATCCCGCCTGACGGCATGCCGGATTTCCAGGCCGCCTACGCCGTACCTGCGGTCTTCATGGCCGACGGCGCCCGGAACTGCGCCATCGAGGGATGCACGATCACCGAAAGCGACCTCTACGGCGTCTGGTTGCGGCTGGGCTGTCAGGATAACCGCGTCTTCCAGAACCGCCTCCACCGCCTCGGCGCGGGCGGCGTGCGCATCGGCGAGGGGCGGAGCCCGGAGACCGAACACGAGGCCACCGAGCGCAATGAGGTGGACAATAACTGGATCCATGACGGCGGTTTGCGTTTCCCGTCGGCTGTCGGCGTGTGGATCGGCCGCAGCTCGTACAACCGCGTGACCCATAACGAGATCTCGGACCTCTACTACACGGGCGTGTCGGTCGGCTGGTCCTGGGGTTACGCGCCCTCGTCGGCCCACCACAACGTGATCGCGTGGAATCACATCCACGATATCGGCAAACGGCTGCTGAGCGACATGGGCGGCATCTATCTGCTGGGCGACGCGCCGGGTACGGTCGTGCGGTACAACCATATCCACGACGTCTACGCGTACACGTATGGCGGCTGGGGCATCTACCCGGATGAAGGCAGCACGGGGCTCCTCATCGAGAAGAACCTGGTCTATAACACGAAAACCGGCGGGTTCCACCAGCACTACGGCCGCGACAATGTCGTGCGCAACAACATCTTCGCGTTCGCGGAGGTGGGGCAGTTGCAGCGATCCCGCGAGGAGGACCACTTGTCGTTCATTTTCGAACGCAATATCGTCTACTACAACGAAGGGGTGCTGCTGCACGGGACGTGGGAGAATGACAACTGGCGCATGGATTACAACTGCTACTGGGACGCCGACTTCGGCGACGTGGACTTCAACGGGCAGTCGCTCGATGCGTGGCGTGCGCGCGGCCACGACGTGAACTCGATCGTCGCGGACCCGCTGTTCGTCGATCCGCAGGGCTACGACTTCCGGCTGCGTCCCGAGTCGCCCGTGTTCGCGCTGGGGTTCGAGGCGTTCGACGTAGGAGAGGCCGGGCTGTACGGACCCGCATCCTGGGTCGCCGGACCGCGCGGCGTCGCCCGCGACTGAGCGACTAGGGTCGCCGACCGCGCACAAAAGGAGCGCCCCCTGAGCTGCCTCGCATCGAGGGTTCAGGGGGCGCGAACTGTTTCGGGGGAGTTGGTCGCCGTTCAGCCGGTCACTCCACGACGGGCTCTTCGCCCGTGTCCGCGGCGGGCGCTGCGGCTTCGGGCGCGGCGTCGGTTTCCGGAGCCTCCGGCGTCGCCTCGATTGCGGGGACGGCTTCGGCTGCCGTGGTCTCGGGAGTCGCTTCCGCGGCTGGCGTCTCAGGAGCGACCTCCGCGGCCGGCGTCTCGGGTGCGGGCGCAGCGGCTTCAGGCGCGGTCGCCGCTGCCGTGCCTTCTTGCGTCTCCTCGACGGCGGGCGTTGCGTCGGCGGGGGCTTCCTCGACTTCCTCGGTCTCGCTGGTCGCCTCAGGATCGGCGTCGGAGACGTCACCGCCTTCAGCCGCCTCTTCCGTTGGCTCGTCCTCTTCAGGCTGGTCCAGCCCCAGCACCGCGTCGTAGGTCTCCTGGTTCACCTGCCAGTTCATGGCGACGCGACGCTCCAGGTAGAAGTCCTGCAACCGTTGCGCCTGCTTGGCGGCGAGGAGCTGCGTCTGGATGCGTTCCTTCTCTTCCTCGTACTTCTCCGCCCAGACCTCTTCAGACGGCGGGGTCTTCTCGATCAGCTCAACCAGATAGACGCTCCCGTCGAATGCGAGGACGGGTCCGGCTGCCACGCCCGGCCCGACCGCGTCGACCGCCTCGAGCACGTCTTCCGGGCGCCAGAGAGGTCCGGCGCCGTAGGAGTACTCCGCAACCGTGAAGGGTTCCGCCTCGATAACAACAAGACCGAGGTCCGAACGCTCGCCGGCGAGTTGTGTCAACGACTCGCCTGTAGCGACCAGTTCCTCGGCGAGGTCGCGCAGCTTCGCAATGTGCTCCGGCGACCGTTCGATGGCCGCGACGGCATCCGCGAGCACCTGCGGCCGCACCTCATCAAGCGGAGGAAGCTCCGGGGCCTTCGTCTCCGCGATGCGGGCGACATAGAGGTTGCGCGAGCCCTCGATCACTTCGGAGATCTCGCCTTCCGCCAGCGTTGTCAAAGCATTGCGGAACGCCCAGCCGTCCTCCGGCGGGACGGCGTCGACGGTGACCGACTGCGGCGAGAAGAAGCCGGTGGTCTGGACCTCGAGTCCGAGCTCCCGCGCCGCCGCGGCCAGGTCGCCGCTCTCTCGGGCCTTTGCCAGCAGCGCCTCGGCTTGGGCCTTGCGGGCGGCCTTTTCATCCTCGGGCAGCTCGGGGGCCAGGAAGATCTGCCGTCCCTTCACCTCGGTCTGCTGTGTGACCTCGCTTTGGCGCGTCTCCTCCACGGTGAAGATGTACCAGCCGCGCGGACCCTCGACCGGGTCGCTGACTTCGCCGATCTCCAGTTCAAACAGCGCGCGGAGGTAGTCCGGCGTGGTCGCCGATTGCATGCGCCAACCGAGGTCGCCGCCCTGTTCCTTGTAGGGACCCTCGGAGTACTCCTTGGCCAGCTCCGCGAAGTCCTCGCCTTCACGCGCGCGTGCGACCAACTCGTCGGCCAGCGCCGGCTTCGGCGCGCGCATCGAGATCGCGACGAACTCCGCCCGCGATTCCGCGGGGGTCTCATAGCGTTGCGGGTTCTCCTCGTATTGCGCGACGATCTGCTCTTCCGTCGGGGTGACCGGTTGCGAGACCTGGGCGTAGCGCACCCGGATCGTCGTGTGATTCTCCTCGAACTTCGCGCGGACTTCGTCCTCGAGCACCCGCGCCGAAGCCACGGCGCGCTCGAGCACCGCGCGACGCCGCATCATCTGCTTCAGCCGTTCCCACTCGGCGTTCCAGTTGCGCGACTCGTTGTCCTGCACCCACTGGTTCCACAGCTCGGGGCTGAACTGGCCGTCCTTCTGGAACCGCCGGTCCTTCTTCAGCTCATCTTCCAGCAGCTTCTGGTCGAAGTCGAGGTTTTCCTCCTGCGCAAGCAAGTCGAGCACGTAGTCGTTGACGATCTGCTCCAGCACCCGCATCGCCGTGCCGTCCGCGTCCAGGTCCGCCAACGTCGCATCCGGTTGGTACTGCTGGCGCCGCTGAAGCTCCTGCGACAGCGCTTGTCGGAAGATCTGATGCGGCACCGCGACCCCGCCGACCACGGCGATCGGGCCCAGCGGGTCCTCGAGTCGCGGATCCTGTCCTCCAAGCGAACCGAACGATCCGCCCCACAGCACGAACAGAGGCGTGATGAGTACGATCGTGCCTAAGAGAATCGACTTCTTGTACTTACGCATCAGATCAATCATGATGCGGCTGTCCTCCGTGCCTGCAGGCGTAGTCCTGGATCAATGCGCCTCACGAACCGATTTTCGAGGGGGGTCAGGAACGGCACGAGAGTAACACAAGCGCCGATAGGGCGCAAACTGCGCTCACGATTGCCGAGGGCCCCGACGTTGACGCGCGGCGGCAGAGGACGTATCATCCGCCGGAGTTCGATGCCGCCATCGTGACGGAACAGACTGAGGAGGGTATCGCCCACGTGACCAGCCAACCCGACGCACCTCCCCTTGTCGTTGCAGTCATCCTGACATGGAACGACCTCGATATGACGTCGCGGTGCATCGATTCCCTGCACGAGACCGCCTATCCGCGCACGCAGATCGTCGTGGTGGACAACGGCACCGTGCCGCCGTCGTGCCCGGTCCTCAAGGAGCGATACCCGGACATCGAGCCCGTTCAGCTCGACCGGAACACCGGGTTCACCGGCGGGTGCAACCGCGGCCTCGAACGCGCGATGGAACTCGGGGCGGACTACATCCTGCTGCTGAACAACGACACCATTGTACATCCGGACGCAATTGGGCACGTGGTGGAGGAGATGGAAGCGAGGCCGGACGTGGGCATGGCGAGCGCGCTGGTCCTTCTGCCTGGCGACGACCGGATCGTGCAGTTCCATCAGGGCGTGATCGACCGCGACGTGGCGCGTCACATGCACCCGGGCGAGGCCGTGCCCGTGTCCGAGGCGCACCGCGCGACGGTCGAGGTCGAGTTCGCGCCGGCCTGTTCGGTGTTCTTCCGCCCGGCCGCCCTGCAGGAGGTGGGGCTGTTCGACGAGTCGCTCTTCACCAACTGGGAGGACTACGACCTCTGTTGTCGCATGGTCGACGCGGGATGGAAGATCATCACGGTGGGCCGTGCCGAGGTGATCCACGCGCACGGTCAGACCACCGGCCGCGCATCGCCGTTCATCACGTACTACTTCAACCGGAACCGAATGATCTGTCTGTTCCGTTACGGCCGGCCGTCGCAGATCCTCCTTCGGTCTCCCCACATCCTGCGCACGTTCTACTGGCAACTGCGGGGGCAGGGGCTCTCGAACTGGCCCGCCCATCGCGCAATGGCGAAGGGCCTGCTTCACTTCGCCCTGGGCGTACGCGGCGAGGGCAACGCGCCGAAGCAACGTCGTGACCGGGTCGTGCGCCAGGAGACGTCCTGAACGGTGTCCTGAGGAGGGCTTCGAACGATGTCTCCCAGGGAGAAGGCCAGAGCCTCTTGGCTGCGTCGCGACCTTCGTCCGGCCATCGCCGTCCTGATCGCGGCCGGCATCTGGGGCATCTACGCCATCCTGCGCGTCACCCAGCGTTTGCCGCAGCGCTACGATGGCGTCACCTCGCTTCGGGCGGCCGTGTTCGTTGGGGCGATCACCGCCGTGCTGTTGGTTCTCGGCGCGGTCATCAAGCGTCGCGACGCGATCACCGTCGGCGGCGCCGTCTTTGACCTCCGCCTGACCGTCGCGTTCGTGCTTGGCATCGTGCTGCCCATGCTGGTGTTCTACGGGCACAAGTTCTTCGGACACCGCGCCTACGACCAGTTCGTCTTCTTTCTGGTCATCCCCGTCGCGTTCATCGTGTTCGCGTTCCGCCAGGACCCGCGCGAATACGGACTGGGTCTCGGGCGGTGGAAAGAGGGCCTGATCTGGACGGTCGTGGGCATCGCAATCATGGCCCCGATTCTGTGGTATCTCGGCACGCATGACCCCGCCATGCGGCAGTACTATCGCGTGGGCGCCGAACGGTCGACGGGAATGATCCTCTGGGAGTGGGGGGTCGAGATGTTCGCGTGGGAGTTCATCTGGCGCGGTTTCTACCTTGCCGCGCTGCTCCGCGTCATGGGGCCCGGTCCGGCGATCCTCCTGCAAGGCGTCCCGTTCGCCTTCATGCACATGGGGAAGCCGGAGTTTGAAGCCCTCAGCACCCCCATCGGGGGAACCTGCTTCGCCTTCGTCGCCTGGCGTACGCGCGCCTTCTGGCCCGCCTTCCTCATCCACTGGTTCATGATCGTGTTCCTCGAACTCGCCGCCAGGGGACGTTTGCCCTTCTGATCGCGCCGACGCTGATTTGACTCGCGGCCCTGCGGAAACTACATTTGTGTACGAATAAGCGTGTTGGCTTACGCCCAGGTCACATCAGCGGCGGTAGCGGCGGTGCGCCCGCCGCGCAGCCCCGTTCCCAAGTCAGGAGTCTTCCTCGCGTGTCCTCTCTGCATTCCGAAGTCGGTGAACTTACCCTGCTGTTCGAGATCAGTCGTATCCTCGAGCGCAGTATGGACCTGCGCGATGAGGTCGGCCCCATCCTCGCGGCCATCGCCAAACACACGGGCATGGTGCGAGGCACCCTGACGTTGCTCAACCGGGAGACCGGCGACCTCTCGATCGAAGCCGCCCACGGGCTTTCCGAGAGCCAGCGCGAGCGGGGTCACTACAAGCGGGGCGAAGGCATTACGGGGCGCGTAGTCGAGACGGGGGAGCCCTTGATCGTGCCGAAGCTCTCCGACGACTCCCGGTTCCTCGACCGCACGGGCGCGCGCGAGGAGTCGTCCAAGGCGGACATCTCGTTCATCTGCGTGCCGATCAAGATGGGCCAGGAGACCATCGGGGCGCTCAGCGTCGATCGCTTGTTCGGGGTGAACGTGAACCTCGACGAGGACCTGCGTCTGCTGTCCATCATCGCCTCGATGATCGCGCAGGCGGTGAAGCTCCGCCAGGAGGCGATGGAGGAGCGTCAGCGCCTGCTTGACGAGAACCGGCGGCTGAATGAGAGGCTGAAGGATCGTTTCCGCCCGGCGAACATCATCGGCAATTCGAGCGCAATGCAGGAAGTGTTCGACCTCGTGGCGCAAGTGGCGCGGAGCGAGAGCACGGTCCTCATCCGCGGCGAGAGCGGGGTGGGCAAGGAGCTCGTGGCGCACGCCATCCACTATAACAGCCTGCGCGCCTCGAAGCCGTTCATCAAGGTGAACTGCGCCGCGCTTCCTGAGACCGTTATCGAAAGCGAGCTGTTCGGCCACGAGAAAGGGGCGTTCACCGGCGCGGTCGCGCAGCGCAAAGGGCGGTTCGAGCTGGCCGACGGGGGCAGCATCTTTCTCGATGAGATCGGCGATCTGTCGCCGGTGATGCAGGTGCGGCTCCTGCGGGTCCTGCAGGAACGCGAGTTCGAGCGCGTGGGCGGAACCGAAACCATCCAGGTGAACGTACGCGTGATCGCCGCGACCAATCGCAACCTCGAGGAGATGATGGAGGACGAGACGTTCCGACAGGACCTGTACTACCGCCTGAACGTGTTTCCCATCCACATTCCGCCGTTGCGGCAGCGCCGGGCGGACATCCTTGATTTGGCCAACCACTTCGTCGAGAAGTACAGCAAGCTCAACCACAAGATCATCCGTCGCATCTCGACGCCCGCCATCGACATGATGACCAGCTACCACTGGCCGGGCAATGTCCGCGAACTCGAGAACTGCATCGAGCGCGCGGTGCTGCTGAGCGACGACGATGTGCTGCACGGACACCATCTGCCGCCGACGCTGCAGACTGCGGAAGCGACGAACACCGGCATCCGCCAGACCCTGCAGGCAGCCTTGGAGCGGCTCGAACGCGAGATGATCGTCGAGGCGCTGAAGAACTGTCGCGGCAACAAGGCCCGCGCGGCGAAGGAACTGGGCGTCACGGAGCGTGTCATGGGGCTGCGCGTGCGCTACTACGACATCGATCCCCGTCAGTTCCGCGGCGCATCGTAATCGTCGCGCGCCCGGTTCTGTGCGTCGGTTCGATCTCATCGGCGCCTTGCTGATTCGCGAGGCGCTCTTCTAGAATGAAACCGTCGTCGACGAACGGCGGCCAGACCTGCCGAGGAGATCCATGCGCACACGCACCAAACCCGCCGCCGTACGGGCGCTGCCCGAGGAGGTCGCGAACAAGATCGCGGCGGGAGAGGTCGTCGAGCGTCCCGCATCGGTGGTCAAGGAGCTTGTCGAGAACGCCCTCGACGCCGGGGCGACGCGCATCCAGGTGCGGCTGGTCGCAGCGGGACGCCGAACCATCGAGGTGACCGACAACGGATCGGGCATGTCCGAACAGGACGCGCTGTTGGCCGTGGAACGGCACACCACGAGCAAGATTCGCCAGGCCGACGACCTCGACAACATCCAGTCCTTCGGGTTTCGCGGAGAGGCCCTCGCCAGCATCGCGGCCGTGTCGCGCTTCGAAGTGGTGACGCGGCGCGAGCGGGACGAGTCGGCCACGCGTCTGCGCATCGAGGGGGGCGTGCTGCGCGACGTCAGCCAGGCGGCCGCGCCCGTAGGGACGCGCGTGACGGCCAACCGGCTTTACTTCAACACGCCTGTGCGCGCGAAGTTCCTCAAAGGCATCACCACGGAACTCGGGCAGTGCATCGACTGCGTTCAGCGGTACGCGCTGGTCTCCGAGGGCGTGTCGTTCCAGTTGCTCCACAACGACAAGCCGCTGCTCGACGTGCCCGCGAACGCGGACCTTCGCGCGCGCGTGGCCTTGATCTGGGGGCTGAGCTTCGTGCGCGACCTGGTCGAGCTGACGGGCGAGGCCGGCGGCATGCGTTTCAGCGGGCTGCTGGGCACGCCCAACCTCACCCGGTCATCGCGGTCCCACCAGTTCTTTTTCATCAACGGGCGGCCGGTGGTCAACCGATCGCTCCAGTACGGTCTCGAATACGGCTATCAGCAACTGCTCACCGTGGGGCGCCGTCCCGTCGCGATTGTAATGATCGAGATTCCCCCGCGCGCCGTGGACATCAACATCCATCCGGCCAAGCGCGAGGTGCGGTTCCGCGATGAGCGCGCGGCGCAACAGGCCATCCAGCAAGTGGTCCGTGCGTCGCTCGGGAGAATCGTCTCCACCGCGACGCGCACGGCGCATGAGGCCGCGCAGGCGCCCGAGCCGACGGCTGCAACGACCCGGATGCCGGCTCTCGGGGAGTCGCAGGATGCGCGCGAGGCGCAGTCTGTCCCGTCCGGGGCGCCCGATGCGCCTTCGCCTGCAGGTCCGGTCGCGCCCGAAACAGGCCTCGCCGCCGCGCCAGGCGCGTCCAGCAAAGCGCCGGATGACGCGATGGTCGGCAGACCAGAACCGGGCCAAGCCGACCTCGAGTCGCCGGGCGTACAGACCGAGTTCGTCGCTCCGCGGCGAGGCATGGGCGCAGGCGACGACAATGCTGACGCCGACGACGCGCCCGCGGGCGTGTATCACGCGTTTGACGAGTTTGGCGGGACCCCGATGCAGGTGTTCGACACCTATCTGATCGTTCCCGATGGCGACCGACTGCTGTTCATCGACCAGCACGCGCTGCACGAGCGGTTGACCTACGACGCCCTGTATGCCGAGCTGCGGGACAGCGACTATGCCGCGCAGCAGCTCGTCGCGCCGATCGTTTTCGACGTGCCGCCGTCCTATGTGAAGACGCTCGAATCGAACCGCGACCTCTTCTCCCGGATCGGCATCGAGATCGAGCCGTTCGGCCCGAACACCTTCCAGGTCACGTCGGTGTGCCATCTCTACGACGAGGCCCGGATCTCCGACACGATCTTCCGCGTACTCGATCAGCTCGTGCAGGGCGAGCTGTTCACCCGCGAGGAGGTCATGGACGATCTGCTTCGCCTGGCCGTGGAGGCTTGTCGCGGATCCGTGAAGGCCGGCGATCGGCTGACGCCCGAGGAGCGCAAAGGCCTGCTCGACGGGTTCCGGCGGCTCCGCCCGCCCTACACGTGTCCGCACGGGCGTCCGATCATCATCGAGCTGACGCTGAGCCAGATGGAGAAGAGCTTCCGGAGGCGTCAGTGAAGCCGCTGCCGTTGCTGGTCGTGGCGGGGCCGACGGCGTCGGGCAAGACCGCACTGGCCGTGGCGCTCGCGGAACGGCTCGACACCGAGATCATCTCGGCCGACTCGATGCAGGTCTATCGCGGGATGGCATTGGGCACGGGCGCTCCCAGTGCGGAGGAGCTGGCCCGTGTGCGCCACCACTTCATCGGGTGTCTCGATCCGTCCGAGCAGTTCTCCGCGGGCGCGTTTGGAGCGGCGGGACGCGCCGTGGTCGAACGGCTGTGGGCGGAGGGGCGGACGCCGGTGGTTGCGGGCGGATCTGGTCTGTACGTGCGGGCGCTGACCGATGGGTTGTTCGAGGGCCCGGCGCGCGTTGCATCGGTGCGGGCGCGGTTGCACAGGGAGGCGGGGGAGCGCGGTCTCGCGGCGCTCTATGAACGGCTGCAGGCCGTCGACCCCGACTACGCCGCCCGCATCCGCCCGGCCGACGAGCGGCGCATCGTACGCGCGCTCGAAGTGGCCGAGACGACCGGAAAGCCGTTCTCGCAGCTCCATAGGGAGGCGGAGGTCCCGCCGTTGCCCGCCGTCTACGTCGGACTCGACTACCCCCGGTCGGAGCTCTACGCCCGCATCGACCGACGCGTCGCGGAGATGGTCGCATCCGGGTTCGCGGAAGAGGTGCGCGCGCTCGTCGACGCGGGTCACGGCGACCGTCTGCGCACGCTTCGCGCCCTGGGCTACCGCGAGTTCATGGACTACCTCGCAGGCGCGAGCAGTCTCGACGAGGCCCAGGCCGCCATGCAGCAGGTCACGCGGCGGTTCGCCAAGCGGCAGCTCTCCTGGTGGCGCGGGGATGCGCGCATGCACTGGATCCCCACCCGCGACGGCGTGCCGCCCGAGCAGCATGCCGACGCCGTGCTGCGGATCTACGCAGACGCGGCCGAGGCGTTCACATCCGGTGCGTCGTCGTCTCCGTGACCACGGCGTCCATGCGGATATCGTGGGGTTCGACAGGCAGTCCCTCCGTCATCTGAACGTCGAAGGCCAGCCCCGCCTTGAACCCCGGGAAACCGGCGAGGAACCGATCGAAGTAGCCCCCGCCGAACCCGATGCGCGCGCCGGTTCGGTCGAAGGCCAGCCCGGGAACGAGTACGACGGACCCGGGCGGCGGGTCGCCCTCGCGCAGGGCCTCCCCTTGCGGCTCGAGCAATCCGAACGCCGCCGGGCTCAGCTCGTCGAAGGCATCCAGCCGGGACCACGTCATCCGGCCTTTGGGGCGCGTAACCGGAACCCAGATCTCGCGGCCCGCGGCGAGCGCCGATCGGATGAACGGCTGCGTGTCCACTTCGTTATCGCGCACGGCGACGTACACGAGGATCGCTGAGGCGTCGGCGACCTCCGGCAATGCGGCCGCGCGTTCCAGTATGCGCGCGCTCCCGGTTCGCCAAGCCTCTTCGGACAAGGCCCGGCGCAACGCGAGGTGGCGCGTACGCAGCGCCTTCTTGTCGGTCGTCTTGTGGTTTGTCGTTTCCATGCGCGCCATGATGGCGAATCAGGGCCCCTTCTGCAAAGTGCGCGAGATGCAGCCGCCGGTTCTCTCATTCCGCGGCGGATCCCTCGCCGTTTTTGAACTGAGATCGCCGCTCCCGTAGAATCTTCGTGGGAGTCGCTCCCGTTCTTGTTCCTGGAGCAAGTCCCGAAGCCCCGAGTGTCCAGACATGGAGAGGAGTACTATGACGATGAGTGATGCGCAACGGGTGTACAATTTCGCCGCGGGCCCGGCGGCGCTGCCGCTTCCCGCTCTCGAAGAGGCGCAGCGCGATCTCCTGTGCTACGGGGATGCTGGGGCGTCGGTGATGGAGATCAGTCACCGTTCCAAGCAGTTCAAGGCCATCATCGACGAGGCCAAGGAGCGCATCGGCCGGCTGCTGCAGGCGCCGTCCACCCACAAGATCCTGTTCATTCAGGGCGGCGCATCGCTTCAGTTCTCGATGGCCCCCATGAACATCCTGGGCGGCGCCGGCGGTTCCGCCGACTACATCATCACCGGTTCGTGGGGATCGAAGGCCCTGAAGGAGGCCAAGAAGGAAGGTTCGATCCAGGTCGTGTGGGATGGGAAGAGCGACAATTACATCCGCGTGCCGGAAGCGAAGGACCTGCAGCTCGACCCGAACGCCGCGTATGTGCACTTCACGTCGAACGAGACCATCCAAGGCGTGCAGTTCCAGACCGAACCCGACACGGGCGGCGTTCCGCTGGTGTGCGACGCTTCATCGGACATCCTCTCGCGGCCGGTGGCCCTGGAGAAGTACGGCGTGCTCTATGCCGGCGCTCAGAAGAACATCGGTCCGTCGGGCGTCGCGCTGGTGATCGTCCGCGAAGACATGCTCGAGCGCGTGCCGGAGGGCCTGCCGTCGATGCTCGACTACAAGACCTACGTCGACAACGACTCGCTCTACAACACCCCGCCCACCTTCGGCATCTACATGATCATGCTGGTGATGCGGTGGCTTGAGGAGACGGTCGGCGGGCTCGACAAGATGGCCGAGATCAACGCCCGCAAGGCCAAGCTGCTCTACGATGCCATCGACCAGAGCGGGGGATTCTACCGCGGCCATGCCCAGCCTGAGTACCGGTCGAAGATGAACGTGACCTGGCGTCTGCCAAGCGAGGAAGCCGAGGCGGCCTTCCTCTCCGAGGCGACGAAGGCCGGGCTCGCGTCGCTGAAGGGGCATCGCTCGGTGGGCGGCATCCGCGCGTCCATCTACAACGCCATGTCTGAGGAAGGCGTGACCGCCTTGCGCGACTTCATGGTCGAATACCAGCGGACGAAGGGATAGCCTCGTCCCGGGGAGCGACGTCTCGTTGCACCCCCGGAACCCAGACACGCCACGCGCCCGCGAGAGCCGCTGAGCTTTCGCGGGCGCGCTGTATCCGGGGTATGCGTCAGAGGGGTCCGGTGAGCAAGAGCCTGGGGCCGCGGACTCGACGTCCACGGCCCCTGACCAGGAGAGAGGAGATGAAGGCGGCGGCGTGCGGCTAGGGCGTTCTGCGCCACTTCCACGCGGGATCGCGCATCTCACCCGGGCGCACCAGCGAGCGGAAGTAGGCCCGTTGCGCATCGGGTACGTCCGGAACATCGTTGAGCTTGTCGAACTCCACCTGCTGCTCCGGCGTGAGTTCCGGCAGCAGGTCCTGGATGACGTGGCACGTGAGGAAGATCAGCAGTTCCGTATGCGTCTTCTCGATGTCGGTGGTGCGGAACATGAAGCTCAACACCGGCAGATCGCCGAGCACGGGGATCTTGCTGATATCCATGCGATCGGCCACGTTGCGCAGCCCGCCGATGAAGATCGTTCGTCCGTCTTTGGTGCGCAGCTCGGTCGTGGCGGAGCGGCGATCCTCGATCGGGATGCCGTCCTGCGTAATGCCGCTCACGGAGCTCTGCTTCACGTCCACCGAGACGATGATGTCGTTGTCATGCGTGACGCGGGGCAGCACGCTGAGCGTGATCCCGATCTCCTTGAAACTCGTCGACGCGACCGCCGGGCCCTGGGTGGACTGGGTGATCTCCTGGTAGGGATACTCCTGGACGATCTCGAGCTCCGCCTCGTTGTTCTCGAGCGTCACGGACACCGGATTCGCCAGAATCTCCGCGTTGCGGCTCGCCACCTCCGCGGCGATCGCCCCGCGCAGGTCGAAATCGCTGGTGAGTACGCCGAATGTCAGCACGCCCGCATCGAGCGCCTCGCTGCCGATGTTGCCCATATTCCCGCCGAAGTTCAGGTCGTGCAGGCTGCCGATGACGTCGCCGCGAGTGTTGCGACGACCGTCCAGGACGCCCGTCGCCGCGCCGGTGAGGCGGTCGCGCGACCGGACCATATCGAGCAGCCAGTTCACGCCCGTCTGCGACGCGTCGCGTAGCACGGCGTCGATCACCATCGCTTCGATCGCAACCTGACGCACCGGCTTGTCGACCTGTTCCACAAGGGTCCGGACCTGCTCGATGATCATTGGCTGGTCGGTGATGATGAGGTGCCGACTGCGCGTGTCCGATTCGACCGTACCCACCTCGGGCGTCAGCATGCTCTCGATGAGCGGCTGCAGCTCGTCGGGCTCGGCGTAGTTCAGCTTGATCGCCACGGTCTCTGTCGGCAGGGCGGACTCCGCGACATCGAGCTGGTGCGTCAACGCCTCTATCTCAGACACGCGTTCCTCCGGACCGGACAGAACGACGGTGTTCGTGGGTTCATTGACGGCGACCGAGACGCGCGCGCCTTCGGGCATGCCCTGCGCTACGGCCTCCAGAGTGGCGCTGACGTCCGTCGCCTGGGCCCGCTGAAGATGGATGATCCGCGACGTGCGGCGCGCAGCCAGGGCCTCGCGGTACGGTACGATGCGGTAGATTCCTTCCTCTTCGACAATCCCCAGGTCATTCATCCGCAGGACCGTCTCCATCGCGCGGAGCAGAGGAACGTCCTGCAGATAGGCAGTGACCGCGCCGGTCACGGAGACGTCATTGCCCGCGATCACGTTGATCTGGGCCTTCTGCGCCAGGATGGCGACGACGTTGCTGAGGTCCATGTCGCGGAAATCGATCGTCACCGGTTCGTACAGCGGGTCGACGCCGCCGTTGGCGCGAGGCGCGGCCCTGCGCGCGGCCGGGGCGACGCTGATGGTCTGCACCGAGCTCGGCGTCTCGGGCGCCGTCTCCGCTGCGCCGGGCTCGTCTATCTCGGGATCGTTCGGGCCCGGCGGCGCCTGCTCCTGATCGGGCGTAATCGTCTCAGCGGGCGCTGCGTTCTCGCCATCGGCCGGTTCGGGACTGGCATCGTCCGGCGTCGGCAAGGCGAGGGCCTCGTCATCGGTGGCGGCCAGGGGGAGGGGGGCGCTCAGACCGGGGGCCAGGGCCGCGAGGTCGAGGGGCTTGAAACTCACGGTGGCCAGGTCGGCCGTCGCCTCCACGGGACCCGCCTCAAGGCTGTCAACTGCGGAAGGCGCGTCATCGACATCCAACTGCCACGCATTATCGAGCACCTCGCGCATGCGCCGCTGGGCTTCGACAAACGCGCGAGCCTCCTCGGCGCGTGCATCGTCCGCCTCCAGCGCGGCGATGCGCTCGGCAAAGGCGCGGCGAATCACCTCTCCTTCCCGATCGAAGGCTTCCAGATGCGCGTGGTCTGCGTCGATCGCGGACTGGATAGCCACGCGAATCTGCTCCGCTTCGCGATCGAAACCTTGCGGGGCCTCGTTCTCTCCGGAGGCAGCGGTCGCCAGAGCGGTGATGCGCGCATCGATCGCCGCGGTCTCCTCGGTTGTCCCGTCAATGTACGTCGTCACTGCGGCGAGTTGGGTCTTGTGCAGTTCCCTGCGTTCGTCGAGCAACGCATCAACGGCGGCTTGCAGTCGCTCGGATGCTCCCGTCGCCAGAAGCGCGTCGATGTCGCGCGCCGCGCGCTCGGCGATGCGCGCTTTCGCCGTCGCAAGCAGCCGCACCCGCCGCAGGGCGAGGGCCTCCAGGTCCGCCGCGGTCTCAATCGGGAGCCTCGGATCGGAGAACGCGCGACCAAAAGGCTGAAGGTCGACTTCTATCGTGTTGTTGTGTTCGCGCACCGAGAAGGCGCAAGGTCGCGCCAGGTCGGCTTCGATTCGCGTCAGGAAGACGCCGTCTTCGATCGTGAACGACGTGTTGACGCTGCGCACCAGGGAGGGGGTGGAAGGCGTCCGCTTCGGCTCGCCCAACAGACTGATCGCCCCGTACAGGTCGATCGTCAGGCGCGATCCCCCTTCCAGACGACGGACATCCCAGATCGGCGCGCCTTGGACGCGGAGCACCAGGGTGCGGCCTTCGCCGTTCGGCGACAGACGCAGGTCGAGCAATGCAGCGGCGCGCGCCGCCGCCGCGATGAGTTCGGTCTCTCGCGGCTGTGTCGCCGGGTCGTCTTGCACGGCAGTGCGCACCGCCTCGACTTGGCGCTGCTGGACGGTGTCAAGCGGCGCGGCGACGCCCAACGCCAGTATCAGCGCCAAGGTCGCGGCGAGCGTGTGTGTGGCCCGTGTTGATAGCAACTTCCTACCGCTCCTTCAGGTCGACGGGAACCAGCGAATCCCCTGCGCGCAGCACCACGCGGCTTGGCTCGATATCCTCGACCACGATGCCCGTAGCGAATTCGTACCCGCGATGCACGACTTCATTCTCGACCACCGCGATGGGGTCGTCTGCGTCCCACACGATCCCTGTGACGGTCATGCGGCCGGCGGCGAGCGCGAGCCCTTGGGCGTCCGGCGGCTCCCCGGGGCGGCCCGTCGTCGCGGTCAGCATTCGCGGCGTGGACGACCCGACCAGCGGACGCATCGGGTTGCGCTCGATCGCGACCGCATCATACGCGAAGTCCACTTCCTTCACCCGCGCGAGCAGCTCGTCCAAATCCGCGCCATACCCGCCTTCGGCGGCCTCGCCGGCGCCAGCCGATGCCGGGTCCGCGGTCGCGGGGGAGGGCGTCGCGGGACTCCCGGCATCCTGGTCCGTTTCAGCCGAAGCGTCAGACGCGGCGTCCGCTTGACCTTGGCCTTCGGGCACGGCCGCGGTCTCCATCGCGGCGCGCTGCTCCGCAGTCGGCTGCATCTGCCACCACAGCACCCCTCCGGCCACGACGAACAGCACCGCCACCGCGATGATCTTGGTCCGGTTCTCATTCATGACGCGGCGGCCTGTGCGTCGGCGTCAGGGGCGTCTCCACCCGACTCCTGGAGAAAGAGATACGTACTCAGCTTGAACTCCGCTTCGCTCTCTCCCTCGGTCTCCTCCTGTATGCTGAGATCCGAGACCTTGAGATACCGTTCGAAGCGTTCGAGACGGTTGATGAAACTCGCAAGTTGGTGAAACGTGCCGTAGGCCCTGATACGGTACGGGATCGTTTGCTTACGCGGATCGCTTTCCGGCGGAAGGGGGGTGACGTTCACCCGCAGTCCGACGCTGTTGGCCATCCTCTCGAACTGCGTGACCAGCGTCGCGATCTCCCGCGTCGACGGGAGCCGCTGCTCGAACTCCGACACCAGCTCCTGGATTTTGGCCATCTCCTCGCGTAGCTGGTCGATCGTCTCCGCTTTGCGCCGGGCGTCCGCCAGGTCGGCCAGGGCCTGCTCGTTCTGCGAGATGAGGGTTTCAATCTCCGTGCGCTGCGCCGAATAGACGAGATAGTAGAAGGCCGCGCCAAGCAGCACGAGCGTTCCCAGGATGCCGCCCACGGCCGCCCAGTCCTGCGGGGTGATCATGCGCCGGTACAGTTCGTGGCTCATTTCGCCGTCTCCCCGGTCTTGATCACGAACTCGAGGGTGAACGACCGCACAGGCACGTTCTCGAATACGTCGTCGCCGAAAGACGGCGGCTCGAGCTCGAACATCGAGGCGAACTCGGCGTCGTTCTCGACGGCCTGTACGAACGGGTTCACGTCCACTCCGCCGTCCTCCGCGGGCGCGACATAGCCCGACACCTCTAGAATCGGCCGGGTGACGGTCACCGTCTTCCGCTCCTGCTTCTTGGTCTTCGGGTTGTACTCCATCCGTTGTTCGTGGAAGCTCTTCGCATCCACCTTGATCTCGCGGTACCAGATGTTCGCCGGCGCGAGTCGGCTCAGGTTCCAGAGCTGCCGAGACCACAGAATGCGGTCCGCCGTGATCTCCACAATCGTGTCGATCTTGGTCGCGAGCTCCGCCTTCAGCCGCTCCAACTGGTTCGACTCCTCAATGATGTCGGCCAGTTTTGCGAGTTCCTCCTGGTTCCGCCGCAACTCGTCGCGCCGTTGTAACACCTCCGCTTGGGTTGCGGCGTATACGGCGCCCATCGCGATCAGCCCCGCAACGAACAGCGTGACGCTCAGGATATAGGGGATCAGACTGTGCCGAATCGGGCGACGTTCGAGCGGAAGCAGGTTGACGCGTATCATAGTTCCGCCGCTCCCCGAGCGGCCAGACCCACGGCCACCATGAACTGCGCGGGTTGCGCCAGCAGCGGCGCGATGTTCCGGTCCGACCCCAGCAAGAGCGCGCTCTGCGATGGATCAGCGACCTCGATCTGCTCGAAGCCCAGCTCTTCGCGTAGAACCTCCGCCACGAAGGGGAGATGGGCCACCCCGCCGCTCAGCACCACCCGGTCGACCGGGCGCTCGTAGAGCTGCTGTTCGTAGTAATCGAAAGATCGGCGCACCTCAGTCACCAGGCGTGACAGCGGCGCGTGCAACGTCTCGTCTTGTGACGGCCCCTGATTCTGCTGGACAGGCGCGGGCCGACGCGACGGCGCCAGGGGCCGGGCGAGTCCCGGTCCGACCTCTTCTTCGAGCGGGTCGAGAAGCGAACCGCCCGAATCATCCGATGCATCGAGCGCATCAAGCGCACCCGGCGCGTCCGGGGCCGAGGACGGAGATGATGGTGCGTCGAGGGAGTCCAAGTCGTCCAACGCGCCGATCTCGTCGAACGCATCCATCGTGGCCCGCGCGGGTTGCCCCGTCGGGCCGCTGTCGGGCGCGGGAGCGGTCTCCGTGGCGTGCACGCTGTCTCGGAGCCGTTGCTCCGCCGCGGCGGCGTCGCAACGATAGGTCTTCATCAAGGCCTGCGTGAGTTCCCGCGCGCCCCAGTTCACATCACGGTAGAAACTCGAAATGCCGTCCCGCACGAAGTGGATGATCGTGGACGTCACTCCGAGGTCGATCAACGCCACCGTCTCGCCAACGCGCAGGAAGTCGCATCCCTCGGCGGCGTCGGCGAGTGCGAGGCTGTCGACGCTCAACATATTGAACTGGATGCCCGCCGCATCGGCGATCTGCACGCGCGTATCGATCAGCTCATGCTTCGCCGCCACCAGTACGGTCTTGACCACCCTTTCGTCGGCTTCCGTCGTCCGATCCAGCACCGTCCAGTCCACATACACCTCGGAGAGCTCGAAAGGCAGATTCCGGGAAGCCTCGCGGTCCATGGCTTGCGCCAACTCGGCGTCGGCCTGATCAGGCAGACGGGGATATCGGATGACCACCGTCTGCCCGGGCAGCGCCCCGACCTTGATCGTACGAGAGAGCGGAACGGTCCGCAGCGCCTCACGCAACGCGGCCCCCTGCGCTTCGACCGGGTCCTCCGCAAGCTGCGCCGGATCAATGGGGCACAGCCCGGCGTGTTCGATCCGATAACGACCGCCGGCTTTTGACAAGGCGACCACCTTCACCGAGTGGGAACCCACATCGATGCCGACGGCGCGTGTGGCCTTCGAGAACATCCGCCTGTCCATCTCCGCTCGCGAGTCGATGCCGTGCCATAGTGCCGGACCAACGCGAAGTCGGCTGCTCGGGGCTCGGGGGGCGCGGCGAGGGGACGCCCCAATCCATCCTACACTACTTACCACAACATTAGCAGAGGTGCGAGACACTGTCAACACTTAATCGGAATATGTGCGGGCCTTCCGGAGATGGCGGCCGGCGGACGATCCGTTTCAGTGCAAGGGGTTAGTGAGGATCGAAGGTCCATGTACAGACGGACAGGGAACGAATACCGGCGGGAAGCGGAAAAGGATCAGTTGACGCCTAATGCGAAATCCGAAGGCGGTACGCCCCATTCCAGGTGTTCCAAAACGGAAATGCGGGACCCTTTCGGCTCCCGCACCTCAAAAAGTTCGCCCCGCACATTGCCGGTAGGCAGGAAACGCGATGAACCCACCTCAACAAGTGGGCGCCCTCACGATAGCCTCATCGACTTCCGCATCGCGTGCGGCCTGCCGTCAGCTACACGAATATCGAGCTCCCGGTTCATCTCTAGGTTCGACGTTTCCCGCCCGTGTCGCGCACGGCAGGGTGAACACCCTTTCGGGCGATCTCAGATTACCATAGAGCCGGCGAGACGTCAAGACGAACGACCATGATCAGCTTCCTCAGCTTCTTTTTCGGGCCCCGACGGGCGCGCCGCCATAGGGCGAGAGCGGTGTCGTTTTCGCATCCGGCCGCGATGACGTTGTACCCTGTGGCGTACAGGCAGGATCGACCGGAGGCGGGCCATGAGATTGATGATCACGATAGCGGCGCTGGCGGTGGCGGGGAGCGTTGCGGCGGCTCAGAGCGGGGACGCAGGCCTCGCAGCTCACGTGCGCGCGGCGGACCGCTGCGTCGAAGTGTCCGAGTCGGGGCGCCCGGTCCTGCGCTACCACCACGGCGTCACGCAGGTCCCCGACGGCGTTGACCCCGCGTTCGAGCGCGGCGACTATGTCAGCGCGCTGTACGGCTTGGACGGCGCCTTGCTCACGGATGATTTCCCCGCCGACCACGTGCACCATCGCGGCGTGAACTGGTCGTGGGCGACGGTCGTCTGGAACGGGGAGACGCGCGACATGTTCGCCGTGCGGAACCCCTTCGAAGGGGACCCGGTGATCGGCGGTCTCTGGCAGCGTCCCGACGGCCCCACGCGGTGCGCCGTGGAACCCGGTCGCGTGTGCATCGACGCGGACAGCCGGTGGATGTGGGACGATGAGACGCCGATCGTGGCGGAGTCCGTGCGCATCGCGATAGGTGCGGAGACCGAGGACCGGCGGAACATCGACTTCACGATCACGCTCACCCCGATCGAAGACGGCATCGAGTTCGCCGGGCGCCTCGAGGCGGGGTACAGCGGGTTCAACCTGCGCATGGCGCCGGCGCCGGGGCAGCGCATTCGCCTGCACACCGACCCGCCGGACGCGTCGCCGCGCCGCGCCTACGGCAGCTATACCGCGCAGTTCGCGGGCGGCGAGACCCGGTCGGGCGCCGCCGTCCTGCAGCACCCCGACAACCCGAGGTATCCCAGCGAATGGCGGGAGTATCCGCCGCTGAACTTTTTCCAGCCGGCCTATCCCGGCGGCGAACTGATCCCCATGCCGAAAGGGGAGACGATCACGCTTCGGTACCGCATCGTGGTGCATCGCGGCGAACTGACGGATGCGGAGCTGGCGGCGCTGTGGGACGCGTATGCAGCCGAGGCGGAACGGGACTGAAGCGGACGGCACGGAAGGGAGACAGAAGACCATGCGCATGACACGACGGACGTTTCTGGGGGCTTCGGCCATGGCCGCGGCGACGACGGGCCTCGCGCCCCGGGCGATGGGGGAGACGCCTCCCGCGGCTCCGAGCGAACGGGTCGCGCTCGGCGTGATCGGTACGGGCGGCAAGGGCACGCAGGGCATGGGCGTGTTTCTGCGCCACACGGACGCCCAGGTGGTCGCCGTGTGCGACGTCGAGCGCGGCGCCCGCGACCAGGCGAAAGCGCTTGTCGACGACTTCTACGGGAACGCCGACTGCGCGACCTACCGCGACTTCCGCGAGCTGCTGGCGCGAAGCGACATTGATGCGGCGCTCATCGCGACGCCGGACCACTGGCACGTGCCGGCCTCGATCTACGCCCTCGACGCCGGCAAGGACGTCTACTGCGAGAAGCCGCTGTCGAACACCGTGCGCGAGGGGCGCGCCCTCGTGGAGGCCGTGCAACGCAACAACGCCATCTTCCAGCACGGGACCCAACTGCGTTCGATCCGGGATGTGCGATTCGCCTGCGAACTCGTGCGGAACGGGCGGTTGGGCGAGCTGAAGCGCATCGTGATCGGCTCGCCGCCCGGGTTGACGTGCGAGGATCCCGAGCCGCCGATGCCGATACCGGAAGGCTTCGACTACGATCTCTGGCTCGGACCCGCCCCCTTCAAGGCCTACACGCCGCGCCGCGTCAAGGTCCCCGGTGAGTTGCCGTGCTGGTATTTCGTCTCGGACTACAGCAAGAGCGGCTGGGTCGCCGGGTACGGCGTGCACGACATCGACATCGCGCACTGGGGGATGGGCGTCGAGCACAGCGGCCCCGTGTCCGTCGAGGGCGAGGGCGTGTTTCCCGAGAAGGGCCTCTACGACACCGTCACGACCTACCGTCTGGAATTCGCCTATCCCAACGGCGTGACGCTCGAGATGACCAGCACTGATCAGAATCCCCACGGCGTCCGGTTCGAGGGAACCGAGGGCTGGGTGTTCACGCGCGGCCAGATCGAGGCGGAGCCCGCGTCGCTGCTCGAAACGCAGTTCGGGCCCGACGACATCCGCCTCTACGAGAGCGACATCCACGAGCGGAACTTCATCGAGTGCGTGCGTTCGCGACGCGAGACGCTCACGCCCGCCGAGACCGCGCACAGGTCGACCACGGTCGGCCTGATCGGCGGGATCGCCCTGCAGCTCGGCCGCAAGCTCCACTGGAACCCGGAGACCGAGCGGTTCGTGGACGATCCCGAGGCGAACGCGCTGTTGTCCTGCCCGATGCGAACGCCGTGGGATGTCGCGTAGCGCCGGCTACCGCGGCATATGCACGCGGACAATGCTCCGCGGCCCGACTGTAATCGCGTCGCCGAGCGGCGTCCGCTTCTCGATTGGATCGTCCGTGTTGTTGTAGTAGTAGACCTTGTCGCCGCAGCGCGTCGCCAGCACGTGGTCGAAGACCCCGTCGATCGGCTCCGCGAGCGCCTCGCCCCAAGGCAGTTCGGGCCCGGAGTCCAGCAGCGTCCGGGCCATCGGGTCGCGCCACGCGGGCCACTCGCCCGGCAGCGCGATCACGTGTCCCGAACCATGGGGCGCCGCAGCCGGGTTCGCCTCGTTGAGCGGCCACCACGCCGCCGGCGCGTTCTCGACGTCGCGCAGGGGCGCGCACTCCTGAGGCAGCAGGATCACGCCGCCGTCCTCCACCCACCGACCGATCGCCTCGAGCGTCGGGCGTTCCACCGTGTCGCCCGCCAGGACGACGAGCGCCCGGAATCGCGTCAGCAGCCCGTCGTTGATCATGTTCTCGTCGATGAACTCGAAGTCCAGGGCATCCCGCAGGACTTGGGTGCGCTCCATGATGCGGTTCAACGTCTCGCGGTCCAGCACGAGCGAGCTGTTCGGCATCAGCGCGGCCACGGTCAATTCCGGCGTGTTCGGTTGCAGCAGATGCATGTTCTCGGCGAGTTGGACGGCGGTCGCGCTGAGCCGATCAGGCGGATCGATCAGCGTCTTGAAGTACACGCCCACGGCCCCGCCGGATACCGCGTCGAAGACGCGGCACGCGATGCCCTTCGGCGTATTGGCGCCGCCGGGCTCGGTCGTGTAGTAACTGCCGTACAGCCGCGCCGACGATGACACCATCCGCGTTACAGCGAAGTTGCCCGGTGCGTCGTCGCTCTGATTCGTGATGCGGATCCCCGCTCCGTAGCGCGCCGCCATGCGGGCCTGCGCGGCGAAATCGGCGCCAAGCTCAGGTTGGCCGTTGCCGCCGGTGCACAGGTAGATCGGCGTGTCGGGGTAGAGCTCGCGCGTGATCCGGATCCAATGTTCCGCATAGTCGGTCATCGACTCCGTGTACCACGCGAACAGGTCGACCGCGGCGCGGCGAGAAGGCGCCTCGAACGGAATGAACGGCTCGATGGCCGAGAACGTCGCGTAGGACGTGTCCCAGGCTTCATTGAGCGCCTCGATCGTCTCGTAGCGCTCTTCGGCCCAGCGTCGGAGGTCGGCGCGTGCGTGGACGTCGCCGCACCACCAGCCGAGGTGCGTGTGCGCATCCTTCATGCCGAAGCCGCCGCCCGCCGCCATGATCGACTCGCCCCAGTTGCCCGAGATGCCCAGGTTGAGCGCCTCGATCACCTCCGCTTTGTAATGGCTGCGGAAGACCTCGAGGAAACGCCGCACGCCGTCGCGCAGCTCCGGGTTCCAGATGCTCTGAATGGCGATGGACTCGCCGTGTTCGAGACACACCGAATCCACGCCGTGTTCCTCCCGGAACCACTCCGGCGTCGCGATGTACGGCGCGGTGATGAGGAACGGCAGCCACTTCAAGCCGTGCCGCTCGATCCGCGCGACGACCGGGTCGTAGCAACTGAAGTCCGTCTCGCCCTGCCGCGGTTCGAGCTGCGCCCACCCGACGTAGCTCTGCAAGCTCGTGATGCCGCCCTGCCTCGCCGCCTCGTAGGCGGAATCGGCGAGCTGGTTCTCCGACACCGGCTCGTGGACCTGCCACTGCTGGATCACGGCCATGCCTTTGGGCGTTTGCACGGGCGGGCGCTCCTCGAAGTAGGCCTGCGGATCGTACGATGGCGTGAAGCCCTCCGGCGGTGTGCGCGACAGCTCGATGCGCGCTACGGCCAGCGGCCCGTCCGCATGCAGACGAAAGTCGTTTCCCCCGTTCTGACGATTCCGGAACTCGGCGTACCGCAGCGTGAACGTCTCCGTTCGCCAAGTCTCGCTGCCGTCCTGCGTATACGCTTCCGGCGCGGGCCGATATGCGCTGATCCCTTCGCCGGCGTCGTACTCGAGCGACACGATCCCGTGCAGGTTGCAGAACTCCGCCGTGACGAACAGTTCGCGTTCAGGCGTGAAGGCGTCGTCGACGTCCACGTAGATGTAGGTGCTGCCGTCCTCGACGTTGGTGCGTTTGCAGGCCCGTCCGGCTATCTCCGCGACGGTGAACCGCCCGTCCGGCTGACTCGACACGCGCAGCCCGGACGTCGCGTCTTCAGCGCCGAGCCGCGTCCACAGCGGTTCGTCGGCGGACGCCGCCGCCTCGGCTGAGAACGCCGCGCACAGCGCAACGACCAGGTATCCCATCATCGCTCCGGCCCTCCTCTGCGCGCGGAAGCATCTCGCTCCGACGCATCGCTATACCGGCTGCAACGGGTCATCGGCCTTGGGCAGGTTCCGCCACCAGAACCAGTACAATCCCGCCAGTGCGACCAGATGCAGCGGCAACGTCCACAGGGACGCATTGTACGTCTTGATTATGAGCTGCATGGGCAACAGGAACAAGGTGATCTGCCAGAGCAGCGCGAACGGCGCCGAGATCACGTCGTTGCGATTCTCCTTGTCCATTCGCTCGAGCAGCTCCTGCTCCACCTTCCTGCGCACCGGACCCCAAGGTCCGAACGGCCGCGTCGTGCGGTAGAAGTGGATCAGCCGCCTTTCATCCGTGAGCGGTGTGATCAGAGAGAACCCGATCGCGCCGCTGAGCAACAGCCCCGAAGCCCCCGAGCACCGTCGCGCCCACGCAGCCCCAGGCGTTCAGCCGCCACCAAGTGGAGCCGGAGCATGCCGGCGGCCAGGGAGCCCGACCCCAGCCCCATGATGATCCAGCTCCAGATATCGTTGATGCTCTTCAGCGCGACGCCCATCGCGAGGCTGACCGCCACGAGCCCCGGCGTGCTCAACCAGGACACCGCGACGGGCGTCCGGCGCTTGAGCACCGCGGGCAGGATCATCTCCGGGTTGACGGTCCCGTTGTATCCCACCAGATCCAGTTGCGTGGGCCAGTCCGGTCCGAACAACCCCTCAAGGTCGGCCGCCAGCTCCGGGAACTCGTCGCTGTGATGTACGACGCGGTTGGTCTTCTCGTGCCAGGCCCCTGGCTTGATGTCAGGAAACGTCTCCTTGATCCGCGCGCTCGCCGTCTCCACGGCCGACATGTCCGGGAAGAGCGTGGACACCATGAAGATGCCCATGATCGCCGACAACCCGCACGGCGTCGGCGGCCTTGGTCTCGCCGAACCGATAGGTGCTCCATTCTGCGCCGGTCATGCACCCGGAACGGCGGCGCCACTTGCCCGCGTAGCACATGAGGAACGCCAACACCAGCACCGCGCCGCCGCGGAACTCGATGAACAGCCCCCGCGGCCCGATCATGTACAGGAACAAGGTCGCGATCATCGTGCCCGTGAGGTCGAACCACGACGTCATATCCGCCACGCCGAGCAGGCGCCGCGGCAGCGAGCGCCCCGCCAGGAAGCAGTGATCGGTGTTCGTCGAGGCCTTCCGGGTCATCATCAGGCCGACGACCAGGCTGACGCTCATGTAGCCGGCGATGATGATGTAGTCTGCGATGTGCAGCGCACGCATGGGGGTAGGGCTCTTTCCTGGCGAAACGGGACGGAGCTACATACGGAAACCCGGCATCGAACGGCAAACGATTACATGCCGCGCGAGGCGCACGAGGGACCAGGTCCTGAACCCCTCAGTCCTCGGCGGGCGGGGCGTCCGGATAGTCGCCCCACTGCGGATACCACGGGTGGATCGTCCAGACGTTGCTCATGACGTGGTGCAGGGGTCGGCCGTGCTCCGCGCCGGGCTGGCGCCCTTCCTTGAGCAGGAGGATCAGGTCCGAACTCACCGCCGGGTTGGTGTAGAAGAAGTCGTGCCCGATGAAGTTGGACTCCACATCGGCGTTGATGAAGTACAGGTTGGGGAAGTAACCGAGCAGCCGTCCCAGCTCCGGGCTGACCTGGTTCACCGGCAGCATGCCCAGGCGGGTGACGCTGCTGTGCAGCCATTTCGACAGCAGCAGCGCCCGGTCGCGCCCCGACAGGTAGATGGTGACGCTGTCCGCAACGTCCGGCAAGTCCTCCGCCAGGAACCGCTGCCCGAACACCTGCGTGTCGATGTCCGGCGCGGCCATGACCACCTGACCGAGCTTCAGCGTCTCCTTCGGATCAACGCCCGCGGCGTCGGCCTCGATCTTCAGCTCCCGCAGCACCGCGGTCAGCACCTCCGTGCCGCGGCTGTGGGAGAGGATGTGGATCTTGTCGATGACCTCCATCGCGGCGATGTCGCGCAGGAACGACTTGAGGTGGTACACCGTGAAATCGCCCGACTCCGAGTCGGTCGTGTAGCCGACGAGACCGCCGCGTCCGGCGGGCCACGTGTACGCCACGGGAATGCCGCGTCGCCCGAGGAAGTGCCACAACTGCGCCGTCAACAGCACTGCGTCGTCGAACGTGTTGTTGTACCCATGGATGTACAGGAACACCTCGCGCTGTCCATGCAGTTCGAGTTCGGTCCGCACGGCCTCCTGGATCTCATCCCGTGCGCGGGCCGCTTCGGCCTCATACTCCTCGCGCGTGTACTCCGGATTCGCCATCAGATTGGCCGCGAACGGCGTCTCGGGGTACGACAGATACTCCTCGATCTCCGTGATCCGAAGGGGCACGCGGGACCTGCGCACCGCCGTCGTGCTGAGTTCGACAAGCTCCTGCCAGGTCAGACCCTCCCCGAACTCCACGCGGCACGCGCCCAGAGCCAGTCGGGTCGAGCGGCCGTGGCCGTACCAGACGACGCCGTCTTCCCTGACCGTCCTGGCGCGGTCCGTCGCGTAGGGAACCATGACGTCGCTTCGGCGCTGCGACTCCGGCACGTCGCGGAATGCGGCAGCGGGCTGCATGACGTACAGGTTGGGCGCGGGCATCAGACCGCGGGTCGCGCAACCGGAGGCGACGCAGATCACTGTAGCGAACGCCGCCGCCAGACAAGCGACTCGAAGGGTGGATGCCCTCAGACCCATAGCCGTTCCTCCCGCATATGATGGGGCGCGACTCCGCGCGCGTCCGCGTCGGATGAGTCTACGCGAAAGGCATGCGCCATGCACGGTCGATTGCCCGCCGCGGCTTAGCCGTCGACCTCGAACCCCTCGCGTCGATACTGGCTGAGCTTGTAGATGAGGGTGCGGCGGCTGATCCCGAGGGCGCGCGCGGCCGCGGTGCGATTGTACTGGTGCGCGCGCAGGGCGTGCAGAATCGCGTTCCGCTCGACCTCCGCCATGCTGACGAGCGAATCGCTCGCCGCTTCTTCAGCGTTCTCGCCGCGGGGTACGCCCCGCACCCGAGGAGGCAGGTGTTCAGGCAGGATGACTTCGCCGCGCGCCAGGAGAGTTGCGCGCTCGATCGCGTTGCGCAGCTCGCGCACGTTGCCCGGCCACCGGTACTGCTCGATCAGCCCGATAGCGGCGGGGGAGAACCGGGGCTTGCCGCTGCCGAATTCCGATGCGAACTGCCGCGCCAGCGGCAGGATGTCCGCGGTGCGCTCGCGCAGCGGCGGCACGTAGATCTCGAACACGCTCAGACGATAGTACAGGTCCTCGCGGAAACGGCCGGTCAGCATCGCCTCCTCGAGGTCGCAATTGGTGGCCACGAGCACCCGTGTGTCGACCTGAATCGGATCCGCCGAGCCCACGCGCTGGAAGCTGCCGTCCTGGATTACGCGCAGCAGCTTCGCCTGTGTCGCGGGCGAGAGCTCCCCGATCTCGTCCAGCAGGATCGTGCCCTTGTCGGCCTCCTCGAAATAGCCCCTGCGCCGCGCCACCGCTCCCGTGAACGCGCCCTTCTCGTGGCCGAACAGCTCGCTCTCCATGATGGTCTCGGGGATCGCCGCGCAGTTCACCTTGACGAACGCGCCGCCGGACCGCGGGCTGAACGCATGGATCGCGTTGGCGACAACCTCCTTGCCGACGCCGCTCTCTCCAGAGATCAGCACCCGGCTCTCGCTGGCGCCGACTAGGGCGGCCGTGTGCAACACGTCCATCATCGCGGCGCTTCGTGCGACCACCCCTTCCGGGAGCGGCGTCTCGGGAAGCGCGTCGGTGCGGCGGCGCTGCACTCCGAGCGCGCGCGACACGGACTCGAGCAGCTCGTCCAGGTCAATCGGCTTCTCGAGGTAGTTCACGGCGCCGTCGCGGATCGCGCCGACCGCGTCTCGCACATCCGCGTAGGCCGTCACGAGCAGCACAGGCAGCTCCGGGTGGCGCTGTCGGACGCGGCGGAGCAGCTCCAGGCCGGACATGCCCGGCATCCGCACGTCCGAAACGATCAGGGCGGGGGGATCCCCTTGCAGCCGCGCAACGGCCTCTTCAGCGGAGGCGGCGACGTCGGTCTCGAGGCCCTGACTCGACAGAAACGACTGCAGCAGGCTGCGTTGCGATGCGTCGTCATCGACGATCAGGATGCGCTGGTGCGCTATGTCGCGTTCAGGCGTCATGATGCCGCTTGCGCCGAGACGGGCTTCATCCCCGAGATCCGGAAACACGCCCCGCCCAGAGCACAGGACGTGCAGATGATGTCCCATTGATGAGCGAGCACGATCTGCCGCACCACCGCCAACCCCAGCCCAGAACCCTCGCCGCGGATCGAGACGTAGGGACGGAAGATCTCCTCGCGTTGCTCCTCGGGCACGCCGGGGCCGCTGTCCCACACTTCCAGGCGGGCGGCGTCCCGATCGCCGTGCAGGCGAACCTCGATCTGTCCCTGATCTCCCACGGCCTGGACCGCGTTCAGCAGGAGGTTGAAAAGCACCTGACGCAGCAGGGCTTCGTCCGCCTCCACAACGAGATCGGAGCCGAGCACCTCCAGGGAGATGGACTTGCCTTCGTAGTCGCTCTCAAGTATGCGATAGACGTTCTGGGTCAGCTTGCGCAAGTCCGTCGGGGCGAGTTTGACCTCGATCGGCCGCGAGTAGTCGATGAACTGGTTCAACCGGCCGGCCACCCGGTCCACCTCCTCCGCGATGCGCATCGCGCTCGAGCGTATGCCCTCCGTCGCTTCGGCGCTCTTCGCGATCATCTGCGCGATGCCCCGCATCACGTTGAGAGGGTTCTTCGTCTCGTGGACCAGCCCCGCCGCCGCGACGTTCATGTCGCGGAGATGCGCGTTCAGATCCATCGCCCGAACAAGCCGCAGCCGCAGATCGGTCGACCGGCGGTCGGCGCGCAAGGCCAGCCCCACCGCCGCCAGCGCGCAGGCCCCCGCGACCAGCACGAGCAGACGGAGCCGCAAGTCCTGCGACGCCTGTCGCTTGAACTCGCGGTTCGAAAGGCTGAGCACGAACCAGTGCGCGCTCCGGGATCGACGCAGTTCCTCGTACTGCTCATGGGATAGCCAGGGCGGCCTGCGAAACAACTGCCTGCCGTACCGGCGCGGCTGAGCGTCGCGCGCGGCGCGGAACGCGGCCTGGCCCGCCTCCATGAGCCGCCGCTCATCCAGCGGCCCGCCTTCGATCACCTCCCGAAAAGCGTCGCGCTGGGCGTCGGAGAACAACACTTTGTCGAAGATCGAGAGGATCTCGTCCACCTCGGCCGCGGTTAGCGGCTCCTCGTCCATCATGTTCTGAACGCGCTGGTATTCCTCCCTGGAGAACGGTCCGCGCATCGACGGGAAAGGCGGACCTCCCGGCCCGTCGCCGCGATGTGCGCCCGGACCGGGGAATGGGCGAGGGCCGTCTCCCGAGAACGGCGGCGGTCTGCGCTGTTCGCCGCGCGGACCCTCGGGGAGGATGATTGGCGCCCCGCCCTGGTCATCGTCGCCCCAGGCCATGCCGATGTCGACCAGGTTGACGAACGTCACGGTGTCTGCGTCCCAGCGTTCGCCGCGCATGGCCAGCGGGTCCGAACCGAGCGCCGGCAGCGCGCCGGCTTGCGCCGTCGGTTGGCCGTCCTGGTTCAGCACGGCGATCCCGCGCACCTCCTCGGATGTGACGATCTCATCGAGCGCCGCCTCGAGCCGCGTCTGGGTGATGAAGCCGAACCGCGCCTGCGACCGCAGGATCACACCCAGGCTGTTGGTGATGTCCCGTGTGCGGTTCCGCAGCGCGTCCTTCGCCAGGTTGATCGCCCGCGCGTGCTCGTAGGTCTGCCAGCAGACCAGACACGCGAAGACCAGCGCCAGCGGCGCGATCGCGCCGGCCCTCCGTCGCGTCCGACCGGAGGCGCGCGGGAGGTCCGTCTCGACAGGGGCCCCGCTCACGGGTGCAACGCTCCTCGTGCGATGCCGTCCATCCTGAAGGGAACGCGGCCTGGGTCACCCATGCGTCTTGGCGTCGTCGGTCTGATCGGCGCCCTTGACCGTGATCAGGTCCAGGTAGAACGAGGACCCGGTCTCGAACAGGTTCGTGAACACCTGCATCTTGAGCGCCCACGCGTAGTAGTCAATCTCCATCGCCCGGAGCCGCAACGGTCGGATATGCATGCTTCGTTCCTCACTTCCTGCCGTGGCCGACATGGCTCGACGTCTCACCTCGGCCGCCCCATGCTGTTTCTCCTGCGCGGCGCAGGCTTCTCGTCGTCCGGCGCCGGCGCCTCCTCCAACAAGTCAGGTTGATCCGTCGACGGCGCCAGCGGATCCATGTTCGTCAGGCGGTCAATACGTTCGCGTGGAATGGACTGCGTCGTCAACTCCGCCCGTCCGCGTTCCCGTTCCGTCGCTTCGGCGAGCAGTCCGGGCTCGGCGATGATGTACGGCGTCAGGAAGATCAACAGCTCCGTCTTCTCCGTATCAGTCACGGTCCGCTTGAACGCGTGGCCAAGCAGGGGGATGTCGCCCAGCAACGGCACCTTGCGCGTCAACGTGGTCTCCTGATCGGACATCAGCCCGCCGATGACCACGGTCTGCCCGTGCGGCACGATCACCCCCGTCTCGGCCGAACGCTTGGCGAACACCGGCGCGGTGACCCCGGTCGAGATCGGCACCGTCTCGCCCGTGAGCGTCGAGATCTCCGGAATGACCTGCATCTCCACGAGACCGTCGGGGCGAATATGCGGCGTAACCTCAAGAATGATGCCGATGTCCTCGTACTCAACGGTGTTCAACTGCTGGCCGTCCTGCAGGATCCGTGTGTTGCGGATGAAGGGCACCTCCTGGCCAACGGTGATGACCGCCTGCTGATTGTTCCGCGTCAGGATCGACGGACGCGACAGCACCTCGAGCGTCGCGTTCTCCGCCAGCGCCCGCAGCGTGACGTTCACGTCATCCTTGATCAGACGGTAGAACCCTCCGGTCGACTCGCCGGCGATGTCGAACAGCGTCTCGACCAGCGACTCCCGTTCGGTGACTGTCTCGCTGCCGAAAGAGATGCTCCCGTCGTCGAGCTGCGTCGCCGTGAGGGCGTTCCGGGTGTCGATGTCGGCAAGGAAAAACTCCGTCCCGAGGTCGAGGCCGTTGCTGTGCGTCACCTCGAGGAACAGCACGTTGATCAGCACCTGCGGTACGGGCTTGTCCAGCTCTTCGATCACGGACTCGAGTTGCGCGTTCGTTTCCTCGTCCGTGATCACGATGAGGGATCCCGTCTCGGCGTCGTACTGAACGATCACGTCATCGGGTAGATCCGTGCCGTAACTCCCGCCGGCCCCGGCCGAAGGTCCGAAGAACATCCCGCCGAAATCCGGCGGCTGGGCCGCTGCGCTCCCAACAGCCAGCACTGCGGCGAGGGCCGTTGCGATCAACCTGTATCGGCTGCGGTACATCATGTCGCTCGTCCTGTCCTGGTTCTCGCCGCTCGCCGTCAAGCGGCTCCAATCGCGCGATCGGTCTCTCGTCATCGGCCGCCGAGTCCCTGGCTCGTCCGTCCCGTGCTGCCTGTGTTCCGTTGGTTCGTGTTCCTGGTCGTCGAGCTCGTTCCCGTGGTTCTGCGTTGCCCGGCGGTCGTGTTGATGTTGGAGCGCGTCCCGCTCTGTTGATCGAACATCCCTTCGACGATGGCGGCCACGGTCTCCGCGTCCGCGTTCTTCAGCGAGTACACGAACACCTTCTTCGTCCGCGCGGGGTTCTGATCCAGTTCGATGATCATGCCCTCGATCTGCATCATGAGCTGCGCGGGCGCGCTCACGATCACGGAGTTCGTCCGGGTGTCCGCAACGGACGTCACGTCGCCCACCAACGACTGCGTGCCGCCCGTGGACGTCGACGTCTCCTGGTTGCCGCCGCGTCCGAAGGCGCGGCCGAAGAAGGCGCCGGGGCCGGCGAATCGCGGACCCGTCTGCGCGCGATCCGAGCTCGCGTCCGCGCTGAACACGCTGGTAATGAGCGTGGACATCTCCTCGGCGTTCGCATGCTGCAGGGGAAAGACGCGGACCTCCCTGTCCGTGTCCGAGGCCGTGTCGATCTCCTCGACCAGATCAGCGATGGTGGGCATGATGTCATCCGGGGCGCTCACGACCACCGCGTTCGTGCGCGTCTCCGCCACCGCTACGACGCGCGACACCGCCTTGCGTGCGGGACTGTCGCCGCCGCTCTCCTCTTCTTGGGGTCCGCCCGGGCCGAACGGGAAGCCCCCGCCGCGCCCGCGGAACGAAGGCATTCCCCGGTTCGAATCCTGCGTAGGCATCTCGAAAACGCTCGTTACGAGCTCCGCCGTCTCCTTGGCGTCCGCGAAGTTCAACACGAACACCTCGATGGCGGAGATGCTCGAAATCGACGTATCGAGCGCCTTGACGATCTCGACCATGCGGCGGATGTTCGCTTGCGTGTCGGTAAGCACGATCGCGTTGCTGCTCTCGTTCGGGCTGATCACGGCGTCCGGCGCCATCAGCGCTTGCAGGTTCTCAACCAGTTTGGCGGCGTCTGCATACCGAACCGGGATGATGTGCGTGACCATCTCATCCGTTGCGGGAATCTGCTCGGGGTCCGCGCCCATTCGCACCGGGATGTTCCGTTGCGCGGCGTCCTCGCGCCGCACGATGGTCAGCGTCCGTCCGCTGCGCACGGCGGCATAGCCCCGCGTGTTGAGCACCGTGTTGAGCAGCTCCACCACCTCATCCCGATTCAGCGGGTGATGGCTTTCGATATCCACGCGCCCCTCGACCGGAACCTCCCGCACGATGGTGAAGCCCGCCTCCTTGCTGAGATACTCGAGCACGGTGTCGAGCGGCGCGTCCATGAAGTTCATGCGGATCCCGTCGCTGCGTCCCCAATCCGCATCCTCGACCACGATGGGGGCGCCGTCGCCCGAACCAACCTCGACGGAGGCGATGTCCGGGGCGGCCTCTTGCGCGCCCGCGCCCATCGCCGCGAGCAGCAGCGCGAACGCGGCACGCCACGCCGTCCTTTTGCCGTCTCGTTGTCTCATCATTGCTGTCCGAGCTCCTGTTGGCGTCTTGCTTTGAGTCGTTCGAGGGTGCTCTGCGCTGATTGCGGTGCGTCTCCCGACTCGGCTGCCTGCGCGCCTGGTTGTTCGGGGGCGTTCCCCGAGACGTCTGCGCCGGGTCCGGACGCAGGAGAGCCGTCTGCCAGGGGCGGCAGTCCAAACGGCCCATCCGACGCTGCGACGCGCCATTGCCCGTCATCCTGCGCGATGGCCGCATGTCCCACCGCCAGCTCCAGGCGCGCGTCGCCCATCCGCAGATCCACGCCGTCGATCCGCACCTTGTCCACGACGAAACCGCCCAACTCCTCGCCGACCCGCCGGTGCGCGTTGAACTCGCTGCGGGTCCCTTCGAAGAAGGCGACGCGTTCCTCGCCCACCAGCAGCACGCCGACCAGCCGCAAGCCGTCTGTCGGCGGGGGCGGCTCCTCGGAAGACATGATCGGCATCTCCGGGCGCGCCGGTTGGCGGTTCGGGTTGAACACGTTTCGTTCCCAAATCACGCTGAACGCCTCGAGGTCAATCTTGTTCTCTACACCGTCCGCCGCATTCCGCGGTTCCTCTTGCGGTTCTTCCTGCGCCCACCCGGCGACGGCTCCCGCGGCGATCATCGTCGCCAGAAGCGGCAGGCGCGCGGCGCGTGTCCATCGGCGGCGGATCATGACGCCGTCTCCGTGAGCACCAGCCCCGTGAACCGAATGTCCAGGCTCAGTCGCCCGCCCGTGTCGTCGGCCGCGGCGAGCGTCATCTCCTCGATCTTCAGCGCCAGCGGACTCGTCTCGATGGCGTAGAGGAACGAGGCCGTCTGACGCATCGTGCCGAAACCCGTCGCGCGACATTCCAGCGTGCGCACATCCGCGTCCTCCGTCCATCGCGGACGCAACGCGGTCACCTGCAACCCTGCCTCAGCCGCCCACGCGCTCACCGAACCGAGCACCACGCCTTCGGCTTCGGCTTCGTCCGTCGGCAGCGAGCTCTCGAGCATTCGGGCCCACCGTCGCTCCAACGCGTCCGCCCGCTCGACAAGCGTACGCGCTTCATCGACGGTCTCGCGCAGGTTGGCGATGCGCGCGCCGCGGCCGAGGGCCATGTCGGTCAGCGGCGTGATCAGCAGACGGTCGGCGAAATAGAGCCCGACAAGGGCCACCGCCGTAACGGTCAGCCATTTCCGACGTTGCGCCTCGTTCACTGTGCGCTCGCCTCCCACGTGTAGCTGAAACCGAAGTCCAACTGCTCCTCCCCGCGCAACTGCGATACGGTCAGACCGCTCACCCCGGGGGTTGAACCAAGCGCGTCCAGAACGCCCAGAAAGGCGCTGTTGGCGCGGGCGCCGCCCGTACACGTCACCTCCTTAAGATCGCGAATGCGCAGCGTGCGCAACCACACTTCGCCCGTCTCCGGGTAGGCTTCCGTCAACGCTCTCATCACGACCAGCGTAGGAGCCCCCTGATCGCACCAGGGACGGTAGCGTCGCACGCGGTCCTGGAGGGCGCCGACGGTCTCCGCCTGCGGCAGCAGCGCGGCCTCCTCCGCGGTCAGGCGGCGCAGGGTGTGGTCCTGGTAGAACAGCAGTCCCCCCACCAGAAGCGCCGCCGCGGCGACTGCCGCCGCGATCGAGATCGCGCGCCTTTCCAGCACCGCGCGCACGAGCGCCTGGGCGCGGCTTGGCTTCACCGTCAGGAAGTCCGGATCCGGGCGCAGCCCTTCCAGCGCCTGCATCGCGGCCACGATAACCGCCGGATCCGCGTGCGCCGCCTCGCCCGAGCCCAGCGCGATGCCGTTCCCCGGGATGTGCTCAGCGATGCGTACCGAGAGGCCGAGGTCGTCGAGATGCGCCGCAAGGTCCCGCGCCAGGCTCTCCGTGTGCGCCGGGTCGCCGTACACGGTGATCTCCTGCACCTCATCGGCCAAGACGGTTGGCAAACGCCTCAGAGAGATGCGGATCTCTCTTGCCAGTTCGTCGTACGACCCGCGCGATGACGATTCCTCCTGCTCGCGCAATGTCCTCACGGTCACCAGCCCGCCTCCGGCCGCGATCGCGAAATCCGCGCGACGTCGCGTCACGTGCAACACCGCCGCGGACTCGCCGTGGGCATTGGCCAGCGCCGCGGCCGAGCAGGTGAGCCCGACGGGGTGGAGCTGCGCGCACCGCAACGCCTCCAGGAGTCGGTCCGCGCGGTTGGCGGGCAGCGCCAACAGGGTGGCCCCGCGAACGGGCTGCGCCGATCCGTCGACGGATCGGAACACCGTGTGGCGCAAGTGCAGTTCAGACGGCGCCACGGGGATCAGCCGCTCCGCTTGCAGTTCCAGGTAGCCCGGAACGTCCTGCGCGTCCATGTCGGGAATCGTCGTCTGCGCTGTCAGCAGCCAGTTCGTGGGCGCCACGGCCACGCAGGTCTTCTCCGCGAGACGCGCCGCGGCGAGGTGCCGCTGAAGCTCCGCCCCAACGAGGTCGGGGGCGTCCTTGAGCACGTCCAGCGACATGCGGAAGCTCGTCGCCTTGACGACGCGCACGCCCGCCGAGGTGCGCTCCAGCAACGCGGCGCTGCACCCGTGCTCCTCGAGGGCGATGCCCAGTATGTGTGATCGTCGCTTGCCGCTCTTCATCGCAGTGTCCGCTTCTCGGATGTCATCGTTCGCGCCTCCTCGTCCAGCGGCCATCCGTTGCGGCTCAGGTCTTGCCGCGCGACCACGACGACCTCGTCGCCGGACGTATCGAAGACAAGGCGCGTTCGTGCGAACCCACGCCCATTCCTGCCGACAGCCGCGATGTCTGCCGAGACCCGGTAGGTCCGCGTCGTCAGGTACGGCCCCGCAAGCTGCCCCGCCGTCTGGTCGAGCACCTCGGACACCCAGGCCACGCTGCGCAGCTCCTGCGCCGTCTTCTGCGTCCGCGCCGCCACAAGGTCGGCCGCGTGGTCAATGCCGATGCCGGGGATGCATACGAGCACTTCCTCCGGCGCGGTGTTCACGTTCACGAGTCCGCGGATCCGCTCATCCTCCGACACGGTCAGATAGGGCTCGATCTCGGCGAACTCCTCGACGGACAGCCCCGTGGCGTAGAAGAGCTCCAGCACGCTCTGGTAGTCCCGTCCCTGACTCCCCTGGAGCGCCTGCATCACGCTGCTGGCGCGATCGCTGAGCCGCTCCCGCAACACCTGCTCCAGCCGGTCCGTCTCGTTGCCGTTGATGTTGACCCGCGTCTCGCCTTCCTCATCCGTGTTAGGCTCCGCGGAGTATACGGTGAAGTAGGCCATGAGTCCGCGGTCAAGGATGCCGTCCTGGTTGTCATCCGGCGGCAGCGCGTCCCCGTCGTCCTCATTCGGATCCAGCACGTGGTTGAAGTTGAGGTCTTCCCCGATCAACTCCGCCCATTCGGCGCCGTACACCAGCCGAAGCTCTTCAACCGTCTCGAACGGCGCGTTCTTGCACTGGTAGGGCGGATCCAGGAGTAGGTAATTCGCGGTCTCGGCCCCGCCCGATGTGAGATCTTCGTCGGCGTCCCGCCAGTCCACGATCGCCGCGGCGAACTCGGTGGTCATGTACGGAACCGCCTCGATCATCTCAAGCGTCGCTGTGTTCAGGTTCAGCTTCGCCCCTTCGTCCATCAGGCTGAAGTAATAGTCCGAGGGCTCTTCCTCGTTGGCGTCGCGGCCGACGAACCAGAACGCCGCCTCATCGAGCGGCACGCCCTCGGCGGCGTAGGCCTCGATGTCCGGCATATACCCCGGCTCCTCCAGGTTCGTAAGCAGGTACGCGACGTAACGCCGCGCGCCCTCTACCGCCTCCCGCGCCTGCGCGGCGGCCACTGCGTTGCCGGAAGCGCGATACGCCAGCGCTGTCCCGTTGGCGTACAGCAGAACCACAGTTACCAGCCCGAGGCACAGGCCGATGATGAAAAACAGCGCAAAGCCTTGTTCGCCATCGACTCGGCGACGTGGGGGAGTATCCGCGCGGGCGGTCATGTCGCGCCGCTCCCGTCATCGCCATCCGCCGCGCCCGCGTCCTCGGTCCGCATCGTGATTTCGCAGGTCAGCTCGATCGGCGCGAGCGTCGCCCCTTCGCCGGACTTCCGCGCGAGGTCGATCCGAACGCGCACGCCGCGCGGCGCTTCGTCGTCAACTGCAGACGAGTCCCAAGACGACTGCCAGACATCCCCGTCGTAGTACTCAATCAGCAGACCGGCTGCGTCGTCCAGCAACGTTGTCTCGATTGGCTCCTCCTCGATTGAGGGCAACAGGTTCCGCGTCGTCTCTCGAACCAGCCGCAGCGAACCGTTCGCGCTCTCACGCACGGCGCCTGTCTCCGCATCCTCTTCCGGCTCGTCGGTCAGGTAGTAGGCGATGCGCTGCACGTCGCCCCAAGGCTCCGCCGCATTTGCCCGCGCGGACGACGCGTGGAATTCGAGGCGATCCATCCGCATCCCGCTTAGCTCTTCCGATTCCCCAAGGATGGCCCCGGCGAACACGCCGACGGGCTGGAGCATCTGCGAGAGATCCGTCCGTAGGACCCGGATCACGTTCGCGCGGCGCATGGCTTCATCCATGTGCTCGGCCACACGATCCCGGCTCTGCAGCGTGCTGGTCAGCACGCCGGACACCGCGACGGTCAGCGTCCCGAGGATGAACACCGCCACGAGCAGTTCGAGCAGCGTGAACCCGCGATCCGCATCGCCTCGCCGCGTCATCGGTAGGCCTCTTCCGCGGCCAGGGTCGACAGACGAACCGACTGTTCCGCGCCCTGAACCATGTAGTGGACCTCGACCGTGACGACCCGCAGCGCGTCCACGGACCAGCCGTCGGTGGACAGCGTCCAACGGTAGCCGGGGAAGTCCGGCGCGAAATCGCCCTCGGACGCCTCGCGACGCCAGTCCTCCGTCAGCACGAGATCGTTCAGCTTGGACTCGGCCAGCTCGACCGCGATCCGTGCGCGCTCGGCGGCGACCCCGGTGCGGTTTGCAGCAAGAAACGCCTGCACGACCACAGGCAGCACGATGGCGAGAAACAGCATCGCCGCCAGCGCTTCCGCCAACGTGAAGCCCCGGCTGCGGTCGCGGCGTCGTTCGCTATCCTCGTGCAGGTGCAACATTATTCTCGTACGCGTCCGGTCTTCGTAGTTCGAAGACGGCGTCTCGCTCGCGCAACCTCGCTTCGAAGGCCTCGCCGTCGTCTGCCAGGATCCGCACCAGCGTCTCGCTCTCCTGGTCAAGCGTTCCGTCACTCCAGTAGGTCATGTACCGCCGGCCGTCGTCGGTCGCCGGGTCCGTGTCGAACGCGAACCGGAAATCCCGCCCGAGCCGGTACGTCCGCGTCCGTTGGTCGGTCGTCTCGCCCGAGAGCAGCGGGTAGACGCCGTACTCGCCGGATTCGGGGGCGATCCACAGCCGCGCCGCCACCCCTTCGTTGATGGCCATCTCGCGCGCGTACCGCGTCACGGCGAGGAAGCGAACGGCCTCTTCTCGCAGGGCGCGGCCCTGCATGAACCGGGAAAGACGGGGGACCGATGCCAGGGCGACGACAGCAAGCACGGCCATGACGAGGATCAGCTCGATCAGCGTCAGGCCGCGCGCCGACCGCCCCCGGCGGCCGTGGCCGTCAGTCCCAGTTGGTGATGTCATCGTCCCCGCCTTTGCGGCCGTCCGGACCCATCGACATGAGGTCGAACCCCTTGATGCTGTTCTTCCCCGGCGTCTCGTAGATGTAGTCGTTCCCCCACGGGTCCTTGGGGATCGCCTTCCCGAGATAGGGGCCGTGCCAGTCTTCGCTGCCGCTCTTGTTCTCGATCAGCTCGGTCAGATCCGCGGGGTAGTAGCCCATGTCCACTTCGAAGGAGTCCAGCGCCGTCTCAAAGCTCCCGATCTGCGTTTCGGCCGCGGTGAGCCTGGCCTGTTCGCTGCGCCCCGCGAACTTGGGCACCACGATGGCCGCCAGCACGCCGAGGATCATCAACACCAGCAGCAGCTCCACCAGCGTGAAGCCCGTTCGGGCGCGCCGTCTCGCTCGGTTCCGCTTCGCTCGGGTCTCGCGTCTGCAATCCGTCATTTGATGTGCTCCTGTAGGGTGAAAATGGGGAGGACCATTCCGATGAACACCACGCCGATGATGCCGGCGATGAGAAACAGCATGAGCGGCTCCGCCAGCGACACAGTTGTGCGCAAGCGTCGGTCAAGCTCCTTCTCCGCCGCCGCCGCGACGCGGAGGAACTCCTTGTCAATCCGGCCCGTCTCCTCCGCCACCGAGACCATCTCGATCACGGAGCTCGGAAACAGCTCGGGGCATGCCCGCAGGCTGGATGCCAGCGACTCGCCCTTCTGCACGCCCTCGACCGTCGTGTTCAGGGTGTCCGTCAGGGTCTGGCTGCCGATCGACTCCCGCGCGACCATCAGCGAGTTCACAAGCGGCACCCCCGCCCCTACCAGCGTGCCGAACATCCGGCAGAACCGCGTCATCGCGAACCGCGCCTTCAGCGGCCCGAACAGCGGCAGCCGGAGCATCTTCCGGTCAAGGAACCGCCTGCCCGCCTCGGTGTCGAGCCAGCGCTTCGACATGATCGCCGCGATGATGAGAAGCGCGGCCAGGAAGAGCCCGTACTGCTGCATCAACTCGCTGGCGTCGACGATAACCTGCGTGATCCACGGAAGCGCCGCGTCGAAGGTGTCGAAGACGAGCGTGAAACGGGGGATGAAGAAGACCAGCAAGAACGTGAGCACCACCCCTGCCAGCGCGAGCAGCACGGCCGGGTAGATGAGCGCGGTCATCACGCGCGATCGCAGCTCGCGTTCGCGCGCTTGCAGCTCGGCGATCTGCTCGAGCACCAGGTCCAGGAAGCCGCCCGTTTCGCCGGCGCGCACCATGGCAATGTAGACCGACGAGAACACATGGGGATACCGGCTCATCGCGTCCGCCAGCGACCAGCCGTCGAGCACGAGATCGCGCAACCCTTTCCAGATGGCTTGCGCGCTCGACGACGCGGCCTCGCCCGACAGCACCTGCAACGCCCGGCTCAACGACACCCCCGCGCTCAGGAGGCTCGACAGTTGGTGGGTGAACTCCTGCAGCACCGCGTGCGACACGCGTTCCCGTTTGCGGAACCGCAGCGCGAACGGCGACGAGGACGCTTGCCGCTTGGCGGCGGCGTCGCACTCGACCTTCACAGGGATGAGTCCGCGGCCGTCGAGTTGGCGACACGCGTCCTGCCGCGAAGGCGCCTCAACGACCCCTTCCATCACGGTTCCAGTCGGCTGGAGTGCACGATACCTATACGGCGCCATGGACCGACTCCTGCCGCGCGACCAGTGCGCCGTTCGCCCTGCGAATGGCCCCGTTCGTCCTGCCGTCCCTCGTGACGCGCAACACCTCCTCGACCGTGGTCACGCCTTCCGCGACAAGGCGCCAACCGTCCTCGCTGAGGGATCGAAGCCCTTCCTGGACGGCGGCGGCGCGGATCGCTCCCGGCGATCGGGTCGTGAGCAGAATCTCGCGAATGTCCTCGGTCAGACGCATCATCTCGAACACGCCCCGACGTCCGCGGAACCCCGTGAACCGACAGGCCTCGCAGCCCGCGGGGCGGTAGATCGTGCAACCGGAAAGCCGCGCGACCTCCGCCTTCACGGCGCGCGTGGGCGCCGTATCGTCTTCCTCCTTGCATTCATCGCAAAGCACGCGCACGAGGCGTTGCGCAAGCACGCCCTCCAGCGCCGCCGCAACCAAGTACGGTTCCACGCCCATGTCGACCAACCGCACCAGGGCCCCCGGCGCATCGTTCGTGTGCAGTGTCGAGAACACGAGGTGCCCCGTCAACGACGCCTGCGTCGCGATCTGGGCGGTCTCGGAATCGCGAATCTCGCCGATTAGCAGCACATCGGGGTCGTGTCGCAGAATCGACCGGAGTCCGCGGGCGAACGTCAGCCCCGCTTTCTCGGATACCTGAATCTGGTTGATGCCTTTGATGTGGTACTCGACCGGATCCTCGATGGTGATAATCTTGCGTCCCGCATCGTTGATCTCGTTCAGCGCCGAGTACAGCGTCGTCGTCTTGCCGCTTCCGGTGGGTCCGGTCACGAGCACGATGCCGTGCGGCAGCGTCAGCAGATCGCGGAACAGCGTGTCTTCCCGTTCGTCCATGTGCAGTTCGCGCAGCCGCATGAGCCCCGCGTCCTGTTGCAGGAGCCGCATCACCACGCCTTCCCCGTGCAGCATCGGAATCAACGACACGCGCACGTCTACGTCGTGGTTGTCCAGGCGCACCTTGATCCGGCCATCCTGGGGCAGTCGCTTTTCGGCGATGTCGAGCCGGCTGAGGATCTTCACGCGCGACACGATCGCCGGCTGGTACCGCTTGAGCTGACTCGGCACGGGCACGTCTTGCAGCACGCCGTCCACGCGGTACCGTATGCGCATCTCATCCTCGAACGGCTCGAGGTGAATGTCTGTCGCCCGCAGTCCGATCGCCTCGCGGATCACTTGATTCACGAACCGGATGATGGACGCGTCCTCCGCGGCGTCGTCCAGGTTCACGTCGCCGTCAGCCTCGTCGTCCACCACTTCGATCTGACGCTCCTCATCGAGCGAATCGATCGTGTCGGCGCCCACGCCCAGCCGCTGGCGCAGCGCCTTCAGAATGCGTTGGCGGGGGGCCAGCACCGGCGTGAGGCGCATCCCCGTGAGCAGCCGAAGCGCGTCCATCCCTTCCGTGACATAGAGGTGGCTGGTTGCGACCTCGACGCCCGTCGGGGTCTTGCGCAACGGGAGGAGTTCATACCGCAGAAGTGCGCGCGCGGGGAAGACGGAGAGGGCCTCCGGGTCTGGCGCCACGTCGAGGAGATCGGTGTAGGCGAGTCCGTACTCCTCAGCCAGGCGCCGGAGGACCGTCTCCTCCGACAGCGCCTCGCCGGCGATATCCGCATCGCCGCGGATCGCCGCGGCATCCGCCTCGCAGACCTGTCCGGCCGCAAGCATATCGTCCAGCAAATCAGGCATCCGTCCGCTTCCTCGCGCGCGTTGTGAACTCGTCAGTCCGCCGCTAATCCAGCAACCCCATCAGCACCAGTTGGGCCTCCTGGCGCACCGACAGCGCTTCACGCAGCGTGTCACGCGCTTGCTTCAGCTCGTCGGCCGTCTGCTTGCGCGCCTCTCTCAGGGCGGTCAGCCGTTCCTGAAGCGTGTCCGCAGGCGTGTCCGGGTTCTCGAGCGCTTGTCGCAGCCCGTCCAGCTCCTGGTTGGCTTGGCCCATCATGCCCGGGCCCCGACGCCCGCCAGGCGCCGCGCCGGGTCCGCCGGGTCCGCCGAAGCCCATGCCGAAGCCCATGCCGCCGAACGCGGCCATCCGCTCTTTCTGCTGGGCGTCCATCACGTCCTTCACCAGGGGCTCGAGCACTTGCCACTCTTCATCGCTCGATCCCAGCATGCCCTTGTACATCTCGAGCATGCGCTGCTGGAACTGCTCCGGATCGAACGCGCCCATGCCGAAGCCGCCGCCGCCCTCGAAGCGTTGACGCACCGGCTGGAACTCCTCCTTCGTAACGGCCCCATCCCCGTCAGCGTCGATGCGGTCGAACATCCGCTCCGGACCCCGGAACTCGTCGCGACTGATCTTGCCGTCGTTGTTCGCATCCAGGCCCTCAAACGTCGGGGGCGTTCCCATGCCTCCGCGTCTTCCTTGGCCTCCCTGCCCGCCGGGCGGTTGGGCCATCGCCGGTTCGGCGATCAGTACAAAGGCCAACAGTAGGGCGGCGCCTGCAATCGTCAGCTTCTTCATTTGCGGTCTCCTCGTGGTTTCTTGGGGCGTCATGGCATCGACCCGAGATCGGGCCGGCCCTGCACCGATGTCAGCGTATGTGGCAAGAACCATGCCGACACGGCGCGGCGGCGGTACGCGACTTAGGGTCGCATGTGTGCAGAAACTGCGCACATGGCCTGCGTCTGCCTGTGCGGAGTCTGCGCAACCGGCATCTCGACCACGTAGGAGAGGGGGAGCGGCCGAGCGGGCGGGGGATGGGGCGCAGGTTGACTCCCCGCATGCGCGCCGCTAACCTTGGCCCATGGGTCTGGAGGGAAGCCACATGACGCGTCGACATCGCCATCTGCACTGCACAACGCGCCGTCCGGCGCCGGCGCAGACGGGGTCCGATCCCGGACTCCTGTTCTTCCTGGACGCCGTGATCGGGCTCTTGCGCTACGTGAACACGCTCAAGGCGATCTAGGCGCGGTCGGCTTCGACCCGCCGTTCGATCGCCTTGCGCAGCTCCGGCAGCGAGGGGAGCGCGGCGGGGGCGGGTTCGTCCGCGGTCGCGAAATGGCCTTCGATCCAGTCGAGCACCGTTCGGATCACCTGCATGCGCCAGCGCATCGCCGGTCGTGCAACCTCGTCGCGCAGGAACTGGACGTCGCGCAACAGCGCTTGGCGCGCCTCGCCGTCGAGCGGGGAAAAGTCCGCCTCCTGCACCAACCGTTCGAGGAGGACGGGCACGCCCGCGAGCGCTTCCTCCGTTTCCCCCGGCGCCGGCGGGAAACGCAGGTTGAACTCGAACGCGTTCTCCACCATATCGATCCCGTCGGCCGTCATCCGCGCCGCGGCGAAGAGCGGGGGATTGTAGCCCATGAGAAGCTCGATCAGGCCTCTGTCCTGCAGGTAATACACATTCGCCAGCAGGTCCTCGCGCGCAACGGCGGCGTCGTCCATCACGTCTTCCGGGGTCGCCATATCGAGCGGGTCCTGAAGGTACCGTTGGTACAGGGCCTGCAAGATACGCCTGCGAACAGTTTTGGGGTGGCGCGTGTTCATAGGGGCAGTATACCGGGCGTTCCGCGGACGCGCCAACGCCGACGGTATGCATTCGGATGGTTTGACTAGGGAGAGACCCTCTGCTAGGCTTCGCAATCGAGGGCGGACCCCTTAAGTCCTTTCAAGGATTGATGTACAGGAGGCTCCATGGCCGCGCGCGTCTACATATTCGACACTACGCTCCGGGACGGCGAGCAGTCGCCCGGAGGAAGCATGAACGTATCGGAGAAGCTCGAACTGGCGGTCCAGTTGGAGCGGCTCGGCGTCGACGTGATCGAGGCGGGGTTCCCGATCGCTTCTGAACAGGAATTCGAGGGAGTCCGTCGCGTTGGCGAGGAGATCCGCAAACCCCGGATCGCCGCACTGGCGCGCGCGGTCACCGCGGACATCGAGCGGGCGGCGGCCGCGCTCGAGCCGGCGGCGAACCCCGTACTGCACACCTTCATCGCGACCTCGGACATCCACCTTGAGCACAAGCTCCGCATGTCGCGTGAACAGGTCATCGAACGCACAGGCGAATCGGTTCGCCTGGCCAAGAGCCTGGTCGGGCGCGTTGAGTTCTCGGCCGAGGACGCCACCCGCAGCGATCTCGCGTATCTGGCCGAAGTGGCGAAGGTCGCCATCGAGGCGGGCGCCGATGTGATCAACCTGCCCGACACGGTCGGCTACACGACCCCGGGTGAGATCGAGGAGATGTTCCGGTATGTGATCGCGCGCTGCGAGCCGCCGGAGAACGTGGTTTTCTCCTCCCACAACCACAACGATCTGGGCCTGGCCGTCGCCAACGCGTTGGCCGCGATTCGCGGCGGCGCGCGGCAGGTTGAGTGCACGGTCAACGGCATCGGCGAACGCGCCGGCAACACCTCCCTCGAAGAGGTCGTCATGGCCATGCGCGTGCGGAACAACGTGTACCCCTACGAGACGGGGATCGTCAGCGAGGAGATCACGAACGCGAGTCGCCTGCTCACCAACCTCACCGGACTCGTCGTGCCCTATAACAAGCCGATCGTGGGCCGGAACGCCTTCGCGCACGAGGCGGGCATCCACCAGCACGGCGTGATCGCCAGCCGCATCACCTACGAGATCATGACGCCCGAGTCGGTCGGACGCAGCCGCAGCGAACTCGTGCTGGGCAAGCACTCCGGCAAGCACGGGCTCGCTCGACGATGCGAGGACCTCGGCTTCAACCTGTCCCCCGAGGAAGTCGGGGAGCTCTACGAGCGGTTCATCCAGCTCGCCGACCGCAAGAAGGAAGTGTTCGAAGACGACCTGCGGGTCCTCGTGGCATCGATGCGCGACCAGGCGTTCGTCACCTGGAACCTGAAGCAGGTGCGCACGTCGGGCCACGACCCGACATTGGGCATGGTGATCCTGCAGTCGGGCGAAGGCGAAGTGATCGAGACCGCCACCGGCGACGGGCCGGTGGACGCCGCCTGCCAGGCCATCGAGCGCGCGCTCGGCGTGCAAGGCAAGCTCGAGGAGTTCATCATCCGCGCTGCGACTCCGGGCAGGGAGGCCCTCGGCGAGGCCCATGTGACGGTCGATTTCGGCGGGCGGCGTTACAACGGCACCGGGGCGAGCACCGACATCGTCGAGGCGGCCGTGAACGCGTACCTGAATGCGGCCAACAAGTACCTGGCGGTTCGGTCCGGCGCGTAGGCGATTGCGTCGAGGCTGCCGCCTACGGGTCATTCGCAGACCTTCGGGAGAGAAGGGAGAGCCATGCTTGCTGCGGCGGCGCTATGTCTTCTGTTAGCGGCGACAACGCCTGAGGCGGTGGAGGCGGCCGATGTCGCGCCGGTCTGGGCCGGTCACCCCGTCGGTTTCCATCTGCTTACCCACGGCGATCACCAGTTCGTCGCCTATTACGACGATCAGCGACGGATGACGGTCGCCCAGCGACGCCTCGCCGCCGACGAGGGCCCGTCTGAGTGGTCGTACACCGTCCTGCCGGAATCCGTCGGATGGGATTCCCACAACAGCATCGTGATGGCGGTCGATGGTCAAGACTTCCTTCATCTCAGCGGCAACATGCACGGCCACAAACTGGTCTACTTTCGTTCGACGCGGCCGTTGGACGCTTCGAGCCTGGAACGAGTCGAGCGCATGACGGGCGACCTTGAATCGCGCGTGACCTATCCGGTGTTCTTGCGGGACCATCGCGACCGGCTGCTGTTCACCTATCGCGACGGCGGCAGCGGGTCCGGAAACCAGATCTACAACGCCTACAACCTCGAGATGAAGCGCTGGACGCGCCTGATCGACCGGCCGTTGCTGGACGGTGAAGGCGCCCGCAATGCCTATCCCATGCTTCCCGTTCGTGGGAAGGACGGCTGGTTCCACCTGGTCTGGGTATGGCGCGACACGCCGGACTGCGCCACGAACCACACCCCTTCCTACGCGCGCAGCCGCGACCTCGTGAACTGGACCACTTGGGCCGGCGATCCCCTTGAACTGCCGATCACCCTCGGCGCTGACGGCGTGGTCGTCGACCCGGTCCCCGCCGGCGGGGGGGTGATCAATGGCAACGTGCGCGTCGGGTTCGGCCTGAACGACCAAGTCATCGTGTCGTACCACAAGCACGACGAGGCGGGGCACACCCAAGTCTACAACGCGCGACTGACGGATGCCGGATGGGACATCCGCCGAGCGAGCGACTGGGACTATCGCTGGGAGTTCAGCGGCGGCGGCTCGATCCCCTTCGAGATCCGCGTCTCGGCCGTTCGCGTCGACGGCGACGGCCGGCTTGTACAGCCTTTCTCCCACGCGAAGTTCGGCTCCGGCATCTGGGTGCTCGACCCCGAGACGCTGGCCGTCACGGCGACCGAACCCGCGCCGCCCGCCTATCCGCCCGAGCTCACGCAGCCCGAGAGCGATTTCCCAGGCATGCAGGTGCGTTGGGCGAGCGATGCGGGGACCTCCCCGGATCCCCGCGTGCGCTACGTGCTGCGATGGGAGACGCTCGGGCCGAATCGCGACCGTCCCCGGCCGGAGCCGTGGCCCGAGCCGAGCATGTTGCGGGTGTACGCGCTCACACGCTGACGGCGCCGTCGTCTGTTTGCGCTGTGTGCGTCCGCCATGGTACAGTGTTTTTCCATGCCCGAGAGCCGATCTGCAGGGCATATTCGGTTCCAGTCCTGCCGTCTCCGGCAGCGGTTTTCGAGGAGTTTTGTCGTGAAAAAGGATATCCATCCCAAAGACTATCGTCCCGTCGTGTTTCAGGACGTTTCCGCGGGCGTCTCGTGGTTGTCGCGGTCCACTGTGAAGACCTCGCAGACGATCAAGTGGGAGGATGGCAACGAGTACCCGTTGTTCAACCTCGACATCTCCAGCGCCAGTCACCCGTTCTACACCGGCAAGCAGAAGTTCGTCGACGCAGAAGGCCGCGTGGATCGCTTCAACCGGAAATACGGCCGCAAGTAAGCCGGCCGCAGGTAAGGCGCTCCATGGAGCAAGTCATGTACGCCAAGCTCCTCGCCATCGAGGAGGAGCACGGTCGACTGAGCGACGAAATGTCGCGCCCCGACGTCGCGTCTGATCCGCAGCGGTTTCAGCAGTTAGCTCGGTCTGTGGCGGAAATGGCCGACATCGTCGCGTCGTTCCGCGCCTATCGCACCGACAAAGAGCGATACGACGAGGCGGGCCGGATCCTCGATGAGGAGAGCGACGAAGAGCTCCGTGAGCTGGCCGAGATGGACCGCAAGGAGCTGTCCGACGTCATCGAGGAGCGCGAGGCGGCGCTCCGGATCCTCTTGTTGCCCAAGGACCCGAACGACGCCAGGAACACGATCGTCGAGATTCGGGCCGGGACCGGGGGAGACGAGGCCGCTCTCTTCTGCGCCGATCTGTATCGCATGTACACGCGGTACGCCGAGCTCAAGAACTGGCGCGTCGAGTTGATGAACTCGAACCCGACCGGAATCGGCGGCATGAAGGAAGTGTGCTTCCGCGTCTCTGGCGCCAACGTCTACAGCCAGCTCAAGTACGAGGGCGGCGTGCATCGCGTGCAACGGGTGCCGGCGACCGAGTCGCAGGGCCGCATCCACACCTCGGCGTGCACGGTGGCTGTTCTGCCCGAAGCGGATGAGGTCGAAGTTCAGATCGACCCGTCGGAGCTGCAGATCGATGTCTATCGGTCCTCGGGCCCCGGCGGCCAGAGCGTGAACACGACGGACTCCGCGGTGCGCATCACCCACAAACCGACCGGAACCGTCGTCACCTGCCAGGACGAGAAGTCGCAGCACAAGAACAAGGCCAAGGCCCTGACCGTGCTTCGCGCGCGGCTGTTGGCCGCACGACAGGCCGAAGACGACGCCGAGCGGTCCGCCAACCGACGCAGTCAGGTCGGGTCCGGCGACCGCAGCGAGCGTATCCGCACCTACAACTTCCCGCAGAACCGCATCACCGACCACCGAATCAACCTCACGCTCCATCGCCTTGAACAGGTGATGGAAGGGGAGTTGCAGGAGGTGATCGACGCCCTGATCGCCGCCGACCGAGCGGCGCAGATGGCGCAGACGGCATGACCGAGCCGCCCGGCCCGGCGTCCACGCTGGCCGAGCGCGTGGCTTGGGCGACTGCGTGCATCGCCCCCATCTCCGACACCCCCCGCCTCGACGCCGAGCTGCTGCTCGCCCGTGCGCTCGGCATCTCGCGCGCCGCGCTGCTCGCGCGGCCGCGCGACACGACACCGGCGCCCGATTTCCCGCGATGGGTTGCACGCCGAGCGGCCGCCGAACCGCTTGCCTACATCCTCGGCGAATGGGAGTTCTACGCCCTCCCATTCACCGTTGCGCCCCCGCTGCTCACGCCGCGCCCCGAGACCGAACACCTGGTCGAGACGGCGCTCGAGGAGATCGGGCGCCGCGAGGCGCGGCTCCTCGATATTGGCTGCGGCACGGGCTGCGTCGCCGTCTCTATCGCCGTGCACGCCCCCCGCGCGCAAATCGTCGCCGTCGACATCCACCCCCGCGCGTGCGCCGTCACCGCGCAGAACGCCCGCCGCCATGGCGCGCGGGATCGCGTGCAGGTGTTCCAGGGAGACATGGCGTGCGCCCTGGACACGCGCGATCCGGTGTTCGACGTCGTCTGCAGCAACCCGCCCTACGTAGAGGAGTCGGCCTGGTCCGGGCTCTCGCCCGTGATCCGGCTGCACGAAGACCCGGGCGCGCTGCTGAGCGGACCCGACGGACTGGACGCTGTGCGCCGCATCGTCGCCGACGCTCGGAGGCTGTTGCGCCCCGGCGGTCTGCTTGCGCTAGAGATCGGCGCGGGACAAGCGCCCCCCGTTCGGGCTATACTCGCCGACGCAGGGTACACGGCCATACGGTTCGTCAAGGACCTGGCCGACATTGATCGCATCGCAGCGGCGCGTCTTCCGTAGCCGGCGCGCGCCGCTCGCGCAGCCCGAATGGAATGGGGGAGATCCCGTGAACGAACCCGCCTACAACGCCCAGGTCCGCGAACTGCCTTCGGAGGAGCGTCCCCGGGAACGACTCATGCAACTCGGGCCGGAAGCCCTGCGCGATGCCGAGCTTATCGCCATCCTGTTCCGTTCCGGCACGCGAGGCGCCAACGCCATCACCCTTGCCGAAGCTTTGCTGCGGCAGTTCGGCGGCTTGCGCAAGGTGGCGCAGGCGTCGCTCGAAGAGATCACCCGCGTCAAGGGACTCGGCCTCGTAAAGGCGATCGAGATCAGGGCCGCGCTGGAGCTGGGCAAACGGTTGGCGCAGCACGTCGAGCCGGAACGCCCCCGCATCCGCGACGCCGACGACGTTTCCAGACTCCTCATGGTGCGGTTCAAGGAGTACGAGGTCGAGGTGTTTAAGGCGCTGCTCCTGAACACCAAGAACGAGGTGATGCGCGAGGTCGAGGTCTCCAGAGGGAGTCTCGACGGAACCTTGGCAAAGCCGTGCGACGTCTATCGCGAAGCCGTGCGCGCCGGGGCCGCGGCCATCATCGTCGCCCACAACCACCCCAGCGGCGATCCGGAGCCCAGTCGCGACGACATCGCCCTGACCAAGCGCCTGTCGGAAGCGGGGCGGATCATCGGCGTGCGCCTGCTCGACCACGTCGTTTTCGGCGACGGCCGCCACGTGAGTCTCGCCGATCGCGATCTCCTGACTTGACCGCCCCGTCAGTCGGGTTGCGCCGGAGGCCGGTAGAGCGGCGAGTCCTTGTACCACATGACCGCCTCGACGATGAGCACCTTCAACGTCGCGGCGATCGGCACGGCGAGGAGCAGCCCGAGGAATCCCAGCAGGTTGCCGAAGACCACCACGGCCAGGATGACCCACACCTCGCTGAGACCGACGCTTTTCCCCACGATCTTCGGGGTCAGCACGTTGCCCTCGAGCGCCTGGGCGATGATGAATGTCGCTGCGACCACGGCGATCTGCCAGTCCACGCCGTAGCGGACCAGCGTAAGGAACACCGCCGGTATGACCGTCAACACGATGCCCAGGTAGGGGATGAAACCGGCGATGGCGCCGAACGCCGCGATGAACAGTCCGAACGGCGTGCCCGCGATGAGCAGGCCGACCGCGTACATCGCCCCGAGACACAACGCGACCGCAAGCTGTCCGCGGAGGAACGCCCGCAGGTGTACGTCGATCTTCGAGACGATCTCGATCGTCTTCGACCGATAGTCCAGCGGGATCAGCTCGCGAGCGGACGAGATCAGGCTGTCGAAATCCTTGAGCAGGTAAATGCTGACGAACCCGAACAGCGCCACGTTCGCCAGAAACACCAGCGCGGCGACAAGTCCCCGCCCGATGGATGCCAGCAACTGCGTCAGCGTGGCCCGGGCCGACTGGCCCGCCTCCGCCATCCCCCCGCCGAACGTCTGGATGAGCTGCAGCGCGTTCTCCCGGATCATGATCCCGATGCGGTAGCTCAGTTCCGCCCGTGCGTTGAAGTCGTCCTCCGCCGCGACCGGCGCCTCGGCCGCTTCGGGATCGGCCTCAGTGGAATCGGTCGGTTCGGCCGGCTCTTCCGTCCCGGTCGGGGCCTCCGGCTCTTGCGAGGCATCGGTCGGCGACGCTGCGTCATCCGCCCCGGTCTCCTCGGGATCAGGAGCGAGGACCTCGTCCGACGGCGGCACGCCCCAGCCTTGCTCGTCCATGAACGCGACCCAGTCGCGAACGGGAAGCTCTTCCAGCCACTCGTCGACTTTCTCGGCGATGCGATTGCCCTCGCCGTCCGTCCCGCCGCGAAGCTGTTCGATGGAGGCTTTGACCAGGTCATTGGCCTGATGGAACACGCTGGGGATCAGTACGACGGGCACGCTCAGCAGCACAAGGATGGCCGTCGCCGCCAGCATGCCGATGGTCACCGTCCGGGGGACCTTCCGTTTCTCGAAGTAGTCGACGATGGGGTGGAGGATGTACGCAATGAGAAACGCGAGAAACAGGGGAACCATCACAAACTTGAGGGAATATATGAGAAGGCCGAGTACGACCAGGCCCGCGATCGCCGCGCCGGCCCGGCCCCAAGGATTGGACATGATGCGATCAATCATGGTGACGCCCCTCCCGTCGCGTCGCTCGAGCGCCCGTCGCGGCCGGACGTCGCACGCGCATTGCAGTCGCCGTGGGGCGCATTCTACCATCTGTCCATGGCCCGATCGGATCCCCACATAGCGGCCGGCCGGATTCGGCGCGCGTTGACGCAGGTCTTGGCGACTTGCCTTGTCCTGTCGATCCTCCTTCCGGCGGCCTACGCCGACACGCTTGCGCTGCGCGGCGGCGATCGTCTGACCGGCGTGCTCGTACGCGCCGGCGACGGCGTCGTCGTGTTCCGCACCGCCCTCGGCGGTCTCATGGTCACCCCCGCTGACGAAATCGAATGGCTGCAGACGGACGGCTACTTCACGCTGCGTCTGGAGGACGGCGTCACGCGTACAGGTCGACTGGTCCGCGAGGCGGGGCGGCAACGTCTCGCTGGCATTGGCGATGACCCAACGGTCGAACTCGATCCCGCCGCAATCGTTGAGGCGACGCCGGTGGTGTTGGACACGCGCCGCACGGAGCGGGGAGATCAGCTCGAGCAGACGGACGGCGCGCTGAGCGGTCGGATCGACGTGGGCTACCTGCGCCGCTGGACCGCAGACGACTTCGACGCGCCGTACGCCCGCCTGACCCTCGATCGGACGACCTCGCGCTACCATTTCCTCGCGGAGTCGCTTCTCACGGTGGCGGACGACGCCTCCTGGCCGCGGCTGTTCGATACCTTGGCCGAACTCCGGCTGGCCCGCGGGCGGGCGCTCGAGTCCGAAGCCGGCGTAAGCCTGAGTCGAGACGTCGACCGCGGCATCGCGTTTCGCGGCGGCGTCCATCTCGGCGCCGGGCGCGCATGGGACCTGTCGTCGAATACGCGGCTGCTCCTGTCCGCCGGCGTACAGGGCGAGTACACCCGCTACGACGCCGGTCTCCTGCCTGGGATGGAGGGACGCTCTTGGCCGGCCCGCGCCCTTCAACTGGATATGCTCATCGACGATGTGCTGCGCGAGGGGCCGGGCGCCCTCGGCGATCGGGGGCGGAGGCTGCTTCAGTTCAAGTACTACCAGAGCGAGTTCGACGACTGGCAGGCGAACCTGTACCTCCGCCTGCGCCACGAGACCCGCCTGATAGGGCGCGTCGCTTTGGCGCAGGAACTGCGCATCACGCCGGATCTCGGGTTCGATGAACTGCGCGCCCGCGCATGGTCTCGACTCCGCTGGCCCCTGGCGGACGACTTCGCCCTGGAGCTCGATCTGCGGCTCGATTACGAGAGCGCGTCGCCCTTCGACCGCGTGGACCGCTGGGCGCCGTCTATCGGCGCAGGGGTCACCTGGGAGTTCTGACGCGCCGCGGATTCGGCCGTCCAATGCATGAATCCCGGCGCCGCCGTCGATTGACTCCCTCCATAGCGTCTGCTATCATCGCTCCGGCTCACCAAGCCCGAAGAAGGCGCGGCGTCAGTCGTAACTGATTCCTGTCGAACGAGTTGTTTTGCTCTTCGATTCACCCAGAACCCGAGTGAGGTCCATCTCAGTGGCCGCAGTGATCGAAACCGACAAACTGACCAAGATCTACGAGGGAGCGCTCAAAGGGCAGGACGTTACGGCCCTGAAGAGCCTGGACCTGGAGGTTCGAGAGGGGGAGATCCTCGCCTATCTTGGGCCGAACGGCTCCGGAAAGACCACGACCATCAAACTGATCCTTGGGCTGATATTCCCGACATCGGGCAGTCTCAAGATCATGGGGCGCAAGGATATCGGCGCCAACTTCATCAAGCGCAACATCGGCTATCTGCCCGAGGGCGCCTATTACCCCGAGTTCCTGCGTGGTGAAGAAGTGCTCCGGTTCTATGGTCAGCTCTACGGGCTGGCCGGGCGCGACCTGAAACGGCGCGTCGGCGACGTGCTCGAACTTGTCGGCATGTCTCGCGCCCGGAACCGGATGGTCCGCGGCTATTCGAAAGGGATGCGGCAGCGGATCGGGCTGGCGCAGGCGCTCGTGAGCGATCCCAAGATCCTCATCCTCGATGAACCCACCACCGGACTGGACCCGATCGCCCGCAAGGAGATCCGCGACATTCTCGTGCGCCTCCGCAACGAGGGGAAGACGCTCCTGATATCGAGCCACGAGCTCCTCGAAGTGGAGCTGATCAGCGACCGCGTCGGCATCCTGTACGACGGCGAGCTCAAGACGCTCGGGGCGCTGTCGGATCTGCTGACGGACCGAGACATCACTGTCGTCGTGGCGGGGCTGACGGCCCAGGCGCGCGAACGCCTGGAGAGCGGCGGCGTCGAGGTCGAGGAAGCCATCGGCGAGCATACAACGTTGCGGGTGCCCTCCAACCGCAATGTCTACGAGGTGATCGACCTGTGCAAGGCCGCCAACGCCTCCATGGTCAGCGTCCGGCCGCGCCGAGAGACCCTTGAAGAGCTGTTTGTCCGCGTCGTCGGAGATGCGGGCGATCAGGCGGCAGAGAAGCAGAAGGAAACCGCCAAATGACCAATGTCCTGTCGTTTTTCCGCGGCCCGTGGACCATTGCGATGTACACATGGCGCGAGGGAATGCGGAAGAAGATCCTGATCGCATTCCTTATCTTGAGCCTGCTCGTCATCTTCGGGTCGAACTTCATCACCGCCTTCCTTTTCGAGACCGGATCGCAGTCCGGCACGGATGTGGACACGAAGCTCATCAAGGATATCTGCGTCACGGCGATCTCGCTGTTCGGCGTGCTGATCACCATTTTCATCTCCGCGTCCGTCGTGCCCAATGAGGTCGACAACAAAGTCGCCTACACGATCCTGTCCAAGCCGGTGCGCCGCTACCAGTATCTGCTTGGCAAGTTCATCGGCGTGCAGCTCATCGTTCTGCTCAACCTCGCGTTGATGGGGGCGCTTTTCTTTGTGGCGCTCTACATCAAGGAAGAGGTGATGCCGTCGCTGCTGCTCATGTCGCTGCTGCTCACCTACTTCATGTTCCTGATCGTGTCCGCGTTCACCTTCGCGATCTCCTGCACCGCCAGCAGCGCGGTGCTGCCGACGATCGCGGGGCTGTTCATCTACATCACGGGCAACCTCACTGAATACCTCAAGGACGTCTACGAGCGGGCCGGACAGACCACCCAGTTGTTGGATGCGCTGATCGGCAAGACGGCGCTCTACCTGTGGCACCTGCTTCCGAATCTCAAGGCGTTCAACATGCGGAACGAGATCGTCTACGCGCAGCCCGGCGACTTCATGCAGATCGAACGGATCATGATGCTCGTGAGCTACAGCGTGATCTTCGCCATCGCGGGGTTCATCCTCGCGTACTGGATCTTCCGCCGACGGGAGCTGTAGGACCAGCCGATGAATGTACGAGCTAACGTGCTACTCGCGGCGTTGTTCATTGCGGCGCTCGCTTTGGGCGCCTGGCAGGGCGCTCGCGTCGACGAGCTGAACACCGCCGACCGTTTCCACTTGTGGATCATCAGCGCCTCTACCCAGATAGCGCAGAACGGCTCCCTCGAGTCCGCCGTGTCCCGGGTCTCGTCGACGACCGACGAAGAGCCGCCGGACTACAAGGACACGGAGCTGTTCAATCAGACGGCCGATTTCTTCGAACCGCTCCTGCCCTCTCTGGAGGCCGAGGAGGGGGAAGAGGATCTGCGGCCGCTGGTCCGGTTCGCGACGGACGCGGATGAACAGCAGGCCCGATCCAGGCAGCTATGGGAGATCTGCAAGTCGCCGGAGGCCGCGCCGCTCAGGCAGGCCTTCGACCGCTACCTCCGCGACGGCCGACTGGCCTCCGTCGGTACGCAGTTCTCCATCCAGGCGTCGTACGAGCAGGCCGACACCATGGTCAGTCTGAGCAACCTGTTCCTGGGCTTCCGGCAGATGGCCGCGAACCTGCTCTGGCTTGAGGCCGACAAGATGTGGCACCGGGGCGAGTACTACCGCATGATCCCGGTCATGCGGACCACGGTCGCCCTGGACCCCAAGTTCGTCGACGCTTATCTGATCGGCGCCTGGCACCTCGCATACAACGCGACCGCCGATCTGCAAGACACGCCTATAGAGTTGCGTCGCTACGACCCGCGCTTCGGCGTGCGCGTCGGCGATAAGGAAGCCTTCTACTACGAGGGCATCGAGTTCCTCAAAGACGGCATCCAGAAGAACCCCACCGACTATCGGCTCTACTTCGACCTCGGTTTCTCGATCTATGGCGAGAAGCTCGAGGATTGGGAGAACTCCGTTCACTACCTGACGTGGGCCCATCGCCAGGAGCATGACGTCTGGGTGCCGCGCATGCTTTACCGCGCGATGCTGAAGAACGGCCAGTACGCCCAGGCCAAGGCCGGCTACGAGGCCTTTCTTGCCGAACACCCGGATAACGAGAACGCGCGGCGGTTCATCAAGTACTGCGATGCATTGATGGCGGAAGAGCGGGCCGACGCTGCGCTCGAGCGCGTCAAGGCCGCCAGGGCCGCCGCCGCTGAGGCGCGCGCCCAGGCCGAGCAGCTCCGGGCCGCCGGCGATGAGGCGGGCGCCGCCGCGCGCGACGCGGAGGCCGCCGAACACGACGCGGAGGCCGCCGAAGCCGAGGCGGAGCGCGCGGAGCATGTCGCCGAGGCGCGACGGGTCTGGGAGAGCGTGCTCGAGGGGCAGTCGGACCCCTACGCCGAGGGCAAGCTCATCGAGCTGGAAGTGGACGAATACATCCAGCAGGAGCGCTATCAGGAAGCCTACGCGCTGCTCGACTACGCCCGTTTCCAGAGCAACGAGCTCTGGCAGGATTTCACGGATCTCATGATCGATATCCGGCTGATGGAAGGCCGCGCCCTGAACAAGACCGAGCGCGACGCGCTCGCGCGGCGCCACGTGGCGGAGGCGGTGGCCGACCGGACATTCGGGCCGCGTCGGTTCCAGTTCCGCGACGATGGCTGGTATCAGCGCGAGTACCGCAACCAGGCGCTCACGCGTATCGAGCGGGGCTCGCCGCTCTACGCCGAACTGGCCGCGGAGATCCCTGAGCTCGACGATATCCTCGCCCTGGCCCGGTTGTCTGACCAGTACCCCGACCTCGAGGGCATCCTGGACTTGGGCGATACCGTCGTGTTCGAGGCGAACGGCGTCTGGTACCAGTACGAGGAGTCGTGAGCGGCGGCTCGCGACGGTGATTCTGAAGGATCCCGATGCTTCGGTTGCGCCTTGCGCAGCCGAAGCCTCGTCCTGAACGGCGAGAGCTATGCAGATGGGCGTGCGCCGTTCCGCTGGAAAGAAGGGATCCGTCGGCCCCGAAGAAGCCTCATGTCTGTCAGCCCTGAATCAATCGCTCTGAACCTGGCTGCGGTCCGCGATCGCATCGACCGCGCTGCCGCTCGCCGCGGCGCCGCCCCGAACAGCGTCCGCCTTGTGGCGGTCACCAAAACGGTGGGTCTGGAGGAGGTGCGGGCGCTCTACGATCTGGGGGTGCGGCATTTCGGCGAGAACCGCGTGGATTCCGCCCTCGAGAAGATCCGCGAGGCGAAGTTCCCTGACGCCGTGTGGCACATGATCGGGCGGGTCCAGCGGCGTAAGGCCCGCGACGTCGCGTCGGCGTTCGCCCGCGTCGATTCGGTTGACCGCGATGCCTTGGGCGACGAGCTCGACAAGCGGTGCGCCCAAGCGGGCGTCACGCTGCCCGTGCTCGTGGAAGTGAACGTCTCCCGCGAGGCGAGTAAAGCGGGATACCCCGCCGAGGAGCTCGCCGCGGCGCTGGATCGGTTTCGCGAGCGGCGCCATCTCCGCGTGGAGGGGCTTATGACGATGGCGCCGTTCCTCGATGATCCCGAGGAAGCGCGTCCCGTGTTTGCGCGGCTTCGCGCCCTCTGCGACCGGCACGGCCTGACCGTCTGCTCGATGGGGATGAGCAACGACTTCGAGGTCGCCGTCGAGGAGGGCGCGACGGAAGTGCGCATAGGGAGCGACCTCTTCAAAGAGGTCTAGCTCGGATCACCGCGATCCGTGAACGTGGGGGACGGGTGCATTCCGGATGGCCTTACGACAAGGAAGATTGGCATGCTCGACAAACTAACCCAGCTCCGAGACCGCGGCCTGGAACAGATCGCTTCGGCGGACACGCTGCAAGCGCTTGAGGATGTGCGCGTACGGCTCCTCGGCCGCAAAGGAGCCCTCACGGAGATCCTTCGGGGGGTTAGTCAGGCGCCCGCTGACCAGCGCCCGCTGCTGGGCAAGGCCGCGAACGAGGCCAAGAAGGCGCTCACCGAAGCGCTCGACGCCCGGCGTTCGGCGCTCGAAAGCCAGGAAACGAAGCCGGGCGCGCCGTCGGTGGATTTCTCCCTCCCCGGTCGCATGCCTCCCCGCGGCCATCTCCATCCGCTTACCAGTCTCGTGGACCGCATCGTCGGCATTTTTGCCGAAATGGGGTTCCAGGTCGCCGAGGGGCCGGACATCGAGACGGAGTACTACAATTTCGACAGCCTCAACACGCCGCCCGACCATCCCGCCCGAGACCTCCAGGACACCTTCTTCGTCCGGCCCGGCGTGGTGCTTCGCACGCAGACCTCGCCCGTGCAAATGCGGGTCATGGAGTCCTGTCCGCCGCCGGTGGCGGTCGTTGTGCCGGGGCGCGTCTACCGCGTCGACTCCGACACCACCCACAGCCCGATGTTCTGGCAGGTGGAAGGCCTGCTCGTCGATCGCGGCGTGACGTTCGCCGACCTGAAGGGCACGATCATGCACTTCCTGCACAGGCTCTACGGGCCCGACGTCGGGGTGCGGTTCCGGCCTCACTTCTTCCCGTTCACGGAGCCTTCGGCTGAGGTCGACGTGTACTGGTCGGCCGGCGGCCGGTCGGGATGGCTCGAGGTCATGGGCTGCGGCATGGTGCACCCGGAAGTCTTCCGCCACGCCGGCTATGACTACGAGGAGTACTCCGGGTTCGCGTTCGGCCTCGGCGTCGAGCGCTCCGCGATGGTGCTCCATGCCATCGATAACATACAGCATTTCTACAGCGGCGACATGCGCTTCCTGGAGCAGTTCTAGTTATGAAGATCTCCCTCAACTGGCTGCGTGACTACGTAGATGTAACGCTGGATCCGGATGACCTTGCCCACCGGCTGACCATGTTGGGCCTCGAGATCGAGTCCATCGACCGCCCAGGCGAATCGATCCGGAACGTCGTGATCGGCCAAATCCTCTCGATCGATCCCCATCCGGATGCCGACAAGCTGGTCGTGTGTCGCACGGACGTGGGGGAGGGCGAGCCTCTCCAGATCGTGTGCGGCGCCAAGAACATGAAGCCCGGCGACAAGGTCCCCACGGCGAAAATCGGAGGCGTGCTCCCCGGCGGCTTCGAGATCGGCCGTCGCAAGATGCGCGGCATCGAGTCGCAAGGCATGATGTGCAGCGGCAAGGAGCTCGGTCTCAGCGACGACCACTCGGGGCTCCTGATTCTCGACGCCGACGCGCCGATCGGAGCGGACGCGGTGGCCCATCTGGGCCTCGACGACGTCATCTACGAGATCGAGGTCACACCGAACCGGAACGACTGGGCCAGCATGATTGGCGTCGCCCGCGAGCTCGCCGCGAGCCTCGAGACCACGCTGCGGCTCCCGGAGTTCGCGCTCGTCGAGTCGCCCCCCGAAGCTGAGCGCCTGTCGTCGGTCCAGATCGAGAACCCGGACCTGTGTCCGCGCTACGCCGGCCGCGTCCTCACGGACGTCAAAGTCGGACCGTCGCCGGAATGGCTCTGCAGACGCCTGATGGCCGCCGGACAGCGACCGATCAATAACATCGTGGACATCACGAACTATGTGCTGCTCGAGACGGGGCACCCGCTGCACGCCTTCGATTATCAGACCCTGAACGAGAACCGTATCGTCGTCCGCACCGCGCGCGCCGACGAGTCCATCGCGACCCTCGACGGAGAGACCCGCGCCCTCAGCCCCGAGATGCTCGTCATCGCCGATGCGACCCGCCCCGTCGCGGTCGCCGGAATCATGGGCGGCGCCGAGACCGAAGTGGGGGAGAACACCACCCAGGTCTTCCTCGAGAGCGCCTATTTCGCGCCCGTGTCCATACGCCGTACGGCTAGAGCGCTTGGAATGATGACGGAGGCGTCGCAACGCTTCCAGCGCGGGGCGGACCCGGAGATGGCGCGCTACGCGCTCGACCGCGCCGCCTACCTGATGCAGGAGCTGGCGGGCGCCAAGACGGCTCTCGGCGTGCTGGACAACTATCCGCGGCCCCCGGAGGAGCGTCGGATCCGCCTGCGGTATGCGCGGACCCACGCCATGCTCGGCGCCAAGCCGGCCCCCGACACGCAGAAGGCCTATCTCGAACGCCTCGGCTTCGTCGCGGAAGCCTCGGATGCCGAGTCCTGCACGTTCCGCATCCCGACCTGGCGCCACGACTGTACGCAGGAGGCGGACCTCATCGAGGAGGTGGCGCGCCTCTACGGCTACGACCTCATTGAACCGACGATCCCCGCCGTGCGCCGAACGGAGCGGGTGTTCGCGCCGAATGACGGTCGCCTCCGACGGCTGCGCCGCGAGCTGGCGGGCTACGGCCTGTTTGAGCTGGTCGGCATGACGTTCTCGTCGTCCGCCGAGGTCGCCGCCGTAGGCCTTTCCGGCGCGTATCTGGACATGGTGCCGCTGCAGAACCCGCTGTCCGAGAACCTGGCCGCGATGCGATCCACGTTGCTCCCGGGCATGGTTCGCGCGGTGCAGACGAATATCCGCCACGGTCGCCGCGATGTCCGCGCGTTCGAACTGGGTCCGGTCTACCGCCCGGCCCCGGAGCGGGAGCTGCCCGAGCAGACCCTGCGTCTCGGCCTTGTCCTGACCGGGAATGCGGAGGAGCCGCACTGGAGCCGCCCCGTTCGGACCGCTGACGTCTACGATATCACCGGGCTTATCCAGGCCGTCGGCGACTATTTCGGCGCCTCCCTGGCGTGCGCCGCGGCGCCGTTCGACGCGTTCGACCCCGACGCGAGCGCCCAAGTCACCCTCAATGGACGCGCCATTGGTTGGGCTGGCTGCCTCACGCCGGCCGTCCGGAAGGCATGGGACATCGAGCAGCCCGTGTTCCTGGCCGAAGTGGCCCTCGAACCGCTTCTCGATATTCCCGAGACGCCCGTGTTGTTCGCGCCCATTCCCGCCTATCCGCCGTCGCTGCGCGACATCGCCGTGCTCGTCGACCAGTCCGTTCCGGCCGGTGCGCTCGTCGACGCCGCGCGCACCGCCGGCGGCAAGCTGCTCCAACGCGTCGACGTCTTCGACGTCTACACTGGCAAGCAGGTGCCCGCAGGCAAGAAAAGCATCGCACTAAGCCTCGTGTTCCAGTCCCCAGAGCGGACGCTCACCGACAAGGCCACGCAGAAGGCCTGGGATGCCATCTTGAAACGCCTTCAGGACGATTTCGGCGCACAACTGCGATAGACGCAAGCCCATGAACGACATGCTCCGTGCTCAGCTGGACCGTATCAACGCGGCCTGCCGTGAGCTGGGCGATGCCCTCGACCGGCAACGTTCGGATATGGACCGCATCGCCGAGCAACGGGATCGGCTGCAGCAGGAGCAGTGGGCCCTGCAGCGTTCCTTGGCCGCACTGAACCGCGCCTCGGAGGACTACGACCGCGTCGTGGACCAGTGCGAGGCCCTGCGCGCGCGAGAAGCGCAACTGCGCGAGCGCCTCGAGCGCGTCCTCGCCGCCGCCAAAGCGCTCTCGACGGAGCTGAGGACATGACCGACCAGCGCGACCAGCGCGTCTCCGTAACGATCGCACGCCGCACCCTCGCCGTCCCCGTGTTCAAGGACCTCGACACAACGCGCGAGATCGCCCAGAAGCTCTCCGCCCGCCTCGATGCCATCGAACGGGAAGGGGAGATCGACATCGTCGATTCCCATCTCAGCGCGCTCTATCTCGCCTACGAGCTTGCTGTCCAGATCCACGACCTCAAGCGTCGCCAAAGCGAGGAGACCGACCAGGTCATCGTCGCCTTGGAGCAGGCCGCGACACGCCTCGAACAGCTCCTGGACGAGGGGAAGTAGCCCCGCCGCACGGACGGATGTTCGGCCCGTACGGATCCTGGGACCGCGTGAATGCATGAAACAGCTCGGGATCAGGTCCTTCTGAGTCTGGCTGTAACGTCCGATAATATATATTATGTTGCATATAGGGCGCGCACCGCTCCGGACTCCTGATGGCTCTGGGTCGGATGCGCGTCGATTCCGTGCCGCCTGGGGCAGGTCCGCGACATATGTTGACATGACGTATCGGATGAAGTAGTCGCTGTATATGACCGGATTGCAGTGCGTTATGCGCTGCATGCCTTGGGTCAACGGGGAACCGAAGCGCAGATTTTCAGTGTTTTTCGTCGAAACGAGGGTGTGGCTCGGGTAGTTGCATTACAAAGCGAACGCAATATGGTGCGTGCGAATCGCGACGTACCAGAGCGAGACGACCCAAAATGCGATGACATAGTTACGGGGAGTCGTAGAATCGAGCGGGTAGATTGCGGCGTGTCTAGAAGTGATATGCGGGGTGACTTGGGCGCTGAGAGCGGCCGGGCATGCCAGGGGTGGCGGCTCTCCCCCGCCGGCGCCCAGAGGGCTGTGAGTGCGGTCAAGAAGAGGCTCCGGTCAGGCGCCTGATGGCCTGACCGGAGCGGGATCGTAGGTTGGCGGCGGGGCCGGACGCCTCGCTATTCGTCGTCGGCGAACAGGTAGATCTGGGACCCGGTCTCGCGGAAGGTCTCGGCCATCTCGGCCATGCCTTCCTGCGCCTTTGCGGCGGCGTCGGGTTGAGGCGTGGTCTGCCCGTCCTGCTTGCCGGCGGCATAGTCGCGCACACGCTGGGTGATCTCCATCGCGCAGAACTTGGGGCCGCACATGGAGCAGAAATGGGCCAGCTTGGCGCCCGCCGCGGGAAGCGTCGCGTCGTGGTAGTCGCGGGCGCGCTCGGGGTCCAGGCCCAGGTTGAACTGGTCGTGCCAGCGGAATTCGAAGCGCGCGCGGCTGATGGCGTTGTCCCGGAGCTGGGCCGCGGGATGCCCCTTCGCGAGGTCGGCGGCGTGCGCCGCGATGCGGTACGCCGCCACGCCCTCGCGGACGTCTTCGCGGTTCGGAAGCCCCAAGTGCTCCTTTGGCGTCACGTAGCAGAGCAGCGCCGTGCCGTACCAACCGATCATCGCGGCGCCGATGGCCGAAGTGATGTGGTCATATCCCGGGGCGACGTCGGTGGTCAGCGGGCCCAGCGTATAGAAGGGCGCTTCGCCGCACCACGCGAGCTGCTTGTCCATGTTCTCTTTGATGAGGTGCATGGGCACGTGGCCCGGCCCTTCGTTCATGACCTGGACGTCAAACTCCCACGCGCGACGCGTAAGTTCGCCTTGGACCTCGAGTTCCGCGAACTGGGCCTCGTCGTTGGCGTCGGCGATGCTGCCGGGACGCAGGCCGTCGCCGATGGAAAACGCTACGTCGTAGGCGGCGGCGATCTCGCAGATCTCGTCCCAGTGCGTGTAAAGGAAGTTTTCCTTGTGGTGCGCCAGGCACCACGTGGCCATGATCGAGCCGCCGCGACTGACGATTCCCGTGACTCGGTGCTGGGTCATCGGGATGAACCGCAAGAGGACCCCCGCGTGGATCGTGAAGTAGTCGACCCCTTGCTCCGCCTGCTCGATGAGCGTGTCGCGGAACAGCTCCCACGTGAGCTCCTCGGGCTTCCCGCCCACTTTCTCCAGCGCCTGGTAGATCGGGACGGTACCGATTGGAACCGGGCAGTTCCGCAGGATCCACTCGCGGGTCTCGTGGATGTTGTCGCCGGTCGAGAGGTCCATCACGGTGTCGGCGCCCCAGCGGATCGCCCACACCATCTTCTCAACCTCCTCCTCGATCGAGCTCGTCACGGCCGAGTTGCCGATGTTGGCGTTGATCTTCGTGAGGAAGCGGCGTCCGATAATCATCGGCTCCAGCTCGGGATGGTTGATGTTCGCCGGCAGAATCGCCCGTCCTCGCGCGATCTCATCTCGCACGAACTCGGGCGTGATACGGTCTGGGAACTCCGTCCCCCACGCCTGTCCGGGGTGATGGGCCCGCAAGGCCTCCTCGGTCTCGTCGATGCGTTGGTTCTCTCGCAGGGCCACGAACGCCATTTCCGGCGTCACGAGGCCGCGCCGGGCGTAGTGCATCTGCGTCACGCGTCGTCCCGCGGCTGCGCGCAACGGCGGCCGGGTCCGCTCGAACTGCAAAGGCGCAACGGCGTCATCCGATGCGCGCTCGCGCGTGTACTGCGAGGTCGCCGCGGTCAGCGCTTCCACGTCGCCGCGGGCTTCAATCCATGCTTGTCGTAGCGGAGCAAGCCCGCGGGTGAGGTCGATCGCGATGTCGGGGTCCGTGTACGGGCCCGACGTGTCGTACACGGTGATCGGCGCGTTCTCCCGGAGCTCGCGTTCGCCATTCGGCTGCTGCACCTCGGTCGGCGACAGCGCGATCTCGCGCATCGGCACGCGTATGCTCCGGTCGGAGCCGGTGACGTAGATCCGCTGCGATGCCGGGAATGGATCCCGCGTGATGCCGTCGCTGCCGACTGGACAAGAGGAAACGGGTTTGGTGTTCATGGGGCAGAAAGTTCCTTGCAGGGGCGCGAACCGTTCAGACGCGAACTGCTCGCCGGATCAGGACGGCGAAAACGCTGCCGGCGCAGTCCCGACGCTGGCGTCGGATGGCGGCGTGCGGTCAAGGGAAACCGTACGACGCGCAAGGCTGCGCAGTCGTGCGACCTCCCGAATCACCATATGTGCGCAGCTTACATTGACGTGAGTGCGGAGTCAAGAGCGGGCCGCCCGGTGCAGCGCCGTCGTCCGCTGCTCCCAGACCCCCGGGATCGACCGTCCGCAATCGGGACACGCCCCGTCCGTGATGCGGTTTTCGCGGACGCGGAAGCCGACGCGGTGGATCAGCCGCGCGCCGCAGCCGGGACAGAACGTGCTCTCCCGGTCGCCGACCGACCCGGGCAGGTTGCCCGCATAGACGAAGTGAAGCCCCGCCTCCTTGCCTGTTTCGTAGGCTCGGTCGAGGTCCGCCGGCATCGTCGCGGCGGTATCCTTGCTTCGGTACTGCGGCCGGAACGCCGTGACGTGCCAGGGGATGTCCGGCGAGACGCCCGCGATGAACTTTGCGATCCCGCGAAGCTGCTCCTCGGAGTCGCTGAATCCCGGCACGACCAGCGTCACGATCTCGGTCCAGAACCCCATGGCGTATACCCGCTCGATCGTGTCGAGTACGCTCCGCAGCTCGCACCCCAAGCTGCGATAGTTCGCTGGGTCGAAGGTCTTCAGGTCGATCTTGAACAGGTCCATCACCGGTCGCAGGAACGCCAGGACCTCCGGCGATGCGTGGCCGTTGCTCACGTAGCCGCAGAGGATGCCGTGGGCTTTCGCCTTGCGAAAGATCGCCGCCGACCAGTCGGAAGTGATCAAGGGTTCATTGTACGTGCTGACCATGATCGGCGTGCGCTCCGCCACCGCGATGCGCACAAGTCGATCCGCGGTGGTCGGATGGATGCTCGCCCCCGCCTCCGGATCCCGCAGCGTCTGGCTCGATATCCAGTTCTGGCAGAACGCGCAGTGCAGATTGCACCCGAGCATCCCGTAGGACAGCGCTTCGCTCCCGGGCAGCGCGTGGAAAAACGGTTTTTTCTCTATCGGATCGACATGCAGCCCCGCCACGTAATTCCATGGAACGCGCAGCTCGCCGTTCACGTTCGCCCGTACGCGACAGATGCCGGACTCCCCCGGCGCGATCAGGCATCGATTCCCGCAGCACACGCACCGCACCGCGCCGTCTTCTTCGACATGAACGAGTTCAGACGCCGCCGGAGCGGTATGCGCCTCGAGCGTGCGCTTGATGGATTCGCTGTCCCTTCGCACCAAGGTGCGTCTCCCCAGTCGGTCCCCCGCCGCCCGACATCCGTCAGTCGGGCGCCTCGACCTTCACTTCGTCCCCGTCCACTTCCACCCTGTAGCGCTTGAGCCCGTCATCCGGCGCGCCCTCGGCGGGCGCGATATCAAAGGCCCATCCGTGCCAGGGGCACGTCACCCTGCCGTCTTCGGCCCATCCCTGGGAGAGCGGGCCTCCCGCATGCGGACACACATCGCTGACGGCGAAGAACCGCCCCTTGTAGTGGAACACGGCGATGCGCTCACCCCTGATCTCCACCCCGACGGCGTCCCCTTCGGGGATATCAGTTGTCCGCGCAACGGTGACAAGCCGGCCCATCAGGCGTTCTCCTTTTTGTAGTACGCGTATGTTCCGCAGCATAGCTTAGGTGCGCATACGCGTCAACATGCCCTAGTCGGGCCCTAGTCGGGCGCGGCCCCCCTCACTTCACATCGATTCCCGCGATGCCCCCGACGGTCAGGTTCGGGTTCGGCAAGCCGTCGTTTGCGGGAAGGATCTCCTTGGCGCCGAGATAAGCGGCGTGTCCGTCCGCGAACAGAAACAGCCGCTTGCCGCCCCATCCGAACCACCCCGGGTCCGAACTGAACGCCGCATGGTTGGAGAACCATTCCCCGAGCAGAATCTTCTTCGACGGGTGTCGCACCGCCGCCGCCCGCTGTGGAATCGTCGGCATCGGGTTCGTGAACGTGGCCGTGTACGACGTGGTCGCGTCGATCTGGGTCGGGCTGTGGTAGAAGGCCATCGAGTACGCATAGGACGTGTAGTCGAACTCGGAGACGCTCCTCCGTCGGATGTCCGAGGGGCAGTAGAACACCGAGTTGGGCTTCTCGCTGACCGGCAGATACGGCGCGAGCGCGCGCCGCATGCCCCGCCCCATCCACAGCCAGTAATATGGGTCGTCGCTCACCGGATCCTGCGCGGCCGGGTAGCGTTCCCCGTGTTCCAACAAGTAGACCTGCACCGCAAGGCCGAGCTGTCGCAGGTTGTTCGTGCACACCGCCCGGCGCGCCGCCTCGCGCGTGCGGGCCAGCGCCGGCATCAGCAACGCCAGCAGCACGGCGATGATCGCGACGACTGCGAGCAGCTCGACCAGCGTCAGTCCCCGCCGCGCGTGCGTGTGCGTGTGCGATGGGGCGCGGCGCAGCGATATGCTACCATGGCCCTCGGCATGAAAAGCCTCGCCTTCGCGCGGAGCGGTGCGCCGGATATGGGCCCCCGGGACCGGGATCGGCCTGTTCAGTTCGTGCATCGTGTGCGGTGTCCATGCTTGGGTTCTGCCGAGTGACGGGGCGAGAGTATGCCATATTCCAGCACGCCATGGAACGCCGTGGGGAGCGGCCGAACAGAGGGGTGAACCGTCGTGAATACATCCGCCGAACGTCCGGATCTCCTGTTGTTTCCCAAGTTTGAGTATCTCAACCAGACCCCCCCGTGGCCCGTGGAGGCGTTGATCGATCACGCGGAACGGTGCGGGTTCGATGGCATCGAGGTGATGATCCGCGAGACGAGCTGGTGTCGCGAGGAGGATCTCCCCCGCTCCCTGCCGGCGTTCGTCCGCGCTGTTCGGGCGCGCGGCCTGAAGGCCTACACCGCGACGACGGACTGGCAGCACGAACAGATCGCTCGCCTCGACGACGCCTATCGGTTGTTCGCCGACGAAGGCATCGAGAAGGTGCGCGTCACCGTGCAGTGGTACCGCGGAGCGGGCGCGTGGCGCGAGGATTTCGATCGCTGCCGGCGCTCCGTGGCCCTGCTCGAAAAGGCGGGCCGCAAGCACGGCGTCCAGGCGCTGATCCAGACGCACGGCGCGGCGATGGTCTTCAGTCCGGCCGTCGGGCATTTTCTGCTGCACGACATCGACCCCGCGGCGGTCAGCATCCACTATGACCCGGGCAACATGATGCACCAGGAAGGCTGGACCGACCCTCCGAAAGCCATTGATCTGCTCGGCGCTCATCTCGGTTACGTTGGCATGAAGTCGTGCGGCTGGTTCCGCGTTCCCGACCCGACCCGCGGCCAGCGCCTGACGTGGCGGCGCGAATGGACGCGCCTCGAGGAAGGCTGCATCGACTGGCCGCTGATCGTGCACGAGCTCGCGCGGGTCGGCTACGCGGGCCCGGTGTGCACGCACCACTTCTACGAACACTCGATGGAGAGTCTCATCGAAGGGGTCCAGGCCGACGCCGCCTACGCCCGGAGACTGCTCGACGAGGCATATGGCGCGGCGTGAAGCGCGGGACCGCGCCGACTGGCGCGTCAAATGGGAAAAGGCCCCGGAGTGCATTCCGGGGCCTCAGCGTTTCTGCGGAACGATGTCAGCGGAGTTGGAGCGCGTCCGCGACCGCCTGCCAGGGAACGAGCTTGAAGTTCTGACTCCCTGAGTCGTCCTCGTCGTCCTGCGCGATGAACACGCCGGACGGGAAGCGTGCGCCCAGCGCTCGCGGCGTCGCTTCGATGCCGTCGGTCCCGCTCACCGCGTCGATGGCGTCGCCGGCCCCGATGCGGAAGCTGCCGACATAGGCGTTGTCGCCCTCGCGACGATAGACGGCGAATGTGCTGTCGCCCTGGCTTGATGCGATAAGAAACCCCGCGCCGTCCGGACTTGTGTAGAGTGCGAGACCCTCGATGTCCGGAACGAAGGCTCCGCGCGGTTGCGGCAGATCCACCACTGATCGACTGGGGCCTTCCTCTTCCGGATCGGCGTCCGGCTCCGCCGGGCGCTTCCACAGGGCGACCGACTCCTCCCCTACGTATAGCCACCCGAGTTCATCATCGGCCACGCACCCCTCGACCTGCGTCCCCACATGGAACGAACGCACCAGCCGTCCGGTCACGTTCCCTTCGCCGTCATCCTGCAGCTCCCACTGCCCCATCTCTCCGCTCTTCGCGTTGGCGAACACGTAGTACCGCCCTGACACGGCGCTATGATACATGCACAGCCCGTAGATCTCGAAGCCAGCGGCGACGGGGGTCGGCGTGACGCGCGCGAGCAGGCGCGTCTCCGGGTCGACGGCGAACACGACGATGGAGTCGTCTCCGCGCTCGCTCACGGCCGCGATATCGACGGCGCGTCCCGCCAGAGGGAATCCATACCGGAGGTCCACGTTGTTCGGCTTGGTCATCTCGATGTATTGAACAAGCCTCCCTTCCAGGTCGTAGGTCGCGAGACCGCCCCCCTTGTCCGTCCCAATGACCAGGCTCAGCTCCGGTTGGGTCGGATGAATCCAGAGGGCGGGGTCGTCCGCCGCATCGCCGCGGCTCGGAACCGGTGCGGTCTCGACGACGGCCTGAACGGCGGGCGTTTCCGTCTGTGCGATCCCCTGGGCGGTGACTGCATGGGCCGCCAGAAGCGCGGCGATGCAGCCGACTGCAAGGCGTCTGAACATGAGGACTCCTCTTCTCTCTCCGCGGTTGCGGCGTCTGTGATGTGGCGCAATGCGCGCTGCGCCGCATACGCTGGTGTGCGCCTCCGGGGCGCGGGGTCGGCCNNCCCCGCCTCAGCAGATCCGGGCCGGCGCGCGGCCGGCCGGAACCGGAACGGCTATCCCATGGAGCCGTCCGCGATGTTCTCCGACCATCCGTAGATGTCGCCGCCCCACACCGCCTTGTCGTACTCGATCACGGGGAAGTTGGTCCCGTACCGGACGAACTCGACGTGACCGTCCATATAGAGCACGTTGGCGCCGCCAGGGACATGGTTGAACGACAGCACGCCCGCAACCGGGCTGTCGTCGTTGCCGCCGCTGTCGCCGACCTTCTTCGACTTGCCCCACACGTCCATCATCACCGGGATCGCGCTCTGGGCGCGGGCGCCTCCCGCGGGGTTGTTGATGTCGGTGATGAAGAACCGCTCGACGCCTTCCCGGAGTCTGGGCAAGCGGTCGGGCCCGAGCTGTCCGTCCTCCGACACCCAGCGCTCGGACAGGTCCGCCCATGTCGTGACCGCGTCGCCATTCCCCGTGACGCACACGCGCCCCTTGTACAGGCCGGCGGCGCCATAGCGCCACTTCAGTCCTTCCGGGAGCGCATAGACGCCGGTCCAGACGTCGTCATCGTCGTTGTACCAGGCGTCGTTGTAGGGGCACTCAGGCCCGAGGTCGAGACGCAGGTCATCGAGCGATCCGCCCTCGCCGAAGTAGGGGTAGTTGTCGCGGACCGCTTCTCCACAGTATTCGTTCGCCTTCCAGGCGAGCCGCGCGCTGGAGCCGTGCTCCGTCGCATACCCAAAGTACACGTAGGAACGGGGGTAGCTCAGGTGCGCGATCATGCAGTGGGGCGTGGCGCGCCCCGAGGCGATCAGGCCCTGGATCTCCTCCGTGCCGCCGTCGATGGGCCGGATCATGGCCGCCCACTCGCTGGGATCCGCATCTGAGTCAGACGGGCACTTCGTAATCTGCGGGTCATTGAGGTAGTCGGGGTAGATGTCCCGCATATCCGGGCCCAGCAGCTCGTCGCGCATCCCGGGCAGGACGTCCTGCATCCGTGGATAGACCGCGCCGCTGCTTTCGCCCGCGAACATCTTGAACACCAGTCCCCATTGCTTGAGGTTGTTCTGACACGACGCGCGCCGGGCGGCCTCGCGCGCCCTGGCCAACGCCGGCAGCAGTATCGCCGCCAGTATCGCGATGATCGCGATCACCACCAGCAGCTCAATGAGTGTGAAGCCTCTCTTCTTGGGTCTCATGGTCCCTCGCTAGCCTCCCGTACTTCCTCGTGCGGGCCGTGTCCCGCGGCACGGCGTTCAGGCGGATTCCTGACGCCGATCGGGAGCGTACGCTTCTTGTGCGAGCGCGGGATTAGGCGATCGCGTGAGTTTCGTGTCCCTCTGTCGGATGGGGCGTTCGACTGACGAACGGCCGTTGTGCCATAGTCAGCGGCGGAGGATGGCCCGCGGTTCGGGGGCGGCCGATCCGCAGGTCCTGCGTCGAAGTCCGGTTTTGATGGTTTCATCTGCGCGGTATACGTGTTACACTCCGCCTGAGGGGGAGTCCCGTATCTTTCTCCCGAGCGGGCTGCCCCGGAACTGCGAGCAATGGATATGCGAGACGCGTCGTCCACAACATCCGCCGAACAGGGCATGACCCTGGTCGAGATCATGACCGCCGCGGCATTGATCTCCATCGCTTTTCTCTATATTCTCGGAGCCGTCCTGAGCGTCAACGAGACCCGCGCCACCGTTCAACAGCAGGCCCTCGCCGTCTCCCAACTGTCGTCCGTCACGGAGAGCCTCGGAAGCATGCCCTTCTCGGGTCTCCTCGCGCTTGCTGATGCCGATATCGCCCAGTTGGCCCCCGACCAGGACCTGACGGTCGAGTGCTTCACCGCGGACGGCGAGGCCGTGTCCTTTCCCCTCCCCGCGGACGTGGATCCCGACGCGTTGCCGAACCCGCTCGAGGTGCGCGTGACCGTGACCTGGGACGGTCCCCGCGGCCGGACGATGTCGCGGTCGGCATCGGTGCTCATGAGGAGGTAGCGCGTTGCGGAACCGCGGCTTCACGCTTACGGAGATCATGGTGTCGATGCTGGTGTTGACCATCATCTCCGGGGTCATCTTCTCGTTCGCCTTGGCAATGGGGGCTTCCGTGCGGACCCAGGAATCGCAAGTGACCGCGTCGGATGACGCACGGTTGGCCATGATGCGCATCGTGCGCGACCTGCGACAGGCGGCGCGTCAATCAATCGACTGGAGCGCCCTCCCTGCGGCGCGGATCAGCTACAGAGCGGCCGTCGACCTCGACGGCAACGGCTTGGCCGTTGACCAGAGCGGCAGACTCGAGCTGTCGCCGGTCCGTACGTTGCGCCGGGATGCCGAAGACCTGAACGGCGATGGTCTGACCGATGCCCAACTGGTCTGGGTCGAAGGCGACGAGATGCGGGTGCTGGCCAACAACCTCATTCCGGCCGCGGCCCAGGGAGGCCCGCAGGGGCTGTGGTTCGAGCAGGCCGGCTTGGGGCTGCGCGTCACGCTGCGCACAGAGCACACATCCGACCCGCGGGACCCCCCCATGCGGGTCGTGCTGACGGAAGTGATCACTCCGAGGAACTGACCATGGACCGAGGGAGCGGTAGACGAAACGATGAGGGCCTGGCCCTCATGCTGGCCACGATCTTTCTCATGGTGGCGACGATCCTGCTGGGCGCGATATCGATGCGCGTGATCCAGCACGGGAGGCAGGTCGATGTGTTCGTCCAATTCCGCGAGTGCATGTTCGGCGCCGAGACGGCCGTGGCCTTCGCCATCATGGACCTCGAAGAAGGGGGCGACGGATCGATCGGGATCGGGACTTGGGAGCCCCCGGAGCTTGAGACGCCCAGCGTGATTCCCCCGCTGCCCGATTTCGACGATGATCGCGTCGCGCCCGAGTCCCTGCCCTCCATGCCGCGCGTCGAGTTCATGGCGCTCACCCAGCACTGGGCCGACGACGGCCTCGACAATAATGGCGACGGCATCGTCGATGACCCCGCCGAGGACCGCATGTTCACCATCTACGGCCTGGGGCGAGAGGGGTCCATCGTACGCACGATCGAGGTCATGGTGCGCGGCGACGACCTCAGCATCTGGCGCAATGCCGTGTTTGCGGGAAGCGGCCAGACGGGCGGACTCATCAACGGAAACGTCGGCATCCGCGGGTCGGTTCACCTTCTCGGCGATGAGCTCGCGGAAGGCGTTGAGGCCGTGACGGCCATCGACATGAGCGGCACGAGCTTGATCCGGAACAACTACCTCGGCCTCCCGACCGACTTGCGGGAACGCATCCCCGAGCCGCCCCGCCGCATCTGGAACGGCGAGGACGTAGAGACGTTGAACGCCACGCTGCGCGTGAAGCGCGGGCTGGTCGGCATGTCCGGCAACTCGAAGGTCGGCGAGCCGGACATGTCCGGGAATGAACTGAAGGAGACGCTGGACGGGACGTATGTGACCGACGGCTGGTCGGGGAATTCCGTCATTGACGACGGGGATCGCGGCGATCCCACGATGGTCTGGAGCGACAACGGCTGGGACGAGCCCTACGACTTGGGCGACCGCATCTCGCTGCCCTTCCTGGCCGACGACTGGCGCGAGATGGGCACCGGCGAGCGCCTGCTCAATCCGTGGACCGGTTCGTGGTTCAGCCATGAGCACTACTTCGACCTGATCTCCGGCGTCCGCTACCCCGGCAACCTGACCATCAATTGCGCCCAGAACTTCTATTACAACGCGTCGCGGCCGACTGATCCGAACCCCGCGAACCGCACCGCCGGCGACGACTACATCCTGTTCAACGCCGCGACGAATGTACTGGAGGTGAACGGGCAGATCGAGGTCAACGGCAACCTGACGTTCAGGCGGGGATCGGGCAACGACAGGACCATCCATTACAGGGGGCGCGCCGCGATCCTCGCGCGCGGCGACGTGATCATTGATACGGATCTGCTGGCGCAGAACGCCGACGGCTCCACGGTCGGCAGCTTCCCCGCCAACAACATCCTCGGCATCATGGCCACGGGCAACATGACCCTCGGCAGCGCCTCCCAACTGCGCATGATGGGGGCGTTCTACGCACAAGGCACGGTGCGGTCGGCGAAGCAGACCATTACCGTAGGCACGCTTGTTGGAAACTACTTCGACATGGGCTCGAACGTGCCGGAGATCTACCAGGTCCCGCCGCTCGCCGACAATCTCCCGTACGGCATGATCGGCGCCTATCCGATCCTTGTCTACTCACAGATCTCGTGGAGAGAGTTGGGCGGATGAGCCGGGAACTGCTCACCGATGCGTTGCGCCGGAACTGGATCCTGGCGGTGGTCATCGCGGTGTGTTTCGCCATCCCGTTGGTCCGCATGGGGCGCTCGGGGGACACAGCGAATACGCCCGCCATCGAGCCGACAACAGCGACGGACCTCGTTCCGGACGCGCCGCCCGCGACGGCCCCGCCCCTCTCCGCGGAGCGTCGCCGCGAGGAGGCGCTCGCGCAGATCCAGGCCCACCGGCAGGCCGTCGATCGCGACCCGGAGTCTGATGACGCCGCCGTGCATCTTCAGGCGATGGGGAACCTGTATCGGCAAAAGCTGGTCGACTACGAGCAGGCCGCGCAGTGCTACGAGGAGCTTCTGACCTATCACCCGGACGCAGAGTACAAGCGCGTCACGTATGTCCAGCTCCTCACCTGCTATGACCGACTGGGGGATATCACGAACCGCGACCGCATCTGTCGTCGGATCATGGACGAGTTCCCCGAGGACTCCCAGGAGTACGAGTTCGCCGAGAGCGTGCTTTACGGACGGGACGCGGGCGCCCCGATGTGAGCTCCGCCCCACGCCGCGCGGAGCGGCGTTAGTGCGCCTGCACGCGCGGACGGATCCCGCGCCGGTACTGAGACGGACTCGAGCCCATGATGCTGCGAAACTGCCGCGCGAAGTAGTTGCTGTCCTGGAAGCCCACCTCGAACGCCGTCTCCGTGATCGGGAGGTCCGTTGTGCGCAGCAGATGGCAGGCCCGGGCGATGCGCAGCCGGATCAGGTACTCGATCGGCGCGTAGCCCGTGGCTTCCCGAAATGAGCGAAGCAGACCGCTGGACGACATGCCTGCGATTCGCTGCAGCAACTCCAGGTCGATCGGCTCCGCGTAGTTGCTTTCGAGGTAGCTGATCACCTCTCCGATCCGCATCAGGCTGCGGCCCGCGGGATGCGACGTGCCCGCATAGCAGCGACAGAGGTAGCCCACCATCAGCATGAAGCCGGCGGTGACCATGTGCTCGTAGCCGGCGCGCTCCTCTTCGAGCTCGTCCTCCAGCTCCCCCACCATTCGCATCATCTCGTCCAGCTCGTTCGGGCCCAGTCGCAGGCGGCTCGCGAACCGATGTTGCCGGCGGTAGCGCGGCTCCAGATCGAACAGCACGTGGTATCCGGGGAGCTTCTTGATATGGCTCGTCTGCGTGACGATCCGGTCCGGGTCGAACATGATGTTCACCAGGTGGAGATCGTGCAGGTCGGTGTAGCCGTGCTTCTGGTCGCCCGCGATCACAAAGACGTCCCCCGTCGCGAGGGGATAGCGCTCCGTCTCGGTGAAGTGCACGCCGTGTCCCGCGTAGATCGCGACGAGCTCGGAGAAATGCTGGTGATCGTGCAGATGGTGCTCCGGCTGCGGATAGGCCCGGCGGATGCCGAACGGGAAATCGGAGTGCCGAAACACCTCGTCGCGCATCCAACGGGGTTTGTTGACATCCTCGCTCATCGCGCCTCCCGCGTTCTCCGCTCTGACGATATTGTGCTAATCCCTGCCGAGATCGTCAAGGCGCGTGTTCCATAGCGCGCTATACTGGAGGTGTGGTCGCGAATGCTCGCGGCCCGTGGCAATGGTAGGGCGCGCCGACCCCAGAGGGATTCGTCGGCGTCGCCTTGAATGGAGGGTGCACAATGCAGACGGAACGCAGACGCGGGTTCACGCTCATCGAGCTCCTCGTGGTGATCGCGATCATCGCCATCCTGGCGGCCATCCTGCTGCCGGCGCTGGCGCGCGCACGCGAGGCCGCCCGACGGGCGTCGTGCCAGAACAACCTCAAACAGTGGGGGATCATCTTCAAGATGTACTCCGGCGAGAACCGGGACCTCTATCCCCCCGGTCCTCGCAAGATCCCCGACTTCAACTCGCAGACCATGGGGTTCATGAAGGGATTCGCGGGCGACGCGCTCTACCCGGACTACTGGAACGACCCCAACATCTCCGTCTGCCCGTCCGATTCGCGTGCAGACTGGGATCCATGGGGCCAGTGGGGCGGCATGGGCATCGAGGAGGACTACCCCGCGCAGATTGAGCGACTCGGACAACTTGCGAGCGAATACAACAACAACGGCTGCCTGGCGGCCTACCTCTCCCTCCCCTTCTCCTATCTCTACAACCCCTACGCGACGCGCACCGGCTCGCAGTTCATGGACATCGGGTTCATCGGCCTCTGGTGGCGGTGGCATGAGGCCAACCCCGGGCCCCTGATTGCGCCGGGCGGTTGGGCGCAGCTCGGCTGCGACCGCTGGGGCGTCTGGCAGACGAATGAGATCAACCAGGGCGATATCCCGACGAACATCGTGACCGCAATCAGCGCGCGCGGTGCAGGACCCGGTCCGGACGACGACGCGTTCCGCGACGATGACGGCGTGACCGAACTGCCCTCGAGCTATCACCGACTGAAGGAGGGTATCGAGCGGTTCTTCATCACCGACATCAACAATCCCGCGTCCGGCAGCATGGCGCAGAGCGAGCTGTTCATCATGCTGGACGCCTGGGCGGACGGCAACGACGCAGTGCCGTTCAATTCGTACTTGGGCTGGGAGCAGCCCTCGAACTCGGCCACCTTCTTCAACCACTCCCCGGGCGGCTCGAACGTCCTCTATATGGACGGGCATGTCGAGTTCATCCGGTACAAGTCGAAGGCGCCGGTGACGAGCAAGGCGGGCGAAAACACTGCGGCGATGATCCGCGACATGGCCGCCTGGATGTTCATGTACGGCGGCTACGGCTGATCCAGCTCCGCTTCTTCGAGGGGAGGCGCGGCGGCGCGTTCTCCCCTCGCGCCCTATTCACGCCCGGCCCGGCCGCGTCCCCGGAACGGCCGGGCCGGCCTGTCCAAGTGCTATCGGCAGTCATTGCGAAGGAGACCCGTCCCGTGCCCGACCCGCACCCCCGAGCGGTGATCCATATCCTGAACTTCATCCGGTCCTGCGACCACCGCGACCCCGCCAACGACCTCCTCGACACGTTTGACAAGGAGGTCGCCCTCGTCGATGAGTTCTCGCTGCCCGCCACGTGGTTGCTGCAGTACGACGCGCTCATCCACCCCGACTTCCGCGAGCGAGCGCTTCGGCTCCATTCCCGCCACGAGGTCGGGCTGTGGCTGGAGATCGTCCAACCGCTGGCGGAACGCGCCGGCATCCCCTGGCGCGGCCGCACTCCCTGGGACTGGACCTCCGACGTCACGTTCACCATCGGGTACACGCCGGACGAGCGTCGGGCGCTCGTCGACGCGGCCATGGCCGACTTCCACGCGACCTTCGGCGTCTACCCCAAGTCGGTCGGCAGTTGGTACATCGACGGCCCAACGCTGGCGTATCTGTCTGAACGTTACGGCGTGATCGGAAGCTGCAACTGCAAAGACCAGTGGGGAACGGACAACTATTCGCTCTGGGGAGGATACTATAGCCAGGCGTACTACCCGTCGCGGCGCAACGGCTTCCTCCCGGCGCAACGCGTGGAGGAGCAGGTCCCGATTCCCGTCTTCCGCATGCTGGGGAGTGATCCCATCTATCAGTACGACATCGAATCGACGGAAAACGGTCAGTGGGTGAGCGATCTCGAGCCGGCCTACGAGGCCGGCGGCGGCAACCGCGATTGGACCCGCTGGTTCTTCGACGTCTCCTTCCGCGCCCCGCGTCTGTCCTTTGGCTACGCGCAGACCGGTCAGGAGAACTCGTTCCGGTGGGAGCTCATCGCCAAGGGAATGCGCCTTCAGTGTGAGCTGATCCGAGACATGGCGGCCCGGGGGGAGCTGCGTGTCGAGACGCTGGGCGCGTCCGCGGCGTGGTACCGCTCGCGCTACGAGATGACGCCGGCGTCGGCGATCACCGCGCTCAGCGACTGGACCGGCGGACGCAGACGGTCCGTGTGGTACTGCTGCAGGCGGTTCCGATCCAATCTGTTTTGGGACGATGGCGCTTTTCGCGTGCGCGACATCCACCTCTTCGACGATCGGTATGCCGAGCGCTATCTCACGGAGCCGTGCCGGACGCCCGGGTTCGTTGCGGACGCGCTGCCGATCTGCGACGGGTACCGATGGGCGCGGGACGGACGCAAGCCGGGCTGGCGCCTATGCGCGGACGCCTCGGAGACCGCCGGGAGCGACGCCCTGCCGCCGGCGCTCGTCTGCGATGACCCCGTGGTCGAGGAGGTCGATGACGATTCCCTCCGCATTGCGTGGACGACGCGGGAAGGCGTCGCCATCGAGGTTGCGTGCACTCCCGAGGGGCTCGTTTTCAGCGGCCGCGATGGCGGCTGGGCCCTCGTGTTCGACGCCGGAGCAGGCTGGGGCGATCCCGTGATCTGTCGCGAAGGGACGCTTCTGCGCTACACATATGAGGGCTTCGCGTATGAGATGCGCGTTGCGGAGGGTGAACTGGCGGATGCGCCCGGGCGACGGGGAACGCTGATCGCCGCTCCTGCGGGCGGACGGATCGCGTTCTCCTTCGCATGACGACCAGGGCCGAAGGCGGATGCCCACAGGGCGTTGATCAACGGAGGATCTGACATGGCATTCGGGGTGTTGGCGATGGCGATTGCATCGATGTGCGGCGCGGCTGACGGGGAAGCGAAGGCGTTCTCGATGGGTGCGCCGAGTGCGGTCGAACATGCACGGATAGAGACGGTCAACGGCGTGCCGCGACTGCTGATCAACGACGCGCCCGTCGCGCCGGTGATCTTCTTCTACAACACGGACGTCGGCGGCGAGGGGCTGCCGCCCATCAAGGCGCGGCAGATCGGCTATGCCCGCGACGCCGGCGTCCACATCTACTCCCTCCCGCTGCGCTCTCCGCGCAAGGATGGCGGCGCTGAGCCGAACTACGCGTATGTCGAGTCGCTGCTCGAACCGTTCGTGCGTGAGGACCCGGGCGCGATCTTCATCGTGCGCCTCTTTCCCGGTCCGTGGCCGTTCTGGAAGGAGTGGGCGGACATCCCGCAGACGGAGATCGAGCAGTTCGCCGACGGCAGCCAGGGCGGCGTCTCCATGGCCTCGGACTACTTCTGGGCGTTCGCCAACCGCGACACGGCGGCGCTGATCCGGCATCTGGAGAACAGCGAGTACGGTCCGCGCATCCTCGCCTATCACCCCGGTGCGCCGGACAGCGAGCTTTTCCATCACCTCTACCGAGAGAAAGGCCCGGACTACAGCGAGGCGAACCATCGCCGGTTCCGCGCATGGCTCCGCGCGAAGTATGGCGATGACGCCGCGTTGCGCGCAGCGTGGGGAGACCCGGACGTCACGCTCGGCGCCGCCGCGATACCCGGTGCGGAGCCGGATCGCTTCCCCATCCACGGTCCGCGCGGCGACCAAACGGTGCAGCTCCTCTATCGCCTGCCCGAACAGCGGAACTGGGTCGATTTCTCGGCCTACTCGAACGACATCGTGGCGGATCGCATCGCGGACTGGGCGCGCCTGATCAAAACCGAGACCGGCGGACGCAAGCTGTCGATGTTCTTCTACGGCTATACCATGGAGCTCCCCGGCAGCTTCAGCGGCCACTTCCAGCTCCAGCGCGTGCTGGCATGTCCCGATGTGGACATGTTGGTCAGCCCGTATTCCTACGTCGACCGGGACGCGGGCGGTCCCGGCAGCTTCATGACGCCGGTCGACTCGATCGCCCTGCACGGCAAGCTCTGGGTGAACGAGGACGATACGCGCACGAGCTGGGTCGACAAGGAGCACGCGACCCGCTGGTGGTGGGGATTCGGGAAACACGCCGAGACGGATGCCGAGTCGCTGAGCCTCCTCGACCGCAACTTCGCGTCCATTCTGGCGCATCGCGCCGGAACCTGGTGGATGGACCTCTCCGGCGCGGGCGCGTTTGATCATCCCAGCGCATGGGAGCTGCTCTCGCGCCGTCTGCCGCTGTACGACGCACTCTATGACGACCCCGCTCCCTACCGCCCGGACGTCGCCATGGTTGTGGACGAGCAGGCGAGGAACTACGTACGCGACGACTGGTACAGCACTTCGCACATGATGTACCGGGTGCGCGAGGCGCTCGGACGCTGCGGCGCCACAGCGGGGTTCTACACGTTGCAGGATTACCTCGCCGGGCGCGTTCCCCCGACGCGCCTGGTCGTGTTTCCCAACGCGTTGGCGTTGGCCGACGCGGAGGTCGCGGCGATCCGCGAACGCCTCGAACGCGACGACGCGATGGCGGTGTGGCACTACGCCCCGGCGGTTGTGGGCGATGATGGCGTCGACCCGGCGCGTATCGCGGCCGTCGTCGACGTGCCCGTGCGCCAGACCGACGGCCCGCTCGGCAGCGTTGGCGCGGACCTGCTCGACGGCCTGTCTTGGGGCGCGGACCATCGTGTCACCCCCCGCTTCGTCATCGAGGACGACGCGCCGGGCGCACGGATCATCGGCCGGTTCCCGGACGATGCCGCCGCGGCAGCCATCGCTGGTCGGCACGTCTACCTCGCCGACCTGTCGGCGACCGCTGAGGTCTATCGCCGCATCGCGCGCGAAGCGGGCGCCCACATCTGGGTCGACACGGACCACCCGTTCCAGTGCGATGGTCGCTTTCTGGCCGTCCACGCCGGACAGGCCTCGGAGACGACCTTGCGAGCCCCGGACGGCCACGCCCTCGCGCCGATCGACGCCCCCGCGGACGCTCCCGGCGCGGAGACGGTCGCCGTCGCGTTCGAGGGGCCCGAGACCCGTTGGTACCGCGTCGTCCCCGCGCCGCCCGCGATCGACTGAACCCACTGCACAATCGGAAGGAGTACGACCGAGTATGTCTGCCGCATTCCCCGCGATCACCGCCGGAACTGACGGCCCTGCCGCCGTTCTGCCGTTCGACGCGTACTATGACCGCGTCCTCGGCGGATGGCTCGGCAAGTGCATCGGCGGCACGGCCGGCGCGCGGTACGAGGGCGTCAAGCGCTGGATCGAACTGGACGGCGAGAAGCTGATGCCCGACACGATCCCCCCGAACGACGATCTCGACCTGCAGATCCTGTGGCTGAAGGTGCTCGAGGAGCGCGGCCCGGCGATCACGGCCGATGACCTCGCGGCGGCGTGGGAACGCTGGTGCTGGTACCCCTTCTGCGAATACGGCATCTTCCGTCGGAACTGGCGCCTCGGCATCCGCCCCCCCATGTCCGGACGCTACAACAACCAGATGTGGGAGCACGGCATGGGCTGTCCGATCCGGTCCGAGATCTGGGGGTATGTCTTCCCCGGGCGGCCGGACGAGGCGGCGCGGTTGGCCGCGATGGACGCCTCGCTCGACCACGGCCCGCAGTCGGCCGGGGCGGAGCGCATGTTCTCCGCGATGGCCGCCGATGCGTTCTACGAATCCTCTCTGCGCACGCTGATCGAGCGGCACAAGGGCTATCTGCCGGCAGGCACGCCGATCGCCGCGTCCGTCGATCTGGCGCTGGAGGCGTTCGACGCGGGCGCGCCCCTCCGGGTCGCGCGCGAACGCATCATGCTGCGCGGCGGCTACCCGGAGGCCTGCGACGCGCAGACCAACGTGCCCTTCACGATCCTGAGCCTCCTCTACGGCGAAGGCGACCTCGAGGCGACGCTGCTTGCGGGGTTGCGCTGCGGCTACGACACGGACTGCACCATGGCCACGGCCGGCGCGTTCATCGGGCAGATCCTCGGCGCCGAACGCATCCCGGACGATCTGAAAGCCGCGATCGGCGACGAACTCGTAATGGGCATCGAATACCGGCGCGACGACATGACCATCTCCGCCCTGGCGCGCGACACGGCGCGGATCGGCGTGCTCTTCGCCCAAGGCTCCAGTTGCGCTTTCTCCGACGCCCCGGAAGTCGCGCCGTTCCCTCCGGATGCCGTCGCGCCCCCTGCCCGCTTGTCCGTGGCGTACGAAGGGCTGCCGGCGGTCGCCCCGGGCGCCTCGCTTCGGGTGCGCGTGCAGGCTGAGGGCGTCATCCCCGACGGTGCGCAGCCGGAGATCACGCCGCCCCCGGGCTGGAGCGTCCGGCGCCTCGACGGCGCGGCGCCGCCCTGGACCTTCGAGCTCGTTGCCCCGGAGGCCCCCGGCGTGTGGCCCATGCGCAACATCGCCGAATGTTCGCTCGCCGTTCCCGGAAAGGCGCCCGCGGCGACGCACGAGTTCGGGATCGTCGGCGCCGGGATCTGGCGCGCGCTGGGCGTGTACTACGATACGAAGCCTCAGGGCGAGGAGATCCCCGATCCGGTGCAGCGGGCCTGGCACCACCATTTCGCCTACCTGCACCGCGACTACATCGACGAGGCGGCTGTCGACGTCGACGCGGCGTATCGGGAGTTCAGCGAGTTGCTCGGAAAGCCCGCGGTCGTGCCGTCCTACGAGCACGAGATCGACCTGGACCGCCTCATCGGCCTCCGCGGACCCTACTGCGCCTACTTGAGCCGAACCATCCTTGTGGACGAAGCGCAGGACGTGCACATCGTCATCGGCAACACCGACCCCTTCCGGCTCTACCTGAACGGTGCGCTCGTCGGCGAACGCGACGAGCACATCTGGTGGACGCCGCAGAACAACGCCTACCTCGTGCCGCTGTCCGCCGGACCCAACCGCCTGCTTCTGAAGTTGATCAAACAGGACAGCCGCGACTGGCGCTTCACGCTCGGGTTCCGCGTTCCGGGCGAGGTGCGCAAGGGGTGGAGTCAGCATTTCCAGGATTGGCACGTGGGGCTGGCCGATCAGGTCTAGCGCTGCAGGCGGGTCCACGCGTTCGTTCCGGGGAAGGAGCGACAAGACGACCGGCGTCGGGGATACTCCTCCGGCGCCGGTCGTCGGCATTCGTCTCGGCCTCTGCGGGACTCGGCCTCCGCGGGACTAGGGCGCTTTGCGGGCGACTTCCTTCCGCACGGCCGACAGCGTCTCGGCCACGTCGCGCAGTTCCGTCCCATCCACGGGGAAGTGGAACGACAGCGGCCCGTCGATCGCGACCCGTTCGCCCGGCGCCAGCTCCCGTTCCACGCCGTGGCGCAGGTCGGGATGGAACCCGCCCTCAGGGTCGATCCAGTAATGGCATTCGTAGTCGCCCTCGTTGAGGTATGACCCGCCGACGCCGACCCCCGCCTCGGGGTCGACCCACGCCGCGCCGCGCAGGTGGTGCTGCGGGATGTCGTCGCCCGCCGGGACGTCGCCCTCGGGCGAACCGCCGAGGAACGGACGAAACGCGTGGTACGCGTCCACCAGCCGCCACGTGCGGGTCGGGTCTGTGTTCTCCGCCCACCGAAGCTGACACGCCATCCAACCGCCGTCCGCCGGGATCCAGATGCGCCAGCCGCTCGCGAAGCCGAACGAGTCGCCATCGCCCGGCTGCGACGGCTCGAAATCGAGCTCCGCCTCAAGTACGACGCCGCGCGTGTCGCGATGCATCGCCGTGATGCGGCCCGCGTTGGCGTTCGGCCAGGCATCCGCCGAGAGGAACTGACGGAACAACGGCACGAACGCCCCGAGCGGCACGCCCCGCGCGCTTAGCCGGAGGGCGCCGTCGACCGGCCCCTCCACGCGCAGGTCGCCGAGGGTCAGGTCCGTCGTCGGCTCCGCGACGGGCGCGGTCTCCGGCGGGTTCTCCAGCCAGTCGACCAGCGCGAGGCGCGGCGCGTAGCGGATCTCCCCCGCCTCCCGAATCGCGTAGACCTGCGGGTTCAGCCGGGCCGCGGCGGCCGTCAGCTCCGCATACGGCACGTCGTCCTCGCTCACCAGTCCGTAGTTGCTGTCCTCGGGAAAGTCATGCGAGATGCCCAGTTTCGGCTCGTCGAGGTACATGAAGTAGCTCGAACCGACCATGTAGGGCAGCGCAAACACGAACCGCTGCATGTGCTCGTAGCACTGCGCCCGCTGCGCCTGCGTGTCGACCCGCATGCCCGCGCCGTGGCGGCTCGGCCGGTCCGTGTCCAGCGCGGGGAAGCTCCACTCCGTGATCGCCAACGGCCGCTGCGCCGCCTCCGCGAACCCGTCGAACATCTCCCCCACCGACTCCGGGATCCCGCCTTCCACGTCGATGCGCGGGTAGGCGTTGAACGTCACGATGTCGCAGTAGCGCCCGGCGATGTCCCACACCCCGGGGGCGCGTCCGGCGAAGCGGCACCCGATTACCATGTGGTTCGGGTCATGCCGCCGGATCGCTTCCGCCGCCACTGAGAAGTACCGGTCGGCCACAAGCCGCACCCAGTCCTGCATCAGCTCGGCCGCCGCCGCATCACGCGGCGGGACCGGCTCCGTGTGCGCGGCCAGGGCATCCCAACTCGCCGCGTCCACGTCGAACAGCGCGCGGAACGCCGCGATGTCCCCCAGCCGCTCCTGCAGGAAGGCGATCCACGCGTGCTTCGCCGTGTGGTCCGCCGGCTTCTTCCACGCCTCCTCGAACAGGCCGCTCTCGCGACCGCTCTTGCCGTACCACTCCAGCTCGTTGTCCAGGAAGTAGCCCAGCAGCCACGGGTCGTCGCGCTGCGCCGCGCAGACCGATCGCGCGACCTTGTCGCAGTGGCGCGGCCACTTCGGGCTGAACACATTCGGAAAGCCCGTCCACCACGACTTCGGGCAGATGTCGTCGACGCTCGAGAACGCCGCGCCGAGGCTCAGGAACTCCGTGTGCGCGAACCCCCGATGCCGCAGAAACGGCGAGTTGTTCGCGCCGAGCGCGGTGAACCCCCACGCCGCGAGGCGCTCCGCCGCCGTGTCGGCCCAGGCCGCCTCGCTTCCGTACTTCGCCGCGACGCAGCGGTGGTACGGCGCATACCCGAGGTCCTGACACCAGTGTCCCTGGTACGTCACGTGGTCCGTCGAGACCCAGTAAAACCCCTTGCCGTTCGGGTCGATGATCCACCAGCGGCCGTCGACCTCCTCCACGCGGAAAAAGCCGGTCGCCTCCCGCGTCACCGCCGCATGGCCCGGCGCGTCGTAGGGCGTCGCCGCGACCCGCTCCTCCGGCGCGTCCACGGGGTCGTCCACCTCGGCCCGCACGTCGTCGAACCGCGCGCGGAAATCGCTGCACACCAGCGCCGGCTGGCCCGTGCTCACCGCCGGCGCGTCGAACCGGTACGCCAGATGCGCCAGGCGCGCGCCCGCCGCGTCGAACACCTGCCCGTCGATGCCGTCCGGGTCAAGCGTCAGCACCAGCCGATACGTCGCATCGTACTCCCAGTCCAACGCGCCTCCCTCCGCGGCCGTCGCCGTCAACGTCGTGTCGCCCGTGCTGTGCGCCAGCCACTGCCCGTCCAGCGACTCCGACAGCTCCACGTACCGCTTGTCGTCGGGCGACGCGATCAGCGCCAAATGCCAGAAGTTGCGGCCGTCGCGCCGAATCGCCGCGCCCGCCACCCTCCAGTCGGCGCCCGTGGCCGCTTCGATGCGCACCGACGTCTCCACCGTCACCCGCGCCCCGTGCGGCGCCGCCTCCAGGATCGCGAACGACCGCTCCCCGCGTTCGTGCGTCATCGTCCCGTCCCGCACCTCCCACGCCACGTTCTCCGTGAACCACCGCGGCGCGCCCTCCGTCCCGTCCGGATAGTCGAACGGCTCCTCCACGGCGAACGCCCCCAACAAACAACACGCCAACGCCGTCAGCATCGCGCACCTCCTTGCATGCTCGCAGACTCCTTCCGGTCCATGCTATCACGGCCCCGAGGCGATCGCGAATATACCGCGGGCCTTGCTTTTTGAGTACAAATAGCGGTATCATTGACAAAAGGAAAAGGGCGGCCACGCCTCCGCCAGACTGCTCAGTGAGGAGATCGCCAATGCTCGAGACAATCATCGTCATCCTCGTTATCCTCTGGCTACTTGGCTTGGTGACGTCGTACACGATGGGCGGGCTTATCCATGGCCTCCTGGTCATCGCCGTCGTCGTCCTGGTGATTCGCGTGCTTCAGGGCCGCAGAGTCTAGCAACAACCCGCTATTGCGCACATGGGCACGGTATGCGGGCAAAGCGGTCTCGCGGCGAGGGGGCGACTCCTCGGCTTGGTGTTCGCCATGCCCGCCCGGGGCCGGGGTTCAGGGACTCCTGAACAGAAGGAAAAGAGATGAAAGTGTACGCGATCGTGGCGACAGTACTGATCGTGGCCGGCATCCTGGCCTTGGTCTATGGCCAGTTCAGCTACACCAAGGAGTCGGACAGCGCCAAGTTGGGGCCGATCGAACTGACTGTCAACGAGAAGAAGACCGTGAACATCCCCGTCTGGGCTGGCGCCGGAAGCATCGTTGTCGGCGCGGGGATCCTGGTCTACGCTCTCATGAAGACCAAAGCGGTCCTGTAGCCTGAGACAATGCCCCCTCCCGATGCCCTCGCCTGAGGGCGTAACCCCCGCAGCCCAAGCCCTGTCCTGCGAGGTCCGCGCCCCTGTTGGAATACTGACCGGAACCCCCCGGGGTGTTCCGCGCGCGGCTGCCAAACGGTTCCCGGCGTGGACCGGCGCCTTCAGCCAGGACCCCGACTTCCACTGCATCCCATGTGAGCATCAAGCTGGTGGATCTGATACGCCTCGCGGGAGTAGACCTCGACGACTACAAGATCCACTGCGCAACCGGCGCGAATCCGACGCCGCTCGAGGCCTTCTTCGACGGGACCTTTCGTCAGTGGCAGGAGCGCCAGAACCAGAAGAACTTTGAGTGCAAACGGATTCTCTCGTTGATCCACCTTGGCGAGAAGCGATGGTTGTTCGCGGGAGTGTTTGACGTCCTGGGCGTCGCTCCGGGGACATGGAAGCCCGCGACCTGCTACATGTACTCCACCCGAGAGGTTGAAGGCCTTGAGCATCTCCCAGCGCGGGCTGTCGTCGAGTTCAACAGGACCTTCCGAGCGTCGTATCTGCGAGGCGAGAAGCACGCTGACCAGATCCGCGTGGTCGCGATCCACGAGCAACGGATGACGATCGGGGACTTCCCGGGGTTCAATAGCGTGCTCGTCTCGATGAGCATGCTGGAGAGCCTCGTTCGCCAGTCGAACCCGTCCTGGCGGTCGGCGCTCGCCCATGTCACCGGGGTCTACCTGGTCGCCGACACGTCCTCGGGGAAACACTACGTCGGCAGTGCATGCGGGGGCGAGGGCATCTGGGGACGGTGGGCGGCCTACGCGAAGAGCGGACACGGCGGAAACAAGGAGCTCCGCGCGCTCCTGGACCAGAAGGGCGCTGAACACGCCCGGTTCCTCCAGTTCTCACTGCTCGAGGTCTGCGATATAGGGGCCGGCGAACCAGTACATCCTCGCGCGCGAAACCCACTGGAAGCGTGTCCTCCTGTCTCGCGAGTTCGGCCTCAACAAGAACTGAGGAGCGCGGGGTGAACACCGCCGGTCTGCCCGCGCGGCGAAGCTGTCGAGGTGACGTCGCGCACGACCCTTGACTGGCCGAATCGGGGCTGCGCATACTCTCCCTGGTGGTCGTCGGATGGAAATGGGAGGCGGCAGACGGTCCCTGCACCTAGGACTCTGCGGCCCGCCAGGCGGCTGGCCACCGGGAGATCACGACCTACCGCGGCAGTCGCCCTGCAGCCCCGAGATGGACGACTTTGGTGACGGGGCGAGGCTGAGGCGACGTCCCGCGGACCTCCCCGGCGGAGGGTTGGACTGAGGCGAGAGCTGGTGGCAGCCAAGTACTCGGATGAAGAGATCAGTCGCATGATCCAGGAGCGGAAGCCGCTCCCGCGGGGTACCGTGCTCGCGTTCAACTCCGTGACAAGCGTGGCCACAAGGAGCGCGACGTGGACGTGACCGGAGCGAATGGAACACGATTTCGGCTCATTCTGAGGCAGTGTGAGTTCAATCATATGGATTTCTCGATTATCCTCGCAGTGAACCCATCGGAGACGAATCAGCTCTTCCGTCTCCGCCGCTACAACGGCAAGAGCCATGAGCACTCGAATCCGATCGAGGGCGACGCCTTCTATGATTTCCACATCGACCAGGCGACAGAGCGTTATCAGGAGAGCGGCGCTCGGGAAGACACATTTGCTGAAGTGACTGACCGCTACGCTGATTTTCATACGGCCTTGCGCTGCATGCTCGATGACTGTGCGTTTGAGTGCCCCCAAGGCGAACAGCTTGGTCTGTTCGGGGAGTGCGACGTATGACGGTTGAGACCATCGAAAGAGACTTCAGAGCGAAGGTCTGCGGGAAGATAAGGTTGTCTGGTGAAGGGTTGGATCGTTTCCGGGTGTTCACGCCGTTCCTTTTCGAGGACGGTGATCACCTCGCGATTGTCCTGAAGCGCGAGAACTCGACGTGGGTCCTTTCCGATGAAGGGCATACATACATGCATTTGACCTATGACCTTGATGAACGGGACCTGCAACGAGGTACGCGCCAGAAGGTTATTGCGAATGCGCTGTCCGTGTTCCGTATCGAGGATCGCGAAGGGGAGCTGTTGCTTCGTGTCGCAGACGAGCAGTTTGGCGATGCGCTCTACTCCTTCATCCAGGCTCTGATGAAAGTCACGGACGTCTCCTTCCTGTCGCGTCAGCGGGTTCGCTCCACGTTCCTCGATGATTTCCGGGCGATGATAGAAGCATCAGTGCCCGAAGAACGGCGCGCCTTCGACTGGAGCGATCGCACGCTTGACCCCAAGTCCATGTACACGGTTGATTGCCGGATCAACAGTATGCCAAGGCCCTTGTTTGTCTTTGCGCTCCCGAGCGACGGTCGCGTCCGTGATGCCACCATCGCCTTGCTCCAGTTCGAAAGGTGGGGCGTTCCCCAGCGCTCGCTCGGGATCTTTGAGGACCAGGAGTCGATCAATCGTAAGGTTCTGGCGCGGTTCAGCGACGTCTGCGAGAAACAGTTCTCCAGCCTCGACGCCAACCACACCAGGATTGTCCGCTACATCGAGGAAGTGATGTCCGGACAGGGCTGATGCCGACGGCCTCCCGCCCCTCGCCTCGTCCTGCGCGTTCATCTCGCGCCTCGCCAGCCATAGTCCCCCGGGGCGCCCTAAGCGACGCGACCAGAGGCAAGCATTCCCGCTCCGGCCGGTACACGGAACAGGGGCGAGCCGGCTGGTGTGGGACAGCCGCCCTCGGCTGTCATTTGTGGGAAGAGACCGGCGAGGGCGCCGGTCCCACACTTGCTGGTGGTCGCTCACAGCCGCCGCTCTTCTTGGCGCGTCTGCGTGTCAGCCAGATGCCCAGGCCCGCGCCGGCCAGCGCCCCCAGGATCGGCATGCCCCATGCCGCAACCAGAAGCCACTCCCTCGTGGCGCGGGACTGAGCGACCCGCGTCAGCGGCCCCAACCCGAAGAAGGCGAGAGGCACGGCGACCAGCGCGCCCGCGACTGTGAGCGCGATGACCGTTACCGCGCCGCTGAGGAGCCAGGGGACCCTGCGATTCCGGAGCAGCCACGACGCGCACACCTGGAGGAGAACCAGGGTCGCAAAGGTCCCCCAGAGCACGGGGGGCCCCGGTCCTTCGTCCTTCGCCACCACGAACACCGCTACGAAGCCCGCTCCGAAGGCGGCCAGGAACGACGTGCCGAGCACGATCGTCGCCCAGACCACGCATCGCGCGATCAACACGACCACGCGCGTCAGCGTGCCGTGTCCTTCCGCCTCCGACGGCCTCCCATCCCCCGCCTCAGTCTCCGCATTCATGTCGCCTCGCCGCCCCCGTCGGCCCGCCCCCGTCGTAGGGGCGCCCTTCCGCTCGCCTAACGCCTGAGCCACCTCGCCAATGCGGGAGATAAGCGCGGCGCCCAGCAGGAAGACCGCCGTTGCAGGCAGTGGCCACAGGAACGCTCCCGGCGCCCACACAGCGCAGAGCACCAACCAGACAGCCGCGACTGGCAGGAGGAGCGTCGGGAACAACATCCACCAGAACGCCACGCCCGCCGCATGCCTCCAGGCGCCGCGCGGTCCCGCCGCCGCGTCGGCCCGGGCCATGCGCGCGTGCCCCGCGTACGCGACCACGCCGCCGGAGAGGATCACCAGCGCCGCCGCCGTCGCCGCCGCCCAGCCATCAGTCTGCACTGGCCAGTCGGCGAGCATGCCCATCGCCCACCCCATCCACACGACCGTCACAAGGCCGACAAGCGCGAGATGCACGCCACGCGATCGGCCGTCGCGCCGCCCCTCGCCCGCCGACTCCCCTTCGCGATAGGCAAGGTAGAACAACGCCGTGGAGAAGAGCAGCTGCATCGTCACCATGGTTCCCGTGAGCGCGAGATAGCCCGGCGGACCGCCAACCGGCCCGCTCGCACCGGACGCAGTGTTTGCCCATAGTCCCACTGTCAACCCCAGACAGAGCGGCAGCGCGCCCAACGCAAGCGCCGCCGTCACCGCCGACACTCTGCCGATTCGTCCCCCTGCTGCACCCATGGCCCGCCTCCTCCATGCCGTCAATCCTGTGAACCCTGTCTACCCTACCGGTTCATCCCCCCAACCTGACCCCAGGTTCCGCTCAGGTCGGCGATCCGAAGAACAACGGCAACCACATTCTGGGCTCCGCGTCGTCCTGCGACGGCGCCTTCAGTTCGGGCATCTCGGACACCCCTCTCCACTCCAGCATCGCGGTCAGCTCGTCCAGGTTCAGACCGAGGTAGACGCCCTCCGGTATGTACCCCCAGTACATCTCCGTCTGTCGTTCGACGGTCTCTCCCGGCTGGGGCGCCGGTCCCACACGGGCGGGTCTCAGACCCGCCCCTACGGGTTCCAGACGCGCCCCCGCGCCGCCCTTCAGCCCACGCCACACCGTCACCGCGTCCCCCTCCGCCAGGATCCGCACGTCATACCACGTGTTGTACGACTCCGACACGCTCGCGCTCGCCCGCGTCGTACGTATAGTCCAGCGTCGCGTCGTCATAGTCCGTGATCCGCCTCGGCCGCCCCGGGCCTGTCCGTCGCCACACGCCGACGGACCGTTTCCTCGATGTACATCGCAGCAGCGATTGCGAGGAAGACGATGAACGGGCGCACGTGCGGCCCGCCCGCCATCGCCAATCCGAACCACGTCAGATGCGCCGCCAGTCCTCCAATCCACATCCGACGACCCGGTCCGCGCCTTCCGGCGGATGCCAACCGCCGTCCCGCTTCCCGCATGCGCTCCGCCGTGTCTTGCCGCCTCTCCGTCCCGCCAATCCTGTCAGTTCTCTCCAGCCCTCTTCCCATCCTGCGCAACGTCCGGTGCACCGTCGCGTCCTCCGGCTGCTACCGACCGCGCGTCAGCGCCCGGCCTCCGGCCTGATCAGATTGCCGTGCTGATCCAGTTCGTACACAGGCAGCAGTACGGGGAGATCCGTCATGGCGGTTCCGCATGTCACGTATGTGCCCTCAGACGAAACCGCCAGCCCGTCCACGGACTCGCCGGCGCCGAACTCGCACACCCAGATGCGCCGCCCGTCCGGATCGAGCTGCACGGCGAACGGGGTCGACCTCGACGCGAACAATGGGAACGACAGCCCGGGAAAGTCCGGCCGGAGCGACCAGTTGTGGACGCCGACCAACGCGGCGCGTCCGTCACCGTGCACCACCAGCTCTCGCGCCTGGCTGACGTCATGCCAGCCGTGGCGCTCAGTGAGGTCCTCAGCCCACCAGATCACCTCGCCTTCAGCGTCAAGACGCGCAACAAACGCAGACTCCCTGAGCGGACCACACGGCGAAGCGATCGACCACCGGGTTCCCGCGATCCAGACGTCTCCGTCGGGGCCAACGGCTACTGAGCACGGCGTGAAGTCGTCCGCCCCGTCGGCGCCTACGGTCCTGCTCCAGGTCAGCTCACCGGCCGCGGACAAGCGGTACAGCACGATCTCGCTCGCGCCCGGGTACGGAGAGGCATCGCGTGAGGGCCCGTGCCGTCCCACCGCCACGATCGATCCGTCGCCGGTCTCCGCCATCGCGTACAGGTACACCTCAAGCTCGTCCACATCCAGTTGCGTGCGCCATCGCTCCTCGCCATCCTCCGCTATCCCGACGACGAACGCCGAGCACCCATGGGGATCCATATCTCCATCCTGCCCCGGGAGGAAGCTGAAACCGCGGGCGGCTATCGCGAACCCGTCGCCGTGGCGAATGCACGCCGTGGGGTGGCAGTTGTCGGGACCCAGCGTCCCCTCCCACACAGTGTTCCCGTCGGCGTCGATGCGGTGCAGCACGATCCGTTGCGGCTCGCCGTCGATGGTGTTCAACCACTTCCGCGAACCGACCGCCAGCGCGCCGCCCTCGCCATCCACCGCCGCCAACTGCCTGTTCTCCGCATACGGCGTGCACAGACCGGGCAGCGTGCGCGACCAGAGAATCGTCTTGTCCGGGGCGAGCTTCGCAACGCCCATGTCCAAGTCCGCTCCACCGTCGCCGACGATGAGCAGCCCGCCGTCCGAGGTCAGCGCGATATCGCGGCCGAAGCTCAGGAAATCCAGGGAGAACGTGTGCGCGCCGTTCGCGACCGGGTCCGCTGTGAAAGTCATGCTGGGACAGCCTGTCACCAACAGGCCGGTCACCAACGCCACGAGGATGCACCGTGCAGTCATCGCCACCACCTCCAGAGGGCATCGCCCTTCTTCAACCACGACCCGCAGACATCGGCCTCCCGCGCCCTCATCTCCGTCTCCGCGTTCATGTCGCCTCGCCAGTCTCAGTCGCCCCGGCCCGGTCCGTCGCCACACGCCGAAGCACGGTCTCCTCGATGTATATCGCCGCAGCGAATGCGAGGTTGACGGTGAAAAAACCCACGTTCGGCCCGCCTGCCATCGCCAACCCGAACCACGCCAGATGCGCCGCCAGTCCTCCAAGCCACATCAGGCGATCCGGTCCGTCCCACGCCCGGAGCATCAGCACAGCGTACCTCGGCAGCATAAGGACCGCACCGACAGCAAAGACGCCCACGCGAAACGGGACCATCATCCCCTCCCAAGGATCATAGAAGGGGATAGCCGCCATCGTGCCGAAGTTCACCGTAAACGCCAGAGCCATCATCGTGCGCGGATACGCCCCAGCAAATCGGTCAAGCGCCTCAACAACCCTGCTTCCCTCCAGCCCACTGCGCATCCCCGCAGCCTCCATCCTGTCCATCCTGTGAATCCTGTCCCCTGCTCTTCATGCGTCCCATCTGTCTCATCCGTCCCATACTCCCCAAGACGAGCGCCAGTTCCGCCCCGCCGCCGAGGTCCAGCGTCCGCACCTCCCGGGGAGACGCCCCGTCACGATGCCCGGGGCGATTCCTCGCCCTCCGGCAAGGTCTTCCCTCTGAAGATGACCCGAAGCCCCACCCGATCGCTGCGTTCATCCAGCAGCTCCGCCGAGCGCGACGCCGATCGGCAGTCGATCTGGTCGTGGCCGAACCAGGACCCTCCGCGCGTTATGCGATACTGCGCTAGATCGAACTCGGCCGGCATCCCCGCTCGGGTCGCATCCGAGGGCGGCGCCAGCGCGTTCGTGCACCACTCCGCAACATTGCCGTACATATCGTAGAGCCCCCACGGGTTGGCCAACTTCCCGCCGACGGGGTGCGTCTGTTGCCCGCTGTTCCTGATGAACCAAGCGTGCGCGCTGACCTCGTCCCTGTCCTCGCCGAAGTAGTACCACGTGTCCGTCTCCGCCCGGCACGCGTATTCCCACTCCTCCTCATCCGGCAGTGCGAACCCCTCGGTTCCCAGCAAGGCGTTCAGCTTCTCCACGAACGCCTGGCAGTCGGGCCAGCTCACCTGCTCCACGGGACGGTCCGGATTGCCCGCGAATCCGGACGGATTGGCGCCCATCACCGCCTCCCACTGCGCCTGGGTCACCTCATACCGCCCAATCCAGAAGCCTTCCTCAAACCGAACGGTCCGTTGCGGCCCCTCGTCAAACAACTGCCATTCCTGATCCGCCGGACTCCCGAGCACATCCTCTCCCGGCGGTATCCAGACCAGCGCCAGTTCCGCCCCGCCGCCGAGGTCCAGCGTCCGCACCTCCCGGGGAGACGACCCGCCGGGCGGCGGCTCCGCCGGACCCGTGCAGCCGCCTACGCAGATCGTCGCGAATATGGTCATCCCGGCGATGGCGAGCATCACGGGCTGCGCCAGGAGCAGGAGCACCGCGATGCGAACCAGGACGAGCCCGGCCGTCGCCGACCGGCTGCGCTCCTCCCGCGCGCTCAGCCACGAAACGAAGCGCAGCATCACGCTCGCCACGTACCAGATCACCAGCACCAAGAGCCCTCCGATGAGCAGCATGCCGAGGCCGAACCGTGCCCCAAACACGAGCCGTTCCGCGGGATCCGCCGGGCCGGCGAACGTCACGATCAGAACCATCCAGACAGAGCTTGCCATGAACGCCACGGCATAGTAGACCGCCAGATACACGATGCACCGGCGCAGGGCCGCGTGCCTGGGCGCGATATCCGCAGAATCGCCTGCAGCCTGTTCCATCTCTCTCCCCTCCGACCGCGCATCGCGACCCTTGTTCACGGCGCCAGCGGCGCGTCCCGCAGATCCCCGTCGAGGTCCGCCTCCCACACCATCGCCACGGGCGCGTACCCGCCTCCGGCGCCGCCGCAGATCACGTAGGTCTCCTGCGGAGAGATCACCATCGCACTCACAAACGCCCCTGCGCCGAACTCCTGACGCCACAGCCGCTGCCCGTCGGCATCGAGCTGGAGGAGAAACGGGGTCGACCGCGTCGCGACCGGGTACGGCGCGGGAAGCCACGGAAGCTCCAGCGCAACGGACCAGCTATGCATGCCCGTCACCGCGGCGCATCCGTCCGGGTGCACCGCCAGGTCGCACGCGCGGGCCGAGTCGAGCCAGCCCCTCGGCGCGCCCGGATCCTCTGCCTGCCACACGAGGTCGCCTTCGTGGGTGAGACGCATGACGAACACGGCGCTCGTATCCGCGGGCGCGACGCCGACCGTCGATCGCGTGCCCGCGATCCAGATGTCGCCGCCAGCGCCGACGGCCACGGCGCAGGGCGCGTAGTCGTCGGAGGCATCAGCGTCGAGGATTCTGCTCCAGACCGTGTCGCCCTCGGCGGACAGGAGAAACACCGCGACCCGTCCCGCACCCGTGTACGGCGCGGCATCTCGTGAGGGCCCGTAGCGCGCCGCCGCGACGATCCCGCCGTCGGCGGTCTGCGCCAGCGCCCGCGGGTACGTCTCAAGGTCCCCCGCCGCCAATGCGGTGCGCCAGCGTTCGGCGCCGTCATCCGCGATCCTGGCGACAAACGCAGAGAAGCCATACGGGTCGAGGTCGCCGGCATCGCCTGGCAGGTATGAGAGGCCGCGGGCCGCGATCGCGAACCCGTCTCCGGAGCGAATGCACGCCGTGGGGTGGTGGTTGTCTGGTCCGAACGTCCCCTCCCACGCCATGTTGCCGGATGCGTCGATGCGGTGCAGCATGATCCGCTGCGGTTCGCCATGGACGGTGTTGAGCCACTTCCGCGAGCCGACCGCCAAAGCGCCGCCGTGCTCGTCGACCGCGACCAGACCGGAGTACTCCGGATACGGCGTGGACATACCCGCCAGGACGCGCGACCACGCGACGTCGCCATCCGGGTTGAGCTTCGCGACGCCCATCGTCCGTTCGGACCCCGCATCGCCCACGAGAAGCAGCCCGCCGTCCGCAGCGCGCGCGAGGTCATTCCCCCGCGACACGCCCTCCAGCGCGTACGCGCGTCCGGCCCCATCGGGCTCGGCATCGGGAATCCACACTGGACACCCCGCCCCGGCCGATGCCGCCAGCAGACATACAGAGATAAGACGGATGCTCACCACGGGTCGTCCCCTTTCAGGCGCTACTCAGCCTCCTCGGCTTCCTCCGACTGCTGTGGGCCTTTCAACCGACCTATCAAGGCCATGAACTTGGGATTGCGCTCGCGGCCCCTGTTGCCGCGCCGCAACTCCAGAGTGTAGGCGTAGGCCCGCCCTTCGCCCCCCGTTTCCCGTGCTGGCAGCGCCAGCGTTAGCCGCTGCGGGTAGACGCCGCCAACGTCGAAGGGCATCAAGACGTAGCACTCGGCCCCAGGATCAACCTGCACGAGACCCCAGTCCGACTGGGATCCCTTCACGACGCTCCACTCCTCGATGCGACTCTGGCTGCCCGAGGCGAATCGCACGTAGGTGCTGACGGTCTCGCGGTATGCGTCCGGATCCGCCGCGCTCCCCTCCGGGACCCTGCCTTTGCCAATGCCGTCCTGAACCGCCACAATCGCGGAAGGCCCGACTTCATCAATCCTCCGCCCGCCCGAGAGGCGCGCCTCGTGCAGGGGCAGATCCACCGCATGGTCGCCATCGTTTCGGAGCGCCAACCACACTGAACAGCCCCGGTTGCCCCCGTAGGCTATTCCCTCGAGGAAGGAAAGTCCATCCTCAACCTCCGCGGTTGTCCAACGTCTCGCCCGCATGTCCTCGATCCCGTACGGGCCGACCGGCGGCACGAGCAACGTCTCGGACCAGAACCCCGAGGGCAGCAGGACCTCCCCGGTGCCCGTCCCTGACCCACCGTTTGGCTCAACGGTCCGGGAGATCCCCACCACAGCCCAGTTGATCGCGATCGTGCATCCGAGCTGCGCGGCCGCGAACGCCAGAATCGGCGCCGCCCACAGGAGCCCGATCCATCGCCGACGCCCCTTCCGTCGGTTCCTGCCTGCCTGGTCAATGGTCGATCGCTTCCGCATCCGCGTCGCCTCCATGTTTGCGCCGTGCGCGTTGGGTCACCCGCCGTACACCCAGCCGCACGAGAAGCCCGACGACCGCAGCCAGGATGGCGCAGTCCAGCACGCTAAGGCCGGGATAGAGCGCCGCCAGCTCCAGGGCCCAGGCGCCCGCCTGTTCGCCCCCCACTGTCTCGGGGAACAGGAGCCGCTGTGCCAGGCCCGCTGTCCATCCATAGACGCACAACGCCAGGGAGAACAGGAACGGCGACAACCACAGCAGCGCCACGATCAGCACCGGAGGGAGGAACCATCGCCGCCGGCCGAACCGGATGGGTCTATCCGAGGCTGCGCTTCGGCTGTCCTGCCTGGCCGATGGATCTGGCATGACCGCGTCTCCCCTTTTCCCGCCGCCAGCGACGGCGGGCGATCTCACCCCTATTGACCTGCTACGCGCGGGCCTGCCACACCATAGGCGCCGGCGGGAGGGCCTGCACTGGATTCGCCGTCTTCCCCGTCCCCTGCACGAGCATGCCGGGCGATGCGATCGGACTACTCCATGAAAGGCCGCAAGACCCGTAAAGTCAATACTGACTTTCTATTCAGTCACGCCGCGCGGCGGCGAGGGAGCGCCGTTTCCGCTCGCGTCGGCGGACGTGGTAAGGTCTCGCCGGTTCACTCACACGCAGCGGAGGGGCGTATGCGAGAGAAGGTCGTGTTGATCGGCGCGGGGAGCGCGAGCTTCACGCGGGGCCTGGTGGTCGACATCCTGCAGCGGGGATGGGAAGGCGAGCTGGCGCTCGTCGATACGGACCCGGACGCGTTGGGCGTGGCGGAGCGGCTGGCGCGGAAGATGGTCGCGGCGATGGGGTCGTCGTTACGCGTTACGGCGTCGACGGATCGGCGCGCGGCGCTGCCCGGCGCGACGGCGGTGATCTGCACGATCGGCGTCGGCGGACGGCGCGCCTGGGAGGCGGACGTCTATGTGCCGCAGCGGCACGGCGTGTTCCAGAGCGTGGGCGACACGGCGATGCCGGGGGGAACGTCGCGTGCGCTGCGGATGATCCCGGCGATGGTCGCGATCGCGGAAGACGTGCTCGACCTTGCGCCGGACGCGCTGTTCTTCAACTACGGCAACCCGATGTCGGCCGTGTGCCGCGGGGTCCGCAAGGCGACCGGCGCGGAGATGGTCGGCCTGTGCCACGGCGTGTTCCATGTGGAGCATTTCCTGGCGGACACGCTGGGGGCGCCGCGCGAATCGATCCGGAGCACGGCGGCGGGGCTGAACCATCTCACGTGGTTCACGGAGCTGCGGGCGGACGGCATCGACCTGATGCCGCGTCTGCGGGCGCTGGCGACGGAGCGGATCGCCGCGATTCCGCGCCAATGGGAAGCCGGCGGCGACGGCCCCACGGGCGACGAGAACCTGTTCTCCTGGCAGATGACCGAGCTGTTCGGGGCGTTCCCCGCCGTGCTCGACCGGCACGTCGTCGAGTTCTTCCCGCAGTTCTTCGCGCGCGAAGGCGGCTACTACGGGAAGAGCCTCGGCCGCGACGTGTTCGATTTCGCCGGGGTCATCCGCGAGGGCGACCGCATCTTCGACGAGATGCGCGAGGCGGCGGAAGGGCCGGGTCCCCTTCCGGAGGACTACTTCCAGCGGATCGGCGGCGAGCACGAACAGGTCACGGAGATCATCGCGTCGATCCGAACCGACGCGGGCCGGATCTACTCAGCGAACCTGCCGAACCGCGGACAGATCCCGAACCTTCCGGACGACGCGATCCTCGAGAGCCCCGCCTGCGCGACCGGCGCCGGGCTGCGTCCGATCGGGCTGCCGCCCCTGCCCGCAGGGATCGCCGGCACGCTCGCCGCGCGGATCCAGTGGGTGGAGACCGTCGTCGAAGCCGCGCTCGAACGCAGCCGCGCCAAGTTCGCCCAGGCGCTGGTCCTCGACGGATCAGCCCCCTCGCTCGATGCGGCGAAGGCCCTGGCCGACGACCTCGCCGAGGCGCAGGCGGCGCACGTCACGCTGACATAGCCCGTCCGACAGACGCCCCGGCGAAGCCCGCTCTCCCCTATCCCCCGGCCTGCTGGAGCAGGTCGACGACCGCGGTGTGCATGGGCGAGGTCACGGCGCCATCGAGCAAGGGGTCCTGCGTGTCGCGCATATGCGCGTAGAGCCGCCCCATGAGCTCCGCGCGGATCTCCGCGTGGGCCGGGTCGCCGCCCAGATCGTGCAGCTCCCACGGATCCGCGCGCAGGTCGAACAGCTCGATCTTCGGATGGTACGCCGTGGCGTGGTTCGGCGGTTCGATGGTGTCCGAGCGCGGCCGCCACGACTGCGACGGGTCCATGAACGCCGGCGCGGCGGAGAAGTTCGCGATCAGCTTGTGCGTCTCGGTACGGATGCAGCGCCGCGGATCATAGTAGTCGTGGTAGGTGATCTCGCCGTGGATCTCGTCGCGTCGCGTGTAGGCGCCGCCGTCCATCAGCCCCAGGAACGACCGTCCCTGCACGCCCTTCGGCGCCTCGATGTCGAGCAGTTCAAGCAGCGTCGGCAGCATGTCGACGTTCGACAGCAGCGCGTCGTGCCGGATGCCCCCGCGCCAGCCTTCCCGCGTCGGCATGCGGAAGATCGTCGCCACGCCGAGGCCGGGGTCGTAGAGCGAACACTTGGCCCGAGGCATCGCCACGCCGTGGTCCGTCGTGAACGCCACGAGCGTGTTGTCGCGAAGACCGAGCTCGTCGACCGCGGCCATCAGGCGGCCGAAGTGCGTGTCCATGTGCCGCACCGCGCCCTGCAGTTCGGCCAGTTCCGTCTGCGTGCCCTCCGTCGGCTGCAGGTAGCCGGGAACCTGCACGCCCAGCTCCGCATCCGGTTCGATGCCCGGCGCGACGAACCCCATGTCCGCGTCCCGATCCGGTTGCGGCAGGCGGTGCGGTTCGAGGAACCCTACGGACAGGTAGAACGGGGCCTCGTCTGATGCGGCCAGCTCGCGCAGCCGGGCGATCGCGTTGTCCACGGCCTGCTCGGCCCGAGGCCGCGGCGCGTGATCGCCGTAGCCGCAGCGGGCCGCGCCGCTCCGGGTCTCATGGATCACGCCGATCGCCGCCGTACGGTAGCCCGCATCGCGCAGAGTCTCTCCGAGGTGGCGCTCTTTCGGGTGCAGATCCCAAGCGAACTCGGCATGGGTCAGTCCCATCACGCCGTTGTTGTGGGGATATCGGCCCGTGAACAGCGACGCGCGCGACGGGCTGCACTGCGGCGCGGTGCAGAACATGCGTTCGAGCAGCACGCCCTCCCCCGCGAGCCGGTCCAGGTTCGGCGACTGGACGGTATCCACCCCGTAGCAGTGCAGATAGCGCCCCAAGTCGTGACAATGAACAAACAGGATGTTCGGTCTCTGCATGCGTGTATCTCCCTCGGCGCCGCTTGCCGCAGTCGCCGGACTTGCCGCAGTCGCCGCCGCCGCGATCCCCGCGGCGATGCCTTTCAGTGCGTCACGACGTTGCACGGACAGCTCCTCCTTCCGGTTCGTAGACGGCGAGCGCCGCCCGCAGCGCGTCGATCACCTCGTCGCGCAGATCCTTCGGTTCAAGCACTTCGGCATCCTTGCCGAATCCGAGGATCCAGGCCCGCGCCTCCGGGCGACTGATCGAGGTGAACGCCAGCGTCAGCGAGCCGTCCTCGTGAATCGTCACTTCCTGGTCCCGACTCCAGGTGCGTTCGTGGATGTACGTGGCGACCTCCTCGGAGAAGCGCACCTTGACGCGGAACGGCGCGTTGAACGGGAAGCCGAAGGCATCGTGCTCGCGCAGCGCCTGCTCGTAGTCGCCCCACGGCGTTTCGGTCGGCTCGACGTCGATCACGCGATGCAGCGCCAGGTTGATCGGGGCCTCGCGCTGGGGCGCGCCCGTCTCGTCGCACGGCATGCTGCGCAGGTACAGCGCCTCGCGATACGCCACCAGCCGCAGCGGGGCGATGAGGTACGTCTTCGGCTCGGACCCGATGCGCTTGCGATACTGCACGCGACACAGGCGTTTCTCGCGAACGGCCTGCAACACGGCGTCGACTTGGGGCTGGAAAGCCGAGTAGTCGATCGTTCCCCGGCCCCACGACTCGGCAACCTGCTGCTGCGGCGCGAGGTCCGCCGCCTTGCCGCCGCCCGCCAACAGCATCGCCGCGCCGATGGACTGCTCGAGTTCCGCCTGCAGCGTCTGCGGGAGCAGGTGCGCCACGATGTCGCGGCAGAGCATCAGCCGTTCCACGGCGCGCAGGTCCAGCGACACGTTCGGCGGGCGCACCGGCGTCTTCACGCGGTAGTACCGCTCTCGGCCTTCGATGTACGACTCGAGTTCGATCTCCCGCCGCATCTGGATTTGGTCGCAGTATCGGATTACCGACTGCTTCGAGCAGTGGAACAGCCTGCTGAGGCGGGTGAGCGAATAGGACCGTCCGCTGAACAGGAACAGGCAGTACAGGCCGAGCACCTTCACGCCCGGGGTTGCGTACGGGTCTTGCTTCTCAGGCATGCTTCGGTCTCCCCCACGAACCGACGTCCGCGTCATCCCCATGGTAGGGGGGCGTTCCGTGGGAATCAACCCGACCCCGCCCGATCTCCTTGCGGATCTCCCACGCTTCGTTCCGGAAACTGGAACGACCGCGCGCTACCTTCCTCTCATGCGCGACGGCCCAAGGCGCTGTCGAACGTATGGAGGATGCATGCCATGCTGTCGTTCCACCAATGCCTTATCCTGAAGGGACCCCGCGACATCGAAGTCGTCGGGGCGGCGCGGGCCTGCTGCCTCGCCTATCTGCAGGGCGCCATCGCGTTCGCCGAGTCGGTGCGCGAGACGCCGCGGGACGCCTATTTCGACGATCAGTACCAGAGCCTCCCGGCCGAGCTGCGGTCGCGGCACGAGCGCCACTTCACGCTCGACGACTTCCTCGCGCTGGACCGGCCCAGTCTCACGGCGTTCGCGGCGGCGCTTGCCGGCGCGACGCCCGGCGTCTTCCTTGACGCGTGTACGTCCGGATGGACCGCGCTCAACGCGCAGGATTGCGACGGCGAGGCGGCTGTCGCGCGCGATCCGGATACCGACGACAAGATCGTGGTCGTCGGCCTGGACACGGCGCCTGCAAGACCCGATGCCGGGCCGTTCGCAGCCGTTGCGGCCATGGTGCACACGGGCCTGAACCACTTCCTCGGCGTTCGGGTGTGCCCGCCGGCCGCCGACGCCGACGCCGGGGCCCTGGGCCGCGCCCGACCTCTGGCCATGCTCTGCCTGCTCTGATGTCTCCTCTCCCTCCCCCGGCGCGTCGGGGCGCCTCGTTCTGGGGCCTCCCGACGCGCTCCCTTCGTCCCGATCGCCGCCGGGACTTGCACCAGACTCCCAAGCGGACCCGCATACATACCTGGAACTCCCGCGCTGCCTCTCGGGTCAACACGGGATGCCCGCCGCGACAAACCGGCTGCGGCGCGATGGGGTCGATCGGCGCCGGGCATGAGGGCGCACTTCGGGCAGTTTGGCCTTGACACGGCAGGTCGCGCGCTCTATCCTTGCTTCAATCGATTGGTCGTTGATACGGTCTTTTGGCGGTTGCGGGACATGCCTCCAACTCATGCCCCTACGCCCATCCCGGCCGCGGCGGCGTTCGCCCGGTCATCGCGCAAGCGGAGAACACAGGAGTCACATCGCCATGCCTGGAAGAAAACAAGGGTTCACCCTCATCGAACTGCTGGTGGTGATCGCCATCATCGCCATCCTGGCGGCCATTCTGCTGCCGGCGCTCGCCCGAGCGCGCGAGGCCGCCCGCCGGGCGTCGTGCCAGAACAACCTCAAACAGTGGGGCCTGATCTTCAAGATGTACTCGGGCGAGGCCAACGGCAGCTTCCCGCCCCCAGCGCGGTACCTCGCCCAAAGCAATGACGGCATGAAGGGCATCGCGGCGGACGCGATCTACCCGGATTACTGGAATGACCCCGCGATCATGGTCTGCCCGTCGGATTCGCGCGAAGACGGCGAGCTTGCGGGCTGGAACCAGTACATGCTCGAAGACGACATCGGCGAGATGGTCCGCAATGTCACGGCCTCCGGCGACGTCGCCCACGCGTGCCGGTCGGCGCTGCTCTCCATCCCCGTGTCCTACATCTATCTGTCCCACGCGATCCGGACGCCGGCCGAGCAGTTGCGGTGGTTCATGGGCGTCCGCGAGGAATTCTACCTTCGGCCTGACCTGCCCGTCTACTACTTCAATACAGCGGATGTGACGGCTGTGGGCTGCCCCGCGTGGACCGGTGCGGTCCAGGGCGAGGCGGCGATCCGCTACCAGCCGCAGACGGCGGCCGGCACGATCCGGTACCAGGACCCGAACGACGGATCCGTCGACAACTTCAAGCCGCTGGCCGAGGGCATCGAGCGGTTCTTCATCACGGACATCAACAACCCCGCCGCGGGCTCGACCGCGCAGAGCGCGCTGCCCGTGATGTACGACTCGTGGGGCATGGAGGTCATGCTGAACCCCGGCCTGAACCACCACGAGCGGGGCGTCTCGAAGTTCAACCACGTTCCGGGCGGCGGCAACGTGCTGTACATGGACGGACACGTCGAGTTTGTCCGGTTCCAGAGCAAGATGCCGTTCCGCACCATCCAGAACGGCACGACGCTGGCCGAGATCTACAACGATCCGAGCCGGCCGATGGACTGGTGGTATGAGATGAACCTGGCTCCGTGGCATGGTCGGTTCGGCGGCGCCGGCTGATTCATAGCAGGCGGTTCAGCCTCAGGGAGTGTCAGCAACCCGGCCCGGGCCCCTCTCCTCTCCGCTGTCAAGGCGCGACGAGGACCGAGGGCCCGGGCCTTTCTTCTCTGTTGAGATGCCGTTCAGGGAGGACGGTCGAGAAAAGGTCTTGACACGGGGCTCAGTCCTGCGTACACTCATATCATCCGATTGATGGTTAGTACGGTCTTTTTCGGCGGCGGTCCCGCGGATGGTCCGCACGCGACCGCCCCGACTGACTGGGCGCGTGATCGTTTGTTCGTCCGTGGCCCCAAGGAGTGTGCAGCTATGCGCAGACAAGGATTCACCCTCATCGAACTCCTCGTTGTGATCGCCATTATCGCCATACTGGCGGCCATCCTGTTGCCGGCCCTGGCACGAGCGCGCGAGGCCGCGCGACGGGCCTCATGCCAGAGCAACCTCAAGCAGTGGGGCCTGATTCTCAGCATGTACTCGGGCGAAGCGAGAGGCTGCTATCCCCCCTATATTCGTTACCGGCCCAACAGCATCGACGGGCTCCAGTCGTTCGCGGCCGAAGTGCTCTACCCCGATTACTGGAACGACGTCAATATCGCCGTCTGCCCTTCTGATCCGCGTGTTGACGGCGAACTCGAGGGCTGGAACAAGCTCTACGTCGAGGAGGACTTCGACGCGCAGGTCCGCGGGATCACGGGCAACAGCGCGGTGAGTCATGCGTGCCGCTCGGCACTGCTCTCGATCCCGATCTCCTACATCTACATGTCGCACGTCGCGCGTACGCCGGCCCAGCAGATGGCCGTGTACTGGAGCGTGCGCAACGAGATCTACGGGCCCCTCGGCCAGATCTACACCCCGTTTGACACGGCCTCCATCACGGCCGTGGGCTGTCCGGCGTGGACCGGCGCGGTCCAGGGCATGGACGCGATCCGCTACACGCCTGCGATCGGCGACAAAGCCACCGCGTCGAGCGGTTTCGACGGAACGCTCGACTCGGACGGCGTCAGCGTGATCCCGAGTTCCTACCCGCGCATGAAGGAAGGGGTCGAGCGCTTCTTCATCACCGACATCAACAACCCGGCGGCGGCCGGCGCGGCGGCAAGCACGATCGTCGTGATGTACGATTCGTGGGGTCCGACGATCACTTCATGGAACCCTGCGTTCCCTCCGGAGGACGGCATCTCGCGATTCAACCACGTTCCCGGCGGCTCGAACGTGCTGTATCTGGACGGACACGTCGAGTTCGTTCGGTTCCAGTCGAAGTTCCCGGTGAAAGCCGACAAGAATAGCCTGGCGCCGGCGGAGTCCGGGCCGAACGGGCTGGCCCTCTGGGCGCAGCGGCTGGGCGGCCAAGGCTGACGGCCCACGGTTCCCGCAGCCGACATTGCGGGCGACAGACAAAGAGAGCGGGCAGGTCGTCGGGTGAACGGCCTGCCCGCTCCGCTTGCACGCGCAGCAGCGTCGGGCGAGACGAGGCTAGGCTTTCGTCTGCGTCCCCAGTTCGGTGCGCGTCCCGTGCGGCTCGTCGAGGAGGCCCTTCTTCTTGAGGGTGCGCAACGTCACGTACGCGGCGAGCGAGACTCCGAAGAACGCGGCCCAGAAGGGCTCGATATGGAGTCGGTCTTCCACAATATAGTGGCTGGCGATCTCCAAGACCGAGAAGGCGGACGCAATCGCGAACAGCCCGGAGTACTCCCGTCTCAGCACCATCCTGATCGAGAACGGACGCGACGACGGTCTCCAGTCTCGAAGACGGGGCCAGAACGCGGGGGTGCGGTTGGCCCACTGCACGAACGTATCGCCGAACCGCTCCCGCAGAAACCGTTCTTCTGCGAGCATCACGCGCTCGTAGAAGACCAGGGTCCCCAGTGCGACGATGCACGCACACCACCAGACGCGAGGGAACAGGGCGATCCCGAACCAGATCCAGAAGTTTGCGAAGTACAGAGGGTGACGCACGATCGAGTACATCCCGGTCGTGTTCAACTCATCGGCGATCTGCTTCTTCGTGTTGCGCCCGGAGGTGCGGTCGGAGACGTGTCCCACCGTGATCGCTCGGATCGCGAGTCCCGAGAGGGATACGCAGAGACAAAGAGCATCCCATGCGATGTCCAGGGCGTGGCTTCCCCGGGGGAACGTGAACTGCGTCAGGGCGATGGCGACCACAACCACGAGAACGAGTGGTATGTAGCTCCGCCAGCGGAACAGGCGAGCGCCGCTGCGCTCCATCTCGTCAACTAGCGGCATTCGTTGGTCCTCTGATCCAGTCGCGCGGCATCCACGGAGTTCGTCTGCCGCCAATCGCGGGCAGGTCGTCGGGTGAACGGCCTGCCCGCGCGCATTCGTGGGTGGACGCCTCTCAGGGCTACTCGAGCAAGAGGCGCGGGTCGCCGTGGACCGGCGGCAGCGGGGCCGGGCGCACCACCACGCCGCCTTCCTCGTAGGACTCCATCACGGCCCAGGTGTACTCGAGGACGGCCAGCGCATCGCGGCCCGAAGCGCGCAACGACTCACGCGGCACGCCGTTGGTCACATCCTCCAGGAAAGCGTGGATGCGGCGCGGGAAGGTCTCATTGAAGTCCGTGATCCCCGTGTCGGTCACTTCCGGCTCATCCGACTTCGTGGCGGGCCAGTAGGTCACCTTCTCGATGCAGTTCTCGATGCAGAAGGTGCCCTTCGTGCCGGCGAGCTCGAAGCTCCACCAGCCGCCGAGGCCGAAGGCGGCGTCGCCCCGCTGGCTGAGCAGGTACCCCATCGATTCATTGGCGAACTTCACGTGGATGCCCACGATCGACAGCATCACGTCCGAGGCGCGACGCCGTACGCCCGGCCGATTCACGAACGCCTGGATGTGCGTGATGTCGCCGCAGAAGTGCCGCATCACGCTGAACGGGTGCGTCAGGAAGGCCTTGAGGTGGGCGTACGGGAACCCTTTGAACCGCGACGACTCCGTCGGCGCATAGGCGTCCTCGCCCGAGGAGAACCCCATCTTGTGCAGGCAGTAGACCTGTTCGCCAACCATGCCGTTGCGCACGTACTCCATCGCCTTTTCCGCGGGCGGCGTGAAGAAGTGGTTCAGGTTGCAACCGAGGTAGACCTTGCTGTCGGCGGCAGCCGCCACCATCTCGCGGGCCTCGTTGATGTTGTTCGAGATGGGCTTCTCGACGAGCACGTGCTTGCCGGCGTCTATGGCCTCCATCACAGGCTCGTAGTGCCAACTGCCGTTCTCGTACCCCCCGGTCGTTACGTCGACGATGTCGAGGTCCTCGTTCCGGAGCATCTCCTCGAGCGTTTCGTAGGCGCGTACGCCGTGCTTCTCCGCTTCCGCGTCTGCGCGCTCCTTGACCACGTCGCACACCGCGACGAGTTCCGCGAGCGGGTCTTTCATGTGGCATTCCGCGTGATTCGCGCCGATGCCCCGCATGCCCACTACGCCGACTCTCAGTGCCATAACTGCCATCTCCCTGTGGTTGTAGCCTTCAAAGACCCGGAGCGCAGCATACCACTTCGGCGGGCGGTCGGCAATTGCTGTTCGGGTCGAGAGTTGTCCGGAGGGGCGACGGGGTCCGCCGAGCGCGATCTGGGCGCGTTTGCATACAGAGCGTGGAAAACGGTACATTATGAGCTGTCGACCTCTGCTTGGAGCGCAGTTCCCATCCCAGTCCGCTGACGTTCCCTGTCGACGTCGTCTGTTCGGCGCATGTCGCGTCGGGCACGCGCACACACGCGAGGAGTCTGATGCTGCGTAGAACCCCGTCCGCGCGGATGGGTCTGCGGCTTCCCCCCTTTTCCTCACGTGTTCACCCGCAGAAAAAGGATTCCCCCCTCATGAAAAACCTCCTATGCCTGTTCGCCGTTCTGGCGATCGCAGTTCTCCCCGCGTTCTCGGCGATTGCTCAGGATGAGGCGGAGTCCGCTCCGGCGCCCGTTGCGGCTGACACCGGGCTCGTGGCCGACACCATCTCCGGAACAGTCACGATGGGCGGTGAGGAGACCGCCCTGACGCATGGATGCGCCCTTCGTCTCGACAACGAAGAGGACTACATGGACGGGCCGATGCTGCTGGTGCTGCTGGCCGACCAGGAGGTCTCGCCCGACCTGCTGAAGTCGCCCACGCTCGCTGATCTCAAGCAGGCGGTGCAGGATCGTCAGCTCCGGTTCGCGTTCTTCAGCATCGACCTTTCGAAGGAAGAGAAGGAGGTCAACGGGATGGCCATGGCGGGTTCGCCCGAGATGCCCATGCCCGCGTCGTTCACGCTGACCGACGCCGCGTCGGGGCTGTCGGAACTCACGATCACGGACGAGCGGGTCCAGGCCTCGATCGATCGCGCGCAGGTCATCGGCGAACTGCAGCCCGTGAACCCCACGGAAGCGCCGTTCGCGATGAAGACGACGTTCGACCTGGCGGTCAGTGCGAACGATCCCGTCACCGCGCACCTCACCGGCGAGGAGGCCGTGAACAGCCCGCAGGCCACCGCATTCATGGGGTACTTCGACGCCCTTCGGAACGCGGATATGGAAGCGTTGGCGAAGGTGACGTCGGGCGACGAGGCGGAGATGTACGGCCAGATCATCGCGCAGGTCGGCGAGGATGCCTTCAAGGAGCGCGTTGCGCAGGGGCTCCCCGACGCCGCGACCTTCAAATCGCAGATCTCGGAGGTGTTCGTCCGCGGCACGCGCGCCTTGCTTATGCTGTCCGTTGACGGACAACGGGCCCCGCTGCCCCTCGTGCAAGAGGGAGAGGCATGGAAGGTGCGCTGAGCTTGGCGACGAGCTCCCTGAACCGGTAGTGTTCTCGGGGAGGACGGGACCGCGTCTTTGCGGCGTCGGCCCCCGTCCTCCCCGGTTTGTGTCAGGATGTCGCGAGCCTGCGGCGGGCGGGGCGGGCTGCGCAGCCCCGCGGCCTGCCTGCAGGCTCTGGGACGGAAGTCAGGTTCACCGGTTCGGCCGCGCCGCGAGGCCGATCCCCACAGGAGAGCGTTGTACGATGTTGTTTGCCATTGCCGCATGCATTGCCGGGGCGCTGGGCGCCCAGGGCGAGTTGCTCACCAACGGTTCATTCGAGGACGGCCTGAACGGGTGGCAGTCCAACAACCCTGCGATCGCGATGGAGGCCGCGGAACGCGGCGGCCGGAGCGTCGCACGGATACGTGTCGAAGCCGACCAACCGGTCGGGTTCCCCTACCTCTACCAGGACCTTCCCGCCGAGCCCGGCGAGACCTTCGAGGCGCGCGTCGAGGCGATCGAGCGGGACATCAGCGACGGACTCGGCGGTTACATGTCCATCGAGTTCTACAACGCGGCCGGGGAACGGCTGGGCTACACGCAGAGCGAGCCGGCGCGCTCGACAGACGCCTGGGTCTCACTGCGTTGCCGGGGCGAGGCGCCGCCCGAGACGGTCTCCGCGCGGATCTGTCTGCTGCTGCATGCCCGCGGCGAGGTGTTCTATGACAACGCGAGTCTGCGTCGGATCAACGCTTCAGGCATCGCGGACCCGGTGTCCGGCCCCGTCACGATCACCGTGACCGAGGAGGTCGCATGCGACGCGCTCATCGGCTTCGGGTTCGAGGACGACGGCTGGTTCTACAACGCGGAGAACGCCGAGGCCGGCGTGGATGCGGAGGACGCCGCGCTGCGCGAGGCGCGCATCACGTGGATGGAGCCGGACTTCGTGCGGATGTTCGTGTGGTACAAGGACTGGTGTCCGTCCGGCGACTGGGAGACGTTCACGCTGGACAGCGACAACATGCTGAGCCACTACCGCACGCTGGACCTGTACGAGCGGCTCGGAACGCAGGTCAACATCACCGGCGTCGAGTGGGGCATGCCGGAGAGCTATCGCGACCCGGAAGCGTTCGCGCGGGCACAAGGCATGCTGCTTTCCCATCTGATCCGCGACAAGGGTTACTCTTGCATTCGCTACTGGACGCTGACGAATGAGCCGAACGGGGCGTTCACCGGCATGAGCTATTCGTTTGACGACTTCGTCCGCATCCACGAGCTGGTGCGCGCCGAGTTCGCCCAACGCGGTCTCGACATCCAGATCGTGGGCAGCGACGATGCGCAGGATTTCCGGTGGTTCGAGCGGTGCCTGACCACCCCGGCGTACTACGAGGTCTCGGACCTCTTCTCGTCCCACCGCTACTTCCCGTTCCTTGACCGCGACATCGTGGTCCCGTTCTTCGATGATCGCTTCGCACTGCTCAACCAGCATACGCCGAGGAAGCCGTTCATCGTAGGTGAGTTCGGGTTCCAGGACAGCCGGTCGTCGGTGAACCTGAACCCCATCATGCGCAGCTACCCGTATGCGGTATGGACGACGTCGCTCGCGATTGACGGGCTGAACCGCGGCACGGCGGGGTTCTCGATCTGGTCGGTGCACGAGATGCTGTACCCCGGCGGGATGCGGATGGAGTACGCCCTGTGGGACTACAAGGATCTCGATTGGCAGGTGCGGCCGGTCTACCACGCCTGGGCGATGTTCACCCGGCTGACGTCTCGGGGCGATCGGTCCTTCGTGTGCACGTCGACGCACCCGGAGCAGGCCGCCGCGGTGCGCGTGGGCGACACGCTCTTCTGGGTGAACCAGACGAGCGCGGAGGCGGAGATCATCGTTGAGGGCGTGACGCTGTCGGACGTGCTTGTGATGTCCGAGTCGACGCTTGAAGGCGATCGGGAGTGCGGAGAGACCTTGCAGGCCGAAGAGAACCGGTTCACGGCGCCGGCGATGAGCTTCGGATACGCGCGCGTCCGCTGAGGTTGCGCAGATCCTGTCGGATCGGGATCGCCCTCCGGGGCGGTTCCGGTCCGACGGGCCGTCCTTCCCCAAAACAAAACGCCCTCTCGGGCGCGTTACGCCGGCGAGAGGACGTTGAGCAGACTTGAGATGGTCGGGGTGAGAGGATTTGAACCTCCGGCCTCTTCGTCCCGAACGAAGCGCGCTAACCGGGCTGCGCTACACCCCGACAAGTCGGCCCGAATCATACCCGCTCTCTGAGGGCGTTGTCAAACCGCGCGACGGCTCGATGGCGGACGCGGCGCAGGCCGCGCGCGTGCAGGCGATTGACCCCGACCTTGTCGCCGCGTACGATGGCCCCGGTCCGACGGCCGAGTTTATTACAGGAGACGCATGATGGCGACCGTATCGACTGAAATCCCCCGCACCATGCAGGCGCTGCGCTGCCACGGCACGCGCGACTATCGCATTGAAGAGATCCCCACGCCGAAGCCGGGCCCCGGCGAGCTGCTGGTTCGCGTGCGTGACTGCGGGATCTGCGCAAGCGACATCAAGTGCTTCACCGGGGCTTCCCATTTCTGGGGCGACGCGCATCGCCCGCCATACGTCGAGACGCCGGTGACGCCGGGCCACGAGTTCTCGGGCGTGGTGGTCGGCATGGGCGAAGGCGCCGCGGAACGCCATCGCGTCGCAATCGGCGACACGGTGGTGGCCGAGCAGATCGTGCCGTGCGAGGACTGCCGGTACTGCAACCGCGGGATGTACTGGTTGTGCGTGAAGGCGCAGGTGTTCGGCTTCAAGCACGCGGTGGAAGGCGGCATGGCCGAGTACATGATCTATCCCCGCAACAGCCGCGTGTACAAGGTCCCCGAGGGCGTCTCGGCGCGCCGGGCCTCGTTGATCGAGCCGCTGGGATGCGCGATTCACGCCGTCGAACGCGGGGGCGTCCGCCTCGGCGACGTCGTCGTGCAGGTCGGGTGCGGCACGCTGGGGTTGTGTATGGTCGCGGCGGAGCGCCTCAAGAACCCGGGATTGCTCATTGCGCTCGACCTCATCGACGCGCGGCTGGACCTCGCGCGGAAGTTCGGGGCGGATATCACCATCAACCCGGCGAAGGAAGACGCCCTCGCACGGGTGCTCGAACTGACCGAGGGCTACGGCTGCGATGTGCTCATCGAGGCGACGGGCAACCCGGAAGCGATCGTGCCCGGGCTGCACATGGTGCGTAAAGCGGGCACGTTCGTCGAGTTCAGCGTGATGCGGGGCGACAGCCCGGCGGACTGGACGATTATCGGCGACGGCAAGGAGCTGAACGTGCTCGGCGCGCACCTCGCGCCGTATACGTTCCCGACCGCGATCGACTACCTGGCGCGCGGCGTGATCGAGATCGACGATATCGTCACGCACGAGCTGCCGCTGGCGGAGCATGCAAAGGGGTTCGCGACGGTCGAGAAACCGTCGGAGGCGGTGAAGGTGCTGCTTCACCCGTAGCGGCGGTCAGTCGGCATCCGCGTCCGCCTCTGTCGTCTCGGATGCGCTGCCGGCGTCCTCAGGCGTCGGCTCGGGCGCGAGGCGCGGACGGCGGTACATCCCCTTGCGCCAGGCGATGGCGGCCAACGCGAGGCCCAGCGCGACCAGCGACAGACTGATGGTCTGCGAGACGGTCATGCCGAAGACGGAACGCGCGCTGTCGCCGCGGACTCCCTCGACGATGAACCGCAGCGCGCCGTAGAGGATGGCGTAGAGGATCGCGACCTGTCCGTGGAATCGGCGGCGTTCGAGCGTGTACTTGAGCATCCCCGCGATGAGCAGCAGTCCGCCGACCATGTAGAGCGGCGCGGGATGCACGCCGAGCGAACACGGCGCGTCGGCCTGGAGCAGACCCGCCTCGAGCTGATGCTGGAAGGCGTGGCTGCCCGGCGGATACTGGACGGCCCACGGCGCGGAGGTCGTGTCGCCGTAACAGCAGCCGTTGAGGAAGCATCCCACCCGCGTGATCGCCTGCCCCAGGGCCAGGTAGGGAACCATGAGATCCGCGGCCTGCCGACGATGGATGCGGTGGACGGTTGTGTAGAGAAGCGCGGCGACGACGCCGCCGATCAGGCCGCCGTAGAAGACCAGTCCCGCCTCCCACACCCGGATCGCGCGCCAAACGTGCCAGATCGAGTCGTACTGGATGATCCAGAAGATCTTCGCGCCCAGCAGCGCGCCGACGAAGATCCACAGGCCGATCTCCGGCGGGAACCAGATGTTGCGCCGGTCCGCCTCGCGCACGGCGAGCAGCGTTCCCGCGACGAACGCCACGGCGAGCAGCGCCGGATAGGCATGGATGGGGTGTCCGAAGACGTGGAACAACACCGGATGCATGCGAACGCAAACCTCCTCTACAGGCTGGATACGCCAACATACCACATGCATTGCGCGGATGCATTTCCATGACCGGAATCGGCGTCCGTCGGGATGCGTGACGACGACGGATCGCCGGTCTTCATACGCTGGGATTCTTGACTGCGATGCGGCGCGCGGCTAGTGTAGGCGGGTCCGCAGCCCAACGGCCGCGGAGGGGTGAACATGCGGTTGGCCGCGCCGCTCGACGATTCAGCCCGGCGCATGCCTTCCGCCGCGCGACGCCGCACCCGTCGGCGCCGCGAGGGGTAGCGCATGCGAGTGGAACCGCCCGGTCCAAGGGCCGGGCCAACGTCTGGCAGGAGGTCGCGGCATGGCTTTGGACCAACGCATTGGATTTCTCGCGTCCCTGGGGTTCAGCTCGCAACCCGCCCCGGAAGTGGCCAAGACCCTCAGGGAACTGGGCTACAACGCCGTCGAGTGGACCATGGCCCACTTCCATCCGCGTGCGCACACCGCCGCGCAGCGCAAGGAGACGGTTGAGGCGACGGCCGACGCCGGGCTCGCGATCAGCGAGTTGGTGGTGCAGCAGGACTACGTCTGTCTGGATGAGGCCGTGCGCGAGGACCGGATCGCGCTGAGCATCGAGGCGGTCGAGGCCTGCGGCGAGGCCGGCATCCCGGCGGTGAACCTGTTCACGGGGCCGGCGCCGTGGGATCGCGACGCGCCGCGCATTCCGGACGACATCTCCGAAGGGGCCGCCTGGGACATGGCGTTCGAAGCGTTCGGCCGCGTCGTCCCCGTGCTTGAGCGCTGCAAGGTGTACGGGGCGGTCGAAGGAGTGTTTGGCTTCCTCTGCAACGACTACTACACCATGCGCGTGTTGCTGGACCACTTCAACTCGCCGTGGTTGGGCGTCAACTTCGATCCCTCCCACGACGTGCTCAAGGGCAACTTCGATACCAATTGGATCGTGGCGCAATGGGGCAAGAACCGGATTCATCATGTGCATCTCAAGGACGCCGCGGGCATCCCTGAGTTGGGCCGGTTCGTGTTCCCGATGCTGGGCGAGGGGCGTGTGGATTGGCCGGGCATGTTCTCCGCGCTCGAGGAGATCGGCTATGAAGGCTACTGCTCCGTCGAGTTCGAGTCGTTCGATTACCATGCGAATGTACTGGGCGGAGACACCCGCGAGGCGGCCCGGCGTGCATTGGCCGACGCGCGCGCGCTGATGTCGCGACGACAGCGCCGCGGGGCGGCAACCCCACCACCCGAGCGCAGAAGATGAAGGTCCTGGTCACTGGCGGCGCGGGCGGCGTGGGGCGGTATGTTGTGCGCGAGCTGCATCGACACCATCTGCCTCAGACGGTGGTGGACTTCTACGCGCCTGCCGATCTGCCGCCCGGCGTCGACTATGTGTCGTGCGATCTGATCGATCGGGAAGCGACGCTGCACACGATTCGCGACTGCGATGTCGTCGTGCATCTCGCGGCGATCCCCAACGCGTTCATGGACCCGCCGGAGCATGTCATCGCCGTGAACATGGTCACGACCTTCAACGTGCTGGAGGCGATGCGAGACAACGGGGTGCGTCGGATAGTGTATCTGAACAGCCAGTGCGCGATCGGGTTCGGCATGCACGACGTCGACCTGAAGCCGCTGTATGTGCCGATCGACGAGGAACACCCGCTCTGGCCGCATGAGGCGTACAGCTTCAGCAAGCGCTACGGCGAAGACATGGCGGAGAACTACGCGCGCGCGTTCGGCATCGAGGGGATCAGCCTGCGTTGCAGTCCGATCTGGATGGCGAAGCACCTCGATAGTCTGCTGGATCTGCTTGCCCCGTCGCGTCGCGGCGAGCCGACGCCCGAGCCGTCTTTCGGCGGCTACCTCGGCGCGCTTGACGCCGCGCAAGCGATCCGGCTGGCTGTCCTGTATGCGTTCACGGGCGACGAGCCGATCCCGTTCGAGGTTTTCAATGTTGCGGCGCCGAACACGTTCTATCCCGACCCCACACTGGATCTGCTTACCCGGATCTACGGGGAGACGCCCGATGTGCGCGATCCGGGTTACTTCCGCGAGAACCCCCATGCATCGCCCTTCGACACGCGCAAGGCGCAACGGCTGCTGGGCTTTCGTCCCAAGTGCGACTGGAGAGCCGTCGAATTATGGGAAGTGCAGCAATAGCGGGATTGGCGCGCCCGCGTGAAACCAAGATCACGGAGGAGACCATCGTGATGTCCTGGCATACCCCTATCCCCCGTCCGCAGAGTCGAGTACGATGCCTGCTGTCCGCCACGCGCCATGAGTTCGCGGTCCTGCTGTTGGCGGCGGTCGCCTGCCTGGCCGGGTGCCCGTCCACGCCCGCTGACTACGGCGTCGCGGTCACGCGGGACCTCGTGTACGGGACCGGCAACGTGGCGGCGCCCGAGGGAGCGGAAGGCTATGTTCCCAGCGACCTGCTGATGGATCTGTACACGCCCGATCCGCGACCTGATGCGCTGCTGCCTGCCGTTGTGCTGATGCATGGAGGCGGGTTCACGGACGGAAGCAAAGACGACGAACGAATCGTCGCCATGGCCCGGTACCTGGCGCAGCGCGGCTTCGCGGTCTTCGCGATCACCTACCGATTGGACGCAGCCGCCCCCCCGGCCCCGTCCTGGTGGGCGAGCTTTGGGCTCACGTCGTCCATGCACGCGGCGATCGTCGACGCGAAAACGGCGGTGCGCCACGTGCGCGCGCGGGCGGCGGACTACGGCATCGATCCGAACCGCATCGGTTTTGTCGGCGAATCGGCGGGCGCGGTCGCCGGCGTGGCAGTCGCGGTGACGGATGCGGCGGACTTCGCGTCGGACGGCGAGGGCTTCCCGCAACCGGATACGAACTACCCGGAAGAGTCTGCGCGGGTGCAGGCGTATGTCCATCTCTGGGGCGGGATCGACCACGTGATCGACGAGGTGGGGTCCGACGACCCGCCGACGATGATCGTGCATGGGACCGACGACGATCGCTTCTTTACGTGGTTCCACGCGTCCGAGCGGTTCCACTCCCTGCTGGAGCTGTACCAGATCCCGCACGAGTTCTACCAGGCGGAGGGGTTCGGCCACGGGGCATGGGAATACACCTACCGCGGAAAGAACCTGCACTCGCTGGTGCACGAGTTCCTGCGCGACTATCTCTAGGCGAGAGGCGCGTCGGCTGTGTCAGGGTTCGCGCTGGTCCGCACCGAGGCGCGGCGGCTTGACCAGCAGCTCCTCCATGATGCGCTCCAACTCGGCGATGGGCAGACGCTCCCTGTTGTAGGCATGGTCCAGATCCGGCTCGGCGACCCATCGCGTCGCGCCGTCTTCCGCGCGCACCTCGCAGGAGCCGACGCGCACTTCGTCGAAGTGCCGCGTGCCGCGAATCGCGTACAGGATGGTCGAGGGGTCGGCGCAGTGGCGTTTGCCGGCGGGTCCTTCGGCGAGCTCGTATCCGTGGCGAACGGGGCTGGACTCCGGCGCATCGGCCAGCCCGGCGCCGATGAAGTGGCGGTGGCCGAGGTTGCCCTCGCCGAAGCGCATGGGCGTGGGCCAACGCTCCGAGACATACGCCGCGGCGGCGGGGTCCTGCGCGTAGTTCCACGCGTACTGGAACTCGCTCTCTTCGTTGAAGTACGGGCCCATGATGACGAGCTCGCTCACCTTCTCGCGCACAAGTTCTTCGCCGTTCAGCGGGCTGACCGCATCCGCCTCTGATTCCAGCAACAGCTTCAGGTTGTTCAGCGGACCCACGGCGATGAACGTCAGCTTGTCCGGGCTTTCCGCCAGCACGCGCCGATAAAGCGCCGTTGCGTCCGGGGCGTTGTCGCCATGGCCCAGGGCGTTCGGGAAGGCCCGTGCGATGCCTTCGCTGTAGGACGATTCCTCGAGGAAGCCGGGTTGTTTGAAGGTTCCCACGGGGATCTCCGGCCGCCCGTAGTAGGTGTTCAGTGCATCGAGGCACGGCGCACCCCAGGGATTCGACGTGCAGGCCGCCATGGCGACGATCTCCGCTTCGCCCAGATCCGCAAGCGCGTGCAGTATCGCCACCGCCCCCACGTCGTCCACGTCCGGACCGATGTCCGTGTCGAGGATCACCCGCACCGGGGCCTTCGCATGGGCGGCGGGGCCGTCGTCACCAGCGACCGCGGGCAGCGCCGCTCCAAACATAAGTCCGGCGACTCCGAGGATGTACGCGTGTGAAGGCATGCTGAGTCTCCTCCGTGATCTGCGGGGATCCGCGGGTGTCTGTCAGGCGCATGGTTTCATACTATACCGATCGGCGCAACCTCGGGATCAGGCCGGGTCCGCGTGCGCGTCATATTTGACATCGAACAGTTTGTGTGTATACAATAGCGGCGCTGTTGGGGGCATGAGCCAGGAGGGTCTCGCCATGGAGATCATCGTACTGATGGGCTTCCTCTTCGTCGCGGTCGTGGTCGGCGGGGCCGTATGCGGTATCATCGCGGTGATCAGCCAGGGCCGCGTTTCCCGAGAGCTTGCGCGGCTTACGCGGCGCGTCCGTGCGTTGGAGGATCGGCTGCACGCGTTCGAGCGCGTTCCAGCAGCGCCGCACGTCGCACGCGCGCCGTCGGCCTCCGGCGAGCCCGCTTCTCCGCCGACCACGGCGCCGGCGTCAGCCGAGCGTTCGCCCCGGGTTCCGCCGCCTCTGCCGCCGCATGCGGCCCCCGTGGCGCCAAAGGCGCGCTCCCCGTTCCAGTCGACGCCCTCGTTTGAGGTGCTGCTCGGCACGAAGTGGATGGGGTGGGCCGGGGCGCTGCTGGTGGTCATCGGCGCGGGGTTCTTTCTGAAGTGGGTATACGACCGCGACCTTATCCCGCCTGAAGGGCGCCTCGTGATCGGCGCGTTGTTCGGCGCGGCTGCGTTGGCGCTTGGCGAGCGGTTCCGCCGACGGGGTTGGACGCCGGCGTTCCAGACGATGACCGGGATCGGCATCGCGGTGTTCTACCTGTGCATCTTCTTCGCGTTCCGCATCTATGCGCTCACGGGGCAGACCGCCGCGTTCGGCCTGGCGACGCTGGTCACCGCGCTGGCGATCGCCCTGGCGGTCTTCCACAACGCCCTGCCCATCGCCGTACTCGGGGTGCTCGGCGGCCTGCTGAGTCCGATCATCTTTTCCGAAGGCGGCAACCATCCCTACATGCTGTTCGGGTATCTACTGATCGTGGACCTTGTTGCCCTGGGGGCCGCCGGGTTCCGGCGTTGGCGCGCGCTCGACTTGCTCTGCTTCTTCGGGACGATGGGGCTCTACACCGCGTGGTACGCGGAGCACTTCGATCCGGAGACGCAGATGCTTCCCGCGCTCCTGTTCGCGTCGCTGTTCTATGCCCTGTTCCTGGCGGTCCCGACGGTCTACAGCCTGGCGCGCCGCATCCCTGAGGGGATCGACGGGCTGACGCTGATCCTGCTCGACACGACGTGGTCCCTGGTCGTCTTCGACAACATCCTCTACGCCGACCACCGCGACGCCCTCGGGTTCGTCGTGCTGGGGCAGGCGGCGCTTGTGTTCGGCCTGTTCTGCGTCTGGCGGCTGCGCATCCGGCGCGACAGCCTCACGGCCGTGAGCCTTCTCGGCATCGCCATGGGTCTGGTCACCCTCGCCGTTCCGATCTTCCTCGATCTGTACGCAGTCCCGGTGGCTTGGGCTGCGGAAGGCGTGATCCTTCTGTGGCTGGGCACGCGCTATCGCGAACCGATCGTGCGGCTCGGCGGCGTCGGCGCTCTGGCACTGGCCGTCGGAGGGCTGTGGGCGCGGTTGCCGTTGCACACGGCGGCATTCGTTCCGGTGTTCAACGCGCCCTTCGGCTCCTGGATCGCCGTGGCCGTCGCGATGCAGCTCGCCGCGCTGGTCGCGCGGACCTTACGTGACGGGCAAGCGTCCGGACCCGAAAGCGCCCGGTCGCCCCTGGCGTCCGCCGACGCCCTGCTGGCGCCCGGCGCCGTGGTCATTGGGTTCGCGCTGGCCTGCGTGGCGGTCTCGATGGAGTTGGCGTTGTACTGGGAGTTGACCTCAGAAGCGGCTGAATGGCGGAGCATGCGCGCGGCCTCGCTCGTTCTGCTGTGGACCGCGATCCCCTGCGTCGTCGCATGGGCGTCCCTGCGTCGACCGAACCCGTGGGGATACGTCGCGGCCGCGTGCTACGCCGTCGGCGGCCTCATCTTCCTCTATGGGCTGCCGGACTACGACCACCCCTCCCCCGTGTTGGCGTTGAACGTCAGTTTCGCCAGTCGCCTGCTGTTCGTGTTGGCCGTTTTCGGGAGCTTGCGGGCGATTCGCGCGGGTCGGCTGCCGTCGCACTACGGCGTCGGCGTCGGCGTGGCGGGAAACGTGCTGCTCGCCCTGCTTGTCGCGCTCGAGTTCGCGCGGTGGAGCGACCACACCGGCCTCATCACGGACCGCATGGGCCAGGCCCTCACCTCCGCTGCGTGGGCCGTCCAGGCGTTCGCGCTGATTTGGGTCGGGCTCGTCACGCGCAAACAGGCCCTGCGCTGGTTCGGCATCATCCTCTTCTCCGTCACCGCCGCGAAGGTGCTGGTCGTCGACACGGCGCGGATCGGCCACATCTACCGCATCATCTCCCTGATGGCCACCGGCATCCTCCTCCTCGCCGCGATGGCCGCCTACCACCACTACAGCGCGCGCTTGCTCGGGCCGCGCGACGAGGAGCCGCCCGGATAAGCATGCGCCGGGCCGTCGCCTTGACGCCCGCGAGCGATTCTGCTGTGATGGAGGGCGGACCCGCTCGTGCAACAAGACGAGGCGCGATCCAGGTACGGGAGGGGCGGACATTGAGCGTTTTGCCACGGGCGCCATCGATCACGGCCGGCGGTCTACTGTGCGTCGCGGCGATCGCGTTGCTGATTGTCTCCTCCGGATGCGAGTTCGAGACGCAGAGGGAGCGGGACGCCGCTGACGTGCACCTCCGGCTCCTGAACACGGCCCTTGAGCGCGGCGTCGTCCTGCAGACCTTTGTGGCAAAGGTGGAGGCGACGGAGCTGCTCGACGGCGTCATGGTTGAGAGCCCGGAGCAGACGATCTGGAGTCCGGAGGACGAGCGTCTCCGGATGGGGCTGATCTTCTACTGGATCAAAGATGGCGAGTTGTACCGCCTGAACGAGTTCACTGAGCTCTTCCTGCCCGGGGTTCCGCTTGCGTCGGAGGACGTGATCGCGGCCGCGCATGAACTGCGGGCGACGCGCGGCGTCGAGTGACCTGGTTCGCCGCGGCGGTTTCCCTCGAATTGACGCGAACCCGAGCGGACGCTACGATGCCTTAGGCGCGACCAGATCGGGGTCGGGCGGCACAAGGAGCAGGATCATGCGTATGCGGCGTCTCATTAGTGGGCTGTGGCTGCCGGGGTTGTTGGTGGCGGCATCGNNCATCGGCGGGGCTCGTCGGGTGTCCGCCCGACACGGATGAGCCGGAGGAGGTGCTGGACGGCAGCACGCTGTGGGCGCGCGGCGCGGGCGGCTTTCGCGAGGACCGCGGCGAGGCCATGGCGGCGTTCGAAGAAGGCGGCGGCATCGCGGCCGGGCAGTTCGGCGGCACGGGCGTGTTCGGCGAGGGCGACCCGGGCGAAGAGACGTTGTTCGCGCAAGGCTTGCGGGACATCTACGTCGCCCGGTACGCCGCGGACGGCGTTCTGGAGTGGGCGAAGCGGGCCGGCGGGACCGGTGAGGAGTTCGCCACCGCGGTCGCGGCGATGCCGGACGGTTCGTTCTATCTGACCGGGTACTTCGAAGGAACGGCGGTGTTCGGCGAGGGCGACCCGATGCGCTCCGTGCTGACCTCGGCCGGCGGCTTCGACGGCGTCGTCGCCCGGTACAACGCGGACGGGACCCTGGCTTGGGCGCGCCGGTTCGGCGGCGAGGGCACGGACCAGGCGATGGCCGTCGCGCCGCTGTCGGACGGCGGTTGCCTGGTCGCGGGCGCGTTTACCGGCACGATCACGGTGCAGGGGGCGACCTCGAACGCCGTCATCCCCGAGCCGTACGGCGGGCTCGATATCCTGGTGATCCGCTATGACAACCTCGGCCGCCCGATCTGGAGTCGCCGCGCGGGCGGCGCGGGCGACGATGTGGCCCACGCCATCGTGACGATGTCGGACGACAGCTACTATCTCGCAGGCGTGTTCACGGATGCGGCCGGTTTCGGCGCGTCCGGTTCGAACCTCTCGATCCTCAACGCCTACGGCTATGACGAGGACAACGAGGCGACGCACGACAACATGGATGCGTTCGTGGCGCGGTACACCCGCGAGGACGCGCTGCGGTGGGTGCGCGGCGCGGGCGGACCCGGGACGGACGCGGCGTATGACCTGGGCGTCACGGCGGAAGGACGGTGTCTGATCGCTGGGTCCTTCGAGAACACGGCCTACTTCGGCCTTGGCTACGCCCTCTCGCAGGACGTGCGCAGCGAAGGGGGATCGGACCTGTTCGTGGCGCAGTACAACGACCTCGGCGACTTCCGGTGGGTGGCGAGCGGCGGCGGTCCTCAGGACGACGTCGGATCGAGCGTGGTCGCGTTCGAAGACGGTTCCTGCGCGGTCGGCGGCGAGTTCTCCGGTCGGGGCACGTTCTACTCGACGCGACGGAGCGATCCCGTGACCTGGGACTCGGCGGGCGAGTCCGACGCGGTCCTGCTGTTCGTGAACGCGGAGGGCTATGTGGCGTGGTCGCATCGCGTGGGCGGTCTGCGCGCAGACGGCTGCACGGCGCTGGCGCGCGTGGCGGGCGACCGGTTCCTGGCTACGGGGTACTTCAGCAGCCAGGCCACATTCCCCGTGATCCCGCCCGGAGACGAGGAGCCGACGGAGACGGAGGACGGCGTGCCGTTGCCGACGGAGACCATTCGGTTGACGGCGCGGGGCGAGACGGACGTGTTCGTCGCGGGGTTCCTCCCTCCGCCCACGGAAGATGAAGAAGAGGAAGCGGACGAGTGACTGAACAGACGGCATGGACGCCGCGAGGAATGCGGCGATGGAGCGGCTGGCGATCGATGCGATATGGAATGACGCGACGGCGGTTCTTGGCGACCGCAGGGGGTGCGGCGATGGGCGTGTGCGGCGCGTTGTCGGGATGGGCGGAAGGCCAGACGCCGGAGACCGGCGAGATCCGGAAACGACTTCAGCGGGCCGCGGATTTCGTCGAGGAGGAGGTGGCGAAAGGCTCCGTCCCCGGAGCCGCGCTGCTGGTCGCGCAGGGCGATGAGCTGCTCCTGGAGCGCTACGTGGGCACGTACTGCGGCCTGAACGCGCGCGATCTCCCCTTCACGGCGTCGGTGCGCAACTGCACCTACTCGTTCGCGAAGGGCATCTCGGCCACCGTCATCGCGATGGTGTTGAACGACGGTCTATTCGAGCTGGACGCGCCGGTGTCGACATATGTGCCGGGCTACGTGGGCGGGGGCAAGGACAAGACGACCGTTCGGCATCTGCTGACGCACGCCGCCGGCGTGCCGTCCGTGCCGCTGGGGCCCGTGGGGACGGACGAGGAGTGGGACGCCGCCGTGCAGATGATGTGCGACGCGGAGGTCGAGTGGGAGCCCGGATCGAAGACGGCCTACCACGGCGTTACCGGCGTGTTCATGGCCGCCGAGGTGGCGCGCGCCGTGACCGGCCGCACGCCCTGGGAGACGCTCTGCCGCGAGCGCCTGTTCGCGCCGATCGGGGCGGATTCGCTCACGTTCGCGGCGCCGTCCGAGGATGGTCCCGTGGCCTGGACCCCGCAACCAGAGACGCTGCAGCATGCAGTGACATCCGAGACGTTTCCTCTCCTCGGCCATCCCGCCGGCGGGGCGTTCGGCACGGTGCGCGACTTCCTGAAGGTGATCCAGCTTCATCTGAAGCGCGGGCGCTGGGGCGATGCGCTGTTGTTGGGCGAGCCCGGCTTCGGAGAGATGCACAGGTTGCAGTACGCGGAGGAGATCGCCGCGGCCGAAGCGCGCGGGGAGGCGCCCACGCACGAGCCGTGGGCGCTGGGTTGGCTGATGAAGGGCTCGACCGAGAACGGCTGGTTCGGGTTCGGAACGCGGTGTTCGCCGGAGACGTTCGGTCACGCGGGCATCAACACGGTGATCACGGTCGGGGATCCGGCCACGAACATGGCGCTGGCGTTTGTCACGACGGATTCCCCGAAGTCAGATGAAGAGACGATGCGTCTGCGCAACACGGTGACTGATCTCGCCGCGGGAGCGTTCGCTTCGGCATGATGCGGAGCGAACGGTGTTGGGATGATGGAAGACGTCGCAGCAGGAGGAACGCATGAAACGCAATGTGATCGTCGCGCAATCCGGAGGACCCACGCCCGTTATCAACAGCTCGTTGCGCGGGATCATCGACATGTGTCGGGCGTACCCGGACACGTTCGGGACGCTGTACGCCGGGTGGCACGGCATTGAAGGCGTGCTTCGCGAGGAGCTGCTGGACCTGTCGCGGCAGGACGATGACGAGATCGCGCTGTTGCGCTACACCCCCGCCGCGGGGAGCATCGGCACGTGCCGCTACAAGCTGAAGAAGGGTCAGGACGAGGATCTGGAGCGCATCGTCGAGGTGATGAAAGCCCATGACGTGGGCTACTTCTTCTACACGGGCGGCAACGACTCGATGGACACGTGCAACAAGGTGGCGAAGCTGGCGCGGGAGCGCGGGCTCGATCTTGTGGCCGTGGGCGTGCCGAAGACCATCGACAANNTGCCCAAGACCATCGACAACGACGTGGGCGACAGCGCCTTCAAGCTGATCGACCATACGCCCGGCTACGGCAGCGTGGCGCGGTATTGGGCGATGTATGTCCAGCAGGCCAACGAGGAAAACGCGGGGTCGAGCCCGGCGGACCCGGTGCTGGTGCTGCAGGCGATGGGTCGGAAGATCGGCTATATCCCGGCGGCGGCGCGGCTGGCGGACCCGAGACGGGAGTTTCCGCTGCAGATCTACATGGCGGAGTCCAAGGTCACGGCGGAGGAGATGTGCGACCGTGTGAGCGACCAGTTGCGGCGGGATGGCCGCTGCATCGTGGTCGTGTCCGAGGGCTTCGAGGTCGGCGATATCGGCGAGACCAAGGACAGCTTCGGCCATACGCAGTTCAGCTCGTCCAAGACGACGGCGGCGCAACAGGTGGTGACGATGCTCAACGCGCGGGGGTTGCCGGTCCCCGGGACGGCGCGCGGGCAGGTTCCCGGCACGGACCAGCGCGATGCGAGCATCTACGCGTCGATCGTGGATCTGGACGAGGCCTACCGCCTCGGGCAGCAGGCGGCGCTGCTCGCCCGCGCGGGCGAGAACGGCTGGATGGCGACGATTCTGCGCGAGCCGGGGCCGATCTACAATGTGCGCTACGACAAGGCGTCGCTGGCGGAGGTGGCCAATTCGGAACGGACCTTCCCGGAGGCGTGGATCGCGCCGAGCGGCACGGACGTGACGGATGAATTCCTGGCGTATGCGCAGCCGCTGATCGGCGAGGATTGGGCAAGCGTGCCGATCGTGAATGGGCGCCAGCGGTACACGCGATTCCGCTCGGTGTTCGCCGACAAGAAGTGCGCCGCCTATACGCCGCAGGCCCTGCGCGGGTAGACGCCCCTCGCGGATTGCTGTAGCATGCGCGGCAGGCGCGTCGCGCGAGAGCGGGCGGGTTCGGACAGTTTCTGACGCAACAGCGGAGAAAGACGGAGAAAGACCACGATGGCGAAAGCGGATATCGGCCTGATCGGCCTTGCGGTGATGGGCGAGAACCTTGTGTTGAACATGGAGAGCAAGGGGTTCTCCGTGGCCGTGTTCAACCGGACGGTCGAGAAGGTGGACAGGTTCGTCAACGGCCGGGCGAAGGACAAACGCATCGTCGGCTGCCACAGCATCGAGGAGTTGTGCGCGTCCATCGAGCGTCCGCGCAAGGTCATGATGCTGGTGCAGGCGGGCAAGGCCGTCGATGCCATCATCGAGCAGCTTCTCCCCCACCTCGAACCCGGCGACATCATCATCGACGGGGGCAACACGCATTTCCCCGACACTGCGCGTCGGTGCGCTTATGTGGAAAGCAAGGGTCTGCTCTACATCGGCACGGGCGTGAGCGGCGGCGAGGAAGGCGCACTGCTGGGGCCGTCGATGATGCCCGGCGGCTCTCCGGACGCCTGGCCGCACGTCAAGGACATCTTCCAGTCCATCTGCGCGCAGACCGAGGACGGCCAGCCTTGCTGCGACTGGGTCGGCGAAGGCGGCGCCGGGCATTTCGTGAAGATGGTGCACAACGGCATCGAGTACGGCGACATGCAGATGATCTGCGAGACGTACCAGTTGATGCGCGACGGCCTGGGCATGTCGAACGACGCGATGCACGAGGTGTTCGCCGAGTGGAACCGGGGCGAACTCGATTCGTATCTGATCGAGATCACGCGGGATATCCTCGCCTATCGCGATGAGCAGGGCCGCGCCGTGCTGGATGACATTCTGGATACGGCCGGACAGAAAGGCACGGGCAAGTGGACGGCGATTGAGGCGTTGAACCTCGGCCAGCCGCTCACCCTGATCGGCGAGGCGGTGTTCGCGCGGTGTCTGTCGGCGCTGAAGGACGAACGCGTGCAGGCGGCTCGGATTCTCCGAGGCCAGACGACGGCGTTCCAGGGCGACGCGAAGGCGATGACGGAGGATCTGCGCCAGGCGCTCTACGCGGCGAAAATCGTCAGCTATGCGCAGGGCTACCAACTGATGCGCGCGGCGGCGCGCGAGTACGGCTGGAACTTGAACTATGGCGGGATCGCGCTGATGTGGCGCGGCGGCTGCATCATCCGGTCCGCTTTCCTGCGGCGCATCAAGGAAGCGTTCGACCGGGACGCCGGGCTGGTCAACCTGCTGCTGGATCCGTTCTTCAAGGAGGCCATCGAGCGTGCCGAACCGGCCTGGCGGCGGGTGATCGCGGCGGCGGTCGGGATGGGGATTCCCGTTCCCGCGATGAGCGCGGCCCTGTCGTACTTCGATGGCTACCGCTGCGAGCGCCTGCCCGCGAACCTGTTGCAGGCGCAGCGCGACTACTTCGGCGCGCACCAGTATGAGCGGTTGGATGCAGCGCGCGGCGAGTTCTTCCACACCAACTGGACCGGACGCGGAGGCTCGACCTCGGCTTCCACCTACATCGTTTGAGTACGGACCCGGCGGCGCCAGGCCCGCTCTGTGGCGGGACTCCCTGCGCCGTTGAGCGGGAGAACGACCTGCGGTGAACGAACCGGTGCAGTGTTACACGCGCGTCGGGATCGTGCATTTCATGGCCTATCCGGAATGCATGGGCGGCGAGGGTCCCGTCATCGAGACCCTGATGAAAGTGATCGAGGATCCGTTCTTCGACGTGGTTGAGATGGCGCCGGCGGCGGATCCGGCTGTGCGCAGGGAGGTCGCCAGGCGCGTGAGCGAAGCGCGTGTCGAGCTGTCCGTGGGCGCGCAACCGGTGCAGCTTGCCCGAGGGCTGGACCTCAATCACGCGGATTCGCAGGAACGGGAGCGGGCGGTGTCCGCTGTGCGGGAATGCATCGACCATGCGGCGGAGATGGGCGCGCACAGCGTCATGGTGATGAGCGGCAAGGCGTGCCCGGACCGCGAGGAGGCCCTGACGCGGCTGATCGGGTCGATCTCCGCTTTGTGCGAACATGCAGCGGCCCGAGGCCTTCGGCTGGTGCTGGAGACCTTCGACCAGGCGCCCTTCGGCAAGAACTGCCTGATCGGGCCTACCAGCGACGCGGCGTGCGTGGCTGACGCGGTGCGCGGGGCGCATCCGGATTTCGGGCTGGCCATCGATCTGAGCCACCTGCCGCTCCAGGAGGAGGTCCCGGAATACGCCGTGCGCACGGCGGGCATCTGGCTGGCGCACGCCCACATCGGAAACTGCGCGATGGACGACCCGGCGCACGAGGCCTATGGCGACCAGCATCCGCGCTTCGGGGCGGCCGGTACGCGTAACGACGCGGCGGAGCTCACCGAGTTCCTGCGCGCGCTGCTGCACTGCGGCTATCTGTCGCGCGAACGGCGCGGCATCGTGAGCTTCGAGGTGCGCCCGATGCGGGGCGAGTCGCCCGAGGCGGTGATCGCCGGATCGAAGCGCACGCTGATCGCGGCGTGGCGCGACGTGTAGCCGACGCCGCGGACGACAACAGACGGAGCTGACAACATGACTGACGACGCCCCCCGCGTCTTTATCACCCGAGCCCTGCCTGAAGCTGGAACTGCGTTGCTGCGGCGGGAGCTGCAGTCGGTTCGATTGGACGTCTACGAAGGTGACTGCGCGATCACCCGAGAGACCTTGCTTGCGCGCGTGCGGGGCTGCTCGGCGGTTCTGTCCATGCTCACGGATGCCATCGACGCGGAGACGCTTGACGCCGCCGGCCCCTCGCTGCGCATCGTGGCGAACTACGCCGTGGGCTACAACAATATCGACGTGGACGCGGCCACCGAGCGTGGGATCGCCGTGACGAACACGCCGGATGTACTGACAGACGCGACGGCCGATCTGGCGTGGGCGCTGCTGATGGCGGCGGCGCGTCGTATCCCTGAATCGGAGCGGTTCCTCCGCGCCGGCCGCTGGACCGGGTGGGCGCCGAAGCAGTTCCTGGGCAGCGATCTGGTCGGGCGTACCGCGGGCGTCTTCGGCATGGGGCGCATCGGCCAGGCGTTTGCGCGCCGCGCGAAGGGCTTCGGGATGCGGGTGATCTACACGCAACGCAACGCCGCCCCGCCGGAGGTGGAGCGTGAGCTGGGCGCCGAGCGCGTCGACAAGGCGACGCTTCTGGCCGAGTCGGACTTTCTGTCGCTCCACTGCCCGTTGACCGACGAGACGCGCCATGCCTTCGGGGCGGCGGAGTTTCGGAGCATGAAGCGGTCGGCCATCGTGATCAACACCGCGCGCGGCCCCGTGATCGATGAGGCGGCGTTGGCCGAAGCGCTTCGGTCGGGCGTGATTCGCGCCGCGGGGCTCGACGTGTATGAGGAGGAGCCGAAGGTTCACCCCGCGCTGCTGACCTGCGAGAATGCGGTGCTGGTCCCCCACCTCGGCAGCGCCACGCACGCGACGCGCGACCGCATGGCGGAGATGGCTGCGGAGAGCATCGTCGCGCGCCTGCGCGGCGAGGTCCCGCGGAACTGTGTGAACCCGGAAGCCTGTCGGAAGTGATGCGGCGGTCTCGGGGGCGACTCCCCCGCGGCGCCCCGGTTCGTCTATAATCCGGTCTCTTATGCAGGGCTGACGCCAGAGTTACGAGAGGAGTTGAACCATGTATATCGGGCGGATTGTCTCTATCGCCAAGACCCAGGACGGCAGGCTGTGCGGTGCGTATCGCGTCTCGAGCCGCTCCTTTCCGAACCGCACGGCGGTCGTCGAGCAGACGAAGGTCAGCATTGTGCCCAAGGCGGGCCACGAGAGCGACGTGCAGCGCAACCCGTACATCGCCTACAACTGCGTGCGGCTGGTCTGCAACGGCGCGGTGGCGGTGGTGAGCAACGGCAGCCACACAGACCCCATCGCGGAGAAGATCGACATGGGGATGCCCGTGCGCGACGCCGTCACGTTGTCGCTCCTGGCGTTGGACTATGAGAAAGACCAGTACAACACGCCGCGCATCTGCTGCGTGGCGGACACGCGCGACGACGGCGCGGGCTGGCTCGGCATCGTGCGCGACAACGGCGTCGAGGTCCGTCGCGGTTTCCTCGATCCGGGACGGTTCTGGTACGTCGCAACCTACGAGGAAGTGCATCTCTGCGGCGAGCAACAGGGCGAATTCCCCTCCGCTTCCGCCGCGGATGCCTGCGATTTCATGTTGACGGGCGGCGTTTTCGCCGAACGTACGAACCCGATCACGGCGGTCGCCGCGATGCACACGGGCGGCGGTTTCGAGCTGGCGGTGAAGGACATGCCGGTCGCCTGACGGACGCGCCGCTCGAACGCCGAGCGACGCAGACAGCCAATCTGAGGACACCCCACGCATGACGGACGTTTACACCAGCCCGTTGGTCGAGCGCATCGCGAGCCGCGAGATGGCCGAGCTCTGGAGCGCTCAGAAGAAGTTCAGCACGTGGCGACGGTGCTGGATCGCGCTCGCCGAGGCGGAGCAGGAGCTCGGTCTGCCGATCACGGATGCGCAGATCGCGGCGATGCGCGCCAAGCAGGACGACATCGACTTTGCGCGCGCGGGCGAGATCGAGCGGGAGATCCGTCACGACGTGATGGCGCACATCCGCGCCTTCTCGGAGGTCGCGCCGGAAGCGGGGCCGATCATCCATCTCGGGGCCACGAGCTGTTTCGTGACGGACAACACCGACCTGATCCTGATCCGAGAAGGACTGGAGCTTCTGCTGGGACGCGCGGTGAATGTGCTGGACCGGCTCGCGGCGTTCGCGCGGAAGTGGCGCGACCTCGCGACGCTCGGCTACACGCACTACCAGCCCGCGCAGGTGGTGACGCTGGGCAAGCGGGCGTGTCTGTGGGCGCAGGACCTGGTCATGGACATCGACAACATCGAGGCCATGCTGGGCAAGCTCCGCTGTCGGGGCGTGAAGGGCGCCACCGGCACGCAGGCGTCGTTTCTCGCGCTGTTCGACGGCGATCACGACAAGGTGCGGCGGCTCGATACGCTCGTCGCGCGGAAGCTCGGTTTCGAGTCGTCGTATCCGGTCACGGGGCAGACGTACCCGCGCAAGGTCGACACGCAGGTGCTGAGTGTGATCGCCGGCGTCGGCGAGAGCGTGCACAAGTTCGCGACGGATATGCGCCTGTTGCAGAACCTGAAGGAAGTCGAGGAGCCGTTCGACGCGAAGCAGGTGGGCAGCTCCGCGATGGCGTATAAGCGGAACCCGATGCGGTGCGAGCGCGCTTGCGCGCTGGGTCGCTTCCTGATGGTCGCGCCGCTCCACGGCGGATTCACCACGGCCGTGCAGTGGTTCGAACGCACGCTGGACGACTCCGCCCTGCGCCGCCTGAGCCTGCCGGAGTCGTTTCTCGCCTGCGACGGCGCGCTGAACCTCTACCAGAGCGTGATGGAAGACCCCGCAGTCTACCCGAAGGTGATCGAGCGCCGCCTGATGGCCGAGCTGCCGTTCATGGCGACCGAGAACATTCTGATGGCCTGCGTCCGACGCGGCGGCGATCGCCAACGTCTGCACGAAGTCATCCGCACGCATTCGCAGGCGGCGGCAAAGCGGGTCAAGGGCGAAGGCGCGGACAACGACCTGCTGGACCGGCTCGCGGGGGATCCGGAGATCGGCATGTCGCGCGCGGAGATCGATGCCGTGCTCGACGTGCGGGCGTTCGTGGGGCGGGCGCCCGAACAGGTGGATGAGTTCCTCGCGGCCGAGGCGGATCCGTTGCTGGAGCGATACCGCGATCGGCTCGGACGGAGCGCGGAAGTGCGCGTATAGGGAGACCGGGCGCTACGCCCTGCCATGCGACGCGACGCCCGGACGATCGTGGTGCTGAATCCCGCCGCCGCCGGCGGTCGCGCGGGACGGCATGCCGACGCAGTCGCTGTGGCGTTGCGGAATGCGGGGGTACGGTTCGAGCTGGTCCGCACGGAGCGCCCGGGTCACGCGGCGTCTCTTGTTCCGATTGCGCTGCAGGACGGGTTCGAGCAGATTCTGGCCGTCGGCGGCGACGGCACGCTGAACGAGGTGCTGAACGGCATGTACGCCGGGAAGCAGCCGCGGAATCCGGACGCGGTTCTGGCGACGCTGCCTTTCGGCACGGGGACGGATTTCCGGCGATCGCTGGAGCTTCCGCGCGGCCTCCACGCGATCGAGCGCATCGTGCACGGACGCCCGAGAGCCATTGACGTGGGGTGCGTGACCCATGGACTCGCCGAGGGCGGCGAGGCGGTGCGCTATTTCCTGAACGTGGCCGACTTCGGCGTCGGGGGCGAAGTCGTGCGGCGCGTCAATGCGACGACCAAGCTGTTCGGCGGGTTCGCCTCGTTTTTCTACGGCGTGGTGAGCACGCTGCTCACCTACCAGAATCCGCAGATGCGCCTCGACATCGACGGCGAGCGGTTCGCAGGGCGGATCAGCAACGTCATCCTCGCCAACGGGCAGTTCTATGGCGGAGGCATGCACGTGGCGCCCGAGGCGCGGCTCGACAGCGGCGGCTTCGAGATCTACATCATCGGCGACGTCGGGACCTTCGAGGCGATCGTCAACCTGCCGAAGCTGTACCGCGGGCATCTGCTGAAGCGGGCGGACAAGGTGCAGTACCTGTTCGCGACGCGGGTCGTGGCGCGGTCCGACGAGACCGTGCTGTTGAACCTCGATGGCGAGCAGCCCGGTCGCCTTCCCGCGACGTTCGAGATCCTCCCCTGCTCCCTGCGAGTGATCGCCTGACGCTCCCGGAGGTCAGGCGTCCAGTGCGAGCGCGTTCCCTTGGTCATCGATCGCCAGGCCCGGCGCGTCGACGGCGTACGTGCGGCCGCGCGCCTTTTCGACGAACTCCTCTTGCGTCAAAGCGAAACGCGGGCTGATCTCGATGTCCACGGTCACTTCGCCTTGAGCGTTGCGGGGAACGGCATGCCCCGCCTGTTCCAGCCAGCCGCCCCAGTAGCGCGCCATCGATCGCCGCGCGGCCACGACGCTGTTGTCGCCCTCGAACTGCTTGATGGGCGTGTACTCCCCGTCGCGGCGGATCTCGAGCGCGATGGGGGCGTGGGGGACGTAGCGGAGGGCGTCGAACACGAAGGTCTCGAACTTGTAGCCGTTCGGGCGGTCCGGTCGGACCAGCTCGCCGCGATCCGATAGGAACGGGATCTTCTTGTGCGCGGGCCACCAGGGGAACGTGTCGTAGACGGCGTAGATGCGTTCGATGAACCCGACGTCGATGACGTGGATGGCGGGGTTCCCCGCGGCATAGCGGGGTTGGCCGTCCACGTCCGTCTCGAGGAGCTGCGGGTAGATGTCGAGCGCGGAGTACTCGATCACCCGGTATTGCCCGTCGCAAAGGCAATGCACGCCGACGGCCTCGCGCACGGCGTTCTTGCGAAGGTTCTTGGACGACATCTTGCCGTCCCGGAGCACGTGGTAGCCGATCAGGTAGGGGTCCGCGACCTTGACGGCCCAGTTGTCCACCTGGAAGTAGCTCAACATGTCGACGCCGCGGCGTTGGCAGTCTTCGGCGATGCCGTTCTCGACCACGGCGGGGATCACGCCGCCGTGGCCGTTGGGGTTTTCGGCGAGGTGGTCGGGCGCATCAAGCATGAACTTGCCCGATTCGTCGACGCAGGGAACCATACGTTGCGTAAAGAAAGTGACGTTCGACGGATGCAGCCCGAAGTAGTCGTGTTCCTCGAAGAAGGCGGCCGTGGCCGCGGCGTTGGCCCGGCTGACCATGATGTACCAGGGCAAGACGCACCCGTACCGGTTCTGAAGGTTGTGGATCTTGTCGGCGTGGTACGCAAACAGCGTTTTCTGGGTCAGCGGTCCGATCGGGTAGGCGCCTTTGGGGCCGTCAAAGCCCAATCGGGTGCCCTGGCCGCCGGCGACGAGGATGAGCCCGACCCGTCCAGAGCGCAGCGCTTCCTCCCCGGCTTCCCACGCCTCACGGGCATCGGCGCGGCCCGGGTCGGCGGGGGGAATCATCTCAATAGGATCGATGCGGTCGAAGGACTCCGCGGGAGGCTCGTTCAGGACCCACTGGGCGATGAGTCGGTCCATCAGGCCCAAATCGATCTGCTCAATCTGGCGGAGGAGCCGCGCGCGCGCCACTTCGTCCAGGTCATCCCAGTACCGCAGGACATGCTCCTGGCCGTGTTGCTGCAACTGCTCCCTCGCGTTGTCAATCGTCCGCATCATATCGAGATTCGCTCCTCACATGGCTGTGCTTTCAGGCGTACGCCGCGCGCGCGGTGTGTCCTTCGATAGGCGGGATCTCAGGGAGCCGGCTCGGGTCGGGCGCGGACCACGCCCATCAGGCGCAGGCTCTCCTGCACCGTCTGGTCCGGACCCGCAACAGTGAAGCTGACGCGTCCGTCCAGGCGGCCGGGTTCGGCATCTTGGGACGCGCCGATGGAGATGACGGCGCGCCGGCCTTCGTCCTCCGAGCGCACCGTCGCCGTGAGGCGCGGATCGGTGAACGCGACGTCGCTCACGGCAATCGGCGAGTCGCTGCTGACGGTGACGACGCCGGCGTCGGTCTGTCCCGGCGAGATCGCCTGCAGCGGCAGCACGCTGGTCGGGACGAGCCGGTAGAAGGTGGAGATCTGGCCGGTCACCGCCGTGCGCATGCCGGATGCGAGTCGCTCGACGTTGGTGATGATGTCGAAGTAGTGGATGATCTTGCCTGCGGGAACGTCGGGCTTGAGGCGAGCGGTGATCCGCCACTCGGCCTTGCCGGGCGTCTGCCAAGTCTCTTCCGGCAGCTTCTCATACGTGATCTCGACGCCCTCCGGCTCGCGTCCGGCGTGTTTGAGCCGGACGATCTCGACCGGCTCTTCCCGCACCTGTCGGAGCATCATCGACACCTCGGCCTCGTCGCCTTTGACGCGCTCGCCGAAGTCGAGCGAGAGCGGCTCAAGGTAGAACTCGGGCTCGACCTCGCACACGACCTTGAACACGGTCACGCGACGCGCGGGGTCATTGCTCCGAATCGAGACGGATTTGCTCGACTCGAACCCGGCGATCTGGAATGGGTCCATGGTTACGTGGAGGGTGGTCGATCCGCCCGGGGGCACTTCTCGGTCTTCGACCTCGGCCCATGTACAAGGGCATGACCCCGATGCCGACAGGATCCGGAGGGGCTGTCCGCCGACATTGCGCACCGTGAACGGCATGGTGGTCGGTTCGGTGTTGGAGATCACGCCCATGTTCAAGGTGTCGCGCTCGAGGCGAATGGCGGGCGGGCCCTGCAATGCGGCCGCTGCGCCCGTTCCCGGGGTCTCCCTGCCGCGATCGAGGAGCGCCGCCGCGATGACGAACGCGACGATGACCAAGAAGACAATGCCGACTATGTGACTGCTACGAACTCTCATTGCTACACACCGTTCTCAGCGCCACGTTGCAGCGCCGTTCGAGGGTTTTCAGATCATCCGCCAGAACGTCGTAGAACCCCTGTTTGAGCGGGCCATCCAACTCGACGCCGAACAGCAACGCGCCGACGACCGGCTCGAATTCTGGAAACACGAACCGCGCCCGCGGGAACGCGGTGTGCACCGTCAGCTTCATCGCGTCGCGCAGCACAGGACTCTCCGCCTTGAGCACGGTCCCCGCCATCACCACGTCAAACGGTTCGTCGCCGGGCGCCAGGCGTTGCGCGACGGCATTCACCATGGCGCCGAGATAGCGTCCGCCGCGTTCGAGCAGCTCACAGGCCGCGGCGTCGCCCTGGCAGGCCGCCAGCGATACGAGCTGCGCCATGGGTTCGAGGTTGTCGGCTCGGATGTCGCCGCGGTACATGCTCAGGAACAGCTCCTCGACGTCGGTGCACCCGGCCCGCTGGACGAAGAGCGCCGTGAGCCGCGTCGGCGGGAGGATGCCGTCGCGCGCCTGAAACACGCGGCGCAGCCCCGCGCGCCCAAGATCCGCCCCGGAGCATTCGTCGCCGAACTCGAGGCCGAACCCGCCCACGCGGTACTCGCGTCCTTGTTCGTCGCGTCCGGCGCAGACGCAGCCTGTGCCGCAGGCGATGACGAGACCGCGGCCCGTTCGTGATCCGCCTCGCAGACCGCCCATCGCGTCGTTGTGGAAGGCGCGCGGCAGATCGCCGAAGATCGGGGCGAAGATCTCGCGGTCAAGCATCGCGTAGTCCTCGGGCAGGTCTGCTCCGGCGACCCCCATGCCGATGCCGGAGAGCGATTCCAGGCTGGATCCCGCGTCCAGTAAGGCGCCGTTGATTGCGGCGCGGATCTCATCGCGGGCGTGATCGACGCCGTAGGTTTCGTAGTTTCCGGTTCCGGCGCGGGCGAAACCCAGGACGTGACCGGCATCGTCGCCGACCAGGCAGTATGTCTTTGTGGCCCCGGCATCGAGGCCGAGATAGTAGCGAGACACCGGTACAAGACTCTCTGGCGTTACGCCCATGCGGGGCGTTCAAACGCTTTGCCGCGGGTTCGTGGACGGACGCGATGCGTTCGTCAGCGCCTCCCTCGGCTTGGGAAGCGCCGTGACCGTCAGATGATACCCAAGCGTTCTGACACGCGCAAACGCCGTCCGTCGGGCGAAACCATCGCGCCGGGCGTCCTGCGAATCAAGAGCAAGTTGGCATCGTGAGACGGTTCCGGGTAGAATCGACTTGTGTCGCGCGGGCGTGCGACGGATCGGCGTCGGTCGAGCGACGTTTGGAAACCGAACTGAAGTATGACGACAGGCGGGTACTGAGATGACAACGATACAACGCGTGCTGTTGACCCTGTTCTGCCTCGGCCTGGTCGCGGGTTCGAGCTACGCTATCGAGCCGGCGTACACCGGCCAGCTCGGCAACCCGGAGGAGCCGGCGCTGCGTCCGTACAAGTGGTTCTGGCGCGGCGCGAAGGCGCTTGTCTATCAGACGGGTACGGAGTTCAAGGAAGGGAACCGCGACTTCCCGATCGTCGGTACGGCCTACGCCTTCCGCGGGTTGCGACGGGGGCTGGTTGAATGGGAGCGCTCGCTCTGGCGCGGCATGGCCGGGTCGAACAACCGCACGGTCCACTACAAGGACGTGGGGCCGGTCAACGAGTACATCGAGGAGGACTTCCTTCTGCGTAACGCAGCGGATCTGGCCACGGCCATCTACGCGGGCGGTCTCCTCACGGATTCCGCGCCGCTGCGAGGCGAAGCCGGACAGATGGCCGTCGAGACTTTCCACGTCAACGGCGACGCGGTGAAGGTCGGCGTGTCGGTCTTCCGTATGCAGAAGAGTCTTGACCGTGCAACCCCTGTTCCCGAGTGGAAGAAGGTCGAGTTCAAGAAGCCGGAAGACAAGTGCATGCTCGAGGTCGCGCAGGAACGCTACATCGGCGACCGTGCGAATATCAATGACAAGCGTGCGGAGGGGAAGGGCAACTTCTTGAAGGGAGCAAAGCGTTCCCGTGCGACGCGGGTGCACACCGCGCGAACCACGAAGTAGACCGTCCCGTTCGGGAATCCCGGACGATGACAGACCGCTTGTCGCCGACGCTCGCCGGCGCCCCTTAGTCGGGCGCTTGCGGGTGTCTGTATGGCGTCACGCGAGGAAACCGCGTTCATCGTACGCTGCCCGCCCCATGCCTGACAGGTTTCTATGGAGGGAGCGCTGTCTCCGTGATGGCCGATCACCCTGAACGCTCTAAGACCGGACGGGGGTTCATCTGGGTCCTGTTGATCGCGGCTGTGTTCGCGGTTGCGTTTGAACTGGGCCGGATGGACGTCGTCACTGACAACGAGGGCCAGCGCGCGACGCCGCCGATTGAGATGGTGCAGACCGGCGACTATGTCGTGCCGCGCATCAACGGCATCCCCTACCTCGTGAAGCCGCCGTTGCTCTACTGGGCGATCGCCGGAGTCTACCGGATCACGGGGGTCATCTCCGAGACGACCGCGCGGATCCCGACGGCTGCGTCGGCGGTTGCGCTCGCCCTGTTCATGTACGCGGCGGTGCGACGAACGTCCGGGGAGACCGCGGCGCGGCTGGCGTCGCTCGCTCTTATCGCATCGCCCTACGTGCTCGAACGGGCCCGGTGGGCGAACCTGGACACGCCCCTGATGTGCGCCCTGTTCATCGCCGTCTGGGTCGCCTACCGCGCGGTTCACGCGGAGTCGCGCGGCGCGCGCGCCGCCGGGACGCTGGCGGCAGGCGTTGCGTTCGGGGCCGCGCTGTTGCTCAAGGGACCGCCGGCCGCCCTCTTTTTCGCGATGGGTTGGGTTGCATGCCTGGTTGCCGTAACGCGCATCCCTTCACGAACGCTGCTGCACGGCGCCGCGGCCACAGGCGTCGCGTTCGCCTTGGCGCTTCTGGCGTATTTCGTGACCATCCCCTTCCCCATCGCGCTTATCATATTCCTCGGGCTGTGGGTCGCGATCGCGGTGCGCGACGCCGAACGTCAGGTCGCCCGGCGCGCGTCCGGGGTCTTCGCGGTGGCGTGCGTCATCGGCATCGCGCTGGCGGCGCCGTGGGCTGTGGCCGTGCTGCGGGCCGTCGGCTGGGCGTACATCCGGGATATGCTCGATAACCAGGTGCTCGAACGGACGTACACGGCGAGCCGTATCAACAGCGGCGATCCGTTCTTCTACCTGTACTACCTGTTGGGCATGGCGGCGCCATGGAGCCTGCTGCTCCCGCTCGTGTTCACGCGCGACGCATGGCGCAACGGCGGCGACACATTCCGGTTCAGCGCGCTCACGGGCATTCTTGGAACAGGCGCGTTCTCGATGATTGCGGGCAAGGAGCCCGAGTACGTGCTGCCCGCGGTCCCGTTCATCCTGGTCGCCCTCGCCATCGCGGTCGCGTCGCTGCGAGAGGCAAGCGATTGGCGCGCGCGTTGGGTCCGCGGGTGGCGTCGCTGCATGGCGGTCTTGATGCCGATTTTGACGTGTGGAACCGCCATCTACTTCGCCGTAACCGTCGGCGGCGCCGTCCTGATTGTCGAGCTTTTCGGCCTGATCGCCGTGGGAGGCGTCTGCGCCTGGGTCTTGCGGCGCCGCGCGGGCGGATCGCCGGAGTATGCCGTGAGCGCACTCGCCGTGACGCTCGCGCTTGTTGCGCTCGTCGGACGCGCCCACGAGATCAGCGACGACTGGGAGGTCTCGCCCAAGCGGATCGGACTCGCGGTGCGCGAGCTGGTTGACAACGGCGCAACCGTCGAGGCGGCTCCCCCGCTCTACGACCATCAGCCCTATCCTTACCAGGCGGCTGCGTTCTACATGCAGCGGATCCTTCCCCTCGAGATCGAGCCGGAGCCTATCCGTGAGCGCCTTCTGCGCAATCCGAACTACTACTACCTGACACGGGAGCAGTTTGCGCCGCTCGTGCTCGAGGCGGGCGGGGACCAGGCGACGGAGCCGCCGTACCGCATTCTGCTCGGCCCCACGAGCAAGCGCGATCTGGTGCTCATCGGGACGCCCCCGCTTCCGGACACGCCTGCCGTTGCAGCCGCGCGAATCGCGGATTCTTGAAAACGGCGCCGCCTTCCGAGTCTAATACGCTCTAAGTGCGTGCGGCATCCTCCGCGGAGGCGAACGCCGCTCAGACTGGGGGATGGCCGACGTCCACGGCACGGCTTCCGGGCCCCGGCAAACGGACGGATCCAGTCTGAGTCCGCGCCTCATTCTGCGCACACACCAGCGTTCACTGTCACGAGGGAGCCCGCGCACTCCGTCGGACGGACCAGCCATAGGAAAGGGTGCGGTTTTGCCGAAGCGTAACGACATCCACAAGGTTCTCATTATCGGGTCCGGTCCGATCATCATCGGTCAGGCGTGCGAGTTCGATTACTCGGGTACGCAGGCGTGCAAGGCGCTGAAGGGGCTCGGCTACGAGATCGTGCTGGTGAACTCCAACCCGGCGACCATCATGACGGACCCGGGCACGGCCGACCAGACCTATGTGGAGCCGCTTACGGTTGAGAGCGTTGCCCGGGTGATCGAGAAGGAGCGGCCCGATGCTCTGTTGCCGAACCTGGGCGGACAGTCGGGCCTGAACCTGGCGTCGGGGCTGGCCAAGGCGGGGGTGCTGGACAAGTTCAACGTGAAGGTGATCGGGGTTCAGTTGGACGCGATTGAACGCGGCGAAGACCGCTACGCGTTCAAGGACACGATGAATCGCCTTGGCATCGAGATGGCTCGCAGCGAACTGGCCTACACGATTGAGGAGGCGGAGCAGTTCGCGGAGCAACTCGGCTATCCGGTCGTGATCCGGCCCGCCTACACGATGGGCGGCACGGGCGGCGGCCTGGTCTACAACGTCGAGGAGCTGCGTACGATCGTTGCGCGCGGTCTGGCGGCCAGCATGGTCGGGCAGGTGCTCATCGAGGAGTCGGTCCTCGGTTGGGAAGAGCTGGAGCTCGAGGTGGTCCGCGACGCGAAGAACCAGATGATCACCGTCTGCTTCATCGAGAACGTGGACCCGATGGGCGTGCACACGGGCGATTCCTTCTGCACGGCGCCGATGCTGACCATCTCGCCCGAGCTGCAGCAACGCTTGCAGAAACATGCGTATGACATCGTCGAGGCGATCGAGGTCATCGGCGGAACGAATGTGCAGTTCGCGCACGATCCCGAATCGGACCGGGTGGTCGTGATCGAGATCAACCCGCGGACGTCGCGGTCGTCGGCGCTTGCATCCAAGGCCACGGGCTTCCCCATCGCCTACGTATCCTCGCTGTTGGCCTGCGGGCTCACCCTCGACGAGATCCCTTACTGGCGCGACGGCACGCTCGAGAAGTACACCCCGTCCGGCGACTACGTCGTGGTGAAGTTCGCGCGGTGGGCGTTCGAGAAGTTCCGGGGCGTCGAAGACAAGCTCGGCACGCAGATGCGGGCTGTCGGCGAGGTGATGAGCATCGGCCGGAACTACAAGGAGGCGCTGCACAAGGCGATCCGGTCGCTCGAGAACGGGCGCTACGGGTTGGGGTTCGCCAAGGACTTCAACACGCGTCCGCTGCCTGAACTGCTCCGTCTGCTGCGCTTCCCGACGAGCGAACGGCAATGGGTGATGTACGAGGCGCTGCGCAAGGGCGCGAGCGTTGAGGAGCTGCACGCGCTCACGTCGATCAAGCGGTGGTTCATCGAACAGATGAAGGAGCTGGTCGAGCTCGAGGAACGCATCCTCGCATGCAAGGGCGGCGAGCTTCCGGATGACTTGCTGACCGAGGCGAAGCGCGACGGGTTCGGCGACCGGTACCTGGGGCGTTTGCTGGATCTGCCCGAGAAGGAGATCCGGCGTCGGCGCACGGCGCTTGGCGTGGTTGAGGCGTGGGAGCCGGTGCCGGTGAGCGGCGTCGAGGATGCGGCGTACTACTACTCGACGTACAACGGCGAGGACAAGGCGCCGACCGAGAGCGGTCGCAAGGTGATGGTGCTGGGCGGCGGGCCGAACCGGATTGGGCAAGGCATCGAGTTCGACTACTGCTGCGTGCATGCCGCGTTCGCCCTGCGCGACCTGGGGCTGCAGTCGATCATGGTGAACTGCAACCCCGAGACCGTGTCCACGGATTACGACACCTCGAACCGCCTTTACTTCGAGCCGCTTACGGCTGAGGATGTGCTCAGCATCTACGAGAAGGAGCGTCCTGAAGGGGTTATCCTGCAGTTCGGCGGCCAGACGCCGCTGAACCTGGCGCAGGAACTCGAGGCGGCGGGCGTGCCGATCCTCGGCACGACGCCGGAGACCATCGACCTCGCCGAGGATCGCGATCGGTTCCGCGAGGTGATGGAGCGCCTGGGCATCCCGTATCCGAAGGCGGGCAAGGCCGCGACGGTCGAGGAGGCGATGGAAGTCGCGCGCACGATCGGGTATCCGGTGATCGTCCGACCGTCCTACGTGCTCGGCGGGCGGGGCATGGAGGTCGTCTACGACGACCGGATGCTCAGCGAGTACATGGCGGCGGCGGTCGAGGCCACGCCGGACCGCCCGATCATCATCGATGAGTTCCTGCAGCACGCGGTCGAGGCGGAGGCGGACGCCATCGCGGACGGCGTGGATGCGTTCGTGCCTGCCGTGATGGAGCACATCGAGTGGGCGGGCGTGCATTCGGGCGACTCGGCGTGCGTGATCCCCCCGATCAGCCTGACGCCCAAGCATATCGAGACGATCAACGAGTACACCCGGCGGATCGCGATTGAGTTGGGCGTGGTCGGCCTGATGAACATTCAGTACGCGATCGCCGATGACGTCGTCTACATCCTGGAGGCGAACCCGCGCGCGTCGCGGACCGTGCCGCTTGTGTCCAAGGTGTGCAGCATTGCGATGGCCAACATCGCCACGCAGGTGATGATGGGCGCGAAGCTGAGCGACCTCGACCTGCGCCAGTTCCCCATCCCCCACTTCGGCGTGAAAGAGGCGGTCTTCCCGTTCAACATGTTCCCCGAGGTCGACCCGCTGCTCGGCCCTGAGATGCGCTCGACCGGCGAGGTGCTCGGCATGGCGGAGAGCTTCGGCCTGGCCTTCGCGAAGGCGCAGGAAGCGGCGAACCAGTCGCTCCCGCTTGAGGGCGCCGTATTGATCACCGTGGCCGACGACGACAAGCCGGGCATTCTCGAGACGGCGCGGTTGCTGCGGGAGATGGGGTTCCGCATCCTGTCGACGCGCGGCACGCAGGCCTATCTCGCCGCGCACGGCATCGAGGCCGAGGTCGTGAACAAGATGGGCGAGCGCCGTCCGGACATCGCGGATGTGGTCAAGAACGGCGAAGTGCAGATGATCGTAAACACGCCGCAAGGCAAACTGGGCAGCCAGGACGACTCTTACGTGCGGAAATCGGCGATTCGGTTCCGGATCCCCTATATCACGACGTCGGCCGGGGCGTACGCGGCGGCGCGCGGGATTCGGGCGCGAAAGAATGAGCAGACGACCGTGCGGTCGCTGCAGGAGTACCATGCGAGCATCGTTCGCAAGGAGGCGCCGGGAGTATAGCGGGAGAGCCCGCGGCGTCCCGTTTGCGGCAGATGCAGGACGCGCGAGATGCGTGAAAGGCCCGATATGGACGGACGCGAACGCACACGGCGGGCGATCCGCTTCGAATCGCCCGACCGCACGCCCCTCTGGATGTTCAACAGGGACCAGCCGGAAGGCGACGTGCTGATTTACGGCTATGGTCTGAACCGCGAAGACGGGACCGCCGGCGAGTGGGGATTCACGTGGCGGAACCTCGGCGACGGCACGATGGGACAGCCGGAGGAGCCGGTGATCGCGACTTGGGACGATCTGGCAACCTTCCGCTTCCCGAGCCGTCGCGCGGAGGAGCGGCTCGCGCACGCGGCGGAGTTCCAGGAGCGCGCCCAAGGCTACTATCGACTCGGGGCCGTCGGGATCACGGGGTTCAACAACTACACCTTCCTGCGCGGGTTTGAGAACGCGTTGGTGGACTTCCTGGCCGAGCCGGAACGCGCGTTCGCGCTGTTCGACCGCATGCTCGACTGGGAAGGCGAGATGATCGACATCGCGGCGGAGGCGGGCCTGGACGGCTTCCATTTCTGCGACGACTGGGGCATGCAGGAAGGGCTGGTGATTGCGCCGAGCCTCTGGCGCGAGCTGTTCAAGCCGCGGTACGGGCGCCTCGTGGAACGGGCGCACCGTCACGGCCTTGACGTCTGGTTCCACAGTTGCGGCGACATCTCCGACATCGTGCGCGATTTCCACGAGATCGGCGTCGACGTGATCAACATCTCCCAGCCCAACGTCGTCGATCTGGAGCCGATCGCCGCGGATCTCGCCGGCAAGCAGTGCTTCATGGTCCCCATCAGCTACCAGACCGTCTCGATCAGCGGAACCCCGGAGGACATCCAACGGGAGGCGGATCGGCTTCGGAGGCTGTTCGAGCGCCCAGAGGGCGGGTTCATCGCCTACGTGGAGGAGTACAGTTGCATGGGGATGTCGGAGGAGAACTATCAGGCCTGCAAGCGCGCGTTTCGGTCGCCGGGGCCGCTCGCTCCGGCGCGGAGCTAGTCTGATGGCCGCCATGATGACGTCGCGCGAACGGTTCGCCGCGGCGATGGCGCATCGTTCGCCGGACCGCCCGCCGCTGGACATCGGCGCCACGAGCCTCACGGGAATGCGCCCGGGATGCCAGCGCCGCCTGCTTGAGCTGCTGGACCTTCCCGGCGAGCCGCGGATCGGCCACAACGGCGTCGACCTGCGGGTCCTCGAGTGGGCCGGCACGGATTTCCGCGCGGTAGGCGGCATCTTCCAGTTGCCCAGCCCGCACACGCGGCGCATCTCCGACACGGCCTTCGTCGACTGTTGGGGCATTCGCCATGACATCGTGGGCGGGGAGTTTCAGATCACGGAGAGTCCCCTGCGCGGGGCTGATCGGGCCGACCTTGCGGCGTTTCCCTGGCCGGAGCCGCGCATCGACGAGGCGCTGCTCGCGCAGTTCCAGGAGCGCGCCGCGGCATTGCAGGCCGAGGGCCGCTATGTGGTCGTGGCTGAGCACCCGGTGTTCGGGGTGCTCGAGCTGGGATGCTGGATGTGCGGCTACGACGGTTTCATGCTCAAGGCGGCGATGGACCCGGATTTCGTCCGGGACTTCTTCGATCGGTTCCTCGCGATCCAGATGGCGATCATCGAGCCCTACTACCGTGCGCTCGGGCCGTACATCGACCTGACCATCAGCGGCGATGATTTCGGTACGCAGCAGGGGCCGATCATGTCGCCGGAGATGTTCGCGGAACTCGTGGCGCCGCCGTTCACGGAGCGGATTGCGCGGACGAAGGCCATCGCGGGCTGCTACTACTGGCACCACACCTGCGGGTCCGTCCATCGCCTGCTCGACCAGATCATCGGCTGCGGCGTCGATATCCTCAATCCGGTGCAGACGTCGGCTCGTGAGATGGAGCCGGAGCGCCTGAAGCGTGATTTCGGTGATCGCATCGTGTTCTGGGGCGGCGTGGACGTGCAGCAGTTCCTGCCGAAGGCTTCGCCGTCCGACGTGCCGGAGACGATTCGCGCGCTGGCCGCGACGCTGGGGCGCGACGGCGGCTACGTCATGGCGCCGGCCCATGAGATGCAGGACGACATTCCCGCGGAGAACATCGCCGCGTGGGTCGAGACCCACCGCACCCTCGGTTAGCTCGCGACTGCACAGGCGAGTGAATCTGCGTCAGTCGATCCGGTGCAGGCCGTCTTTCAGGATGTAGTGGCGCTCGACGTCGAGCTTGTCGATCCAGGCGCGAACATCGAGGGTCTGCCAGGGGCCGGACCCCTTGCCGCCGCCGTTGTCGTTGTCCCACAGCCAGTCCGGCGTGGGCCACAGGCAGAACCGCGGCTCGGCGGCGACGTAGAACGCCTCGGTCGCTCCGGCCTGGCCATGATGCGCCATCTGCAGGTAGTCGGCCTTCAGCTCGTCGCGGTAGGGACCGTTCAGGACCTTCTCGCTCGCTTCCGCGCCGACGTCTCCGGTGAACAAGACGGACTTCTTGTCGTCCCACATGCGCCAGACCATGCTGGAGTTGTTCACGCCGTTGGCGCGGATCTCGGGGTTGCACACGCCGAGCACCTTTGCATGGATGCCATCGATCTCGAAGGTCTCGCCAAGGGCAAGCTCGCGCAGCGGGATGCCGCATCGCTCCGCGCCGGCCCTGAGGCGCTCAACATGCGTGACGGTCGCGGTCTCGCCCGGGCAATGCTCCTTGAGCCATTCCACTTCCGGCAGGGCGGCCGCGATTTCGTCGACCCGCAGCGTTCCGGGATCGTCCAGGATCGCGTTGAGCGCCGCAACGTGGTCGGAGTGCGGGTGACTGATGATCCAGAGCGTGACGTGGTCGCCCAGAGCCCCGAGGAATCCGCGCAGGTAGCCGGTTTCGGCCTCGTTCCCCCCATCGATGACGATGACCTGCTCGTTCACCGTTTGGATGACGTAGGACATCATCTGCGTCGGGCTTTGCTGAGGGAGCTGCCAGAGGGTGAACGTATCCCGCGGCGCGGGCGTCTGTGTGAGCGCGGCGGACGCAGTCAACATGATTGCGGCGATGGACGTGAGCATGCGGACGGTCTCCTTGCGTTGCGGTATGAGGGGATCGTAGCAAATCGAGCGCTCCGCTACACCTCGCCGAACCGCATCCGCGCCGCCGTCGCCAGCGCTTCGGCACAGAGGCGATCGGCCGCGCCCAGTTCGACGATACGGCCCTGGTCGCCGCCGTACCCCCCTGCGCATGCATCGCGCACGGTTGGGAAGTAACCCGCATAGCCGTTGGTATAGCCGCAGAGCAAGGCGGCGTCGATCGGCGTGCGCGCCTTGAGATCGAGCTGGTACTGGACGAAGACCTCGGCGGGCGTGCAGACGAACGCCGCGACGTCTTCCAGCATCAGTACTGAGATGTCCACGGGAAACGCGGCGTCTTCGTTGTCGGCGGACGCGAGCGCCGCGTCCAGCGTGATCTGGAAGTAGGGGTTCTCCCCCACAAACGCCTGATAGTGGGCCGGATCACGGTAGTTCCTTCGGAACCCGACGCGGAGTTCGCGTCGCGTGAACCGCACCGCCGCGCCATCTGACGACGCGACCTCCCCGAGTCCGAGTCCGCTGGCCAGCACCGCCTCTGCGAGGCGCTCGCCCGCGCGCCGCATGACGTCCGGTCCGTCCGCCGGATTGCCGTGGGCGTCGACTTCCATCAGCGGGTTGATGTCGCCGCATGCGCCCTGGACGAAGGCGCAGGGCGCGCCGGTCGCCTCGGCGATCCGCGCCGTGAGCACGCCGGGGTAGTCGGCGGAGTACTGGCGGTTGCCGGGCCCCATGAAGACCGGATGACAGGCGAAGTGGACCAGCGAGCCGATCGCGTCGCCTTGGGCATCCTCGAACACGATCCACGTCGCCTCGGGGTCGGTCAGTCCGCGGTCGGCGGCGTCGTGCGTGCGCCAGACCATCGTGCAGCGTCCGTCGGGTCCGACGGCGCGGCGGTTGTGGCCGATGGTCGGCACTAAGGTCTTCGCGATGCGCATCGTCGCGGGACGGAGCCGGTCGGCGGCGGCCTTCAACGTTGCGCCGATCTCCGACTCGAGCCGCCGGCCGTAGGGAGTATCCGCCAGCTCGACGCTCGGGGCGTGGTGCGTGTGGGTCGCGAGCAGTATGACATCGTCGATCCCCCAGGCCTGTGCGGCTTCGCGGATTGCCTGGCAGTGGTCGCGCGTCGGCGGTCGGCCCAAGTCGAGCGCGACGAGACCGATCGTGGTCGCGTCATCTCGGAAGACGAACGCGCGGGCGCGCAGCGTGTCGCGGGCGCCGGTCCCGGGACCCTCGCGCGCGATGAAGCCCCACATGGTGAGCCCAGGCTCCGGGGTGATGTCCGTTTCCGCGACGCCGACCTTGAGCGATCCCATGGATATCGTCTCCTCCGTTGCGGGTTCGGCGTTTACGCGCTGCGGCGCATACGCCGGAGCTTCTCGACATGGATGTGCAGCGCGGCGATGTCGGACGGCCGCACGCCGGATACGCGGGCCGCCTGCCCGAAGCTCACGGGGCGGATGGCCTTGAGCCGGTCGCGACTCTCGCGCGGGAGTCCTTCCACCGTGTCGTAGTCGATGCCTTCAGGGAGCGCCTGGTGTTCGGCGGCGAGGCGCCGCGCGACGTCGCGACGTTGCCGGTCGATGTAGCCCGCGTACTTGGTCAGGATCTCGACCTGCTCGCACACCTCGCGTGACACGGGGGCATTCGGCGGACACCACGCATGCACGTCGTCGATGGACACGTCTGGACGGCGCAAGAGCTGCGCGGCGGGCTGCGGATCGCGGATCGTCACTTCCCCCCGCGCGGCGAGCGTTGCGTTGATCTCCTCTGACGGCGCGATCCGATCCCGTTCGAGTCGGGCCATCTCGGCGGCGATCGCTTCCTCCTTGCGGCGCACGCGTTCGATGCTGATATCGCCCGCGATGCCGTAGCGGGTCAGGCGCACGTCCGCGTTGTCGTGGCGCAACAGGAGTCGGTATTCCGCCCGCGAGGTGAAGAGGCGATACGGTTCGGTTACGCCCCGCGTCACCAGGTCGTCGACCATGACGCCGATGTAGGCCTCGTGGCGTCCGAGATAGAGCGGCGGCTCGTTGGCCAAGGCCCGGATCACGTTCAGCCCGGCGACGATCCCCTGCCCCGCCGCCTCCTCATAGCCCGACGTGCCGTTGATCTGGCCGGCATGATACAGCCCCGCGATCGGCTTGGTCTCGAGGGTCGGCTTGAGCTGCGTCGGATCGATGAAGTCGTACTCGACGGCGTAGCCGGGCCGCACGACCTCCGCCTCCTCCAGGCCGGGGATGGTGTGGAGCATGGCGACCTGCACATCCTCGGGCAGGCTGGTCGACAGGCCGTTCACGTAGATCTCGCTGGTGTGCAGCCCCTCGGGTTCGAGGAAGATGCGGTGCGAGGTCTTGTCGCTGAACCGGAAGATCTTGTCCTCGATGCTGGGGCAGTAGCGTGTGCCCGTGCCGTCGATCTTGCCGGAGAACATCGGCGATCGGTCCAGGTTGGCGCGGATGATCTCGTGCGTGCGCTCGTTGGTGTTGGTGAGCCAGCACAGCACCTTGTTCGGCAGGAAGCCCTCGCGCGCCGTGGAAAACGAGAACGGCTGCGGCGCGTCGTCGCCCGGTTGCGCGACCACCGCGTCGTAGTCGATGCTGCGCGCGTGGACCCGGGCGCAGGTGCCTGTCTTGAGGCGGCCGACGGGGAAGCCGAGGCGTCGGTAGGTCTCCGACAGCGCTTGGGCCGGCAGGTCGCCCGCGCGTCCGCCCGGCACGTCGACCATGCCGTAGTGCAGGCGGCCGCCCAGGAACGTGCCCGTGCACACGATCACCGCGCGCGCTGAGACCTCCTCGCCCAGCGACGTGACGACGCCGCAGATGCGTTCGTCGCGCAGGATGAAGTCGTCAACGAGCATCTGGCGGAGGGACAGGCCCGGCTGGGCCTCGCAGACGCGCTTCATATCGTACTGGTAGGCGATGCGGTCGGCTTGGGCGCGGGGCGAGTGCACCGCGGGGCCTTTCGATCGGTTCAGCATCTTGTACTGGATGCCGGTGCGGTCGATGCAGCGCCCCATCTCGCCGCCGAGGGCGTCGACCTCGCGCACGACCTGGCCCTTCGCGATGCCGCCGATGGCCGGGTTGCACGACATCTTGGCCACGTTGTCCACCTGAGAAGTGGCGAGGAGGGTGCGCAGTCCGCTGCGCGCACAGACCAGCGCGGCTTCGACTCCGGCATGGCCCGCGCCGATCACGATAACGTCGTAGTCTCGATGCATGGATTCCCTGTGATGAACGGTCCGACCCCGAAGCCTGTACGCTCGGGGACCCTCAGAGGTAACGTTGCTCAGCGGAGATCTATGGCCATGGCCGTCGCGGAAGGCGCGCCGAGCTTCCCGGCGATGTCCCGCCATCGTTCGGGGTGCGTGTCGTCGGCGTAGAGCGGTCGGTAGCCAAGCGCCAGGTACAGCCGGATGGCGCTCTCCCGCCAGTCGTCGGTGTACAGCCGTTGCGCCACCAGTCCCTCAGCGCGCGTGTAGCCTATCGCGCGAACAGTCAAGACCCGGCCGATCCCCGCGCCGCGGCATTCGGGCATCACGCCGACCATGTGCAGATAGCCGACGCCGGGGTCCTTGTCCTCGATCCAGGCCGCCGCCGTGCCGACGATCCGGTCGTCCACTGTCGCGACGAAGATGCGCTCCGGGCGGAAGCAAGGATGGTCGAGCATCCGCTCGCGTACCGCCGCGGCGGTCTCGGTTCCGAGCTGCGACGCCGCGTAGACGTGCGCGAGGCCTTCCTCGTCGCCCGGCTGGAACGTGCGCACCTGATACCCGTGGGGCGTCTCCGCGTTCGGCACGTTGGCCAGGTCCGACTTCTCCATCCAGAGTTGCGACACGAGACGCGCTCCTGAGACGAGGCCGCCTAGACGACATCAGGCGACCGAAAACGCTAGAATGACTCCCAACATCCGGGCGACCGCCTGGACAACCGGCGGCGAACCTGACGCAAGGAGTCGACTATGCACGCAAACGCAGGACGGATTCTACTCGTTCTACCGGTCTTGATGGTAGCTTTGGCGGCGTCGGCCGTCGCGCAGGACCAACACATCGATGCTTCGATTGATGGAAAGCCCGCGCTGCGCACCATGATCGCGCCGTTCGACCCCGACCGGGCCGAGGAGACCTACAAGGTCTACACGCACATCTACGCGCCCGGCGACGGCGCGTTGCTGACGAAAGGGCCCGGCGGCCTGTATCCGCACCATCGCGGATTGTTCATCGGCTGGAACGACACGCTCGTGCCCAATGAGAAGGGCAAGGTCACCGACTACGATACGTGGCATATGAGCAACTGCTATCAGCAGTTGGCGGCACACGCGTCGGATGATGCGGCGCAGCGGTTGGAGATCGACTGGAGCGATCGCGACGGCGAGCCGTTCATCAAGGAACAGCGGACGATCACGGCGGCGATGCAAGACGGTATGCTCGTCGTGGACTTCACGAGCGCGATCACGTCGTTGCGCGGGGCGATTGAGCTGCGGGGCGACCTGCAGCACGCGGGCATGCAGGTTCGGCTCGCCAACGAGCTCAGCGACCGGCAGGAGGAGACGGAGTACATCCTGCCGGAGTCGGCCGAGGTGCGGCCGAACGACGAGGTGCTGGGCGCGTGGTGGGCGTGCTGCAGTGCGGAGATCGAAGGCGCGCGACGGTGGGTGCTGCACATGACGGCGCCGGACCATCCGACCGGCGTCCCCGTGTACTCGATCCGCGCTTACGGCCGCTTCGGCGCGTTCTCGGAGCACGACCTCGTTGAAGGCGAACCGTTGTCGCTGCACTACCGCGTCATCGCGTCGGACGCGCCCCTGGATCGCGCCGCGTGCGAGGCCCTCTACGCGGCGTACGCGGCGGAGCGGACGTCCGCGCCGTGATCCTGGGCGTTATCAGCGACACCCACGGCAACCACGCTTTCATGACGCGGGCCGCGGACCGGCTCTTCGACGAGATCGGCGCCGAGCTGCTGATTCATCTGGGAGACGACTACGCGGATGCGGAGCTTCTCAGGCTCAGCGGACGCGCCGTCAAGGCGGCGCCGGGGCTGTGGTGTCCCGAATACCGTCGCGCGGGGATAGCGCGGCGCCTGGACGAGCGCATCGGGGGGCTGCACGTAGTCGCGGCGCATGCCGACAAGGACTTGCACCCCACGGACGTGGACGCGGACATCGTGCTGACCGGCCACACGCACCGCGCGGCGCTGCAGCGTGTCGGGCATGCGTTGCATGTGAACCCGGGGCATCTGAAGGCGGCGGTCGATCGACGCCAGCCGGCCACGTTCGCGAGCATCGCGATCGAAGACGACCACGTGGAAGCGCGGATCCACGGGCTCGACGGCACGGTGCTGCAGCGTCTGCGCATCGACCGCGGCCGGCTGGCCTGAGCGTGCGGGGCCTGAGCGATCAGGCGCCCCCGGCGGCCTTCGCCAGGCGGAACGCGTAGGTTCCCGCGGCGACGCGCAGCCGCACCCGACCGTCGACGACGTGCACGCCTGACACGCCGTCGCAGTCGGCCAACGATCGGCGGCTCTCCGTGACCTCGCCGGCGTACGGCAGCGTCACGGCCGCCGACGTGTTCGCCGGAACGGTCAGATCCAGTTCGAAGGCGTCGTCGGCGTCGCGCCACGCGATGCCGATCTCCCCGCGAATGGATCGGTAGCCGCCCTTGGCGTACGTCAGGCCGCCGCCCGGCAGCGGACGCACGTGGAAGCGGCGGTAGCCGGGCTCGTCGGGGTCCGGCGTAAGCCCCAGCACACAGGCGTACATCCATTCGCCGATCGCTCCGAACGCCCAGTGGTTGAAGCTGTTCATGCCGGGGTTCTGGAAACCGCGTCCGGGCACGTAGCCGTCCCACCGCTCCCAGATCGTCGTCGCGCCCTGATCGATCATGAAGCCCCACGAGGGGATATCGCGTCGCAGCGCCAGCGCGTAGGCCTGTTCGGTCAGGCCGTTGCGGGCGAGTTCGAGCAGGAGCCGGTGCGTCGTCTGGATGCCGGTCGAGAGTCGCCCGCCGAACCGTTCCAAAGCCGCCAGCAGATGACCGACGGCGGCTTCCCGTTGCGCCGGGGGCAGGAGGTCGAACGAGAGGGCCAGCGCATAACCGGCCTGGGTGTCGCCCGTGATCCGTCCTTCTGCATCCACGAAGGCGTCGCGGAACGCACGGCGAATCGCCTGCGCCAGTTCGCTGTAGCGCGCGGCGTCCGCCGGTTCGCCCGCCAACGCCGCCATGCGGCTCGTCAGCTCGGCGGATCGTGCAAAGAACGCGGTCGCGAACACGTCGTTCGGCACGGCGCCGCCCGTCTTCGGCAGATCCAGGTTCTCGAAGGTGTCGCTGTTCAGCCAGTCGTTGTAGTCGTTCCTGCGGGCATTTCGCCAGATCAGGTCCGGATTGTTCGCGTGCACGTGGTCGACCCAGCGCCGCGCGGCGTCGTACTGCGCCTCGATGAGGCGGAGGTCGCCGTAGTTGACGTACGCGGTCCACGGGACCATGACGCCCGCGTCGCCCCATGCCGGCGCGCCCGTGAACGACACGCCGTCCGTCGACAGGTGCGGCGCGAAATCAGGGAACCGGCCGTCCTCCGTCTGGGCGTCGCGCTGATCCGCGGCGCATTTGGCGAGAAACGCCGCCACGTCCATGTTGAAGATCGCCGTCTGGCAGAAGGCCTGTATGTCGCCCTGCCATCCGAGGCGTTCGTCGCGTTGCGGGCAGTCCGTGGGCACGCTGACCTGGTTGGCGCGTTGTGTCCAGAAGATGTTGCGCCAGAGCTGGTTCAGCAGGGGCTCCGAGCATGCGAACGCGCCGACCTCCTCCGCGTCCGTGCAGACCACGGCGCCGACCAAGTCGTCTTGCCTCGGCGGCGCGGAGAGCCCGGTCGCTTCGACGTAGCGGAACCCGTGGAAGGTGAAGCGCGGGTGGAACGTCTCCCCTTCCGGATCGCCCCGGAGCACGTAGGTGTCGATCTGCGGGGCGCCGCGCAGGTTCTCCACGTACACCGTCCCGTCGTCGTTCAGCATCTCCGCGTAGCGCAGCGTGACCTTCTCGTCCGCTTGGCCCCGCATGCGGAACCATATCGAGCCGGCCATGTTCTGCCCCAAGTCAAACACATACGCTCCGGGCGTCGGCTCGGTCAGGGCGACGGCGGGCAGGGTCTCGACGACGCGCAGGGGCTCGTCGGGTTGGCCGACCAACAAGGCGTCGGGCGGGTCGACCGCAACGGCGGGCGTCCAGGCGCCGGCGAACCCCGGCTCGCTCCATCCGGGCTGTTCCATGCGCGCGTCGTAGTACTCGCCGTCGAGCAGGTCGCTCACGCGTATCGGTCCGTCGAGCGTGGCGCTCCACGAGCCATCCGTCACGACATCCGTCGCGGTTCCATCCGCGAGTTCGACGTGCAGGCGCATCAGGAGCGCGGTCTTGTCACGGTACACGCGACGCAGCTTGCCGGCGAGCATCTGCGACATGCCGATGCGGCCCACGCACCAGCCGTCGCCGAGCACCGCACCGACGGCGTTTTCGCCCTGCCGCAGCAACCCCGTGACATCGTAGGCCTGGTACGCGATGCGCTGGTCGTAGTCGGTCCAGCCGGGCGCCAGCACGTGGTCGCCCACGCCGGTCCCGTTGAGGCGCAGGTTGTATACGCCCAAGGCCGTGGCGTAGAGCGTGGCCCGTTGCACGGGCGCGTCGAGGGAGAACTCCTTGCGCAACATCGTCGCGGGCCGGGGCGCCGCCGCGACGCCCGGCGTCGCTTCCGTCTCGCCGTCGACCAGGCGATCGAGGGACCACCCGCCGCTCACCGTCGCGCCCGAGGCGGTCACCCGTGCGCCGATCGCGCGTTCTTCGTCGCCGGAACGGACGGCCAGCTCGGCCAGCGCGAACCCGTAGTTCCCCGGGTCGCGCATGCGGAGCTGCGTTACAACCAGGCGCACGTACCGTGAGGATTGCGGCGCGAAGACGTGGACCCGCGGCTCGGCCTCGGGGTTCGGGACGTCGGCCGCGGTCTCATCCACTACGATGCGCGCATCGGAGAAGTCCTCGGCGTCGGCCAGCTCGATGCGGTAGCGCAGCGGGAAGAGGAAGCCGGGCGCGTCGGCGTGCCAATCGTACGGGCGTGCGGGATAGAGCGCGACGCGGTCGATGGCGCGCGGTTCGCCCAGATCCACGGCGACCCACTTCTCGGCCTCCCCGGCGTCAGCCAGATCGCTATGGAAGCCGTTGTGGGGGCGGCGTTCCCGCGGCGCGGGCGTCGGATCGGCGATCCACTGCGCGTCTTGCCAGTCCTCCGGCGCAAGCAGACCCATGCCCCAGTGCGCCGGCGCGCTCCAGGGCGAGGCGACGTCCGCCCCGTCCCACGTGCGCACGCGCCAGCAACAGCGTAGCATGCTGGACAGCGGGATCCCGGCATAGGCGATCTGGGCGGTTTCGTCGCTCTCCACCTTGCCGGAGTCCCAGAGGTCAGGGGCGTCCGCCTCGAGCGCGGCCTCCGAAGTCGCGACTTGCACTTGGTACGCCGTCTGTACCGCGCCGCGGGCGGCGTCGCGCACTTCCCATGAGAGACGCGGCGCGGGGTGGTCGATGGTCAGGGGATCTTCGAGATACTCGCAACGCAACCGCTCCGGCGCTTCCGGAGCGGCCGCAGACACGGCGCAACTCATCACCGCAACACCTCCCAGCAACGCAGCCAACCAGCGCATGCCCCTCCCTTTCCCTGTAGTTCCCGTGCTATCGTGTACCCGACGCGCGATAGAGCAGATATGTCTCGCCCGGGATCGCCTCGAACGCGCCGTCATCCTGCACGGCGACGGGGACGCCGGTCGAGGTCGTACAACGGTAGTCCTCCCAGCCGGGAAGGCGCAAGCCGAAGCGCTCCGGCACGATGTCGAGCTGGACGCGCACGACTCCCAAGGCGCCATTGTCGAAGAAGGCTGCGTCGATCGGGCCAGTCGGCGCGGCGTTGCGGGTCGTGGCGAGTCGCAGGACGCCGTCGCGGACCGTCTTGAGGCGATACCATCCCGTGCCCGAATAGGTTGCGTAGGGCGAGTCGCCCCGGCCGGTGATGCGTTTGGGGGATGCAGGCAAATCGAGCGGGCGCCAGGCGCCGATCGGATGGGCGTGGACCACCTCGTCGTCGCTCACGTACAGAACCTGGTTGTGCTGGAAAGACACGGCGGCGCCATGGAACGTCACGTCGTCCGACATGTCGGAGTACGCCTCTCCGCGCGGGGTCGCGGCGAAAGCCCGGGCCGCGGCATAGAACGCGACCGCCTTGGCCGGGGTGGTTTCGCAGTTGAGGTAGTGCGGGCCCCAGTCGGTGTTGAACGGGGCGGTGATCGCGGCGTCGTACTGGAAATGGCAAGCGATCTGGGCGCCCATGCCGCGCCAGCGCCGCGCCAGAATCGGGTACATGCCGACGGTGTCGTAGGTTCGGCAGACGTCCCACTCGTAGATGACCTTCGCTTTGCTCCGGACCGCTTCCGGGACTTCATACGCCTTCGCCGCCCAGTCATCGAGCAGGTTGACGCCCTCGTGCAACGCGTCGAAGCCGCCGATGTACCAGCCGTCCGACACCGCGTCGACCGCGCTGTCGCCGATGGCGCGAAGGATGCCGGGGTTCCGCGCGGTCTCGAACAACGCCGATGCAATGGGCTGCTCGGCGCCGGCGGCCCGGACGGCGGCGATCATGCGCGCGAGGAACGCGGACATGCGCTCGTACTGGAACTCTGCGTAGAGGTCGGACGAGGGCGCGGCGGCACGGCGATCGAGGAAGGCTTCCCAGCGCGCGGTCCAGTCCGCGAGGTCGCGCGCGAGGGTTTCGGGATCCGTCTGTTCGGCCATCCATTCCGGATCGTAGTCCGGGTCCGCGACCGCCTCGTAGGGCCAGTACCAGGGCTCGTTGACGATTTCGATGACGGCCAGCGCGGGCTCCTCGCAGAGCGCCCGGCCCGTGTACGGGTTGCGCCGGGTCAGCAGCGCCTGGGTGAAGCGTTCGGCGGCGGCGACGACCTCGTCCACGTACATCAGGCCCATCTTGCTCACGCGGGCCGAGAAGGCGTCGGGCAGCTCCACGGGCGACGACCACCAACAGATGGGCGTCAGGAACAGGTAGAGGCCGCGGCGGTCGAGTTCATCGAGGAAGATGTCCCAGACGGCGAGGGGTTCGTTCTCGATCAGGTCGCCGCGCCGATTCGCGTGTTGCCGATCGAAGAGGTGGACGCGCACGACCTGCACGCCCATCGCCTGCATATGGTCAAGGTCTCGAGCGATCTCGCGACGAAAGTCGGCGCCCGCCGCCTTCATGTTCGTGAACTGATGCCACCCCATCGGATGGTAGTTGGCCCCAAACAGCGCAACCTCCTCCCCGTTGGGATAGCGGAAGACGCCCCCGTCGACGTGGATCGGACGGTATGCGGCGGCTTCCGCATCAGGCTGCGCGTGGGCCCCCGCGGCAAGCAGCAGGATCGACGCCATCGTGACCAGCGCTTCTACGTGCATGTCTCATCCTCCTCGTCGGGAATCCGCAGCTTGCCACAGTCGGCAGGCGCCAGGCCAGTGCGGGCGCCGGGGGCATCCGGACAGGGCCTCGCCTTGATCTCACGGGGGATCGTCAGACAGAATCGAGAGGGTCCGGGGCCATGACGGGGAGGGGCGCCGTCGCGCACATCGTTCCGTGCACACGACCGACGCTATAGCCAGCTCCCCTATCACCCCCCGGGGATGAGGCTACACGTTCTCCATGGATACGCTGCTGATTGCCGTATTGTCCTTCGTCGGGTTCATTGTCGCCTACAACACCTACGGCCGCTTTCTCGGGCGGCGCATCTTCCGGCTGGATCCATCGATCCCCACGCCGGCGCATGCGCTCCGCGACGGGTGCGACTATGTGCCCACACGCAGGGCGGTGGTTTTCGGCCACCATTTCACGTCGATCGCGGGAACGGGGCCGATCGTCGGCCCGGCGATTGCGGTGTTCTGGGGCTGGCTGCCCGCGCTGCTGTGGGTCTTGTTCGGGTCGATCTTCATCGGCGCGGTGCATGACTTCGGGGCGCTCGTCGTGTCGCTGCGCAACCGCGGCCACACGATCGGCGATGTGGCCGGACGGCTGGTGTCGCCGCGCGCGCGCATTCTGTTCCTCCTGATCCTGTTCTTCTGCCTCATGGTGGTCTTGGCTGTATTCGGGTTGGTGGTGGCGCTGATCTTCTCGATTTACCCGCAATCGGTGTTGTCCGTCTGGGTGGCGATGCCGTTGGCGGTGATCGTGGGGCTGTACATCCACAAGCATCCGACCGGCAGTCTGATCGGGGCGGGGTTGATCGCGCTCCTCTTGCTGTATGCGGCGGTGTACATCGGCGCGCGTTATCTGCCGATCACGTTGGGCGGTCTGCCGTTGTTCGCCGATCCGGACGCGGGCTTCATCGCGGGCTTGGGCTCCGCGGTCGTGGTGTGGACCTTCGCGCTCTTCATCTACTGCTTCATCGCAAGCACGTTGCCTGTCTGGCTGCTGCTCCAGCCGCGGGACTACATCAACTCCCAGCAGTTGCTGGTGGCGTTGGCGCTGCTGGCGCTGGGCTTGCTCGCAGCGCGACCGGAGATGGTGGCGCCGATGCTGGCGGAGAACCCGCCTGCCGACGCCCCCCCGATCTTCCCGTTCCTGTTCATCACGGTGGCCTGCGGCGCGGTGTCCGGGTTCCACTGCCTGGTCTCTTCCGGGACCTCCTCCAAACAGCTCAACTCGGAACGCGACGCGCTCTTCGTCGGCTATGGGGCGATGCTGCTGGAAGGCGCCCTGGCCGTGGTGGTGATCGTGGCGTGTTGCGCCGGGCTGGGCATGGGCGTGTATGAGTTCGACGCGGATACGCGCTCCATGGTCGCGATGACGGACGAGTCGGGGGCGGCGCTCACCGGGGCGGCCGCATGGTCGACGCGCTACGGCGGGGGCTGGGCGTCGATGCAGATGGCGCAGACGGTCGGCGCTTTCGTGGAAGGCGGCGCCAACATGATGGCCGCGCTGGGCATCCCGCTCGATCTGGCCGTCGGGACCATCGCCGTGATGGTGGCCTGTTTCGCGGCCACGACCCTGGATACGGCGACGCGTTTGCAGCGGTACGTGGTCCAGGAACTCGGCGCGACCCTGCGCATCCGGCCGCTCACGAACAAGTATGCGGCCACCACCGTCGCGGTGGTCACCGGCGGCGCGATGGCGCTCTATCCCGGACCGAACGGACCGGGTTCCGGCGGGTTCATCCTGTGGCCGTTGTTCGGCGCATCCAACCAGCTTCTTGCCGGTCTTGCGTTCCTCGTGATCGCCTTCTACTTGATCCGACACAAGCGCCCGGTGTGGTTCATCATCGCGCCGTTGGCGCTGATGGTGATCCTGCCCGCTTGGGCGATGCTCCACCAGATGGTCGGTTGGTACACGGAACAGAACTGGCTGTTGTTCAGTCTGGCTGTGTCGCTCGAGGCGCTGCAGCTCTGGATGGTCGTCGAAGGCGCCTTGCTGTGGCGCAAGGCGCGGGGCGTGTTGCCGGAGCCTTGGCCGGGGGAGGAACCGTCGGACGATCCCAAGCTCGCGGGCGCCCGGTCGTGATGACCGCCGACGCGCGCGGTTCTCACGAGAGCGCGCGTATGGCGATGGTCTCGGGCAACCCGGCGATGTGTTCCAGCAGCTCCCGGGGCACGGGCCCGTCGACATCGGCGATGAGATAGCCCACGTCGAGGTGGCTGCGCATGTGTTGTGCGGAGATGTTGAGGCCCGCCTGGGCGAAGATCGCGTTCACTTGCTGGAGAACGCCGGGAACGTTTTTGTGGGCGTGGAGGATGCGATGACGCCCTCGGATCTCGGGGAGCACCACGTTCGGGAAGTTCACGGCCCCTTCCGAGCTGCCGTTGAGCACGTACCGCACGAGCTTCCCCGCCACCTCGATGCCGATGTTGCGTTGGGCTTCCTCGGTGGCGCCGCCGATGTGGGGCGTTAGCACGACGTTCGGCAGGCCCTGCAACGGGGAGCTGAAGGGGTCTTTGCCTGATTTGGGCTCCTCGGGAAACACGTCCACCGCAGCGCCGGCGATATGGCCCGAGTCGAGCGCGCCGCGCAGGGCGTGCAGATCGACCACCGACCCTCGGCTCGTGTTGATCAGATAGGTTCCCCGCCGCATCCAACTGATCTCATCGGCGCCGATCATCCCCTCGGTCTCCGGCGTCGCGGGGACGTGGAGCGTGACGATGTCGGCTTGTTCGAGCAGGTCGCGCAGGTCAACCGCACGCACGGCGTTGCCCATGGACAGCTTGTCGGCGATGTCGAAATAGATGACCCGCATGCCCAACGCTTCGGCGAGCACCGACACCTGACGCCCGATATGGCCGTAGCCGACGATGCCGAGCGTCTTGCCGCGCACCTCGATGCTGCCCGCCGTCGATTTGTTCCACTGGCCTTCGTGCGCGTCGTGGATCTTGTCGAACAGACGACGGAACAACATGATGATGTCCGCGAGGACGAGCTCCGCCACGGACCGCGTGTTCGAGAAGGGCGCGTTGAAGACGGGGACGCTGCGTCGCATCGCTGCGTCCAGATCGATCTGGTTCGTGCCGATGCAGAATGCGCCGACGACCATCAGATCCGGGGCCCCCTCGAGCGTTTCCGCGGTGACGTTTGTCTTGGACCGGATGCCGAGCACGTGGACGCCTTCCAGAGCCTTCGCGAGTTCGGTCGGGTCGAGTCCGCCGCGGTGCAGACGAACTTCGAACCCGGCCTCCCTCAGACGGGTCACGGCCAGGGGATGGACATCCTCGAGCAACAGCGCGCGTACGTGCGCGGGGATGGTGTGCAGGCCAACCATGTGATCTCCTCAGTCAGGCGGCGATTCCAGTCAATATGCAGGCGCGGAGAGAGTGTACCGAAAACCGACGCTTCCATAAAGGGAACGTCCGCCGGGGCGGCGTACCGTACGCCGGCGGACAGACAGGCTTTCATGAATCCCCGATCCTGCACTAACTCTGGTATAGTACGAGTAAGCGAGGAGCTTGATCGAGGAGGAACAGATCATGCCAAAGCTGCAACGGTGGATCGTGGCCTCTAAGACGATCGACGTCCTGGATCTGGAGACCCGGAATCGGATCATCGAGCTCGGAGGGAACTTGGGCGGGGGATGGAGTCAGGTTCACCAGCATATCTGCGTGAACCAGGAGAACAAGGAACGGATCGAGGAGATCCTGCGCGAGAAGGGGTTCGAGATATCCGAACCCTGTGCGCACACGGTGTTCCATCCCGATTACTACCAGGCGCACGAGCGCGAGTCCGTGAAATAGCGGCGACGCAGTGCGCGGCGGGGCGTGGGTCCGGTTCGAACCGAACCGGAGGAAGGGGTGATCTGCGTCGCCATACCGGTCCGGTTGAACCGGTTGCCCCAACCTCGGCATGATGGGCCCCAATGGAATCGGACGTGAATGCCATCGCCGCGGGTCTCGCCGACACTGCGCTTGATCAGTTCAACCAGGCCGGGGAAGCCCTCGCGGGCACGGGCGTGCCGGAAGCCGCCGCGGAGCTGTCGCAGCGGATGTTCGACCAGGCAGGCCTCATCGCCGAGGCGGTCGGATCCGCCTGGATGAGCGGGGCGGTGTTGTCGATCGCCGGGTTGCTCTACTGCTTCCTGGGGTACCGGGCGCTCAAGTTCGTCATCGGCTTCACGGGGTTTCTGTTGGCCGGGATGGCGGCGGGCGTTCTGATGGCCCTGTTCACGGGCGGTCAGCTCGCGCCTGTCGCGATCGCGGCCGTCGTCGGCGGCGTGAGCGGCTGCATGGCGGTCTATTTCCTGTATCGCGCGGGAGTGTTCCTGATCGGATCCGCGGGCGCGGGGATTCTCGCCATGAAGCTGCTGGAAGGCCGGCCTGAGTCATGGATCCCCTGGGCGATCCTGGGGTGCGCACTCGCCGGCGGACTGGTCGCGCTGTTGCTCGAACGCCCGGCCATGGTGTTCGTTCTTGCCGCGGTGGGCGCCCTGTTGATCGTCGAAGGGGCCGCCATGGCCGTCGGCGCGGTCGACGGATCGCCTTTCGGCGGGTGGGTCGATGACCTGCCCGAACAGACAGGGACATGGCTGCGGATCGCGGCCTGGGGCCCCCTGACAATGATTGGGATCACCTCCCAGCTCAGCGGGCGGAAGCGGCGCGAGTCCGGCAAGGACTAGCGGGACGTCCGCACAACGCCTCACGGTTCTTGGTCACGGCTCTCAAGGAGATACGATGCTGTACGTACGAAGCCGAACGATCCTCTTCGTGTGCATGATCCTGGCGGCGGGGGGCGTCTCCGCACAGTCCATCTACGTCACGCCTTCGACGGCCGACGGTGAGGACCCGGTTGTGCTGACGGCCGTCCGCGACCTGCAGGCGCTTCTCATCGCGACGGCCGGCGGCGATTGGGAACTCGTTGCGACGAAGTCGGCGCCGCGCGGGGCCTCCGGCGTGGTGATCGGGCCCGCGGACAGCTTGCCGAACGTGCGCGGCGCGTATCCCTTCGGTCTCGATGTCCCGGAGGCGGACGGGTACCTCCTCCACTCTGTGTCGGACGACCTCGTCGTGGTGACGGCGCCGACTTCGAGGGGCGTCCGGAACGGGATCTACGCGCTGCTCGAACACGTGGGGTTCGGGTTCTACTTGAGCGGCATCGCATGGCCGGAGGACCGCGTGCGTTGGAGCGACATCGAGCCGCTCAACGCGTCCTGCTCGCCCGTGTTTTCCGTGCGCGGCATGCTTCCCTGGTGCAACTTCTTCAACAGCCCGACGACCTGGGAGCCGGCCGACCACCGCGCGTTCGTGGACGCGCTGGCGCGTATGCGGATGACGTTCGTCGGTTTCCACGCGTACGACTCCGAGCCGTTCGCCGCCTATGAGCAGGAGGACGGGGAGCTGGCGGGCGGCGCGCCGCTGCTGAATACGCTGCAGGCTACCTGGGGGACGAAACCCATCGGCACGGACGCCTTCTATGGCGGCACGGCCCGGTACTTCGCGCGCGAGGCTTTCGGCGCGGCGAGTTCGTTCATCACGGATCGGGATGCGTCGATCCGTGCAGCCAAGACCGTGCTTGCGGACGCGCTGGCCTACGCGAAAGCGCGCGGGCTCTCCACGTGTCTCGGGTTCGAGGTGCACGGCGATCCGACCCACCACGCCGTACAGGATGCGTTCGAGCGTCGCCTGACCCAGTTGCTTCAAGACTATCCGATGCTAGACTACGTGTGGATCTGGGAACCGGAGGCCCAAGGGGTCTACCCAGTAGCGTCGCCTTCGCCGCGCAGCCCGTGGGAAAGCGCGCAAGTGCGGTGGGATGCCGCGTTTGGAGATATTGAGGACGCGCGGCGTCGCGGAGAGGCGGCGCGGATGACGCTGTATGCGGCGCATGCCCAGCGCGTGGTCGACGCCGTGCGACCGGACGTTCGGCTCGTGGTGAGCGGCTGGGGCGGCGACGCGTGGCTGCGCTTCTCGGACTTTTTCCCCGGCATGGATCAACTGCTCCCCGAGGGCATCGCGTTCTCGGCGCTCGATAACATCCGCATCACCCCGACGGTCAGCGAGGCTTACGGGAAGCTGGCGCCGGAACGGCAGCGTTGGCCGATCATCTGGTTCGAGTTCGACGGCGACCAGTGGAAGCCGCAGCCGAACCTGGACGAGACGGCCGGCGCTTGTCGCGATGCGCTGGCGAAGGGGTGCCAGGGGCTGCTGGGCATTCATTGGCGGACGCGGGCGGTTGAGGAGTCGGCGGGTTACGTGAGTCGTTTCGCTTGGGACCCGGACCTCACCGTGACGGAGTATCTGGAGACCTATGCGGCGCATCGGTACGGCGCGGAGGATGCGGCGATGTACGCCCCGGCGCTGAGGCGGCTCCAGGATCTCGGCTACCGTTGGGTGGGCGGCGGCGGACAGAACGAATGCGCCCCGTTCACATGGGGCTTGGGCGAGGAGAGCAAGATCGCGGAGCTGCGCGGCATCGCGGCGCAACTGCGACCCGCGGAATCCGCGCTTCCGATCCCCGACGTGACGCGTTTGCTTCCGACGATGCCCACGATCCCCGTGGTGTCCACGATTATGCAGGGCGCCGCCGGGCCGGCAGCGGACGATCAGATCCAGAAGGCCCGGCAAGATCTGCTGGACCTGATCGACTTCGTTCAGGCTTACGAGGACGTCTCGCGCAGACTCATGCCGGGCGGTCAGTTGGATGACCTCATTGAACGGGAAGACCGACGCGGCGCGATCCGCTATATCCGCGAGAGCGGCTTGGCGGAGATGCTCCACCTCTACGCGCGACGCATTGCGAACAAGGGCGAGTTGGGCGTACTGGCCACCATGAATGCGAAGCTGTGGGCTGATGTGCGCGATCGCCTGCAGCCGACGGAAGAGGAGCTCGAGGCCCTCTGCGCGCCGCCGGACACGCTCGCGGATGCGCCGCGCCTGTTGCTTCTGCCGGACCGGGCGATTGTGACGGGCGCTCCCGACCGCAGCCTGACGGTCGAGCTGCGTCTGCGTCGGCAGGGCGCGTCGCGGGAGACGGTTCACGCGCTGGAGCGGATGGGCCGCACGACGTTCGCGCTGGATCTGGCGGAGTTCGCCGAGGAGCCGGGCGGCCATGAGTACGGCATCGTCGTCAAGTCCGGCATGCGCGAACTGCTTCGTTTTCCTTCCGCCTATCCGCAGCGCTATCTCGTGTACGTGGCGCAAGACGTTGCGCGCCCTGAGCAGCCGGCTCCCGCGGCCCCAGGGGCGCCAGCAGCGCCGGCTGACCTTCGCGCGCGCCCCGTGCTCGATCGACACGCGATGCTGATCGAATGGACGCCGTCGCCCGGCGAGATGTACGCCGTCTACCGCGACCGCGAGCTGTTGGGCAGGACGGCCCTCGGCTGGTTCGAGGATATGGCCGTCCGTTCCGAAGCGGCGCACACGTACGTGGTGGAGAGCCGTCGGATCGGCGGCGAGGAGACCGCGGAGGCGACGGTGCGCGTGACGACGCCGGCCTATCCCCTGCCGCAGCCCCCTTCGAACGTGGCGGCGACCTCGCGCGCCGGAAGGATCACGATCGCGTGGGACTGTGACGCCGCGAGTGCGGTGCGCTACGTGGTGACCAAGCTGGGGATCGACCAGGAGCCCGTCGCTTCGTACACGGCCCCGGCCGTCTATGGCCGCCGGGTCGAGTTCACGGACGCGGACGTGACGGTGGGCAAGTCGTATACGTACACCGTCGCGGCCGTCTCTCCGGATGGGCGGACGGGCCCGCCGTCGCGCAAGATCGGCATCATGGCCGCCGCCTCCCCGCTGACGCCGGTGCTGGAGCTGAACTTCGAGAGCGATGACTTCCTGCAGGGCCTCACGCAGCTCGCGCAGAACGCGCTGGCGCTGGGGGGAAGCGGTTGGGCGGAGCTTCCGTCGCAACCCGACTGGGACCCGAAGTCGGAACTCACGCTCAGCGTGTGGGTGAATCTCGATGATCTCGACGGGATGCCCGTGTTGCTGTGCAAAGGCGCCTGGCAACAGGCCGGGTATTTCCTGCAGATCTATCAGGGGGCGGTGCGCTTCTACCTGGCGGGCGTGGACACCCTTGACGCGGGAAGCCTGCAGCCCGGGAAGTGGCAACACATCGTCGCGACCTACGGCGCGGGCGAGATGCGGATCTACCTGGACGGGGAGCTGGTTGGCGCGAAGCCCGTGGAAGGCTTGCCGATCCCCAGTCCGACGCCCCTCCTTCTGGGGCGGTACGGGCAGAACGAGGACTTCTACTTCGTTCGCGGCATGCTGGACGATGTGGCCGTGTATGACGTGTGCCTGACCCCCACGGAGATCCGCGCCGTCCACGAGCGGCAGTCGCCCGCGAAGCAGTAGGGCGTCACTTCTCCTTGAGGGGAAAGATGACCTGCCGGCGGTCATGCCGTGCGGCTTCCGGGTCGAGGGTATAGTGGTCGCAGACCGGGCGGACTTCGCAGGACGCGCCGGCGATGCGGTAGCGGGCGTTGCCGAGCGGTTCGAGCTTGGGGTTGGGCGTCAGCGTCACGCGCTCCGCGGCTTCGTCCGAGGTTGTCGGCGCATCGATGCCAAGAAGCAGCGGGCCGTGGCGCAGGCAGACGTGCGGCCCGCCGTCCAGTCCGCCGACGTATGGCTCGGCGCCGACCGACAACGAGAACGTGGCCTGGATCTCCAGCCCGGATCGAGGCGCGAGGTGGACGTGCACGAAGCCGTCCTTGGTCTCGTATGCCACAGGCGCGCCGTCGACGACGACGCGCGTTGCGCTTCCTCCCTCCGGCACGACGAACGCGATTGACCTGAACGGTTCGCCGGCGGCTTCCTCAATCGTGATGGTCACGTCGCCGCCAAAGGGGTAGTCGGTCTTCTGCGCGATGGTCGCGGACCCGCCTTCGGATGTGATCCGCGCGACGGCGTCGGCGTAGGCGGCGAGGTACAGCGCATCCCCCTGAGTTTGCCAGCCATCCTGGGCCATGCGGGCGAGCCCCTCTCCCCCGCGCATTGTGCAGCACCACCAGGCCTCATAGGTTCCCTCTTGCGGGGCGAGGTAGACGTCGTGCGCGCCGGCGCAACAATCGCAGCCGTAGCCGCCGTTCGGGCGCTGCGCGAACCCCAATCCGTTGTAGGCGCCGCGGTGCGCCTGGCGGAGGAAGGCCGCCTCGCCGGTGAGCCGCCACAGCGACATCGCCGTCATGTAGGCGTCCACCATCGCGCAGGGCTCGGTCCAATGCGGCCGCCCGAACCAGTTGTGGTTGGCATCGTTGGCGGTGCGTGCGGTGGTCCAGTAGATCCGCCAGATGCGTCGGACCTCGTCGAGCAGCGCGGTCGAGCGGCGCTGTTCCGCGAGTCGCAGCAGTCCGCGCGACGCGGAGAGGGTCGCATGGGTCTGGAGCGACATTTTGACGAGATCGAGTTCGAGAAAGGTCTCCGCCATGATGTCAAGCATACGGCCCACGGCGGGATCCTCGGTGATGCGGTAGACGTGGCTCAGCCCGTCGAGCAGGATGAAGGCGCAGCCGATGTCCGTGGACAGCCGCCACGGGCCGAGATCCACGCGGCCGATCTGGCCGATCGCCTCGCCCTCGAGTAGGTCGGCGTAGGTCTCGTGAGGGTATGCCGCGTAGGCGTCGCGGGCCGGAAGCGCGAGGCCGCGCACGATGGCGTCGATCCACGAGAGCACGCGTGCGTCCCGGTGCGCCTCGTAGTGTTCGCACAGCCCGCGCAGGAGCCAGGAATGTCCGGCGAGCTGCTGCTCGTCGTGCCTGCCGTCCGTTGCGACACGTCCCAGGTAGCCGGCCTCGTTGAACGCGCCGGGCAGGCGATCGAGCAACTGGGGCAGATACCGCGCGGGGCGCCCCGTCACTTGCTCGAGGAGCGTCAGGGCCAGCGTGAGCCGCCCTTCCATGTCGCCCGGCCACGGGTAGTCCGGATCCTTCAGGACGACATCGGGCCGGTAGTCCTCGCGTTCGAGACGGTCGTAGTTGCGGCGGATGCGTTCGCCGAGGGCCCCGCCGGGGTGAACGTTCGTCAGCGGCGCCGGTCGAGGCGATGGCGTGGAAAAGGGCTTACGAGACATGGAGCTGTTCATCCCCAGCGTGGCGCTGCCGCGCGGCGGGCGCCGCGGGACCGGCGGCGTCAGGACAGGACCCGCCCTTGAACAACGGGCGCGGGGCGTCGCGCATCGCGGGCGCGAGGGCCGAAAAAAAAGTCTTGACACCGTGACCGGTCACGATTATGCTGGGAGTATACCGGAACGGCAGGCGGGAGTCCATCGGAGCGGTTTTCGATACCGGCCACGTCCGCGGGCTTGTCCGCCTTCCGTGTGGGTGTGGACGTTGTGGGTGTTTTATCAACAGTAAGGGAGACGGAGACGAGATGAGACGAAGAGGGTTTACACTCATTGAGCTGCTGGTGGTGATCGCGATCATCGCCATCCTGGCGGCGATTCTGCTGCCGGCGCTGGCCCGGGCGCGCGAGGCCGCACGGCGGGCGAGCTGCCAGAACAACCTCAAGCAGTGGGGGCTGGTCCTCAAGATGTACTCGAGCGAGAACCGCGGCGCGTTCCCGAAGGGTACGGAGTGGACGATCAACGGGAACGACTTCTTCGCCCAAGGCATCAAGGGGATGGCGTTGTACCCGGACTACTGGAACGACGCCGCGATCATGGTGTGTCCGTCGGACTCGCGCGGCGATTCGTCGAACAGCGTCGGCCTCGAGGAGGACATCGGCGCGCAGGTGCAGGCGGTGACGGGTTCGGATTGGATCTCGAACGCGGTGCGCGACGCGCTCCTGTCGCACCCCGTGTCCTACATCTATCTTCCGTACGCGACGTCGACGATGTCGCAGGTCATGGACGTGCTGATCGGGCAGGGGCAGGCGCCTTTCACGGCGGTGGCCCCGCCGGACACGTGGCAGGGCATCGGCGCGGGCGAGATCCAAGCGCGCGGCGGCCCCACGGCGTGGTCGCAGATCGCGCGGTTCGGCGAGATCCGGCAGTGGGACTCGATGCCCGCGTTCGACATTCGCGGCGGCGACGGGTTCTGGCGCGATGACGACAGCGTGACGCTGCTTCCGAGCACGTACCCGGCGCTGAAGGAAGGCGTCGAGCGGTTCTTCATCACGGACATAAACAATCCGGCGGCGGGCGCGCAGTCGCAGAGCACGATCCCGGTGATGTTCGATGCCTGGGGCACCGAGAACACCTACGCGACGCCCGGCGGCCAGATCCACTTCAACCATGTTCCGGGCGGATCGAATGTCCTCTGGATGGACGGTCACGTCAGTTTCGTGCGCTACGGGAGCGGATACCCGTGCAAGAGCGATCCGGTGACGTTCGTGGGCGGCACGGTGAACTTCAGTTCGCAGGGCGCCTATTGGATGGGCCTGCTGGGCGGCGCCGGCTGACGGCGACGCTGTACCGGGTGTTGTAGAACGACGACGGGCCGGCGTGAGACCATCGCGCCGGCCCAGGTCTTTTGCGCTGGACGCCGGCCCGGGCCGCGACTGCCATGGGCGCGCGGCATCCGGCCAAGGGAGGATACGCCATGCATGCCGCTCCGATCCGTCTGTTGTCCCTCGCCTTGTCGCTGTGCTCCGGAGTCTCCCCCGCGCTGGCCGCCGAGACCGTGCTCCACGCCGCGGACTATGGGCTGGTCGGAGACGGCGTGACGGACGACGGCCCCGCGTTGCAGACGGCCGTGCGCGCGCTGACCGAGGCCCCGCGTCCCGCGCGGCTGGCGTTCGACGCGGAGGCGACGTACTTGCTGCGGAGCGGACCGGATGTTGCGGCGTATGTCGATGCGCTGGAGCACGGACCGAACCAGACGGTGCATGCGGCGCAGTCCGACACGTACATGGTCCGGCTGATGGGTCAGGAGGACCTCACCCTCGACGGCGCCGGGGCGACCTTCCTCATCGACGTGACCGAGGGCGCGATGGGGTTCGCGTGCGTGGAGGCGTGCCGGAATGTCGCGCTGGTCAACCTCAGCGTCGACTACGATCCTCTCCCTTTCGCCGACGGGCTGATCGTCGCCAAGGACGCCGCGGCCGGATATGTGGATGTGCAGGTTTTCGAGGAGTTCGACATGCCGCCGCTGGGCGGCCCGTCGGGGATACGCGATGAACAGGCGTATTTCGGCATGGTCTGGCTGGAAGGCCCCCACACCCTGCTCGGACACCACTACTGGATGCAGGAGATCCGCGAAGCCTATCCCGGCAGTCTTGATGACCGCATCGTGCGGGCCGTCTACCGGTCGCCGCGTCAGCGCGGAGACGACTGGAGCAACCGGCCGTTCGGAGAAGGCGTGTGGGGCGATGGGCCGCTCGCGGAGGCCCGGGAAGGCGAGACGGTGATCAGCCTGCCCGTGCGGGGCGTGGCGCATCGCGGCGGTCGCGAGGTTTTCCGGATTCGGAACAACGAGACCGTCCGGATCGCGTCGGTGGAGGTCTGGTCGGCGCCGTGGATGGTGTTCAGCGCGACCGGCAACCGCGGCGAGGTGACGTTCCGCGACGTACACATCCGCCCGAAGCCGGGAACCCGCCGCCACTCGACGTCGTGGCGCGACGGCATGCACATCACCGCCAACCCGGGGCGACTGCTCTTCGAACGTTGCCGCCTCGAGGCGATGAACGACGACGCGTTCAACATCAAGACGTTGTTGTCCCGCGTCGCGCGTATCGTCACGTCGGACACGGTCGAGGTTCTCCAGCTCTTCCCGCTGGGCATCCTGCCGTGGGCGGAGGGCGACGTGCTCGAAGCCTACAGCGTCGGCGAAGGCCGGTTGCTTGGCCGCAGGCGCATCGTCGGGGTCTCAGGGACGCAAGAGACGGACTGGACCGGGGACAGCCCGCGATCGCCCTGCATCACGCTGCGGCTCGAATCGCCGATCGAGGGACTGGCCGAGGATGACCGGGTGTGGAACGTGAGCACCGCGAACCCCGACACCACGATCCGCGACTGCGTCATCCGCATGAGTTGTCGGCTGCAGTGCCCCATGACTATCGAGAACACGGAGATCACCGCGCTGGCCTGGTTCTACGGCGAGTCGATCGAGGGGCCGCTGCCGTCGAACGTGACGGTGAGAGATTGCACGCTGCGCTTGGGTCGGGGCAACCCGCATCTCGCCGTGGCGTTCACGGCCGCGCTCACGCCGGAGCCGCCGTCGGAGCCCGTGCTCTCACGCATCGTCCTCGAGGACAACGTGATCGACGGCGAGCTGAGCATCGCCCATGCCCGGGACGTGACGCTTGCGGGCAACCGGTTCGAGGACACGGGCCGGTCCAAGCTGACGCTCACGAACGCGCGCGGGGTAACGCTGCGCGACAATCGGTTCGGCGAGGAGCCCCTCGGGCCGGATCACGTGGTCTTCGGCGACGAGGCGACGCGCGAGGCGGTCTCGTTCGAGCCCGACCCCGCGCCGGCGAGGTAGCCCTCTCTTGCTGCGCGATCGCTATTTCCGGCCGTTCGCCATGGCGGCGTAGCGGTCGGCGACGGGCGTTGAGTCGAGCACGTGGAACGCGCCGGACAACTCCCCCACGCTCAGCCGCGACCCGTCCGGGTTGAACGCCAAAGCATACACCCCGTGGCTGAACCCGGGGATCGTGAGTGCGGCGGTCCCGCGGGCGACGTCCCACAGGCGTACCGTGTTGTCGTAGCCGCCGGAAGCGATGCGGGCCCCATCGCGGGAGAACACGGCGCGCCAGACGCCGGCCTCGTGGTCGCGGAACACGCGCACCGGGTCGCCGGAGTCCGCGTTCCAGATGCGCACCGTGCCATCCTGCGACGCGGACACGAGATACGCGCCGTTCGGGCTGTAGGCCACGCTGCTCACGCCTTGCTCATGTCCCTGCATCGTGGCGAGGCAGGTCCCCGTGGCGATCCCGTAGACGCGCACGGCGCCGTCCATGGCGCCGGTGGCCACGCGGTCGCCCGCGGGATGGAAGGCCGCTGTGTAGGGCACGGCGCGGTGGGGAATCTCGAGCACGGGCTTGCGACTCGCGACGTCCCACACGACAGCTTGCCCGTCGCGCCCGGCCGACACGACGCGCGTGCCGTCGGGACTGAACGCGACGCTGGTCGCGCCGCCCGTATGCGCTTGGATATGGCTTGACGACTTCCGGTCGTGTACGCGCCAGAAGCGCACGGAACCGTCGTTGGATGCCGCCGCGAGGAGGCTCCCGTCGGGTGAGAACGCGGCGGCGTTGGCGGCCGCTTCGAGGCCGTCGCACTCGCCGATGCGCGCGCCCGTGGTTACATCCCAGATGACGAGCGAGCCGTCCTGCGAGGCTGTGGCGAGCAGGCGGCCGTCGGGGCTGAACGGCACGGCCAACGCGCCGGGTTCGTAGGCCCAGGAGCGGGTCTGGCCCATCGCGGAGTCGACGTCCCACATGCGCAAGGTAGCGTCGGCCGATACGGACGCGACGAACCCGGTGACGGGCCAGCGCACCGCCCAGACCGCGCCGGTGTGGCCGAGCAGGGTCGTCGTCTCGCGACCGGCCGCGAGGTCCCACACCCGCAGCGTCTGGTCGACCGATCCGGTGACGAGTCGCTTGCCGTCGGGCGAGAAGGCGACTCCGTTTACCCAGGCCGTGTGGCCCGCGAGCGAGACAATCAGGCGCTTCGAGGCAAGGTCGAAGACATGCGCCAGGTTGTCCTTGCAGCCGACGGCGAGCCGCTCGCCGGTCGCATCGAACGCGATCACCTGCACGGCGCGGTAATCGCCGGCCGGGAGTTCGAGCCTGCCGAGCGGTTCGCCCGTGTTCGCGTCCCACAGGTGCACCAGCCCCGCCCAGTCGCCCGTGGCGAGGATCTTGCCGTCGGGGCTGTAGGCCGCGGTCACCATCGGGTGGTTCACGCCGTCCAGGCGCTGGATCTGTTCGCCGGTGGCGGCATCCCAGATGTGCACGACGCCGAGCACGTGCGGCGCTTCCGGCAGCCGGATCCAGGAGGTCGAAGCGAGGCGCGCGCCGTCGGGACTGAACGCGACCCAGCGCACCACGTGCTCCTGCGGCGCGGAGGTGAAGATGGGCGCGCCCGTGGCGAGATCCCAGACGGTGATGGTCTGATCGTGCGAGGCGGCGGCCAGGCGTTTGCCATCGGGCGAATAGGCGACTGAGTAGAACGGCGCACGGTCGCCTTCGTTCGGCGTGGATACCAGCGACGTCGCCACCTGTCCCGTTGCGACGTCCCAGATGTTGACGACGCCGTCGCCGCCGGCCGTGGCGATGCGGCGACCGTCGGGGCTGTGGTCGAGTCCGAAGACGCTTTTGGCGTGCCCCTCCCAACGCCGCAGGCTTACGTCGACCGATGCGCGCAGGTAGTCCCATTCCCAGCCGCGATAGGCCGCGGGCGCGCCGTCGATCCAGCGCCGGGCGGAGGCGGGCTCCTTCAGGCGCAGGAAGGCCTCGGCGGCGGAAACGTGGGCCAGATAGGACCGGTAGGGTCCCTCGTCGTCGCCGGCGGGTCCGGAGGGCGCGGGCGCGCGTTCCGGCGTCGGCGTTCCGGCGGGCGGCACGGCCCCCTCCTGACGGGGCGTGGGTTCAGTGGATCGCGGTGCAGGCGTGGGCGGGGCCGACTCGGACTGCGTCTCCTCATCCGTCGCCGCGGCTCGGCCGCGCACGAACTGCCCCTTGGGGACGGCGCCCGCCGATCCCGACTGGGTCTGGGCATATACGGGCGCGACGGCGATCAGCGCGGCGACGAACGGCGCGCAGATGCGCGGGAACAGGCTTGGCGTTCGGGTCATTGGGGTGTACCTCCTGGCGGCCGACGTCGATGCGGCGCGTCGGCCCGGCAAAGTGATGGCGGACTTGGACCGTGGATGGGGCGGTCGGTCGGCGCGCGTATCAGCCGGCTCCGGCGGAGGCGGTCTCGACGCGCGCGGGTTCCTCCCCGGCGGAGGGCGCCGGCATCCAGCCCGCACCGCCCTCGATGCGTTCGGCGATCAGCGACAGGTCGCAGGGCACGGGCCGACACGGAACGGGCGCATCCTGGCGCAACAACGTGGAGGCGTGGACAAGCTCGATCCCGTTGGCCTTGAGCCCCGGCAACGCCTGCTTCAGCACGGTCACGGTGTTGGGCCGGAAATGCCCAATGCCGATGGCGTCGCCCCGCTGGCGCGCCAGTTCGATCAGTTGGTTGAAGTAGCGGCGAATCGACTCCATATCGTTGTAGTGGTCGAGGAAGATCATGTTCGACAGCGCCGCGATGCCATGCGCGCACGCGACGTCGTACCCTTTTGACCGGGACACGACGCGGCTGTCGAGGAAGAAGAGGTTGCGGTCGCGGATCGCGGTCATCACGCGGGCCATCGCGGCGGCGTCGCGCGTATAGCGTCCGCCGGTGTGGTTATTGAGGCCCACGGCGCCGGGCACGTCGGTCAGGGCCGCATCGATGCGCCGCCCGATCTCCTTCTGGTCCATCGCGACGCCCAGGAAACCGGTGCAGTTGTGGCTACGATAGTAGGACTCCATCGGCATGTGCAGCATGACCTCGAAACCCAGGGCCGCGGCCCGTTGCGCGGTGACCGTCGAGTAGGGCGCGAACGGGAGGATGGACAGGGTCAGCCGGTTGTCGAGACCCAGGATCTCTTCCGTGGGCCAGCCCCCGTAGCCGCCGTCGTCGAGCACGATGGCGACCCGGGGCGCGGCGCGGTCGCCGTGCGTCGCGACGGTGTCGACCCTTGGCTCGAGCCGAAGCGTTCGCGGCGGGACGCTCTCCCCCGTCCCCCACGCCGACAGCTCCGCCTGGCTGAGCCCGCAGGTGGTCTCGTAATCGGGAATGCGTAATCGGCGACGCAGTTCGTCCCGCGATTCCTCGGCGGTGGGCGGGGTCGGGGTCGGTTCCGCACGCAGCTCGAGTCGTTCGAGGCGGTGTGCGTCCCCTTCCGCGTTTCGGGCCTCGCGTTTCCTGGGCTCTTGCGTGGGCTCCAGGTCGCGGGGAACGCCGTCCGCGGCCCGCGCCGTGCGTATCGGGGAAGCAGCGGTGAGCGGCTCGGCGGTGGGCGAAGGGCCGCGGAAGAGCAAGGCGATCAGCAGAAGGATGCCGACCAGCAGCGCCGCCGGGGGCGCGATCCAGGATGCCACGCCTTGCGTGCCGACGGCGCGGGATAGCCGATGCCTCCGCGCCCGCCGCGCATCCCGGGTGGCCGGATCGGACTGCTCTGTCGATTGCGGGCATGCCCCGCCCGCCGGTCGGATCGTCATTCGTACGCGACTCTCGTAGCTGGATAGGGCGTCATGCCGCAGCCATCCCCGGCCCATTTGTACAGGCAGACGCGGGGTGAATGCAAGGGGCGGCGGCGGGAGGGCGATCCGCCGAACCCGGGAGCGCGGACGTCTCGTCCGCAGAGGAAGGAATGGCTAGACAGGATTCACAGGATAGACAGGATGGATCCGCCTGCGGCGGCGATGAACAGCGGGCATCTGTGTGGGACCGGCGCCCTCGCCGGTCGGCGGTTCTGGCAGTGACAACCGAGGGGCGAGGCGAAGCCTCTTTCGGAGTGCGCAAGCTCGCTTGCGCTTTTTCGCGCGAGGGCGTGGGCTGCTGCGGTAACCGGCGGCAGTGTGCGGAAGCCTGAGCGGCGGGGTTGAGAAAGCGGCAGCAAGCTGCCGCACTCCATATGGCGGCCTTGCTACAGGGCGGCGTCGAGTGTGTCGAGGAGTTGGGCGGCGGCGTCGGGGTTGTCGAGTCCGGTCGCGCCGTAGACGTAGGGCCCGCGGCAACGGATGAGCGTGCCGCCGTGCAAGGGGTCTTGGGCCAGCACGGTTCCGTCGTCCGCGGCTTCGTGTGTCGCGCCGCGTTCGTCGAGATAGGCCAGATAGGCGGCGAGGCAGCCCTCGGCCTCGGCGTCGTCGGCGGCGAGCACGACGAACACGCGGGCGCGCGCGCCGTAGTCCTCGGCGGCGTTCGCCAGCAGTCCGCGCGGGAAGAAGGCGTAGCCGAGCAGGCTCTGGGCGATGTAGACGGCGGTGTCGGGGTCGACGCCGTCGATGTCGATGAGGGCCAGTTCGCTCGGCGGGGCGCTCTCGGGAAGGCGGTCCGCGATGGCCGTTCCGCAAGCCGCCAGTGCGGATCGCGGATCGTCGTGGCGGCCGACGATCGTGACCCGTACGAAGTAAGCGTCCTGATAGAACACGAGTTGCTGGTCGCTGATGCGGGCGTCCGCGCCGATGTCGATCCGGTCTCCCCTGCCCCCGCGGTAGTTCGAGTAGATGCCGAAGGCGTCGAGCGGCGATCCCATGTGGAACACGCCGGCATCGATCGAGGTCGCGCTCGCGTCGTCTTCAATCACGTAGAGCGCGGAGGCGGCCTGCCGGAACCCGTAGGGGTAGTAGAGGTCGGCCTCGCCGTTGATGTACTCGAACAGCGAGTCGGCGTCGTAGGCGGCGGTCTCGAGCGCGGTCCAGCCCTCGGCGAAGGTCGGCGCGGGCAGAACGCTCTCAACGGAAGGCGGCGCGGCCTGCGCGGTTGCGGGCGCGGGCGCCGGTTCGGGCGCGGTCGTGGTGGCGCAGCCGAGCGTGAGGCAGACCGCGAGGGCGACACCGGCGGCCAGGGCGGCGATAGGGCGCATGGGACTGATCCTTCCTTGCGCGCGGGCTACGCGAAGAGCGTGCGGGCACGGGCGACGCGGTTCGGGAGATCGATGCCGTGGACGCAGCGGAGCGTGCACGCGGCGCAGTCGCCGCAGGCGGCGAGAGAGCGTTCGGGCGCGATGCGGGCGTAGTTCTCGCGGGCGAGGCGCAGGTCGCGGTAGCCTTCCGCGTACATGACGCAGCGGTTGACGTCGCGGATGTCGACGCCCTTGGGGCAGGCGCGTTCGCAGACGCCGCAGCGGTGGCACCAGTCGCCCTCGATGGCCTCGGCGTAGCGGCGCAGGACCTGGGCTTCGGCGGCGGTCATGGCCATCAGGTTCATGACGGCGGTGTCTTCCTCGACTTGGGCGAGGTCGACCATGGCCGGCACGGCGCACGTGACGTGCTCGTCGGCGAGCACCCACTTGAGCGCGGCCTGGTGGGGCGTGACGCCGCCGAGGGCTTCCTTCTCGTAGCCGCCGGCCTGGGTCTTCATGGCGATGATGCCGATGCCGGCTTCGGCGGCGCGGGCGATGGCCTCGCGGATCTCGGGTCCGCTCTCGAAGTTGTAGACGACCAGCGCCGTGTCGAACAGCTTCTCCGGGTCGTCGACCACGGCGTTCACGCAGGCGACCTCGTCTTTGTGGGTGGTGATGCCCTTGAAGCGGATCTTGCCGTCCTGCTGGAGCTGCGTGAGCGCCTCGCGGACGTGGTCCTGCTGAATGTATTCGGGGGGCGGGCAATGCGCCTGGAGCAGGTCGACGTAGTCGAGTCCGAGGGAGACCAGGCTGTCCTCGCAGGACTGGATGATCTCCTCCTTGGTCCCGAGGGGCGAGAACTTGGTGGCGACGTAGAGCTTGTCGCGGATGCCCTTGACGGCTTCGCCGACGATGGCCTCGTTCACGCCGGGACCCATGTAGCCGCGGGCGGTGTCGACGTAGTTCACGCCGCGATCGAAGGCGGCCCGGAGCACGGCGCTCTCGCTGGTGCGCATCGCGCCGATGCTGACCACGGTGACCTTCATGCCCGTGCGGCCGAGCGTGCGGTAGACGGGCGTGACCCCGCCGATGGGCGCGGTTCCCTCCTCGGCGGCCGCGGCCAGCCGGTTGATGGACAAGGCGCCGGCCACGCCGGCGGAACCGAGCTTCAGGAAGGTGCGGCGATCGATCGCGCTGGACTGTTTCATGGGACACCTCGTGCGCAGGGCGCTTTTCGGGGTTGCGACGACGGATGGACGACTTCGACCGTTTCCTGACTTCGACTGCTTCCACCCCCCGCCGCCGACGGGAGGGCTGGCCACATCATAGGGCCCGCGGCGGGCTGCGTCAAGGATCAGCAGCGGCGTGGGCAGATCCGCCCTCTACCCTCAGCGTCCCTGGCGTAATGCGTCGAGGGCCTGTTTGCTCTTGACGCTCATTTCGGGACATCCCCCTGTCGGTTGCGCGACGAATCAGACCCATCGCGTGCGGATGCGCATCGAGCGAACGCATCCGCTTCCTCATATGTCCCAGCGGCAAGATCGCCATACACCAAGGACCGCGCGAGGTCCAGCTCCCCTGGACACAGCGATGCCGCGGGACGGGGCCCGCGGCGTCTGGTGAAGGGGGTCGGCGGCTGGCAGGAGGAGACGCTATTTCCCGTTGGCCCGGGAGTAAACGATCGGGTTCTGCGCGTCGTCGTTCATCACGTCGCCCACGGTGAGCTTCTTGAACTGCTCGCGCGCGAGGATGTTCTGCTGGCCGTTGAAGGTGGCGCCGTCGGGCATGAAGGCGCAGGTCATCGCGCGGCGCCATCCGTTGGTCATGTTCGCGCCCGCGCCGTGGGCCGTCAGGCCGTTGTGGAACGAGCAACTGCCGGCCTTCATGGCCGCGCAGGCGGACGGCTGGGCGGCCCAGTCCGGATGCACCTTGAACAGGGCATCCATGGTGTGGCCGATGCCGACGTTCTCGTAGCTCTGTTTCTTGTGCGAGCCGGGGATGAAATACAGACAACCGTTCTCCGGGGTGGCGTCGTCGAGCGCGACCCAGATCGAGATGGCGTGCGTCGAATGGAACGACCAGTAGGGGTTGTCGAGGTGCCAGGCGGTGGGGTTCGCCCAGGGGGCCTTCATGAGCGTCTGGTCGTGCCACACGCGAATGGCGTCGATTCCCTCGAGTTCGCAGGCCATCTTGCCGATCTCCGGGGCGAGGATCAGCTCCTTCATGCGGGGATTGTCCATCCAGAGGTTGACCCGCTGGACGAACACGCTCGAGTAGTAGCCGGTCGCGTCGTCGCCGCCGGACCCGACGGTCTTCTCCTCCTGGCCGCGGGCGCGCTCGTTCATGAAGTTATCGACCTGCTGGGGCAGCGTGTAGTTCCCGCGGCGCTCGACGGCATCCCGGAGCGCGTCGCGCCATTCCTCAAGCTCGCTCGGGCTGAGGAAATCCTCGATGATGATGAACCCGTCTTCCTGATACTGCGCGATCTGGTCTGCAGTGAGCTCGTGTTTCATGTCCTGTCTTTCCGGTCCGTTTGGTTGTACCTTTCCGACGGACGCCCTTGTCGTCCGCCTTGTACAACACGCGGAAAGATGGCATTATTCGTGTTGTTCCAAACCGAAAGGCAGTTGTATGATTCCGACGCACACCATCACGCAGGGCCAGGTGGGGATCTCCGCGGCGCGCCCCGTGGCCATCAACGTCATGCGCATCGATTCCGGCGGCGTCGCGCCGCACGACCACGACTACTACGAGGTCAGCTTCGTCTGCGGCGGCTCGGCGATCCACCAGACGCCGTACGCCGATCGCCCCATCGGCCGGGGCGCGGTCATCGTCGTGGCGCCGGGCAGCGTCCATGCGTTCTCGAACCCCCGGCAGCTCGACATCGTGAACGTCTACTACTTGGCCGAATGGCTTGTGGACGACCTGGCCATGCTGTGGCGGCAGCCGGGGCTTGTGCCGCTGTTCCTGGCGTCGACGCTGTTCGGCGACCGGTCGGCGCGGCGGATCCCGCTCGGGCAGCTTCCCGACGAGGAGCTGCAACTCTGCCGCGCGGAGGTCGACGCCATCGCGCGCGAGAACCGGCGCGAAACCCCCTCGCTGTTGCTGCTCAGGTCCGCCCTGCTCAAGCTCATGGTGATGACGGCGCGCCGCCTCGAATCCGAGGCCGGAGACATCGCCCATTCGTTTCGCAGGGAGGTCTGGCTCACGATGGATCGCGTGGAGCAGTGCATCGCGCAGGGCGAGCCGTTTCGCGTGGCGGACACGGCGTCCGCCGCGGGGGTCTCGACTGATTACCTCAGCCGCATATTCCGTCAGGCGACAGGCGATTCGCCGATGGAGTACTATCAACGTCGCCGGGTGCAGCACGCCGGCCGGCTGCTGCTGGATGCGGAGCGCGAGGTGTCCGAGGTCGCCCACGCGTTGGGATTCTGCGACGCGGCCCACTTCTCGAAGGTGTTTCGGCGCGTCCAGGGGATGAGTCCGCGGGCGTATCGCGTGCAGTATGGGCTGCGCAGATAGGAATGCAAGGAGGAACGGCTGCATGGGACAGATGATGAGGTTGGCGATGTTGGCGAGCGTGGCGTTGATGCCGATTGCGGCGGCGGACGATGCCGATGATAGGGAAGCGTCGATGCCGTTGGTTTTCGAGGAGGACTTCGAGTCCGGCGCGGACCGCTGGGCGCCGACGGATCCGGAGGCCTGGCAGGTGATCGCCGAGGACGGCGAGCACGTCTACGCGCTCACACAGCAGAGCGCCTACGAGCCCGCGGTGCGCTCGCCGTTCAACATCGCGTGGGTCAAGGACCTGGATGTGACCGATTTCCGGATGGAACTGCGGTTCAAGCAGACGGGACGCGAGTACGGCCACCGGGATCTGTGTCTGTTCTTCGGCAAACAGAGCGACAGCCGGTTCTACTACGTTCACTTTGCGCCGCAGGCCGATCCGCACGCGAACTCGATCTTTCTGGTGAACGACGAACCGCGGGTGTCGATTGCGTCTGAACGGACCGAGGGCACGCGCTGGCAGGACGACGTCTACCACACGGCGCGGATCGATCGCGACACGAAGACGGGCCGCATCACCGTGTACTTCGACGATATGGACACGCCCGCGATGGTCGCGGAGGATCTGACGTTCGCCAGCGGGACCATCGGCATCGGGTCGTTCGATGACACGGGCTGCTTCGACGACATCCGCGTCTGGGGCGTCGCGGCGGAGGAGACTGAAGCCGAAGCCGACGCCGAGGAATGAGCGATGCGCGGCGCGGTCAGGGCGTGCGCGGGGCCAGGTAGCAGTGCAGCGACTGCCGGGGGGTGTCGGCGCGGAGAATGACGGGTCGCCCGTCGGCGTCCGCGGGCGCATCGAACACGCGTATGATGTCGGCCAGAGCGTGCGCGTCGGGCATGAGTTCCGCGAAGCGATCAGGAGACGCGGCGCCCAGTCGCGCGGCGAAGCCCGCATAGGCGTGGCCCTGCTGTCCCGGGGCGACGGCGACGTAGAGCGTGTCGCGTTCGACGAGTTCGCTGAAGAAGTGCGTGCCGAAAGACACGTCCGGCACGAGATCCTCGCGCATGGCGACGAGCTCGCACAGCACGGCGACGCGATCGATCTCCGCGAAGGACACCGGTACGCCGAGGGAGGGCGTCGTGGTGCCCCAGCGGCCCGGCCCGCAGAGCAGCACCGTACCGCCGCTCGGCGGCTCCATCCGGTTCAGGACGCCGATGGCCCGCGCCACGGAGTGCTTGTCGCGTTCGGGCAAGGCTGCGTAGCGATCGGCGCAGACCTCGATGATGCGGTCGACGCGGATGTGACGCGATCTACCGATCACGGGGCCGGACGAGGTGAACAGCAAATCCTCCGGCGCGATATCGGGCAGCGGCTCGAGACCGCCCCCTCTGTCGTGGGTCTGGAGCGGGCGGCATTGCACGAGGTTGATGCGGTACGCGCCGGACGCGTCGAAGTTGGCGGTGAACTCCACGTCCACGGGGCAGGCATACGCGGTTTCGAGCGCTGCGAGCATCTCGCGCATGTCGTCGACGAACCGGCTCTCGCTGAGCAACCGCTCGAACGTCAGCGCATGAACCGGCGTCGGGCGCATGCCGCGAGAACGATGGAAGGCCTCGGCCCGGCGATCGCGCGAGGCGAACCACGTGATCGGGACGCCCTGGATGGACGGCAGCAACTCGCCGAACAGCAGCGTCCGCAGCTCGCCTGATTCGAGATCGAGCGTATCCACGCGCTGTTGGTCGCGCTCTTCGTCTCCCCCGGGCCGCCGATCAGGCGCGTTCAACGCCACGAGGCGGGTCGAGTCCTCGTCCGCGCGGTCGACCGCACGCGTGCCGAGGCCGAACACGAGCCGAATCATGCCGGCGTGGGGGTCGATATCCGGGCTCCATACGTAGGGATTGAACGAGTAGCCGACGCCGGCGATCTGGGGGAAGTAGTAGCGTCCGTGCCGCGAACCGGACACGCGCTGCACCAGCAGGCCCATCTGTTCGTCGCGATCCAGCAGATTGTGGCGCGCGCGGTAGCTGAGGGCGGGCACGCCCATGGTGCTGGCGTACACCGTTTTCACGGCGTCGAGAAACCCGGCCATGCGCTCTTCGGGCGTACCGCGGTTCGCGCAGAACACGCTGTCGTATTTGCCTGCGAACGAGTTGCCGAAGTTGTCTTCCAGTAGACTGCTTGAACGCACGATGATCGGCGACTGGCCGTAGTGTTCGAGCATCGCGGCGAACCGCGCGACGATGTGCTCGGGAAACGCGCCGGCCATGATGCGATCGCGGGCGGTCTCCGCGCCGGCGGCGTAGTCTTCCGCTTCGAGTTGGCTGCGACGCAGCTCCCAGCAGTCGTTGTAGACGAGAAACGTGTAGAAAACGTCCGAGGGGATGTAGAACGAGTCGTGGGTTTCGAAGCGGTCGCGCCAGGCGGGGTCGCCCTGTTCAAGGATGGCGCGGGCCAGGAGCATGCCGGTGGATTTGCCGCCGATCAGCCCCGTGCCGAGCATGCGACTGGCGATCACGATGACGTCGCCGAGGCTGAGATGGCGCTCGGCGAGCTCGAGCAGGCGCTCTTCGCGCGAGACGGCCATGCGCAGCAAGCGCTTGCGGAGCCGTTCGGCCTCGGCCAGGCACGGTTCGCCGGCGCGGAGCCGCGCCTGCACCGACTCCGCCTCAACGATGGTGCGGGACCATACGCCCAGATGGGACGTGGTGAGCCCCAACGACGCGCGCGGGCTCTCGCCGAGCACGAGGGCGATCGTGTGGCTGTCGGCCACGGGCGTGACGCGGTCTCCCTCCCACTCATGCAGGGCGTACGCCTCGGGGCTGGTCCGTTCGGAGGCCTTGAGGGGGTGGAGAAACAGGCGGCCCTCGTGGCGGTAGACGGACACGAGCAGCTGCGTCGTACGACTCACGGGCGCGAGGGCGAACGGCGAATGCTGGTTGCGGAAGTAGGCGAAATAGGCCACGCCGCCCACGCTCAGGACAAGCGGACAGACGAGGCGAAAGAAGTTGCCGACCATCTGGTCGCTGAACCAGTCGGCCGTGAGATCGGAGAGGCTGTCGAACACGTAGTGTACGCCCGGCCCCTCGGCCGCCACGGTGCGGCGGATGCCGACGAGGACGTGTTCGAACCCCGCGTCCGCCTCGAGGCGGATCACCCGCGCGCCGGAGCCCTCGCCGATCAGGGGGGCGTGGCGCGCGAAACGGAAGTAGATGACGCGCCGACCGCGCCGCAGGGCCGCGTCCGCGAAGCGCACGGCCACTGCAGCGTAGTCGGCGATGTCGGAAACCTCCCAGACGACGTTATCGCCTGAGATGAGCCCACGAAAGAGGTCATCCAGACCGGCGATGCCGGTGCTGAACCTTTCCGGGTCGTGGGCTGTCGGGGCTGTCATGCGCGCATCGGTTCCCGCCTAGACCAGGCCTTGATCCAGCATCGCGTCCGCCACCTTGATGAAGGCGGCGATGTTCGCGCCGATGATGTAGTTGCCTTCATGGCCGTATTCCGCGGCGGTTTCGAAGGCCTGATGGTGGATCGCGGCCATGATCTCGTGCAGGCGGCGGTCCACCTCCTCGCGGGTCCACGTCACGTGCTGGGCGTTCTGCGCCATCTCAAGCCCGGAAACGGCCACGCCGCCGGCGTTCGCGGCCTTGCCGGGGGCGAACAGGACGCCGCTCTTGATGAACAGGTGGGCGCCGTCGGGGGTCGTGGGCATGTTCGCGCCCTCGACAACGATGTGGCAGCCGTTGTCCACCAGGGTCTTCGCGTCGGCTTCCTGAATCTCATTCTCCGTGGCGCTGGGAAACGCGCAGTCGCACGGAATGGACCAGGGGTGTTGCCCTTCCATGTACTTCACGCCGGGGAACCGTTCGGCGAACTCGCGGATGCGGCCGCGCCGAACGTTCTTCAGCTCCATCACGAAGGCGAGCTTTTCCTCGTCGATGCCCGCCGGGTCGTACACGGTTCCGGAGGAATCCGACAGCGTGACCGGCTTCGCGCCGAGTTCGATCAGCTTCTCGACCGTGTACTGGGCGACGTTGCCGGAACCGGAGACGAGGCAGACCTTGTCGTCCAGCGACTCGTTGCGGGTGGCCAGCATGTTCTGCGCGAAGTAGACCGCGCCGTAGCCCGTCGCCTCCGGTCGGATCAGCGATCCGCCCCATTTGAGCCCTTTCCCGGTCAGGACCCCGGTGAACTCGTTGCGCAGGCGCTTGTACTGACCGAACAGGAAGCCTATTTCGCGTCCGCCGACGCCGATGTCGCCGGCCGGAACATCGGTGTCGGGGCCGACGTGGCGCGCGAGTTCTGTCATGAAGGCCTGACAAAACCGCATGACCTCGGCGTCCGACTTGCCCTTCGGGTCGAAGTCCGAGCCGCCCTTGCCGCCGCCCATGGGCAG